>CAZLPS010000087.1:0-17816 GCA_964561455.1 uncultured Opitutales bacterium
TGGCACCACGACGATCAGCGCCGGCACGGTGACGCTGACGGGCAGCACCAGCGGCTTGACGGGCAATATCGCGGACGCGGCTTCCCTGGTGTTCAACCAGGGTGTGGCCAGCACCTTCAGCGGGGTGATCAGCGGCGCTGGCACGGTGGCGCAAAACGGCTCAGCCAATCTGACCCTTTCCGGCAACAATACTTACAGTGGCAGCACGACGATCAGCTCGGGTACCCTCACGTTGACGGGCAGCACCAACGGCCTGACGGGCAACATCGCGGACGCGACCTCGCTGGTGTTCAACCAAGGCGCCGACAGCACCTTCAGTGGCGTGATCAGCGGTCTGGGCGCAGTGACGAAGAATGGCGGCGCGAACCTGACGCTGGCTGGCAACAACACTTACGGTGGCACCACGACGATCAGCGCGGGCACGCTGACGCTGACCGGCAACACGGCCAATTTGGGCGGCAACCTCACCGACAGCGCGGCGTTGATCTTCAACCAGAGCGTGGCGAGCACGTTTGGTGGCGTCATCAGCGGCGCGGGCACGGTGGCCCAGAATGGTTCGGTCAATCTGACGCTCTCCGGCAACAATACTTACTCCGGGGCCACGACGATTAACGCCGGTACGCTGACCCTGACGGGCAGCACCAACGGCCTCTTGAGCAATATCACGGACGCCACCTCGCTGGTGTTCAATCAAAGTGCGGCGAGCACGTTCGGTGGCATCATCAGTGGCGCGGGTACGGTTACGCAGTCCGGTAGCAATAACCTTACCTTGAGCGGAACCAATGCTTACACCGGTGGCACGACGATTTCGAGCGGCACTTTGACGGTGGGCAATAACAGCGCACTCGGCACGGGTACTGTGACGGTGGGCGGCGGCAATCTGGTGGTCGTCAGCTTCCATCCCTCGGTTGGCACTGTTACTCTGGTCAACGGCTCCATCACGGGTACAACCGGCAATTTGACGGCCTCGTCCTTTGTGGTCGAAAGCGGCACCATCAGCGCGATTCTCGCGGGCGCAGGCGGCCTGACCAAGAATACGGACGGCACGGCTGGCGGCGGTTTGGTTGTTCTTTCCGGCCTTAACACCTACACGACCTTCACGACGGTCAATGCTGGCACCCTGCAAATCAGCGGCATCGGCACCCTCGGCAACACGACCAACACCCTCAACGTCCCGACTGGCGGCACGGTTGACCTTGGCGGCACCACCCAGACGGTGGGCAATGTCAACGTCACCGGCGGTTTGGTTATCAACGGCACGATTTCTTCGCCCAATGCGTACATCTTCACCAATGGCACCGTCAGCACGGGCTTGGCCGGCAACGGCGGCTTGGTCAAGAATACCGACGGCAGCCCGAGCAATGGCACGGTCACTCTCACGGGCGCAAACACGTACACCTCGACCACCGCAATTAACGCCGGTACATTATTGCTGAATGGCGCTGGAACTTTGGGCAATGGCGCAAATTCGCTCTTCATTGACACCAACGGCACCTTGAACCTCGGCAACACCACTAGTCAGTCGGTCGGGCTTTTGACCGGTAATGGTTCGATCAATTTGCAATCCGCTGTTCTCAATATTGCCTCGGGCACCTTCTCGGGCTTGGTCAGCGGTTTGGGAGGGGTGACCAAGACTGGCTCCGGCACCTTGACCCTGAGCAACAACAACACCTACTCCGGTACCAGCACCGTCGGCGGGGGCACCCTGGCCTTCACCGGCAACACCGGCGGACTCGGTGGCGGAATCGTGGATAATTCCTATCTGGTGTTCAGCCAGAGCTCGGCCAGCAATTTCCTCGGCGTGATCAACGGCACCGGCAACCTCACCCAGAGCGGCACCAATAACCTGACCCTGAATGGCGACAATGGTTACACGGGCACGACGACCATCAGTAGCGGCACGCTCACCTTCGCGGGCAAGACCGCCAATTTGGGCGGCGTCATCGTTGACAATGCCGCACTGGTCTTCAACCAGAGCGCCGACAGCAGCTTCGCCGGTGCCATCAGTGGTAACGGCTCTGTGACCACCTTGGGCGCACACAACCTCACGCTCGGCGGCAGCAATACATATTCCGGTGACACTACCATCGGTGCCGGTACCTTGACCTTGTCGAACAGCACCTCTGGCTTAACGGGCAATATCTCCGACAATTCCGCCTTGGTCTTCACCCAGACGGCCTCCAGCAGCTTCAATGGTGTCATCTCGGGCACAGGCTCCCTGACTCAATCCGGATTCGGCAATTTGACTCTGGCTGGCGCCAATAATTATTCCGGATTGACCACGGTTAACAACGGCACGCTGACGCTGACTGGCAGCACGTCCGGCTTGGGGGGCAACATAGTTGATAATGCGGCCTTGGTCTTTGCCCAAGCTTCCGCAAGTTCCTTCAACGGTAATATTAGCGGCACGGGCATCCTGACTCAGGCCGGCGCCAGCAACCTCACCCTCGGCGGCAGCAACACTTACTCGGGATTGACCACCATCAGCAGCGGCACGCTAACCCTGGCTGGCGACACCTCCGTGATGGTTAGCAACATTTCGGATAATGCGACCCTGGTCTTCAATCAAGCCACGACCAACACCTACAGCGGCGTCATCAGCGGTTCCGGCGTCGTGTTTAAGAATGGCGCGGGCAACCTCACCCTCACCAGCACCAACACCTTCGCCGGGGCGACCACCATCGGCGGTGGCACGCTGACTTTGGCCAACGCGTCCATCGGTTTGAACGGCGGCATCGTGGATAATTCCAACCTCTCCTTTAACCAGGGTGGGGCCAGCACCTACGGCGCCGTCATCAGCGGCTCTGGCAACGTTACCCAACTCGCCAACACCAACCTGACGCTTTCGGCCGTCAACACGTATTCCGGCACCACGACCATCAGCGCCGGCACCGTGACCTTGACCAACGACTCCGGCAGCCTCACCGGTAACACGGTGAACAATGCCAACTTCGTGTTCAACCAGAGCGCCGACAGCACCTACGGCAAGGTCATTAGTGGCTCCGGCACCGTAACCCAAAACGGTTCGGCCACCCTGACGCTTACCAACGCCAGCACCTTCTCCGGCACCGCCACCATCGCCAGCGGCACCCTGCAGTTGGGCAACGGCACGGCCAATGGCCAGCTTGCCACCGCCAGCATCGTGAATAACGCCAACCTGACCATCAACAACAACGGCACCGCCCAGACTTACGGTGGCGTAATCAGTGGCAACGGCACCGTCACGCTGGTCAACGGATCGGTGGTCCTCACGAATGCCAGCACCTTCTCCGGAATTGCCACCCTGAACGCCGGCACTCTCACCTTGGGCGATGGCGCGAACAACGGCGCCCTGGCCACTTCGACCATCGTCGACAACTCCCTCCTGGCGTTCAACAACAACGGCACGGTGGTCCAGACTTACAGCGGCGTGATCAATGGCACGGGCAATGTGACGCTGCTCAATGGCACGCTGGTGTTGACCAAGAGCAACACCTTCTCCGGCGACGCGACGATCGCTGCGGCGGGAACCCTGCAATTGGGCAACGGCACGGCTAATGGCGCGGTCGCGACGACGAGCATCGGGGACAACGGCTTGCTGGCCGTTAACAACAACGGCACGCCCCAATTCTACAGTGGCGCCATCAGCGGCACCGGCAGCCTGTCGGTCCTTAACGGCACATTCGTGCTCGGCAACCTCTCCAACAGCTTCACCGGCAACACCACCATATCCTCCACGGGCACCCTGCAATTGGGCAATGGCATCAACAACGGATTGATCGGGGCCACCGGCAATATCGTGGACAACGGACTCGTAACCTACAAAGGCAATGCCACCCTCCTCAGCTTCGCTGGTAACATTAGCGGCACCGGCGGCCTGAACATCGTGAACGGCACCTTTGCCCTTGCCGGTAACAACGCCTTCACCGGCAATGCGACCATCACGACGGGCACGCTGCAATTGGGCAACGGCACGAACAATGGCGCCGTCGCCACCGCGAGCATCGTGGATAACGCCTCCCTGGTCTTCAATGGCAATGCCACCGCCCAGACCTACAGCGGCGTCATTAGTGGTTCGGGCACCGTGGCCCAAAATGGTTCGAACAACTTCACGCTGGCCGGCGTCAACACCTACACCGGCACCACGACCATTAACAGCGGCACCCTCACCTTCACCGGCAGCTCCAGCAGCCTCGGCGGCAATATCGTGGATTCTTCCTGGTTGGCGTTCAATCAGAGTGCCGCCAGCTTCTTCGGTGGCATCATCAGTGGCGCTGGCAATGTGTCCGTGCTCAGCGGTAATATCGCCTTGACCAATTCCAATACCTACAACGGCACGACAAATTTGATTGGTGGCACTTTGGCCCTGTTCAATAACCTGGCTGTGCAAAACAGCACCGTTGTGATTACGACCGGCAATCTTTCGTTCAACGGGGCTACGAGCCCGATCTTGGGCGGCTTGAGTGGTGCCACCAACATCGTCCTACTCAACCCCTCGGCCGTCTCCCTCTCCGTCGGCCAGAATGGCGCGGATACCACCTACACCGGCGTACTAAGCGGCACCAGCGGTTCCCTCAAGAAGGTCGGCACGGGCACCTTGACCTTGGCCAGCACCCAAACCTACACCGGTTTGACCACGGTCAAGGCTGGCACGCTTCTTTTGACCAACCCGGTTATTGGCATGAACGCCGGCATCGTGGACAATGCGACCTTGGTGCTCAACCAGACCGCCAACAGCACCTACAGCGGCACCATCAACGGCACGGGGGCGGTCATCCAGAATGCGAATACCAATCTGACCTTGAGCGGCGCCAACTCGTATTCGGGTGTGACCACGATTAACGCCGGCACGGTTACCTTTACGGGCAGCACCTCTTCCCTTGGCGGCAGCCTGGTTAATAACAGCACCCTGGTGTTTAACCAGTCGGCGGACAGTACCTTCGGCGGCAATATCAGCGGCACCGGCGGGTTGTTCCAAAACGGCACCACCAACCTGACGCTCGGCGGCACCGTTTCCTACTCTGGATTGACGACGATCAACGCTGGCACGCTGACCTTCACGGGCAACACGACCCCCCTTGGCGGCAATCTCGTCAATAACGGAACGTTGGTTTACAACCAGAACTTCGACAGCAGCTTCTTCGGCGGAATCTTCGGCAACGGTGATGTATACAAGTATGGCACTGGAACGCTTTCGTTGTATGACGCCACCCCATCCAACGGCGCCTTCATAGTTGATGGCGGGACTATTAACTTCGTGGGGGACCCGACCGTCGTCGACAATTCGAATTTGACGCTGACGGCGCCCACCGACCAGGTTCAGCATTTCCTGATCAGCGGAACCGGCAACGTCACCACCGTTGGCCCGGCGACGGAGACGTTTGTTGCAGCGATGACCTATGCCGGCTTTACCGCCATTTCGTCCGGTACGCTGCAATTGGGCGATGGCACCACCAACGGCCAGGTCGCTTCCGGCAATATCTTCAATTCCGCGAACCTCGCCTTTAATGGCAATTCGACGGCCGTAATCTATGGCGGCAATATCTCCGGCACCGGCAATCTCGATGTCCGAAACGGCACCTTCGTGTTGAGCGCGCCCAATTCCTTCTCCGGCAATACGACGTTGTCCGGTGGCACGCTGGTCTTGACCAGCGACCTGGCTCTGCAAAACAGCATCCTGGTTTACAACAACGCGGGCGGCTCGCTGGACATCACTGCGCTCACCACTGACGCCACCTTCGGCGGTCTTTCCGGTTCGCAGCACCTAGTTCTACCCAGCGGATTTGCCCTCACCTTGAACAGCACCGTTGGCGCCACGAGCGTGACTTACAGCGGTAACTTGACGGGTTCGGGCGTGTCCTTGACCATGAATGGTCTGGATACCCAGACTCTCACGGGCACGAATACTTACGACGGTGGCACGACAGTTAATAACGGGACCTTGGCTTTGGGCTCCACCAATGCGCTCCTGAGCACGGGCAGCGTGACGGTCAACGGCGGCAACCTGGATATCAGCTCCTTCAATCAATTGGTTGGTCCGCTGACCCTCGCAGGCGGCAACATCACTGGCAGCACCGGGACTCTGAGCACCACCGGAGCCACCTTCAACGTGCAAAGCGGCAACGTCAGTGCCATCCTCGGGGGCTCCGCCGGCCTGACCAAGACTTCTGTGGGCACGGTGGTGCTCTCCAGCACCAACACCTACACCGGCGACACGACCATCTCCGGCGGCACCCTCCAACTTGGTAACGGCACGACCAATGGTGCGGTCGCCTCGGCTAACATCGTTGATAATGCAAGCCTCGCTTATAACGGCAATGCCACCACTGTTACCTACGGCGGCAACATTTCCGGCACGGGCTCCCTTAGCGTGCTGAATGGCACCTTCGAACTCGACAATGCCAGTACCTTTAACGGCTCGACCACCATCTCCGGGGGCACCCTCGTGGTGAACAGCAGCGTCGCCCTCCAATTCAGCGACCTGGACTACGTCGGCGGTAACCTCCTCTTTGGCTCGAATATTACTTCGGCGACGGTGGCTGGGCTCGCGGGCAACCAAGCGTTGGTGTTGTCCAACACCAACGGCACCGTCCAAGGACTGACCCTGGCGGAAGGTACCGATAACGCGCCGAGCAACGTCTACTCCGGCAACATCTCCGGTCTCGGTGGCTTGATCAAGCAAGGCAATGGGACCCTGACGCTGACGAGCAGCAACATCTCCTACGCCGGTACCACCACCGTCAGCGCGGGCACGCTCACTTCGAACGGCTCGAATAACTCTTATGCCGGCGGCGTGATCGTCGCCTCTGGGGCGACCTTTAACCTGGGTGATGGCACCACCGCCGCGCCGAGCATCACCGGTAATGTGGCCAACAACGGTACCTTCAACTACAACGAGGTCGGCACCACCACCAACTACGCCGGCAGCTTCAGCGGCACGGGCATCGTCAATGTGGTGGGCGCCAGCGGGGTCTCGGTCGTCGAAACCACCACCGGCAAGGCTTCCAATATCACCAACGTTGCAGTCAGTGGCGACATCCTCGTCCTCACCGGGAACAGCACGAATTCCGGTGGCAGCGTGGTGGTGAGCAACAGCGGTCTGGTGGTCAACGGCCAGGTGGCGGCCGCAGTTCATATCGGCACTGGTTCCTATCTCGGTGGCAGTGGCAACATCAATTCGAACGTGGACGTCGAAGGTGGCGCCTTTGCCCCGGGCCTCAATGAATCACTCTCGTACTCGATTTCCGGAACCGGCAAGTCCATTATCTCGGCCGCGACCCTGGATGTCCTGACCATCGGCGGCAATCTGATTTGGAACCCGTCGCCCACCGCCACCAATTACTTCCATCTCAGCACCACCGGCAACCTCTCGGACCGCATAAATGTCACCGGTAATGTCTCGTATTCCGGCAACAGCACCGAAGCGATTGTGTTCGACTTCCAGGACACCGGCTTCTTTGACGGCACGCATCCTGAGACCTACACGCTCCTGACGGCCAACAATACGCTGTCCAACCTCGGGTTCACGTTGGGCCAGTTCCAAGCCGAGAATGTCTGGCAGGGTGGGGCGGGGAACGGCAGCTACTTCGTCTTCGCCAACGGTGGCACGGCCCTTGAGTTCGTGGTGGTGCCCGAGCCGTCGACGTGGAGCCTCCTGGCGGGCGCCTCTGCCCTGTTCTTGCTCGGCTTGCGCCGCAAGCGCATGGCCGCCGCACAACCTGCTGGCAGCACCGAGGCGTAATTTTATCCAGTGGGGCGATGCTTCCCCGGCATGGGGGATTCAATTATGGAAGGGAAGCCATGACGGAAAAGCCATCCCTCCGCCTCCCCACGGTAATCGCGGGTATTGCAACGCTAGTTGGACCCGTGGCCGCGGCCCTCTCTGAAACCGGCCATCGGCGCCTATTCCCGCATTCCCCGCTCGGCGAGGTGTGGCTATTGGCCGCAATTGCCGCCGTCGGCATGGTCCTTGGCTGTATTTCAGTGGTGAAGGGCGCCAAGGCCGCGGGGGTAATTTGCATCCTGATCAACGCGGTTGTTTTTGCATTCTATGGATACGTGGCGGTTTTCTTCACTTTGGGCGGTAACCGGTGAAATCATTCAGAACTCGCGCTTTCGTCAAATCGTCCGGTCTACGAGGTAATGGTCCATTCGCAGGAATTCCTTCAAGCCGGACGCTGCGGCCAGACCAATGGAGCCGAGGTTGTCCGAGCGGACTTGGTAACGCGGCAGGAGCTGCGACTGATGCAAATAGTTGAGTGCCGCCAACACGACTTGGCGGGCCAGACCCCGGCGGCGGCGGACCGGCTGCGTATAGACGCCGCCAATTTCCCAGATGGTTTCAAAATTGCGGAACACCATACCGACCGAGACGACTTGGCCGTCTTCCTTGATTCCAAACCAGCGCGCGCCGTCGGCAAAGTGCCGCGCGAGTTCGCTTTTCCCATACCCATTTTCGGCAAATATGCCGGCGATGGCGGGATCGAGGTTGGTGGAGGAAACAATTGCCATGGTGGGGGAGGGAGGCAGCCCGCCGGGCGCAATGGTAAAGGAAACAAACGATCGCACCGGTGAGGCGTGCAATTTCCGCTTTAGGAATTCTTTGACGGCGGGGTCGTAGGTTTTGACGACCAGCGCGCCAGTGGGCAGTTCTTCGAGCAGTTTGGCTTTGGCAGCGGCCGAGGTGCCGTCAATGAGCACCACCCAGTCGCGGTCAGCGTAGGTTTGCTGATCGTACTCGAAAACCCCGGTATGAAACAGCGAGAGCAGACCCCAGCCGTCCGCATCCTCGCACCACCGGCAGGAGACCGACCTGCCCCCAACGTGAATCATTTTCAGGGTGACGATGTGCCGCAAGGGATTGCCTCGCAGCCAGGCCAGCGCGCGGCGATGGTCGGGGTCAACTTGGATGGGGCTGGGGGCATGCATTTACGACTCCAATTACCAAAGTACGAAGTGGCATGGTCAACAATTTTTAGCTCGCTAAGAGCTTCTATGGAATTTGCTTTTGATTGCTGTTTCAAACGACAATCAGCGGGATGCGCATTTCGGCCGGCGACAATCCGGCGTGGAATCCGATATGGGCCGGTTTGAGCCGATCCAGCGGTGATTGATATTGAATGGTCGCCAATTCCGTGGCGATGCCCATGAAAATGCCAAAGCGGCTGGTCGCCAGCGGGGACAGCGGCTCCGGCCCCAGCAGCTTCATTTCCGCGGCCTGCGCCGTTGGCAATAGCACCCAATCAGTGGGGAATCTTGCGCCAAACAACTTCACAAATGCGGATTCACACTCCTTGCGGACATGAAAGACCGGCACTCTTGGCTCGCCCGTGGGCGGGGCCAGCAGAAGTTCGAGCAGGGAATCTCCGTCCTGAAGGGAAATGCGGTTCGCTTCCGGGATATTCGTGTGGCCATGATCGGCGCTAATCACCAGCCGCGCCCGCCCGTTTAGGCGATCCACCAGGCGTTTGAGTTCTGCATCAATCGTTGCAAGGGTCTGCGCGGTTTGGGGGTGATCCACGCCTTGGCGATGGCAAACGGTGTCGAATTCCGGCAGGTACAAATAGGTAAAGCTTGGAGTCGTGACTTTGTCGAGGCGCGCGGCCACGATGTCCACTGCGTCGCAAATTGACTGGTATCCACATCCGGGCGAACCGCCGCTCAAATAATTCGAAAAAGTTGAGTGGATTATCTCCCGGGGCTGGATGGTGAGAGAGTCACGCTGTACCCGCTCCCTCCAGGATGCGAACGGCCAGAGCGCCTCCGCCGCCACTCCCAAGGTATCCAGCGGCGCGTGGGTATGGCGCTCTTCAAACGGCAACGTCGTGACGGATAGGCCCCGTTCCGCCAAGTACGCCCACCAGCCCGGAACTCCGTGCTGGCCCGGCCAAAGGCCCGTGGCGAGGGTTGTCATGGCGCAGGCCGTGGTTGACGGGAAAATGGCACGTAATTCCATCGCCTTTTGCGAGCGGAGAAAGGTGGTCGGCGCCAGCAGGTTGAGCAACTCCCAGCCCATGCCGTCTACAAGCACGAACACCCAGTGTTCGGCATCGCCCATAAACTTGGCGATGGAAGTTTGCTTCTCGGAGGGACCGGGCAGCGAAACCCCCAATTTGGCCGCCAACGTGTGCGTAAAATCCAGAAAACTGGGCACGGATGAGGTGGGATGCAGGAGCGATCCCGAGGCAAACGCGCGCACCAGCTTCGCTGTATTCATGTGCCCAATAAAACAACGCCTGGTCCGGGCTGCGACCGTGAATTGCGTCCGGCCGTTGCTTGAAATTCTCCGTTTGATACCTTTGGGCTGCCTAGCCCGAGCGGTTGGCCATGATCGCATCCAACATTTTCCACAGCAAATCACATTTAAATCGAAGCGCCGCCACGGCATGGCGCTGGAGTTTCGGGGTGGTGCAATTCCGGGCGGTCAGCGCCCACGCTTCTTTCTGATCCCGCCGGGCCAACGGCGGGCGATTGCGAAAGTAATCGTAGGACCACGAAGGAATCATGGGGTAATGCCGTTCCAAGCTGGCCAGCCGCCGATTCATCAGGTCCGGAGCAAACATCTCCGTCAATGAAGATGCAACCGCCAGCTCCCAGCGGGCGGTTCGGGCAAAATTGACATAAGCATCCACCGCGGCGCGCACTCCGGGCAGGACGGGCGCCGTTTGCAATTTTTCTTCATGCGCCTGGAGAATCTCGGTCTGTTCGCGGATTGATTTTCTTGCGAATCCCGGCGGAGCTTCGCCGGAGACGCCCAAATCCAACCGCACCCAAGTTTGGATGCCCCCAGTCCACCCGGTGGCATCAATTCCATCATGGTCTCCAATCCGGTGAATCCAGATTTTGCGAACGTGGCGCGGGGCATTCGTCAGGATGAAGGCATCTTTTATTGGAATTTTGCGCTGGTAGTAGAACCGATTCCGAATCCAGCACCGAATGGCGGCGAGGGGCAGCCGGCCTTCCGCCAATAGCAAGTGGAAGGGATGTTTATCGTGGTAATGCTTCAAGCCGACTTCCCGCATCCGCCGGAGAAAATCCGCTTCGGACCATAAATTCGCGCCGCCGAGATTTTTCGCCTTCATTAAAGTTGAAACTCCATTCGATCATGGCCAACGATCCAGCCGGCCGCAAGCGCTTGCTGGCGCTCCCGGGAGTTTTCGCGCAAAATGGGGTTGGTGTTGTTGATGTGCACAAAGACCTTTTGGGGGGCGGTTACGCCGGTCAGGCCGCGCAAGCTGCCGTTTTCACCCCCGATGGGAATATGGCCCATTTGCGAGGCAAGTCGGCCACTGATGCCGTTTTCCGCGAGTTCATTTTCCGACCAGAAGGAACCATCGAACAGTAAAATATCGCCATCGCTTACCAGCGAAATCACCTCCGGGGTCAGCGCCAAGATTTCCGGCAAATAGACCAGGCAACCCCCGGTTTTCCCATCGTAGATCTTATAACCAATGGCGGATCCGCCGTTCAATTTTGTGGATTTTCCCCTGGCCGCGAAACGGGGTCGTTTGCCGGGCACTCGAAATGCCTGGAATGAGAGGCTGCTGGGGGACCCATCCCGATGGCACAATCGCTGCCGGGTTAGCGGGGCTTGGCGCACCCTGGCTTGGCAATACTTATTGAGCGTGGGCAGCAAGGCCAACCCTTGGGTCAGGGCGAATTGAGTTTCAGCACTGGCGTAAATGAGCAGTTCTGGATTTTCGCGGAGCGAGAGTAATCCGAGAGTGTGGTCCAGGTCGGCATTGGTCAAAAGGACGGCCTGAATGGGGGTCTGGCGCGGATGGGGGCCGGAGGGCTGCAGCGGAATAAAGGACTCGATCTGACGGGGGAGGTCCGGGGAGGCATTGAGCAAGAACCAGCGTTTGCGATCCGCACTAATGGCGACAGACGACTGGCTGCGGGGGCGCACCAAGCCGGACCCCGTGCGGGCCGCGCGACAATTGCGGCACCGGCAATTCCATTGGGGCAGTCCTCCCCCGGCGGCTGTTCCTAAAAGTATCACATGCATGGGATAGAAAACGCGAAGCGACCCGGGAGCAAGAACCAGCCATCGGCTTCCTTGCGCCAGGTAAACTTGGGAGTTGACGAGGGGATGTTCCGTTGCCTTAATTAACTCGCATGAAAAAAGCCAAAGCCAAGACGTGGGTCAAACCAATACTCCGGAAGTGCCAACTGTCGTGTGAGTGCACTTCTTACGCCGGTACCGAGACGGGCACCGACATCATGAAGTAGAAGGCGGGTTACCCCAGGTCGTAAATTAAAAGTTGAGTTCGCTTCTCGCTGGGAGGCGATGTGGTTTTTTTGTCTACGCGTCGGATGCGGAAGTTTGCGGTTTGTAGACATGGGGAGACTTGGCGGGTTGGGCAAAGTGTGAATTTTTGAATTTAAAATCAACCAAGTCTATGGCCCAAAGAATCTTGTCACGGTGGTTCTTTTGGAAATGATGATGAGTCGGGAGTGAAAATGTCCATCGAATTAAATTTCACCATTGGCGACGACACTGTTTTCCGTTTGTCGGCCGGGGTTAGGATTCAGGCGGTCGCGGAGAGAGTCCGGGCCGAATACGGGGTGGCGCGGGTGCTGTTGGCTCCCGAGAAAATGTTTTTCCTGGAGCAATCCGAGGCGGCGATTTTGGCATTGTGCGGCGGAGAAGTCTCGTTTCGCCAGATGGTGGACGCCTTGAGCCGGCATTTCGAGGAGAAGGCGACCCTTGGATTTGTGGATTCCATCCGCGATTATTTGCATAAATTGCTGGAGGATCAATTGATTGTAGCCGAGGTGCCGGCCCGCGAGCCGTCGGCGAAGCTGGAGGAATATTTTTCGCTTCTCGACGATGTGAGCGGGGAATATGCCCAAATTCCTGAAGCAGAGGCAGCCGGGCTTTTGACGCCCCAGCTTCTGCTGGCGGAAGTAACCCATCGCTGCCCGTTGCATTGCCCCTATTGCTCCAATCCCCAAGAACTGATTCGAGCAGCGGAGGAGTTGACCACGAACGATTGGGTTCGGGTACTGGAGGAGGCTGCGGCGATGGGCGTCTTTCACGTGGGGTTTTCGGGCGGAGAGCCCCTGGCGCGGAAGGATCTGCCGGAATTGGTGGCGGCGGCCCGGGCGGCGGGGCTTTACACCAATCTTATCACGAGTGCGGTCGGCTTAACCCGGGAAAAGGCGGTAAAGCTCGTCACCGCCGGACTTGATTCCATCCAAATTAGCTTTCAAGCAGACGAACCGGGGCTAGCCGACGAAGTGGCCGGGACGGCGGCGCACCGCGTGAAGCTGGAGGCGGCCAGGATGGTCCGGGATTTGGGCCTGCCGCTTTCGCTGAACGTGGTGCTGCATCGGCGAAACCTGGATCGTCTGGAAGGCATTATTGAACTGGCGCAGGACCTGGGCGCCCGCCAATTGGAATTGGCCAACGTGCAATTTTACGGCTGGGCTTTCGCGAATCGGGACCAACTGCTCCCCACTCGCGCCCAAGTACAGGCGGCGTTTTCGAAGGCTGCGGCTGCGCAGAAACGGCTGCAGGGGAAAATGGACGTGATCTATGTCCTGCCGGATTATTTCGGAGATTTTCCAAAACCGTGCATGCAAGGCTGGGGGCGAAAGTATCTGACGGTGAACCCGCGCGGCGAGGTATTGCCCTGCCCCACAGCCAGCGCCATACCCGGGATGAAATTCGAGAACATCCGGGAGCATGCGCTGGCAGCAATTTGGGGCAACTCTGCGGCCTTCAACCGGTTTCGCGGCACGGACTGGATGCCGGAGCCCTGCCGGTCATGCGATCGGCGGTTGGAGGATTATGGCGGATGCCGTTGCCAAGCCGCGCTAATTGCCGGGAACGCCTCCTTTACCGACCCAGCATGTTCCAAATCACCTTACCGCAACAAACTGGCGGAGATATTTGAACAACAAGCGCGTAATCTCACCGAGTCAGCGGTCCCCTTTACCTTCCGGCGCTTTCGATAATTGGGGCGATGGAGCTTTAAACAGCGCCGCGCAAGCGCAGGCCCGACAAACAACCCGGATGGGTGCTTGTCGGGCTCGCGCGGTGGCAACGCCAACCGCTGGCTCAGGACATTCGGAAATGCCCGAGAGCAGGCCTACGCCTGGTTGTATCCCGTATTGGTCGCGCCTCGAGTGCCCTGGAACAGGCTATAACCCGGACGGTCTTTCCAACTCGAAGGACCGGCCAAGTATTTGCCATGGGCGAGAACCGCCTTGCGGACGAGTTCTTCGCGGGCGTTGTAGGTCGGGGAGCCGTCGCGGTCGCCGGCCTGCTGGCCGAAATCGTTGCTGGCAACCATGACGATATCAATCCCCTCGACTTCCTCGAGGATGGTGTTGATCAAGCCGACGCCTTCGGGGTTTTCAATCTGAATCATGATTAGCACGTTGTTGTTCGCGTTGGTCATGTAGTCCTTGCCCCAAATGCGGGTGCAGTGGCCCTGGCCGTTGCTGCGATGCCCCCACGGCTTGATATTGGGCGAATTGAGGTTGCCCACCGGGAACTTGGCATACTTGATTGCATTGTGCGCCTGCTCCAGGCTGTAAACCATGGGGAAGATAATTCCCAGCGCGCCGGCATCGGTGGCTTTCTGCACGTCGCCTTCGGTTGCCGAGGGCACGCGCAGGAACGGCATGCAACCTTCGGCGGCAATCGTCTCGATCAAAAGCTGCGACTCACGCCAGGTCAGCGTGCTATGCTGCATTTCGATCCAGATGAAATCCTGGCCCACGCAGGCCTTTTTGGCCGCTTCCAGGTCGGGTTCGTACAGCGTGTTGCTGAAGACCTGTTTGCCGGCTTTCAGCTTGGGGATTACCGTGTTGAAGGTCACGGTGCCGGGGGCGGCGGCAGCGGCTTGCGGGCCGCGTCCTTGGCCCGATCCCGCCGGGGCGGCGGCGGCCGGAGCTTGCTGCGCGTTGGCTACGGAAGAAGCCACTGCCGCCAGACCGGCCGATGCGGCGAGAAATTCCCGCCGGTTCATGGAGTTGAGGTTGTTCATGGGATTTGGGTGGTTGGAGTTGTTTATGGGGGTTGGTGGGATATGGGGAGTCGGTAGAGGATGGGGCACGGGAATCATTCCCGGTTACAAATAGGATTGAAGCATGATAAGGATTCCAACGAGCGCCGCAAGCGCGATACTGTGCCAAAATACGGTGCGTAAAACCGAGCCAGCGTCGGGGCTGTCGGCCCGGCCACCCGTCGCGACGGACGCGACGACGATGCTTTGCGCATCCACCATCTTGCCCATCACACCCCCGGTGCTGTTGGCGGCGCACATCAGCATCGGCGAGAAGCCAAGTTGCCCGGCGGACACCTTTTGCAGGTTGCCAAAAAGCACGTTCGACGCCGTATCGCTGCCCGTCAGCGCGACCCCGAGCCAGCCGATGATGGGCGAGAAAAAGGGGAACAACCAACCCGTCCCGGCAATCGCCAGCCCCATGGTCGTGTCGGTGCCACCGTAGCGCGTCATGTAACCCAGCGCCATCATCGTCGAAATCGTCAGCAGCGAAACGCGGACCCGCAGGATGGTCTGCCAGTAAATCTTCAGGGCGCGGCGGAAACCCACGCCGAGGCCAATCGCCGAGGCGATGCCGGCAAGCAGCAACGCGGTCCCGGTGGCGGAAAGGAGATTCAAACTGAAGATCGCCGTCTCCACCTTGGGCGCCGGCACAACCGGGGGCATTTTTTGCACGGCCAGGTTGAGGAATGGCACCGGAAGCTGCGGCGCATACCATGCATTCAGCTGATTCTTCACCGGGTTGATGCCCCAACAGAACACAAAACCCGTGAGGAAAATCCACGGGAGCCAAGCCTTCCAGGCGGGACCGGTGGCCGTGGGTGTGCCAGGGGTGGCGGCCGGCGTGGCGGGCGCTTCATTGTACATTTCTTCCCGCGGCTTCCAGAATCGCATGAGCACCAGCAGCGCAGCCATGGACGCCGCGGCCGCCACGATGTCCACGAGCCACGGGCCGTGGAAATTGCTGATGAGAAACTGGACGATCGCAAACGTGGCGCCCGCCGTCAGGCAGGCCGGCCAGACTTCGAGCATGCGGCGCCAGCCCACCTGCGCCGTGATCAGCCAAAACGGCAGGATGAACGCGAAGAGCGAGATTTGCCGGCCGACCATGGCGCTGAGTTGTTGCAGGTCGAGCCCGGTAATCGGCGCCATCGTGACGAGCGGGATGCCGAGCGAACCAAAAGCCACCGGCGCGGTGTTGCCGATCAACGCGAGCTTGGCCGCTTCCAGCGGCTTGAAACCAAGGCCGATCATCAGGGCTCCGCTGATCGCGACCGGCGCGCCAAATCCGGCCGCGCCCTCGATGAACGCCCCGAACGCAAAGGCGAGCAGCAACGCCTGAATGCGGCGGTCGCGCGAGATGCCGGCGATCTGTTTTTGTAAAACAACGAACTGGCCCGTTTCGACCGAGAGTTGGTAGATAAAAATCGCGTTCAGAATCAGCCAGCCGATGGGCAGCAGGCCGAACGCCGCACCAAAGCCGGCTGCCGCCACGGCAAGTTTGGCTGGCATGCCGTAGATGAATACCGCAATCGCGCCGGCCACCAGCAGCGCGGCGAACGCAGCGCGGTGCGCGCGCACATGCCAGAACGCCAGCAGTGCCAGCAGCACCGCAACCGGCAGCACGGCGATGAGCGCCGAAACGCCAACGCCGCCAACGGGGGAATAATTTTGTGACCAAGGCATGGCGGAGCTAGGGAACGGCGTATGCGATCAATTCAGCAGGGATGCCCCGTCCACCCGTGGCGACCACAATATATTGGCGGTCGTTGATCATATAGGTCATGGGAGTCCCGGTGCTGCCGGCGGGCATGGTAATCTCAAAAACAGTTGCGCCCGTTTTCTTGTCGAGGATGTGGAAGACATTGCCACCGCCGCCAGGGCCAGCATTGAAAAGTCCGGAGCCATCCGCAGAGAAGAGAAGCGATTTGGTGACCAGCAGGTGGGCCCGCTCGGGATTGCCGGCTTTGGAGAGGTCAATGCCTTTAACCGCCGGGTTGTTCTTGATGGCGTCGGGAACCGCGCCGTTGGGAACCATCCAAACATGGTCTCCGGTGTTTAGGTTAATCGCAGTGATGCGCCCCCATGGTGGTTTGATGAGCGGGAGGCCCTGGGGGCCGATGTTGGGGCGCGGCGGGCCGCCTTCGCCACCCGAGTTGTACACGACCGGCACTGCGGCCGCAGCGCCGGTGCCGCCCGCGCCTGCGGTGCCGCCAGTGGCTCCGCTGCCAGCCGGGCGAGCGCTCATCGCCCCGACATAGCCCATGTCGGAGCGTTTGGGGTCGGCGGCGGCAATCGCGAGAACGTCGGTGTTGGAAAGGGACGAGACGTACATGATGCCGGTTTCAGGATCGAGGGCCCCGCCCGGCCAGTTGGCGCCGCCCGTGTGATTGGGGATGAGGAGGGTTCCGAGTTTCCCGTTTTCATCGCGCATGCTCGGAGGCGTAAAGAGCGGGCCGTAGTTATATTTTTTGATGATTTCGATGGCCTGCTGGTGGAGTTCCGGGGTGAAGTCAATGAGTTGATCCTCCGTGACGCCGACCCGGTCAAAGGGAAGCGGCTTGGTGGGAATCGGCTGCGTGGGCGAGGTCTTTTCGCCCGGTACCGTGGATTGTGGGACGGGAGTTTCAACGATGGGCCAAATGGGCTCGCCCGTAACCCGGTCGAAGACGAAAGTGTACGCGTATTTGGTGACCAGGGCGACGATCTTCCGGGGTTTGCCGTCAACGGTGACGTTCGCGAGGAGCGGCGGCGAAGACGGCTCATAGTCCCAGATGTCATGGTGGATAATCTGGAAGTACCAAATGCGCTTGCCGGTTC
>CAZLPS010000088.1:0-17754 GCA_964561455.1 uncultured Opitutales bacterium
TGTCGAGGAGCTGGCGCACCTCGGCTTGAAAAGCATGCCGTTCGGGCTGGCTCATAGTTTTTTTATAGTGTTTTAGTGCTTAGTGTTTTAGTGCTTGGTTCAATGCTTCGATGCGGCCTTGGTTGCCGGACGCGCACGGAGCCAATTTGGCTGGGTAAACGGACGGCTGCAGTGGCGCACTAAGCACTAAAACACTAAGAACTAGAACACTTGGAAAGAAAAGTGGAGCTGATCGGGCTCGAACCGACGGCCTCGACAGTGCGATTGTCGCGCTCTTCCAACTGAGCTACAGCCCCAAAATCCTTAAAAGTAAACGATAACGATGCCATTCGGGCCGGGGGTGGTCAATCCTATAAGTGCTCTCGTGCTTAGTGCTTTAGTGCTTAGTTCTTCGCTGCGGACAACGGTTTGGGCATCAATAGCGTTCGGATGAATGTTTTCCCTTTGAAGTTCGCGTAAAAACCGCTTTTATCGGGGGGTGCAAACTTATCTGGATCTGCTGAAGCTGGTTCGGGACACCGGCGAGGAGCGCCGGGACCGTACGGGCGTAGGCACGCGGGGGGTCTTCGGCGCGCAAGCGCGTTTTGACCTGCGTGAAAGGTTTCCACTGTTGACGACCAAGAAGGTGCACTGGAAATCGGTAGTTTTGGAGCTGCTGTGGTTTCTGCGCGGGGATACGAACATCAAGTGGCTCCAGGAACGCGGGGTGACGATTTGGAATGAATGGGCGGATGCCAATGGCGACCTCGGGCCGGTTTATGGATTCCAGTGGCGGCACTGGCCAGCGCGCGACGGACTGCAAATTGACCAGATTGCGCGGGTAGTGGATGCAATCAAGAAATCGCCGCACTCGCGTCGGCACATCGTGACGGCGTGGAACCCGGCGGACGTGGAGAAGATGGCGTTGCCACCGTGCCACGCGCTGTTCCAGTTTTACGTTTCGACGCGTGGGGAATTGAGCTGCCAGCTTTACCAGCGGAGCGCGGATTTATTTCTGGGCGTGCCGTTCAACATTGCCTCGTATGCGTTGCTGACCCTGATGGTCGCGCAGGTCTGCGGGCTGAAACCGGGCGACTTTGTGCACACCTTTGGGGACCTGCATCTTTATTCGAATCACCTGGCACAGGTGAACCTACAGCTTTCCCGCGAGCCCAAACGCCTGCCGTTGGTGAAGTTGAACCCGGCGGTTACGAAGCTGGAGGATTTCAAATTCGAGGATTTCGAACTCCTGGAGTATGATCCGCATCCGGGGATCAAGGCGCCGATTGCGGTTTGAAGACTTTTAAACACGGAGAACACGGAGATCACGGAGACCATTTATGTCCAGTTGGAAAGCCATTGCTGCTTTAGCCGAGAACCGCGTCATTGGCGCGGGCGGGAAGATTCCGTGGCGGTTGCCGGAAGATATGAAGTTTTTCAAGGAGCGAACGACGGGAAATACGATTGTCATGGGGCGAAAAACCTGGGAATCACTGGGGCGGCCGTTGCCCAACCGGCGCAATGTGGTGGTGTCGCGGACGCTCGTGCCGGGTGAGAACACCCTGCCGGGCGCAGTGGTGGTGGGCGGCCTGGAAGCGGTGCAGGCGCTGCCGCCGAGTGGGGATGTCTGGATCATTGGTGGGGCGGAGATTTATGCGCTGGCGCTGCCGCATTGCACGGAACTCTTTTTGACGCAGGTGAACTCGGCGCCCGAGGGCGACGCGTTTTTCCCGCCGTATGAGAAGCTTTTTGGGCCGGCGGAAATCCTGCAATCGGCGCCGGCCTTTCAAATTATTCGGTATACCCGCAAGTCCCCTTAATGTCCGTGCGGGAGATGCATCAAGGCGAAGAAGGCGCCGATGAGCCCGACGAAAACAGCGACGCTGATGCCGACGCCGTAGAGGATTTGAGCTTGTTCAAAACTCATCACCCAGCGGGGTGGGCGGAGGCATTGAGCAAGACCCGTGACTTGGACCCTCTCCGGCGCGTCGAGTTCGGCCTGGAAGGCGGCGGCGTCGGCGGGGCGCGCGGCGGACTTGCGTTGCATCGCGTGGAGGACTATTTCCTCGGCTTGGGGGGAGATGGCCGGGTTGAGCTGGCGCGGGGCGGCGGGGTCGCCCGCGACGCGGGATTGGGCGATGACCCAGGGGTCTTCGTGATTAAAGGGAAGCTGGCCCGTGAGCATTTCGTAGAGGATGACACCCAGACTATAGATGTCGGTGCGAGCATCGCAGTGGGAGCGTTTGACCTGTTCCGGGGCCATGTACTGGGGGGTGCCGAAGATGGGGGTTTTGTCGGCCAGGAAGTCGAGCCGGCCGGTGATGGGGGCGGCGAGGCCGAAGTCCATGATGCGGATGGTCTGGTCGCGGCAGAGCATGATGTTGTCGGGCTTGAGGTCTCGGTGGATGAAACCGCGGGCGTGGAGGTAATGGAGGGCGTCGCAGACGAGACTGGCAATGCGCAGGGCGTCGCATTCGGGTAGGGGAGCGCGTTGGAAGAGCAGGGAGGCGAGGGTGCAGCCGGTGAGGTACTCCGTAACCAGGTACAGCCGACTTTTTTCGCCGTGGACGGGGATGAATTTGAGCAATGCGGGATGATCCAATTGCAATCCGATGGATTCTTCGCGGAGAAAGCGAGCGACATAGGCGGGGTCGCGCTCGAACCGGGTGAAGGGAACCTTGATGGCCAGTTTGCGCGCACGGTCCTTGACGTCCTCCGCCACATAAATGGTGGCCATGCCGCCGCGGCTGAGCGGCTCGCCGATGACAAACCGACCATCCAAGATCTGGCCGGGTTGGAGCTCGAAGCCCTGGGAATGGTCAATTTTGGCGCGCTTGAGGGGAAGGTCGCGGCAGGAGTCAATCTGGGCCAACGGCGGTTCGAGTTCGGCGTTCATGGACCAATTATGCCCGAACACCTTCGGGACGGATAATGAAATGCCGGGGCAATAGCGTTAATAAGGCATTAATTCCTGGTTACTTCAGCGATTCCGGAAAAAAGCCCTGATACATACCCACAAATAAAGTGGCGGCGGAGAGAATAAGAAGGACGTAAAGGCCCCAGTAGCTTGGGGCCAGCGGGGGTTCGACGGTTGCGGAAGGCGCAATACCGGGTACATTGGGCTGGCGAAAAAGGGCTTCGCGCATCCAGCCAAAGTAGTAGTAAATGGAAATAACCACGCCGACGATGGATACGAGCAGCAGGGTGTGCAAGTTGGCCTGGAAGGCAGCGAAGAAAATGAGCAACTTGCCGATGAAGCCAGCCAGCGGCGGAATGCCCGCCAAGGAGCCCAAACCAATGGCCAGCACGCCGCCGAGGAAGGGCTGGCGTTTGCCGAGATCGGCGTAATGTTCGAGTTGCTGGGATTCGTCGTCCGGGCCGGCGACATAAACCATGACGCCAAAGACGGACATGGACCCGAGCAGGTAGGTGAAGAGGTAAAACAACACCGCGCCAGCGGCCCAAGACACCCCTTGCGCCGCGGCGACGACGCCGACCAGCATGTAGCCGGCGTGCGCGATGCCGGAAAGGCCCATGACGCGCTTCACGTTGCGCTGGCCGAGGGCCGCGAGATTGCCGTAGAGGATGGAGAGCACCGCGAGGGTGGATAACAGCGGGACCAGAACCTGATGGGTCAGCCACGGAGCCGAAAACGGGCCGGTGACAAGGTTAAGCAGGACCAGGAAACCAGCGGCTTTCGAACCCACGGCGAGGAAGGCGGTGGTGGGAGTGGGCGCGCCCTGGTAAACGTCGGGCACCCAAATCTGGAAGGGCACGGCGCCGATTTTGAAGGCGACACCGCACAATACGAGCGCCACGCCGATGGCGGCCAGCGGGTTCGACGCTTGATGGGCGATGACGCGACCCAGATCCACAAAATTCATTGGGTCATGCAATGACTCGCCGGGGCCGAGCGCGCCGGGTGCGGCGGCGACCCCGTAAAGCAACACGATGCCAAAGAGCAAAATCGCGGAACTGAGCGCGCCGAGGATGAGGTATTTCAAGCCGGCTTCGAGGGAAAGCGGGCTGGTTCGGCAGTAGGCCACCAAGACATAAAAGCCGACAGTGACGGTTTCCAGCGCGACAAAGAACATGACAAACTGGGTGCTTTGGACGAGCAACATCATCGCGGCGGCCACGACGAGCACAAGGTGGAAGAATTCGACGCGCGGAAGGGCCTGGCGCTGAAAATAGACCATCGCGAGCAAACTGACCGAGAGGGAAGTGAGCAGAATGAAAACGCGACCAACATCACCATAAGGGGTGAGGGTGATGAGCCCGTCGAAATAGCTCCAATCCACGATTTTATCCACATTGGGGTCGTTGCTTTGATAAAGAATTTGCAAAATCAAGGCGAAGAGAACGACCAATTGGCCGAAAACGGCAATGCGCGGGATGGCCGTCGAATTATGCTTTTTCAGCACCAAATCGAGTACGAGCAGCAGGAGGGCGATGACGCCAAGCGAAATCTCCGGCCAGAGCTGGAGCCACTGGTTGTTGTCGGAGATGCTATGGAAGAAAGCGTAATTCATCGCGAAGAAGTGGTGGCCGATGGAGCGGACGCGGCGGGAACGTCGCTGGAATCCAAGATGGGAAGGAGGGGATAATGACCAACGGGATTGTTGTTCTTGTAAACGGCGGGCAGGGCTTCGTTAATGCCTTCGCTAATCGCGGCCGGCCAGAAGCCGACGATCATGAGTGCGGCGAGCAAAAGGGCGGCGGGCCAGCGCTCGCTGGGGCGAATGTCAGCCATGGGGGCATCAAAGGTGGGCTGAAAAGCGGGCGAGGGTTGGCCAAAAAAGACCCGGGAAACAGCGCGCAGGCCGTAGATGGCGGAAATGACAACGCCGAGCGCAGCGGCGGCGGTCATCCCGGGGGAGAATTTCCACAGCGCGACAAAGATGCTAAACTCACCCCAGAAATTGGCGAAGCCCGGCAAGCCGATGCCGGCGAGGGTGGCGGCGATGAAAAAGCCCGCCAGCACGGGGGTTTTTTGGCAGAGGCCGCCCATGGCGCCGAGGTCGTAAGTTTTGGTGCGGAGGAAAACGGCATCGGAAAGCAGGAAAAGCGCGGCGATGGAAAGGCCGTGGGCAAACATCAGAATCACCGCGCCACCGGCGCCGACGGAACTTACGCAGGTGATGCCGAGGAAAATGTAGCCCATGTGCATAACCGAGCTGTAGCCCAGCATCATTTTCAAGTCGCGCTGGGCGATGGTCACGGCGCCGATGAGCACAACGTTGCCAAGGGCCAGCCAAGCGAGGGTGTGGCCCCAATAGGCGATGCCACCGGGCAGCAGCGGCACGGCGATTTGCAGGAGTCCGTAGAGGCCAAATTTTTTCAGCACACCAGCGTGGAGCATGGCCGCGGGCGCCGGCGCGGCGGCATAACCGGAAGGAGCCCAGGAGTGGAATGGCCAAAGCGACACCAGAATGCCGAAGCCAAACATCAGCAGGGCGAAAATCCTGTGCCCGGAACCGGCGCCGGCGGTCGCGGGCAGTGACCAGGCGTGCATGGAGGCCAAGTCAAAGCTGTGCGCCCCGCTGTTTATATACAAAGCCAGCAGGCCCAGCAGGGAGAGCATCGCGCCGAGGGTCAGGTAAATGGTCATTTCCAGTGCGGCCGAACGGCCGCCGGGGCCGCCCCACCACCCGATGAGGATGAAGGTGGGAATCAGGGCGAACTCATGAAAGAAATAAAAATAAAATAAATTCACGGAGGCGAACAAGCCGACCGCGCCGGAAACGATGAACAACAGCAGGCCCCAATAGGCGCAGGGGCGGTCAGTTTGCTGGTAGATGGCATAAATGCCGGCAGCGAGGCCAACGAGGCCGGCGAGAATAAACATGGGCAGCGACAAGCCATTGAGGCCGAGCTGCAGGCGGATGCCGAGAAACCCGAGGCCGGCATCCTGGTCGAAATTGAAGAGATATTCCGGGGCAAAGGGAAACATGCCGGGATGGAGGGACATGGCCGTGTTCCCGGGCCGGAGCACAAACACGAACCAGACGCACACGGCCGTCAAGGCCGGGGTCAGAAAGCCGGTCAAGGCAATGAGCCGGGCGAGCCAGGGCGCGAGGAGGCGGCCTTGCAGGAGCAGCACCAAGCCGGCCAAAAAAGGCACGGCAATCGCAAGCGGTAGGATGTAGGCGTCGCTAAACATTAAATGGGAAAAGGAGTGGGTGCGGGCGGGAGAAGGTTAGCGGACCGCAAAGGCCCAAAAGAGAATTACGCCGGCGAGGAACCAATAGACATAGGCGTGGATGCTGCCAACCTGGGCGCGGCGCAGGAGGGCGCCGGTCAACCCGGCCATTCCGCCGGTGCCCCAGCCACCGAGGAACTTAATGAGCAGCAGGTCGAGAGAACCGAGGATGTCGCAGACGCGCTGCTGGACCTGGGCGACGTACCAGTCGTAAATGTCGTCAAACCAGCCATGGCGTTCAAGGATGTGGTAAGCGAGCGGCGATTTCACGGCGAGGGCATCGCGTTCCCGGACGCGGCGGTAGAAAAGATAGGAGAGCACCAACCCGGCGGCGATGATGGCAATATTGATGATTTCCAGGGTGTGGCCGACACCGACTTTCTCGACCGACTGCTGAACCCGCTCCACGGTTCCGAGGAACACCACGGCGCAATTGGCGGGCACCACGCCGCCGCCCGTGAACGTCCAGCCGGCGGCCAGGGAAAGCAGGCCAAGCACCACCAACGGAACCGTCATCGCGGGGCCACTTTCGTGGGCATGGGCGGAGTCGTCACTGCGCGGCTGGCCCAGGAACACCACTGAAAACAGGCGGGCGGTGTACAGGGCGGTGCAAAGCGCGCCAAAGACGATGAGCGCGTAGACGCCGTAAAAAACCGTGCCATCGCCGTGACCCTTGAGAAAAGCGGCGGAAATGATCGAATCCTTGGAATAGGCGCCGGAAAAGAAGGGGACTGCGCAATTGGCCAGTGAGGCCAACAGGAAAGCAACGCCAGTGACCGGCATTTTTTTGAAAAGGCCGCCCATTTTATAAATGTCCTGTTCGTGGTGGCAGCCGTGGATGACCGAGCCGGAGCCAAGGAAGAGGGTGGCTTTGAAGCAGGCGTGCATCGCCATGTGGAATAACGCCAATTGCGGGTAGCCGAGACCGACCGCGCAGGCCATGTAGCCGAGATGGGAAAGTGTGGAGTAGGCGAGGATTTTCTTGATGTCCGTCTGGCCGAGCGCGCAGAGCCCGGCGAAGGCGGTCATGGCCGCACCGCTCCACATAATCCACTGCAGGGTTTCGGGCGACAGCAGCAAAAAGATGCGGGCCAGGAAATAAATACCCGCCGCGACCATGGTGGCGGCGTGGATGAGGGCCGAGACGGGGGTCGGGCCGGCCATGGCATCGGTGAGCCAGACTTGGAGGGGGAACTGCGCGCTTTTGCCGACAAAGCCGCACATGAGGAGAAAGCCGATGCCGATGCCCGTGGTGCCTTCGAGCAGCACCGGATGGCCGCCCAGAATATTGGCCAACTGGGCCAAGTCCACGGTGCCGTAGCGGTCCCAGCACCAGACGATGCCGAGGAGGAAGCCGAGGTCGCCGACCCGATTGACGATGAAGGCCTTTTTTGAGGCCATGTTGGCAAAATCGGTTTTATAATAGTGCGCAATCAGCATGTAGGAGCTGAAGCCGACGAGTTCCCAAAAGACGAAAAGCATCACCAAATTGTCGGCGAGCACGATGCCGAGCATGGAAAACATGAAAATCGAGAGGCCGCCGAAGAACCGGCCCTTGCCCTCATCATCGGCCATATAGCCAACGCTAAACAATTGAATCCAAGAGGCGACAAAAGAAACGACCAGCAGCATCAGGGCGGTCTGATGATTAAAATAAAAACCCATCGAGAAGACATACTGCCCAAAACGCATCCACTCGTGGGAGACATGCAAATCGTTGCCATCCCACTGGCCCAACGCCAGCAGGGACAACCCCATGATGCCGAAGCCGACCAGCACCGACACGGCGGCAGCCAGATTGCCGCGGCGGCGCAAGAAGAGCGCGATAATCGCCGCCGAGCCAAGGGGCAGCAGCAGGATGACCGTCAAAAGGGTGGGCAGCTCCATGAAAATCAGATTAGTGCTTCAGGTAATTCAATTCGTCCACCTGCACGGTGCGGCGGCGGCGGTAGAGCGCCACGATGATGGCGAGGCCGACGGCAACCTCAGCGGCGGCGACGGTGATGATGAAAAAGACAAACAAGGCGCCGTCCATGGAGCCATAGAAGCGGGAAAAGGCCACGAGCGCCAGGGTGGTCGCGGTGAGCATTAACTCGAGGCACATGTAGATGACCAGGGTGTTCTTGCGCAGGAGCACCCCGAAGAAGCCGATGGCAAAGAGAATGCCGGCGACGGTAAGGTAGGCTTGGAGTCCGGGTTGCATGGAGGTTAAACGGGGTGGATTAGTCGCGGGAATCCGGGGGCGGTTCCTTGACGGGGTCATTGGAATCTTTGGGCGCCCGTTTGCTCAAGACGATAACGCCGACCATGGCCGTCAGGAGCAGGAAGCCGGCGAGTTGGAAGGGGAGCATGTAACGGGTGAAGAGGCCGAACCCAAATGTTTTGGCCGCGGCAGAGTAAGCGAGAGGATGCTGATCCGTGGGCAGGTCCTGAATTTTTGGCAAATCGGCGACGGACGGGAATTGATAGGCGAGCCAGATGGCGCCCCCGGCCAGCACGACAAGAGAAATAATAGCGGTGACGACATTCATCTCAGTCACATGGATGCGCCGCGACGAGGTGTCCAGCAGCATGATTATGAACAGAAACAGGACCATCACGGCGCCGGCGTAGACAATGATTTGGAGGGCGGCGAGAAAGTAGGCCTCGAGCAACACAAACAACGCGGCCACACCTGCGAGCGCGAGGATCATGCACATCGCGCTCGTCACCGCCTCGCGGTTGATAACCACGAGCAGGGCCGCGAGGATGGTAATCGCGGAGAAAAAGTAAAACAGGAAGGCGGACATGGCGCGGAGCGGGAGCGGTGGTGGCGCTAAGCCTGGAAGAATTAAAAGGAGGTGGGATGGTTAATCGAGCAAAAAGGCCGGGGGTTAATGGTGCCCGGCGGCGGCATGGGCTTTTTCAGCGGCGAGCTTTTTGTCCCATTTGAAATGGGAGTCGGGCCGGGTGCCGCCGAGTTCGTATAGCTTCTTCTTGTCATGGACGAGCTGGCCGCGGCTGGTGGCGGTGAGCGAGTAGATGTCCTGCAGCCAGATGGCCTCCTCGGGGCAAACCTCCTCGCACAGACCGCAATAGATGCAGCGGAGCATGTTAATGTCGAATTCCTTCGGGGCCTTTTCGACGTGGGCGGTGGGGGCGTCAAAAGGGATGGTGCCGGGGGTGATGCGAATGGCCTTGGGCGGGCAGACAAACTCGCAGAGCTGGCAGGAGACGCATTTTTCGCGACCTTCGGGATCTTTGACCAGGGTGGGGGCGCCGCGGTAGCCGCGAGGGAGCTGGGGGCGCTGTTCGGGGTATTCGAGGGTTTCCTTGCGCTTGAACATATTGACAAACGTGATGCGGAGGCCGCCAAGAATTTGCGGCAGGTAAGTGCGCTCCCAAAAGTTCAGAGGTTTGCGTTCGAGGACTTTGGCCATGGTGATTGCGCGGTTAAGGGGTTCAGGCTTTCGGGAACAGGGCGAAGAAGATGAGGTAGGCGACGAAATTCGCGACGGCAAGGGGGAGGAGGACGTTCCAGCCAAGTTTCATGACTTGATCATAACGGAAGCGCGGGAGGGTCCAGCGAATCCAAATGAAGAAGAACACGAAAAAGACCACTTTGGCCAGGAACCAGATGATGGTCAGAAGAGAACCGGCGAGATTGTGCGGCCACGGACTGGGCAGGCCGGGCAGGAAATTCCAACCCCCGAGGAAGAGGACGACGAAGATGGCCGAGCCGACAATCATGTGCGCGTATTCCGCAATGAAGAAGAAGCCAAATTTAAAGCTGCCGTATTCGGTGTGGAAGCCGCCGACGAGGTCGGTCTCGGATTCCGCCATGTCAAAGGGCAGGCGGTTGGTTTCAGCGAAGATACAGATGAGGAAAATGAGGGCGGACACCGGCTGCCAAAGGACGAGCCAAAGGCCCTGCTGGGCCTGCACGATGTTGTAAAGATTCAAGGCGCTTGTGACGCCCGGCGCGCTGGACCACAGAAACACCGGGAGGAGGGCGACGCCCATCGCCAGTTCGTAGGAGATCAACTGGGCGGAAGCGCGAATGCCGCCGAGAAACGGGTATTTGCTGTTCGATGCCCAGCCGGCGAGGACCAAGCCGTAAACGCCGAGGGAGCTAATCGCGAGGACGAAGAGCAGGCCGATGTCGAGATTGGCCAGCACGAGTGGATGCTCCGTGCCGTCAGCGGCCCACCACAAACCGAAGGGCAGCACGAGGCAGGTCATCAAGGCGGTGATGAGGGACAGGCAGGGGGCCAGGACGTAATAAAATTTTTTGACGTGCCCGGGCATCACGTCTTCCTTGAACAGGAATTTGAGGCCATCGGCCATGGGCTGGGAAAAGCCAATGCGTTGGAGGATGGTGCCGGCGACGGGAATATACGCGAGAATGGGAAGTTGGGTGCGGTTGGGGCCAACGCGGTTTTGAATCCAACTGCTAATCTTGCGCTCGGCGAGCACCGCGTAGGCGCACATACCCATCAGCACGCTGATCACCACCAGCGGGCAGACAAGATAACGGAGAAGCAAGAGGAGAAATTCTTCCATGACGGATGGTTCAGCCGGCTTTCACCGCGGTGAGTGCGGCCGGGTCGAAGTGGAGGGATTTGCCTTCACCAAACGGAACGTGCGCCCAATCTGATGCATCGAGCACGCGGCCCTGCTGGCCGATGCTTTCCCAGGTCCAGCCGGCGAGCGGGGCAAAAGCCCCGGCGAGTTGGTGCCAAAGGGAATCCGGCGAGACCATGGGCGCGGCGAAACCGGCGACGCGGGCGAGTAATTGGGAAAGCACCTGAAGGTCAGGCGCGGTGCCAGCGGGCCCGGGGACAGCCTGGAAAAATCGTTGCACGCGCCACTGTTGATTAATGAAGCTGCCGGATTTCTCAAACACCATCTGGCCGGGGAGGACCACTTGGGCAAGGTCGCTGGCCCGATTGGCGTGGGTGCCGAGATAAATGACATTTACGCGGCGCAGGAGGTCATCCGAAAAGCCAAGGGCGGCGAGGTCTTCATGGACGACGAAGAGCGTCCGGATGACGCCGGTTTCCACTTTGCCGCGGAGGTCGTCGAGATTTGAAGCCGGCAGGTCGCGCAGCAAGCCGGTAAGGAAGGCACCGCGCAGGTTGGGCGTGGCGTCGTTGGAAATTAACAGGCCATCGCCGGAGCGGGAGTGGCGGACCAAGGCCACGGGGCCGGGCTCCGCTTTGACGATCTGCCAGAGCAGAAATTGTTCCTCGAGGCTGCTGTGCGCGGAGCCAATATACCCCACACGGCCGCCTTTGAGCAGTTCGGCGGCGCGCGCCAGCGCCTTGTCGGCGGGACATTTACCATTGTCGACGGCGAAGAAATCAATACGGAGGGGGGATTCCACGGATTTGTAAAGATCGCGGCCACTGTCGGACATCCAGCAATCGTTGACGGCGTCATTGTCGCGCGGGGTGATGCGGTAGATTTTGCCTTCGCGGCTCCAGACTTCAGTATTCGCACCGACGCTGCTCTCGGTGCAAATGCTGGGGGCCGGTTTGAGAAACCACACGCGCATCTTAAAGCGGAAATCGGTGCTGGTGAGCGCGCCGACGGGGCAGATGTCCACCGTATTGAGGGAATAATTATTGTCGAGCTCGCGGCCGGGATAGCAAGTGAGGGTATTAAGGCTGCCGCGTTCCGTAAAGCCGAGGACGTCGTCCTTCACAATTTCCGAGCAGAAACGCACGCAGCGCGAGCACAGGATGCAGCGCTCGTCGTCCAGCGTGACGCGGGGCCCGAGGCGGGTGCGCTTGGGTTTGACGTTTTTTTCCTCGACGAAGCGGCTGTAACCCCGGCCGTAATCGGTGGCGAATTCCTGGAGTTTGCATTCGCCAGCCTGGTCGCAAATGGGGCAGTCGAGGGGGTGGTTGACGAGGAGAAATTCCATCACGCCTTCGCGGCAGTCTTGGACGACGGGCGTATGCGTGCGGACGTGGAGGCCGGGAGTGCAATTGGTGGTGCAGGCGACGGCGGGCTTCGGGCCCCAGCCAATTTTCATCCGGCCATCGGGTTCGACGAGGATTTGATTGGTGGCGCGGTCCTTCATCGGCAGGCCGGTCTCGACGAGGCACATGCGGCAGTTGCCCGCGACGGTGAGCTTGGGATGATAGCAATAATGCGGGACTTCGAGGCCGTGTTTGGCCATCGCGTCAATCAGGTTCATCCCCGCCGGGACCTGGAGGTCGCGGCCGTCAACGTTGATGGTGACTAGATTTACTGAAGGCATGGGAGATGGAAAATGGAAGATGGGAAAAACAACTTAGACGAGGCGGACGCCTTTGCGGTTGGTGGCGGGGGCGCCATGTTCGCGGTCCTGCATTTGAGCGCGGATTTTCTCCTCCCACTCGTCGCGGAATTTGGGGACGTTGCTTTGGCAGGGCCAGGCGAGGGCTTCGCCATGGGCGCAGATGGTGCGCCCGGCGACTTGGTCGGCGATATTCTTGACGAGGTCAATGTCCTCGAGGCGGCCGCCGCCACTGCAGACGCGGGTGGTGATTTTTTTCAACCAGAGGGAGCCTTCGCGGCAGGGCGTGCACTGGCCGCAGCTTTCGTGGGCGTAGAAGGCCATGAGATTGGACAGGGCCTCGACCATGTCGGTCGTGTCGTCCATGATAATCATGCCACCGGTACCGAGGGAGGTGCCGCACATTCCAAAGCTGGCGGAGTCGAGCGGGATGTCGAGCACGCCCCATTCCGCCGGCGAACCGTCGGAGAGCTTGACCTTGAATTTTTCGCCCATGCGTAAAATTTTCATCGAAACGCCGCCGGGGATGATGGCTTTAATGGAGCGGCCGGGAGGCGGGCCACCGCCAAAATCATATATCAAATCGCGGACGGTGCCCTTGCCGGATTCAATTTCGTAATAGCCGGGGCGGACGACGTGGCCGCTGATGCCCCAGATGTGGGTGCCAGAGTCGGTGGGGACGCCAATCTTGGCGAATTCCTTGCCGCCCAGGTCGAGGACATGTTTTACCTGGCAGAGGGTTTCGACGTTGTTGACGATGGTCGGGCAGTTATACAGCCCGAGGACCGCGGGGAAGTAGGGCGGTTTGATGCGCGGGTAGGCGCGCTTGCCTTCGAGCGATTCGATGAGGCCGGTTTCTTCACCGCAGATGTAGCAACCGGCGCCGCGGTGCACGATGACGTCCACGGAATAGCCGGAGCCGAGAATGTTGTCGCCGAGGAAATTGGCGGCGCGGGCCTCTTCAATTGCGCGCTCGAGGATCTTGGCGCCTTCGAACATCTCGCCGCGGATGTAAATGAAGGCGAGCTTGGCTTGAATGGCGTAGGCGGAGCAAATGAGGCCCTCGATGAGCTGGTGCGGGTCTTTATAGATGATCTGGCGGTCCTTGTAGGTGCCGGGCTCGGATTCGTCGGCATTACAGATTAAATAGATGGGCTTGCCGGATTTGCGGTCGAGGAAACTCCATTTCAGCCCACAGGGAAAGCCGGCGCCGCCGCGGCCCTTCACGCCGGAGTCCTTGACGTCGGCGCATAATTCCTCAGGTTTGCGCAGGATGGCCTTGCGCAGGACTGCGTAGCCGCCGCTCCGCTGATAGCACGCCAGGTCGGTCGTGTATCCAGGTTCGTCAATGTGACGAAAGATGATTCTACGTTCGGAGAGCATTTTCTGAAAGTGTTTTAGTGCTTAGTGTTCCAGTGCTTAGTGCTTTTGCTTGGTGGTTACAGGACGGTGGATGCCCTTTCGCCGGATTCGAAGAATTTAGTGGCGGGAGGGCGGCAGGGAGGCGGGGGTTTCGGATTTGAGTTTGTTCGCGAAGTCCGGGGCTTTTTCGGGGGTGATGTTTTCGTGGAGCTTGTCGTCCACCATGACCACCGGAGCGGAGCCGCAGGCGGCGACACATTCGACGAACTCGATGGTGAAGTTGCCATCGGCGGAGGTTTCGCCGAGGCCGCAGGCGAGGCTTTCCTGGAGGGAGTCACAGACTTTATACGCCCCGCGCAGCGCGCAGGAGAGCGTGCGGCAGACTTTGACGTGCCGGCGTCCGATGGGGGCCTGACGGAACATCGGGTAAAAGGTGATGACTTCGTAAACTTGGATCGGGGTGACGCCAAGCTTTTGCGCGGTCCATTCCATGGCTTCCTTGGAAATGAAGCCGGCGTCCTCCTGGATGGCGTGGAGGACCATGAGCATCGCGCTGCGCTTCTGCGGATACCGCGGAAGCAGGCGCTCGATGTACTCGATGGTTTTGGACGAGAGGTTCATGAAGGGGATTTAGCCACAAAAAACGCCAAGGGCGCAAAAGGAAGGCATGGTCTGGGCTTGGGTTTTTGAAGTATTTGAGTTCTTTGTGGTAAAAAACCGTCTAGCGGTCGCATTCCCCGAGGACGAAGTCGAGGCTGCCGAGGATGACGGTGGTGTCAGTGAGCAAATGGCCGGGCAGCATTTTGGGCAAAATGCCGAGGGAAACGAAGCTGGGGCCTTTGATGTGCAACCGGAAGGGCACGCCGCCGCCCTTGGAAAAGATATAAAAGCCGAGTGCGCCCTTGGGGTTTTCGGCCTCGAAATAAACTTCACCAGCGGGCATTTGCGGGCCTTCGGTCACAATCATGAAGTTTTGGATCAGCTCCTCCATGCTGGAGAGCACCTTGCCTTTGGGCGGGGCAAAAATCTTCCTGGCGCTGTCGGCATACCACAAGCCCTCGGGCATTTTCTCGATGGCTTGACGGACGATGCGCACGCTCTGGCGCATTTCCTCGAGGCGGACAAGGTAGCGGTCGAAGCAGTCGCCGCGCGTGCCGATGGGAACCTCGAAATCGTAATGTTCATAGCCGCAATACGGGTTGTCCTTGCGCAAGTCGGCTTCGACGCCGGAGGCGCGGAGATTGGCGCCGGTGATGCCGTAGGCGAGGGCATCCTCCTTGGAGATGGTGCCGACGCCCTCGGTGCGCTGGAGGAAGATTTTGTTGCGGGTGAGGAGCTTGTCCACCTCGTCAATCACGGGGAGGACTTCCTGGCAGAATTTATTGACGCGGCCGAGCCAACCATCGGGCATGTCACGGGCAACGCCGCCGATGCGGGTGTAGCTGGTGGTGAAGCGGGCGCCAGTCAGTTCTTCAAAAAGGGAGTACAACTTTTCCCGCTGGGTGAAGGTGTACATGAAAATGGTCCATGCGCCGGCGTCCATCCCGAAGACGCCGATGCCGAGCAAATGGGAGGAGATGCGGGCGAGCTCGCAACAGATGACGCGAATGGCCTGGCAGCGGGGCGGGACTTCAAGTTTGGCGAGTTTTTCGACGGCGAGGGCGTAGGCGACGTTGTTGGCGAGGGGCGCGAGGTAATCCAGCCGGTCTGTATAGGGCACAAACTGGTTGTAGGTCATGTTCTCGGCGATTTTCTCGTCCCCGCGGTGCAGGTAGCCGATGACGGGTTCGCACTTGATAATCCGGTCGCCGTCCAATTCGAGCAGGAGGCGCAAGACGCCATGGGTGGTCGGATGGGATGGGCCGACGTTGAGCGTCATGTGGTCACCCTTGAGCTCCTCCGCATAGGAGGCTCCGCGCGCGCCAACGTCGCCAAGGGAGATTTCAGTGGAGGACATGACTTAAGGATTTATGATTTAAGAATTAAGATTTATGAAGTCGGACGGAAGTCAGGAAATATGGAAAATTGGAATTTAAAGCGAAATGGCGGTGGGAGAGGCGATTTTGAGGCTAAAGTCTAAATTAATTCGAAGGTGGGTTGTTACTTCATAAATCTTAAATCATAATTCATAAATTACCCCTTTTGTCCCGGCTTGGGTTTGTCCTCGGTCCAGCTTTGGTCAGTGGCACGGGGTTCGGCGTCGGACATGTGGTGCAGGTCCTCATTGGCGGAGAAGAACGGACCGCCCATCATGGGGGCGGCGATGACTTTGGCGCCGGTCGCGGCCGCGGTGTCAGCGGCGGGAAGCTCGGTTTCGATGCCGGCGAGAGGGAATTCTTTGCGCAGGGGGAAATAGGGATAACCGTCCCACATCAGGATGCGCTTCAAGTTTGGGTGGCCGTCGAAGCGAATACCCACCATGTCGTAGGCTTCGCGTTCGGCCCAGTCGGCGGAGGGGTAGAGGGAGGTTAGCGATGGGACGACGGGATTGGCATCGTCGGGGGCCAGGGTCGCAACCCGGAGGAAGGCTTTTTTGCCCGAGTGGTAGAAATGGTAGATGACGCCAAAGCGGGGTTTGTCCTTGTCCCAATCCACCCCGCAAAGGTCGAGCAGCATATTATAACCGTGGTCGTCGCGCAGGCAGGAGGCGAAATCGAGGAGAAGTTCGGCGGGGACGTTGATCGCGGGGTGGTCGGCCGACGGGCGTGCCGTCACGTAGGAGAACTTGGCCTTGAGGGTGTCGATAATGGTGTCCACGAGCTATTTCGCCCCCACGACGACAGGTTCGTTGGGCCGCGGCCGAAAGAGGCCGCTGGCGCCGGGTTCCTTCCGGATTTTCTCCTGGAGCAGCATCATGCCGTCCAAGAGGGCTTCCGGGCGCGGCGGGCAGCCGCTAATATAAATGTCCACCGGCACAATGCGGTCCACGCCCTGCAAAACGGCGTAGGAGCGGTACATGCCGCCAGTCGAGGCACAGGCCCCCATGGCGACGACCCATTTGGGGGCGGCCATTTGTTCGTAAATACGGCGGACGACTTCGGCCATTTTATAAGTGACGGTGCCGGCAACGATCATGCAGTCGCTCTGGCGGGGGGAAAAGCGCATGACCTCCATGCCGAAGCGGGAAATGTCGAACCGGGCACCACCGGAGGCCATGAGTTCGATGGCGCAGCAGGCCAAACCCATGGGCATGGGCCAGACCGAATGGCGGCGGACCCAGTTGACGACGGCATCGGCCTGGGAGACGACGATTTCGCCTTCCACTTTACTGTTATAGGCAAATTCGGTGCTGGAGACCATGTTAAGTGTTCAGAGGGAGCGGCTCGATGCGGACATGAATCCAACCACGCTAGGAAAAACTGCGCTTGCGACAAGAACCAATTTACACAAAAAGGCGGCCAAGCGGGGAGCAGGGAGCGGGGAGCAGGGAGTTCAGACGGGTAGGAGCAAAGGGGGGTGGGGGGGCGTCAAAACTGGTCAAAATTAGTCAAAACTGGTCAGAAGGTTGGGAAAGGGGACTGGGGCGATGAGGCACTGAGGGGAAGAGATGCATTGTTATATTGCTCTATTGTTATATTGATGAGTCGGGATCTTTGCCCCCCGGGGTGAAATTTTTTCGCTTAATTTGGCTTAAGCTGCCTTAAGTTGGCGGTTTTGAGAAAGCAGGGGGCGGGGAGCCGGGAGCGGGGAGTTTCGGAATAACCGGGCACAGAAGGTATTTTTGACCGGGATGGATCGGATGAGGGGCGGCCTTGCGAACGCGCAGAGCAACGGGGGTGAAGATTTTTGTCTGGATGTGGCACGACTATTCTGGACTAGTCTGGACGAAGCTGGACTTTGGGGGAGGCGAGAGGGGGAAGGGGGAAAGGGGGATTTGAGATTTGAAATTTTAGATTTGAGAGATGGGGGTGGTGAAATGGAGCGGAGGGGGCGAAGAGCAGGAGGA
>CAZLPS010000089.1:0-17731 GCA_964561455.1 uncultured Opitutales bacterium
ACTTCAAGAAAAATTCGAAGAAGGTTTCCGGCCGCGAGGACATCCTCCAGGTCGCCACCGTCTCCGCCAATTGGGACACCGAAATCGGCAACCGCATCGCGGACGCGATGGACAAAGTGGGCAAAGACGGCACGATCACCGTCGAGGAAGCCAAGTCCATCGAAACCACGCTCGACGTGGTCGAAGGCATGCAGTTCGACAAGGGTTACCTCTCGCCGTACTTCGTGACCAACGCGGAAGCGATGGAAGTGAATCTCGAGGACGCCTACGTGCTGATCCACGAGAAGAAGATCGCGAACCTCAACGAACTCCTCCCGCTCCTCCAGATCGTCGCCAAGGGCGGCAAGCCCCTGCTGATCATCGCCGAAGAAGTCGAGGGTGAAGCCCTCGCCGCCCTCGTCGTGAACAAGCTCCGCGGCACCCTCCAGGTTTGCGCCGTCAAGGCCCCCGGCTTTGGCGACCGCCGCAAATCCATGCTCGAAGACATCGCCATCCTCACCGGTGGCCGCTGCCTCACTGAGGACCTCGGCATCAAGCTCGAGAACGTGCAAGTCGCCGACCTCGGTCGCGCCAAGCGCATCTCGATTGACAAGGAGAACACCACCATCGTCGAAGGTGGCGGCAAGAGCGCCGACATCCAGGGCCGCGTGAAGCAAATCCGCCGCCAGATTGACGAAACCACCTCCGACTACGACCGCGAGAAGCTCCAGGAGCGCCTCGCCAAGCTGGCCGGCGGCGTGGCCGTCATCAACGTCGGCGCCTCCACCGAGCCCGAAATGAAGGAGAAGAAAGCCCGCGTCGAAGACGCCCTGCACGCCACCCGCGCCGCAGTGGAAGAAGGCATCTCCCCCGGCGGCGGTGTTGCGCTCCTGCGCGCGGCCGGCGCCATTGATGAAGCCGCGAACGCCACGAAGGATCACGACGAGAAAATCGGCGTGAACATCGTGCGCCGCGCCATCGAGGCTCCCCTCCGCCAGCTCTGCGACAACGCGGGCATTGACAGCTCGCTCGTCGTCCAGGAAGTCCTGCGCAAGAACAAGGGTTCTTACGGCTACAATGTCGCCACGGGCGAATATGAAGACTTGTTCAAGGCCGGCGTGGTTGACCCGACCAAGGTCACCCGCGTTGCGCTGCAAAACGCGGCCTCGGTCGCTGCGCTGCTCCTCACCACCGAATGCATGATCACCGACGCTCCGGAGACGAAAGAATCTCCGGCCGGCGGCGGTGGCGGCCACGGCGGTATGGGTGGCATGGGCGGCATGGGCGGCATGGACATGTAAAAGCAAACAATCCAGGTGCCGGACTCGTCCGGTGCCATTAGACGCAAAACGCCCCCCGGCAATCCCGGGGGGCGTTTGTGTTTTACAAAGGGGGGCGCCGATTTGGGATTGCTGAAGCAAGCCAATTTGGATATTGAATCTTCATGCAAGTCACCCTGCCCTTGGAGCAGATGAGCACCGCCGAAAAACTGCAGGTGATGGAGTCTTTGTGGGCTGATTTGAGCCGCCACGAACATCAATTCGAATCCCCCGCCTGGCATGAGCAAGTATTGCGCGAACGGGACGAGGCTCTGCGTGCCGGAAGGGAAACGCCCATGGACTGGGAAACCGCCAAAGCGCGGTTGCGCAAGCTGCGACCATGAAAGTTACCATCCTTCCGTCCGCCTGGGAGGATTTGGCGGCGGGATTTCGCTTTTACGATCGGCAGCAGACTGGCTTGGGGGGATTATTTCCGGGAATCGGTGATCGCGGACCTTGAATCGTTACAGCACCTGGCGGGACATCATCGCAAGGTCTCCGGCTTTCACCGCTTGCTCGCGAAGAAGTTTCCGTTTGCCATTTATTTTTCCGTCGAATCCGATGAAGTCTGCGTTCGCGCGGTGCTTGATTGCCGGAGGGACCCGGAAAGAATCCGCAAGCGGTTGTCTTCTTAATCGTTGGCGGGAGCCATATGCTTAAAGGGGAAACAAGGTGGTCCGGAGATTTGGAATTTGTGATTTGTGATTTGAAATGGTTCATCCGCGAAGGGCCGCGCATCAGGCCGACGAATTGCCGGCCAGGATCTGCAACTTGGTTCAATGCCAGCCTCATTCGACGAGTGATTTCGTCATCAATATGCTTTCATAATTCACCTCCGGCCATTTCGTGCGTCCGGCCTCGCGATAGCCCCAGCGGTGATACATATCTATCAAGTGAGTGGCGGGGGCCGCGGTGTCCAACGCCATGATTTTACCGCCTTCATTGCGGGCGAGTTCGAGAATCGCCTGGTGCAGCCGCCGGCCCAAACCCCGCCCTTTGAAATCCGGATGAACGCCAAATTGTCCAAAATGAAACAAGCCCTGCTCCCGGTACAGCGGGAGCGGATGATCCGGGGAACTGGGAATGCTGGTGATTGTCCCCATCAAACGGCCTTCCCCTTCCGCAATCAAACATGTGCCCCGGGCGATACGGCGGGTGGTAACATCGGGCGTCTGGTGCGTGGCCAAAAAATACAAACCGGACTCCGCCAGGGGACGATAAGCGGCGTGCAACAACTCAGTCAGCGCCAGTAAATCATCGGCTGGCTGAAAAACTCTGATGGTGAATTTAGGTGGCATGGCTGCATTTCACGCCAAAACATAGGCTTCCCTTCCGTATCCCCGTTTCTAAGCTTCGAATCAACCATGAACCGCCTCCCCTACCTCGCCTGCTCGCTGATTCTCGCTTTCGGCCTGCTCCCTTCGGCCGGCAGCCCGCTGCTCGCGGCCGACGCCGCGCCGGCCGCTTCATCAGTCCCAGGCGCCCCTGCGGCGACCTCTGCCAGCGGTGGCGGTGCCCCCCAACGTCCAACTAAAACTTGCCAATGACCCACCATCTATCGTCCTCGCAGCAGATTGGATGGAACCCCTGTGCTAAACTATCTCGCATGGATAGATGCTACATCTACGCCGTAAGGTTAAAGCCACTTGCGGACGGCGGCCACGGCGTCACCGTGCACCCGTCCCGGCTGGTTGTCCGTAACACTTGTTCCGTATTATGGAATAATACTCCTGCGGAGTAGGGTTCTGGTGCGGCCTCTCATGGTTCACGACAAGACCATGAAGCCGGTGAATCCTCCATAAGAGAGTTGACTTCGGCCGTAACGGCCGTAAATAAATGCCGTAGCCAAATATACGACCATTTATGATTGATAAACTCGCTGCCCATACGATCGCCCGCCATGCTTCCATTTGCTCTGGGCATGACCTGGCGGTTACACTTGGCGACCAAATCCCAATCGTGGGAGAGAAGGTATTTAATCGGCTGAAAGATTATCCTGTCATTGAGGATTGCCGCGACCTGCTTATAGCCGAGAAACCCTACAGCTTAACCGGCTTTTTTGCCGCATGTGGTTTTAAAGATGCCAAGGACATTGACTACAACAACAAGGCGGCGATCAATTTTGATTTAGGCAAACCATTGCCAGCCCAATATATCCAAGCTGCCGATTTTGTTTACGATGGCGGTGTAATTGAGCACATCCCGGATATTTACCAAGCCCTAAAAAACAGCGCATCCTTGGTTAAGAAGGGCGGCGTGATATTTCACGTCAACCCAACCGCCTGTTTTTCGGGAAGCTATTATTCGCTCAATCCTGAACTGTTCCATGACTTCTTTACGCAGAACGGGTTTCGTACTTTGGACTTGTTTGTTTTCTGGAGAATTCGAAAGGCTATTCTACCCAAGTTTAATCCGACAAGAATTTTGAACAGCTTTGAGCGAAAGCGACTTCGCAAGGAGGGCAATTCAACTTGGTATTACGCCAAGAACTGCGACCGTTTGTGTGACTTGCGTATCCATCGCAATCCCCTCGATAAATCATTTATTGAAAAGATGAACTGGCGAGGTATGCCCCCATATATGCACACGGCCTATGTCGGAGTGCGCAAGGAGATTAAGGACTTCAAGGCTCCTGTGCCTGACCACTACCCGGCGATTAGCTAATCCTACCATCGCGCTGCCGCTGCCTTTCACCCTATGGCCTTACGTTTTGACTTGGACAGCGCAGCAGCTCTAGCCGGGCCCAATCATTAAGCCACCAACTCACAACGGCGCATCCTACTGCCCAGACCAAATGTGCAAAACTTTTCGGGCGTTATCAAAAATTTCAAAATTTGTGAAAGAATTACAGTAACCGGGAAACCGGGATACTGATCCCGATCTGCAATCCGCGATTGGGCTTCCCTTTGGGACCTCCGTTTCTAAAATTGCGGAAAACCATGAGCCCGCACCCCACTTCATCCCTCACACAGATGCTAACCCTCGCACTCGTCGCTTCGGTCAGCAGCCCATTACGCGCGGCCGACGCCGCTCCGGCCGCTTCGAATGCTTCCGCCGCGCCCGCGACGGCCTCCGCCAACGCCAGCGGTGCCCCCGCCACCACCACGGCGGCCCCCATCAATCCGGCCCTCACGAACCACCTCGCCACGCCTGTGCTGCCCGGCGACGAACGAATTCCGTACATCGGCAAAAGTGATCCCGCCGGCAACGCCATCCGCCAAAACCAGGTGACGGGCCATGTGTCCAATTACGACGAATCCAAGGTCCCGCCCTACACCCTGCCCGACCCGCTCAAACTCGCCAGTGGCGACCCCGTCAAGGACGCCGACACCTGGAAGAAACTCCGCGCCCCGGAGATTCTCAAACTTTATCAAACTGAAATATACGGTCGAATCCCGGCCACCGCCCCCAAGGTGCTGTTCGAAATCGTATCCACCGACCCGGCCGCCATGGGCGGCACGGCGATTCACAAGCAATTGGTCGGCCATTTTGGCGGGCCCGACGGCCCCACCATGAACGTCTCCATGTATTTGCCCGCCAAGGCCGCCGGCCCGGTGCCGCTCGTGCTGAGCATCAGCTTCGGTTTTGGCGGCGGCGGCGGCGCACCCTCGCCCAATCTCAGCCTCACCGATGTGGATCCTACGAAACCACCTGCGGCGGGCCGCGGCCGCGGGCCTGGCGGTGGCGGCGGTGAACCCGTCGCCGACATCCTCGCTCGCGGTTATGGTTACGCGGTCGTCAATTATACCGAAATTGAGAAAGACGCCGTTGGCACCAGCGCCAGCGTGGTTCGCAAACTTGCCCTCGCCCCGGGCCAGACCAAACCCAACGCCGACGAATGGGGCACCATCAGCGCCTGGGCTTGGGGACTAAGCCGGATTATGGACTATCTGGAAACCGACAAAGCCGTGGACGCCAAACGCGTCGCCATTGTCGGCCACTCCCGCCTCGGCAAAACCGTCCTGTGGGCGGGGGCCTCGGACCCGCGCTTCAACCTCATCTTCTCCAGCCAGGGCGGCGAACTCGGCTCGGCCATTGGTCGCCGTGATTTCGGCGAAACTATTGACGACATGGCCCAAAATTTCCCGTGGCAGTTTGCCGGCAATTTGCAAAAATATGCCGGCAAGTGGGATGAAATGCCCGTTGACACCCATATGCTCATTTCGCTCGTGGCGCCGCGCCCCCTGCTCATCACCGGCGGTACCGGCGACCAGTGGACCGATCCCCATGGCGAATTTCTCGGCGAAGTCGGCGCCGCCCCGGTCTACCGCCTGCTCGGCGCCAAAGACCTCGGCACCACCGAATGGCCCAAGCCGGAAACGCCCCTCATTTCCGGCGATCTCGCTTATTACTATCACACCGGCCCGCACGCCATCACGCCCGCCGACTGGGTCGTGTTCTTGAATTTCGCCGACAAATATTGGAAGGCCGCGGCCGCCACTTCAAAATAAAACGGGATACAAAAACTTATTCACGACTTGCCGCCACCATGACCAAGATCCAGCCCGCCATTAGCGCCAGGCCGCCCAGCGGCGTCACCGGGCCCAGCCACCGCGGCCCGCCGAGCGCCAGTGCGTACAGTGAGCCGGAAAACAAAACCACGCCAACCACCCAGCAAACCGCCGCCCAAGCCACGGTCTTTTGCCCGGTGGCCACCCCGGAACCCGACCTCGCCCGGCCCCAAGCCGCCAGCGCCAAAAGCGCCACGGCATGGACAAGGTGGTACTTGACTGCCGTGTCCCATGTTTGGGTCGTTTTCAGGCCCTCCAAATCGGTCCTGAGCGCATGGGCTCCAAACGCCCCCAAAACCACGCCTGAAAGGCCCAAAAAACCGGCCCAAAACGCTGTTTTTTGCATAATTTTCATTTGTTGTTGATGGGCAAGTTGTTAAGGTACAAATCATGCGGAAAATGATTCTTTGGGAAAGTTGACTAATTTCGATCCTCTTGGCGAGCAAAATGGGATTCATTTTTGAACATATATGATCACTAACCATCTTGCATTCAATCGTTTATAAAATTTAACAAATATCTTACGAAGTGCGCATGGAACCTGCTTTACGGAGGTGTTCGAGAAATGAAACGAAATTGTGCCAATTATGGCAATCTGGAAAACTGCTTGCTTTTTTTCTGCACGATTTCATTCTCAGACCCAGGTGTTCCTTCATTCCGGCTGGTTTGGCGGACCACCACCTAAAACCATCATCACAAACTGAATCATATATATGAACAAAACCATCCTTACTGCTGCGCTTGCGCTGTCGCTGTTCTCCAGCGCGCATGCTCAGTCGGCTAGCTCAGGCGTTCTGAGCAACCTGTCGGTCAACGGCACCATGGACCTCGAGTCGCAATACATCTTCCGCGGTAAGAAGATCACGAATGCTGCCCTGCAGCCGTCCGTGAACGTCAACTACGGAAATGTTGGTCCCGGAACCATCACCGGCTACGTCTGGACGAGTCAACCCGTTGGCCGTCGCGGCAACGCCGCTGGCCCGAACCAGAACAACGAGTACGACTTCGGCCTGCGCTGGGATGCTCCCCTCCCCGTCCTCAGCGACATCGCTTATGAGATCGGCGTTCAGATGTACTGGTATCCGAACATCAGCGGCACCGCTGGCTTCACCAGCCGTTCCTATGAGTTCCACGGCGCGCTGACCTATGATACCACGAAGCTCCTGGGCGTCAACGTCTCGCCGAGCGTGACGTTGTTCCATGACGTCATCATCGACTCCAACACCCTGCAGTTGGGTGCGACGTACACTTGGGACCTGTCGGACGCTGCGAGCCTCAAAGGTTTGTCGCTGACCCCGACCGCCACCTTGGGCTGGACGGGCATGAACCGCACGTTTGGTGACCAGGCTGGCCCCGGTGGCAACTGGAGCAACGGCTACGTGTATTATGAACTCGACCTCGAGTTGGACTACAAGCCGAACAACAGTGGCTCGACCACGTTCTTCGTTGGCGCCCACTATGCGGGCAACTCCGATGGAACGACCAATGGTTTCGCTGGTGCTAATCCCCAAGCTCCCGGATCTGACAGCAGCATCTGGGGCGGCTTCGGTGTGAAGTTCAACCAGTAATTCTATTCGGCGCCCACTCCGCGCGGCCCCGTGCCGAACGGTTTGCGGACTGCCTGCAAGAGCCTGTTGTCCCGCGTCCGCGGGGCAACAGGCTCTTTTGTTTTGGGCTGTCGTCCCCCGCTTGATGAAATTTGTTACAACTCCGGGGCCTTTTGGCGGTTTACCCAGTGGCCTTCCAACCGCCGCGTCGGCCCGCAGGGTAACAATTCGGAAAAAATTCTTGCTTCCTCCCTCTGTAAAGCCGATGTTCTTCTCAAGATTGCTTTCTCCTGCCATTCCTGGCGGGCTGAAGCTCGTCCTCGGATCTCACCTAACTGAAATCAACCCATGCATCATTCATTGCTGAATAAAACCCTGCTGGCCCTTACCCTGGCCGGATCGCTGGCGGCCAGTGCCCAAGCGCAGACCCAAACCCCCCTGGGGTCATTGACCGGCAGCGGTGCCGTGGCCTACGAGTCACAATACGTGTTTCGCGGCAAAAAGATCGCCGACTCCTCCATCCAACCCCGCGGCGAAATCGGCCTGATGCCCGGAGGCAGCCCCAACACCAATATTTATCTCGGTGCCTGGAGCAACCAGCCCGTCAGCCGCCGCACCGGCGGTGCGGGCCCTGATCAGTCCGACGAAATTGATGTCTACGGCGGCCTGTTTTACAATCTGCCGAGCGCGTCCAATTCCAGCAAGTTCTCCATCGATGTTGGTGACATGTATTATTGGTATCCCGAAGCTGGCGGCGCTTCGTTGCCGACCAAATTCGGTTCCCACGTCAGCCGCTCCGATGAAGCCTATGCCGGATTGGTGTGGAGCCAGGTGGCCCCGTGGATCAATACAGCTGACAATCCCCTCAAAATCTCGGCGTATTATTATCACGACTTCATCCTGAGTTCCGACACCGCCGAATTGGCGGCCGAGACGACCTTCAATCTTGCGGGCTTGGTCGGCATTAACAACTTCACCCTCAAGCCCCGCGTAGTCGGTGGTTGGACGTCCGCCACCAAGGCCTGGGGCGACCAGTTGCCCGCCGGCATCGCCAATTGGCATAACGGTTATAAATATTGGGGCGCGAGCATCGAACTCGCGTACAAGCTCAGTGAAGGCAGCTTCCTCTTTGGCGATCTGAGCTACGCCGGCAATGATGACGGCAAAACCGGGGCGCCCGCCCTCATCGGCGGCAACCCCCAATTGGGCGGTACGCCCAATTCCGTCTGGTTTGGCGCCGGCCTCCGGTTCAATAACTAACTCGTCTCCTCCCGGATGGTACTTTCCGGTTCTCCTTCGCGCCCGCCCCGGTCTCCGGGGCGGGCGCAAGTGTTTGGGGCACCGGTCAACTTTTGTGATATCTGCAAAATTTGCCTTTGACATGGCCGCCTAACTGTCTATTTTCTTACCTTTTCCCACGTTATGAACTGCGAAATGAAGACCACTCTCACCAAACCCGGTGACCACGCCAAATGGCATATTGTTGATGCCGACGGCAAGGTTCTCGGCCGCTTGGCGTCCCAAATCGCGCAGGTGCTGCGCGGCAAGCACAAGGCCATCTACACTCCCAATGTGGACACGGGTGACTTTGTGGTCGTCGTCAATGCCGCCAAGGTGCGCGTCACCGGCAAAAAGGAAACCCAGAAGCAATACATGTTCTTCACGGGTTGGGTCGGTCGCGAACGCCGCCGCAATGTGGCCCACTTCCGCGAACATCGCCCGGAGTTTTTGATCATGAATGCCGTCAAAGGCATGCTGCCCGAAAACCGCCTCGCCGACCGCATGATCACCAAGCTCAAGATTTATCCCGGGGACAAACACCCGCACGAAGCCCAGATGCCCAAGCCGCTGGCGTTCTAAAGTCCGTCTCCACCCACCTTTTTCTTTTCCGATGATCTCGAAAACTGACAATATTTTCCTCGGCACCGGCCGGCGCAAAACCTCCACCGCCCGCGTGCGTGTGTTCCCCGGCGAAGGTAAAATCACGGTCAATGACCGTGACATTGCCACGCATTTGAAAGTCGAACGCTTCGTCAAGATGGCCACGGCCCCGCTGACCGCGGCGAGCGTGGCCGGCTCTTACGATGTTGTCGTCGAGGTTTCCGGCGGCGGCAATGTCGGCCAGGCCGGCGCGATCTCGCTGGGCATCGCCCGCGCACTCCAGCGCATGAATCCCGAACTGCGTGCACCCTTGAAGAAAGCCGGCCACCTCACCCGTGACGGCCGCGAAAAGGAACGCAAAAAATCCGGCCAGCCCGGCGCCCGCAAACGCTTCCAGTTCTCGAAGCGCTAATCGGATTTTTCCGAATCTTTGCGAAAGCCCTCTGGCGCGGTTCTCCCGCCCCGAGGGTTTTTGCTTTTTTCCCACGTCGCGCAAATCGCAATTTTGGCGGCTTTACTTCTCAATTCATAATTCTTAATTCTTAATTCCATGAATGTCGGCATTGTTGGCGCCTCCGGTTATTCCGGCGAAGAGCTGGTCAAGCTCCTCGCCCGGCACCCGCGTGCGCGGCTGGCCAGTGTGACGTCGCGCACGCTCGCGGGGCAAGCCGTGGCCAGGGTGCTGCCGCGCCTGCGCGGCGCGGTGGCGGCCGACCTGGTGTTTACGCCCAGCGAACCGGCCGCCCTCGCCGCCGAGGCGCGGGTCGATACCTGGTTTCTCGCGCTGCCGCACGGTGTGGCGGCCGAATATGCGCGGCCGTTACTCGCCGCCGGCAAGCGGGTTATTGACCTTAGCGCGGACTTTCGTCTCAGCTCGACTGCCATCTACCAGGAGTATTACAAGCATCCGCATCCCGCGCCGGATTTGCTGGGCGAGGCGATCTATGTCCTGCCCGAACTGATGCCGGACGATTCGTGGAAGAAGAAGCGCCTGCTGGCCTGCCCCGGCTGCTATCCCACCAGCGTGCTCGTTCCGCTGGTTCCGCTGCTGCGCGCCGGCGTCATTTCTTCCGCCAATCTGGTCGTCAATTCCTTTAGCGGTGTTTCCGGCGCGGGCAAAAAAGCGGAGGATGATTATTTGTTTTGCGAACGCGCGGAAAGCGCCAAGGCGTATGGCATTCCCAAACACCGGCATTTGTCGGAGATCGAGGAACAGCTTTCGGCGGCGGCGAAGACCAATGTCATTATCCAATTTAATCCGCACCTCGCGCCGATGCGGCGGGGTATCGCCACGACCATTGTCGCCAGGGCTCCGGCCAACACCAGCGATGCCGAGCCCCTCTATGCCGCCTGGCGCGCCGCCTTTGCCGACCAGCCCTTCGTGCAAGTGCTGCCGCCCGGCATCTTGCCCGACACCGCTTTTGTCACCGGCACCAACCGCATTGACCTCGCCGCCACTTTCGACTCGCGCACGGGCAATTACATCCTCACCTCGGCCGAGGACAACCTCCTCAAGGGCGCGAGTGGCCAGGCCGTGCAAATCCTCAACCTGCTCGCCGGCTGGCCGGTCACGGAAGGACTCCTCTAGCCATGGCCATCGAATACATTGACGACTCCGCCGGGATTGCCGACGTCACCGGTTTCACCACGGCCGCCATCGCCTGCGATATCCGCGAAAAAGGCACTGACCGCCTCGACTTGGCGCTGGTGTTCTCAGCCACCCTCTGCACCGCCGCAGGCGTGTTCACCCAAAATGACGTGAAAGCCGCACCCGTGCGGGTCTGCCGGGAGATTCTGGATCTGGGAAAGCCAGTCCACGGTTTCATTGCCAACAGCGGCAACGCCAACGCCTGCACCGGCGAACAGGGCCTGGTCGATGCGCGGGACATGGCCCAGCGCGCTGCCACGGTCATGGGCAAGCCCCACCATTCCTTCCTGGTCTGCTCCACCGGCCGAATCGGACGGGCCATGCCCATGGCCCGAATTCTCGAAGGCATTGATCAACTGGTTGACCACCTGTCCCTCGCGCCGTCCGAAAGCCGCCGCGCCGCGGAAGCGATCCTCACGTCGGACACCCGCCCAAAGACCTGCACCGCCCGTTTCACCTGGCAGGGCCGCCAAGTCACGGTTGCCGCCATGGCCAAGGGCGCCGGCATGATCCAACCCAACATGGCCACCATGCTCGCATTTTTGTGCACCGATGCCGCCGCGCCGGCCGCGCTCCTGCATGAAGTTTTGCTGGCCGCGAACCAGCAAACGTTCAATGCCATCACCGTCGACGGCGACATGAGCACCAACGATACCGTGTTGCTCCTCGCCAACGGCGCCTCGGGCGTGGACCTGGCCACCGCGCCCGCCGAAGCGCGCGCTCTGTTTGCAGCAGCGGTCGAGCGGGTATGCGCCGGCCTCGCCGAAAAAATCGTGGGCGACGGCGAAAAGATTTCCAAGGTCGTGGAAATCCTCGTGCGCGGTGCGCGGGAGGAAGCCGCCGCGGAGAAAATCGCGCGCGCCATCGGCAATTCGCTGCTGGTAAAATCTTCCTGGTACGGCGAAGACCCAAATTGGGGTCGCGTCCTCGACGCCGCCGGCTATGCCCGCACCGGATTAATCGAAGAAAAAGTCGACATGTTTTACGATGACATTCCGGTGCTCGCCCATGGCATCGCGCAAAACCAGCACCTCGCCCAATGGAAGCTCGCAGTTAAGAAAGCGCGCTTCCGCATCGTGCTCGATTTGCATCTCGGCCCGGGCGCGTATCGCCTGCTCGCCAGCGACCTGACGGAAGGCTACGTCAATTACAACAAGAGCGAGTAGCCCTTTTTCACCACCACACATTTCCGTGAAGAATTTGTGCCAGACCGTGTTCGCCCTTGCACCCGGACGACGACTTTGCCATTTTCGCCCTTTTCCAAAACGTTATTCATTAATCCCAGCACCCGCCGGTTCCACCGATGATTCAGGAACTTGATCCGACCACGAAAACGAGCGTTCTCCTCGAAGCGCTGCCTTACATCCAGCGTTTCCGCGGCTCGACCTTCGTGGTCAAATTCGGCGGCGCCTTCATGGACGACCCCGATCCGACCGCCCGACTCAGCGGGGCGACGGACCTCGCCTTTCTGGCGGCGGTGGGCATTCAAGTTGTCGTCGTGCACGGCGGTGGCAAAGCCATCACCCGTGCGATGGAATCAGCCGGGCTCAAGCCCGAATTCCGCCATGGCTTGCGCGTGACGGACGCCGCCGCCATGCGCATTGTGAACCAGACGCTCAACGGCCCGCTCAATGAGGAGATCTGTGACCTGCTCCGGCAAAAAGGCGGAAATCCGCTCGGCATGAAGGGCAACGACATTTTCCTTTGCCAAAAGCATTTTCCGCAAGGGGAAACCGGTGAACCCGTTGATCTCGGTTTCGTCGGCGAGGTGAATCACGTCAAGACCAAGCTCATCAAAAAAGCGCTGGCGGATGGCTTCACCCCCATCATTTCGCCTGTGGCGGTGGATGAGTTTGACCAGCCTTTCAATACCAATGCAGACGTGGCCGCCGGCGCCGTCGCCAGCGCTTTGCGCGCGCGCCGACTCGTCTATTTGTGTGATGTGCCGGGCTTGCTCTCCGACCCGGCGAACCCCGCCAGTCTCCTTTCCACTCTCCGAGCCAGCGAAGTGGCGGACTTGAAGGCGCGCAAAGTCATCACCAGCGGCATGCTGCCCAAGGTGGACAGCGCCGTCAAAGCCCTCGATGAAGGCGTGCACCGCGTGCATTTTGTGGATGGCCGCCAACCGCACAGTACCTTGCTCGAAATCTTCACCGACAAGGGCATCGGCACCGAAATCATCGGCGGGTGAGTCGCAAAGGTGCCCAGGTTCATCGGCTCGGGTTCAATCCGCCCGATTTTCCATTTTTCATTTTTCATTCCATGTCCGCAGAGACCAACGATTTTGAATCCTATCTGCTTGGCAACTACGCCAAGCCCGCCCTCACCCTCGTGCGCGGAAAGGGTCTGCACGTCTGGGATTCCACCGGGCGCGAGTATCTCGATTTCGCGGCCGGCATCGCGGTGACCGGCCTGGGCCACTCCCATCCCACCTGGGTTGCGCGGGTGCAGGCGCAGGCCGCGACGCTGGTCCATTGCAGCAACTACTACCGCAACATCCCCCAAGGGAAGCTGGCCAAGGCGCTGGTCGAACGAATCGGCCCCGGACGAATTTTCTTTTGCAATTCCGGAGCGGAGGCGGACGAGACGCTGCTCAAGCTCGCCCGGCTGCACGGTCGCGCCCGCGAAAACGGCGTCGAAGGCAAACGCTACAAGGTCATCTGCGCCAAGAATGCCTTTCACGGACGCACTTTTGGCGGCATGGCCGCCACCCCCCAGGAAAAAATCCAGGGCGGCTTCCGCCCCATGCTCGAGGGCTTTGCCTTTGGCGAGCTCAACAACCTCTCCAGTTTCGCGTCCCTGATCGACAACCAAACCGCCGCCATCTTGGTGGAAACCATTCAAGGCGAAAGCGGCATCCACGCCTGCACGCCGGAGTTCCTGCGCGGGTTGCGGGCCTTGTGCGACCAGCACCAACTCCTTTTGATGTTTGATGAAGTCCAGTGCGGCATCGGCCGTACCGGCAAGTTTCTCGCCTGCCAGCAATCCGGGGTCACCCCGGACGCCGTCGGCCTCGCCAAAGGCGTCGGCGCCGGTTTCCCGCTGGGCGCAGTTTGGATCGCCGATAAATACGCGGCCCTGTTCACCCCGGGCACCCATGGCAACACCTTTGGCGGCAATCCCCTCGCCTGCGCCGCCGGCCTCGCCGTCCTGGAGGTGATGGATGCGGAAAAGCTGATGGAAAACGTCAACAACCTTGCCCCCGGCTTCCATCAAAAGCTTCGCGCGCTGGCCGCCGAAGTTCCCCAACTGCTCACCGAAGTGCGCGGCCTGGGTTTCATTATCGGCCTCCAGCTATCCACGGACCCCGCGCCGCTCGTCGCCGCGCTGCGCGAAGCGGGCCTGCTGGTCGTGCCCGCCGGTGGTAATGCCATCCGGCTAATGCCCGCGCTCACTGCCACCGCCGCCGATTTGGACGCCGCACTGGGAATCATCCGGGAAATCTTTCGCGCCTGGAAACCCGCCGCAAAATGAGGCTTTCATTGTCCCCAACTAAGCACTAGAGCACTAAGCACTAAAACACTCCCGGCCCATGAAACACTTTCTTCAGGAGACGGACATTCCCGCCGATGAACTGGACGGGGTCTTCAGCCACGCCGCCCGCCTCAAGCAGCAACGCGGGCGTTTTGGCGCAGAAGTGTTAAAGGGGCAATCTTGGGGCCTGATGTTTTTCAAGAAAAGCACGCGCACCCGCGTCTCCTTTCACGTCGGCGTGGCTGAACTCGGCGGCACGCCCATCACGCTGAATGCGGATGATTTGCAAATTTCCCGCGGCGAAACCGTGGCGGACACGGCGCGGGTCCTTTCCCGTTACCTCCATGGTTTGGTCATCCGCTGCTTTGATCACCAGTTGCTGGAGGATTTCGCCGCCACCGGCAAAATCCCCATTGTGAACGCCCTGTCCGATTTTCTGCATCCGTGCCAGATTTATTCCGACATCTTCACCCTGGCCGAACGCTGGAGCGAAGGCGGCGACCTGCTCGGCTCGCTGGCCGGCCGCAAAGTGGTGTTCTTCGGTGACACCGCGTGCAACGTTGCCAACTCCTGGCTGCTGGGCGCCAATCATTTTGGCCTCGAAATTGTGCTCTGCGGGCCGCCCGGGTTTGAGCCGGGGCTGGAGATAAAAGCCTTGGTTAAAAAATTTGGCGGTAAATATTCCTTTACCAGCAACCCCCGGGAAGCCGCGACGGGCGCGGACGTGCTTTACACCGACGTCTGGGTCTCGATGGGCAAGGAAGCCGAGGAATCCGGTCGCCTGCAAACCCTCAAGCCCTACGCGGTAACCCGCGATTTGCTCGATCTCGCCAAACCGGGCGCTTACTTCATGCACTGCCTGCCGGCCCATCCGGGGCTCGAAGTCACCCAGGAAGTGTTGGACGACCCGCGCAGCATTATCTTCGACCAGGCGGAAAACCGGCTCCACGTGCAGAAGGCGATTCTGGAATGGTTGGTGAGGAAGTAATGCGCTATTTGCAGTTTGCAAGTTTTATCCACCCCAGCCAGCGGTCCGGCCCCATTTAGAAATTCGTTATTCAGCCTTTGAATTTTATGCCGCTCCTCATCACCCGTTTTTCTTTGGGGGGGCTTAAAGGGGCTCTATCCGACCTCCCCCTTAACCCCCTCCTCCAATCCCAAACCACCACAGGAAAGCAATTTCCTATCAGTAAAATGCGCCGGTCCCGGCGCTCGTTGGCATCAGCCAAAGTGCTGCGACACACCGCCCCGCGGATCCCCAAATGATAGAGCAATGGCGGGCGGGCGTTGAGGCATAGCACCACGTCACGCAGGCTGGCACGCTGGGCCAGTTGGGCGAACGCCATGCATAAAAACTGGTCCCAACAGGAGAAATCGCGCACGAGTTGATCTCCCTGATGGCGCAGTACAAAACGGTGGAATTGTTGCTGATGGATATTGGCCATCAATTGAGAAAAAACCGGCGGGTAGGTGTTCATGCTCCAACAGCATAGGGAAATCGGGCAAATACGCACCAAGGCCCGCAGGTCGGTCACACCCTCTTGACTTTATAACCCCATACGAATAAGCTGCTTACACAAATTAGACCCCGATTCTACCGGACACTACTGTGAAATTCTTTATGTTTTGGCCTTGCGCCATTATCGAAGACTTACTTCGGCAAAAACCAACAGCCGTCTTATCGCTTTTGAAGCCCAGAAGGTAGCGCTGGGGGGATGGTCGATTGGTCTGCCGTACTTATAGGAACAAAATCAGGCGGCGGAGTATAATCTAATTTCCCCGACTGGGCCGAGCCAAGCATTTTGGCATAGTTGGCTTGTTCGCTTTGAAGTAAATTAACCAATTCGCCGTATTTAGCCTGAACCGTACTATTTACCACCAATCCCTTTTGGAAACTACGTAAACTATTCACCGCTGTTGAGTAATCTGCTTGGGCTTTAGCGTAATCGACAGCTGAAACGTTGTCTGTTTGGGCGTCAAGCTTGGCAAGGTCTGCCTTTGCCGAGGCGACGGCATGATTAAGTCCCTCCAGCTTATTGGCTGACGTCGTGTCGTTTGGGTCGAGCACAGCCATTCCATATTTCTCGACCATAGCGCCTATTTGTGTCTGAATATCGGCAATCGCACGCTTCTGTTTGTCCAGAAGATTCTGAAGCTCCGTAGATATTTTAGGCGTGTTCTCCGTTGCGCTCCGCGCTCCAGACCGCACTCCCGCAATATTCTCATTGGTTGCAATTTTCACCTTCTGCTGAGTTGCCGAATTTAGTTGAGTAGAAGGCACGGACATTCCGGGGGAGTTGATCCCACTTCTGTCTTTTTGCCCAGAAAAACCAACTTTCCACCAAAACCCAAAACCAAGAGCTAGCAGAATTACGACTCCGAACGTGATACGAAGTTTCATGACAGGGGGTGGTGTTTTCGGGAATTTTATCCTCCAAAGGGCGGTCGGCCTTTAATATAACTTCGAAAGTAATTTAGACGATATGTTCCGCATTGCCAAGCTCAATTGACCGAATGGCAGAACTGAAATTAGCCGTTTCTCGCGGCTGTTCTCTCGCATCGGATTACTTGCAGATTTCGGAGCGTCACTGAGGGGTGACTTTTAGAGCGCATGGTAGTTTTCTTGAACAGCGGTTTGCCTTTGTAACAAGCAAGAACAAACGAGAAGCTCTTGCGCTATTGAAGATCGATCCTCGCACCTTGTTTGCCGGACTTAAAGCCGGAAAGCCGGCAAAAGCTTCAAGCGTTTATGCAAAAACGTTTGCCGCGTGCTATCCCAAAACAGGCTTGATCATATCTACAACCCCTTGATAAATAGAAACTTGATTTAGTTTCCTAAGAGAGGGTTAGTATCCCTGGCATTTGATCCGGCTCAACAATCTACCGTAGGGGTACAGAAACATCCCCTTCCGCGTTTTAATTTTTAATCAGTTCCACGCGGCTGAAAATGTTATTAATTAATAATATTATTACTCAAATAGATTGCGGAGGTATTCTGCGTAAGATGACTGCTTAAACTTGATCGTCTGCGCTTCCAGTTCGGCTTGGTCAATCCAGCATTGCCGGTAGGCGATTTCTTCCAGGCAGGCGATTTTCAGGCCCTGGCGCCGTTCAATAACTTGGACAAATTGTGCGGCATCGAGCAGCGAGTCCGGCGTGCCGGTATCGAGCCAGGCGGTGCCGCGGCCGAAGATTTCAACGTTGAGCTTGCCAGCTTCAAGGTAGCGACGGTTCAGGTCGGTGATTTCGAGTTCACCGCGTTTGGAGGGTTTCAATTGGCGGGCAAGACGGACAACGTCTTTATCGTAGAAATACAATTAACCCCCTCCTCCAATCCCAAACCACCACAGGAAAGCAATTTCCTATCAGTCA
>CAZLPS010000090.1:0-17181 GCA_964561455.1 uncultured Opitutales bacterium
TGCGTTATTCCTTCGACCGCGGGTTGATCAAGCTGCGCACGCTCTTCATTCCCGTATCCGAATCCCTGCACCGGGACCCCGGCGGCTTCTGGGTCTGCGATGTTTGACCGGAGGATGCCTTTGGGCACCGACGGTGGAAATCACGTCAGCAACAAATCCAACGCCAGCCGATGCAGCCTTGGATTGGCGGCCAGGCATGATCTCTGGTCGCCAACCTCGCCTCCTGACCAGTCCGTGATGACACCCCCCGCCCCGCGGATGATCGGCACCAACGGCAGCACATCCCACAAATTCATCACTGCATCGGCCATGACGTCCGCCTGGCCGGCGGCCACCAGTAAATAGCCGTAGCAGTCGCCCCACGTGCGCACCAGCTTCGCCGCGCCTTCCAGCCGCTTCCACGCCACCGGGTCATGCCGCTTCGCCGAATCCACCACATCTGTGGTCAGCAGCGTCGCCTCGGAGATCGTGCGCGTCTCACGCACCCGCACCGGCAGGCCGTTAAGTTTGGTCTCCGCGCCGTCACCGACACAGAGCAAATTCAATATCGGCTGGTGGATGGCACCCAACACCGGCTGACCCTGATGCAGGAGTCCAATCAGCGTGCCGAACAAGGGAACCCAGTGCACGAACGACTTGGTGCCGTCGATCGGATCCAGCACCCACGTCCACTCAGCGTCCGCACGCTCCGGGCCATATTCCTCGGCAATGATGCCGTGCTGCGGGAACCGGGCATTGATCATTTTGCGCAGCGCAGCTTCGGCTTCCCGGTCGGCCGCGGTCACCGGCGTCTGGTCGCTTTTTTGTTCAACCGCCAGCGCGGGATTCCAGAAGTGCTGTCGAATGATCGGCCCACTGGCAGCGGCCAACTCGCCGATAAAGGCGCGATACGGGTCGAGATTCAAGCCGGAGGACATGGTGCCAGTCTATGCGAGGGAGGAGGAAAAAGGAAAGGATGAAGCTGAGTGCGAGGTAAAAAGTGTGACGCTAACGCAACCCGTACCCCCCGTTCGGCGGTCTGGCGAAAATTCGGTTCTTCCACTTCTTAATTCTTAATTCATAATTCTTAATTCGTCACCATGAGCTGGCTTTCCACCTCCATCCACGTCCTCGACTTTGAAGGCAGCCGGCAAAGCGGTGTCGTCGAATATGGCGTGGCGACCCTCCGGGATGGCAAAATCATTGCGACGCACACCCGCCTCTGCGCGCCCAGCGGACCCATGGCTGCAGCAGAATCCGCCCTTCACGGCATTGCGGAAAAAGATGCCGCCGCCGCGGCGCCATTTGCCGCGGAGGGTACACTCGTTGCTCACCTGCGGCAAACCGGACCCTTTGCGGCGCACCATGCACCCATTGAGCGCAGCCTGCTCCGCCGGGTTTGGCCCGTGCCGCCGGCGTCGCCGGATTTCGGCGCCGCCGTTCCCAGCCAAGCACCGCGCCTGTCTGACTGGGGCCCCTGGCTCGACACCCGTCGCATTTACGAGCACCTGTATCCGAAACTGCCGAGCTATCAACTGGGTGAACTCATTCCAACCTTCGCGCTCACCGATGAGTTGTCCGCTCTTGCCGCCGTACATTGTCCTCGAAATCGCCGCCGCGCCCACTGCGCGCTTTTTGACGCCCTCGCTGCCGCGCTATTGCTGGGCCGCCTCGCTCGGGAACCTCCTTTGGCCACCGTTCCGCTCGCCTGGCTACTTGCCCGTTCCGGAACACCCGAACAAGCCGACGCCCTCAATCAGGGCGAATTCCCCCTCGGGGAATAGATCACGCCGCCCCGTTGGCGATGCAATTACCCAGCGCTTCAATCAATTCCTGGTTGCGATAGGGTTTGAGGAGAAAGTGTTGCACCCCCATGCGCCGGAGCATTTCTACTCGTGGATCATGATTTACTCCGGACGTGGCGATGACCCGCAGATTCGGCCGAAGTTCGCGCAGCACCTTTAACGTGGCCACACCGTCAAGGCGCGGCATCATCACGTCCAGCAGTACCACCTCGACTTCGTCGCCACGGGCTTTCACTACCTCGATGGCCTGCGCCCCGTCCGCCGCCTCGATCACCGTGTACCCGCGCAGACCGAGAATGAACGCCACGGCCTGGCGCAGCGGCACCTCGTCGTCCACCACCAAAACCGTATGCCCGACTCCCGGCTTGCCTTCGGCGGCCCGCTCGGCCGTCCGCTTCATCAGTATCGTTCCCGGGGTGTCCTTGGCGGGACGCTCCGGCGGCATCTCCGTTGATGCCGGCAAATAAATCACAAATGTTGTTCCTTGCGGGCCGGTGGACTCCAACTCGATGATGCCATTGTGCTCCTGCATAATGCCCAGCGCCGTGGACAGCCCAAGGCCCGTGCCTTTGCCCACATCCTTCGTCGTAAAGAACGGCTCAAAAATCTTGTCCCGCACTACTGCCGGAATGCCCGTCCCCATGTCCGACACCCGGATGCGCACGTGCGGGCCGGGGGATGCCCCGGGAAAACTTGCAGTCTGCGCGCTCCCGAGAACGACATTATCCGCCACCAGAGTGACAACGCCGCCGGCCGGCATGGCATCCCGGCTGTTGACGCAAAGATTCATCAACACCTGCAACATTTGCGTTGGATCGGCCTTTACCGGAGATAGGCCCGGGTCGAGGCGCACGTCGAGGCGCACGTCGCGCGGGAAACTTTCGCGCACCAGCCGCTCCATCTCGTGTATGAGCGGAGCCAGCATCATCGGCTCACGCTTGCTGCGGCGACCGCGCGAGAACGCCAGCACCTGCTGCACAAGTTCCGTCGCCCGGTTGATGGACAGGTCCATGACCTCGATGATTTCGCGCTCCTTGCCCGCGAACGGCAGTGTCTTCAGGAACTCGGCGCCAAGGCGCACCGGCGCCAGAATATTGTTCAAATCGTGGGCAATCCCGCCAGCCAGATTGCCAATGCTTTCGAGGCGTTGGGCCCGCGCCAGACGCTCCTCAAGTGTGCGCTGGCTGGTAATGTCCTCCATAATTTGGACGCAATGCGTGACGCTGCCAGCCTCATCGAAAATCGGAAACAACAGCGAGCGCACCATGAACTGGCGCCCGTCCTTCGCCCGGTTGAGGTATTCGCCCTCCCATTTCTTCCCTTGGCGCAGGCGCAACCACAATTCCGGGTAAAATTCCTCCGGAGTCTGATTGGACTTGAGCAATTGTGGCCGCTGGCCCAGCAATTCCTCCTGGGGATAGCCCGACACCTCGCAAAACTTCTTGTTGGCGTAATCAATCACGCCCTCCGGATTGGTAATCAGAATGCCGACCGGGCTTTGCTCGACCACCTGCCCAAGGCGCCGGGACGTCTGCTCCTGCGCGAACCGGTGCGACACGTCCATCACCAACCCAAGAATGGCCGGCTCGCCTTCATGCTCTGAAGCGATGCCATGCCCCTGCACTGCCACCGCTGCGCCCTGGGGACCGGAGAGGCGGAATAACAACGCAGCCTCGCGTGCCGTGCCGGCATATAGCGGGCGGAGGCGCTCGGCCGCCATCGCCCGGTCTTCCGGATGCACCAATTCCAAGAATTCCGGACGCAACGCCGGCCGCGCACCGCCGGAACGGACAATCGCCCAAAACTTCGGGTTCGCATAGACCACACGATTTTCCTGCAAAATGAAAATGCCTGCCAACGATTGCTCGACCAACCCGCGAAATTTATCCTCGGCCAGCTTGACGCGCGTCAAATCCACGGCGGTGCCCGTAATCAGCCCGCCGCCCGCCACGGCACCGGCATCCACCACAAAAGCGAGTTGGAACCAGCGGTAATTCCCGTCGCGATGCTTCAGCCGCGCCTCGATCGTCTGGCGCAAGCCTGGCTCGCGTTGTGCGGCCGCGAGCGCCTGCTCAAAGCGCGGGCGGTCCTCGGGATGGAATAACTCCAGCCATTGCGTCAGGCGCGCCAGAAAATCCTTCGGCGTGTAGCCGAGCATTTCCGAGAGCGGATCCTCCCAGCTCAAGTTGCCCTGCACTGGAGTCAACGACCACTGCCCGACGCCACCTGCATGGGCCGCCACGGAATAACGCTTTTGTTCGCGGCGCAAATCCGCGGCGGCGGCCTCGCGATCCGACACATCCAGGCCCAAGGCGAGCACGCTCTCCATCGCGCCGTCTTCTCCCGGCAGCACGGAAATATGCCACTCTATGGCCCGGCGGCTCCCATCGCGCGCCAGTTGGTGCAGCGTCACAATACGGCCGGCCTTCTCCGCTCCCGTGGCGGGGCCAAAGGCGTCTTTAAGTACGGCCGAGTTCTCCGGCTCCACCCAGCCCAATTCCTCCAGCGACTTGCCCAGCACTTCCATTGCCCGCCAGCCAAACACGGCCTCCGCCCGGCCCGTCCACTCCTTGATCTTTCGGCTGGCATCCAGTTCGACCACCACGAGCGGGGTGTTTTCAAAATGCAGGTGCTGTTTCCGGAAAAAATCACGCTGGTGTTGCTCGGAGCCCGCTTGCAACTCATCCGCCTGTTTTTTCAGCTGTTTGAGATGGCGTTCCTGCTGGTGCGAGTGCCACAACAAACTGGCCAGCACAAAAAGCATTAAGGCCAGCGCGGCGCCGCGGTAGAAGGCGCCAACCTGACCTTCTGTTATGGTGTCGCCCTGGGATAAATCCGGGAGAAAGTCCGTTACATCCTGCTCATACGGTTTACCGTTGATGTCGAGGCGTTGAACCGTCTTCTTTGGCCCGGTAGATGCCGCTGGCCCGGTGGAAGGCCCCACTGGGGATTGCACTGTAGCTGCCGGGGCCAGGACGCCTCCCGCAGTGTTGCTCGGCGGAGAATTTTGTGCCGACGCCGCCCCCACCAGGGCAGCCGCCATGGCGAGGCCAATAAATGCCCGCCGAATTGGGCGTAATTTTTGTAACAAATTCCAAACAAACATGTAGGATGCAAGAATACAGAAACTGGATGTTCTCGGGAAGCTAAATTCTCAAAGCTTTCGCGGTCGGCAACCTCCGTATAGCCAGTCAACTCCTCCCAAACTGTGCGGGAGTTCCACGGCGGGACTCCAGTTGCTGTCGGCGGGCTGATCAGGGGGATTCGGATGGAATCCAGGCAGGACATTTGGCTCTCTTGCCGCACAGCGCGACTTCAATGCCCGCAGGAGGCCGACGCACGATTGTTCCAAGGCATCCGCGCCAATATCATTGCCATTCCGCAGGTGTTGGTGATGCCCGAAAACATCAGGCCGGCGCCGACGAAAGCCGAAAGGGCCAGCCACGCGGGGCTGGCAAAATAGCCGAGGACTGAACCGATCAACACGAGCAACCCGGCGGTGAGTCGCACCTGGCGCTCCAGCGACATGGTGGCGCGGCCTTTACTTACCGGCAAGCCGGCAGCGGCCCAAGCATCCACCCCGCCTTTCACCACATAGAGATTCTGGAGGCCGGCGGCGTGCAATTTCTCCGCGGCCTGTTCGGCCCGACCACCGGAACGGCAGAAAAGATAACAAGCCGATTTGCCCGCCATCAGGACTTGCACTTTGGCAGCCTCAAGCAGATGCAGGGGAAGAGACGCCGACCCGGGCACGTGGATTTCCGTAAATTCTCCAAGCGTGCGCACATCAAGGAGCAGGGCGCGCGCATCCCCTGTCGGGACTTGGGCCGGCAAAACGGTTTGCAACGCCTTGTCCCAATGGGCGCCAAGCGGCGATTCCAGAATGGCAGTATTCATAATCTAGCCTACCATCCTTTGGCGGGCCTGTATATGGGGCCAAGTGCTAATGCTGGCTAAGGGAATTTCTTAGCGGGCCTATACCATGAGCAAATAGTTGAAAAACTACACCACAGTCGTGGATCGTTGTCCAGAGACCGGTCTTTACGTCGGCTATGTGCCCGGATTTCCGGGTGCCCGTTCCCAAGGGGCCAATTTGGATGAATTGCAGCGCAATCTCCAGGAAGTTGTCTCGATGTTGCTGAAGAAACGGTAAACTTGCGCTAAATGCCATTAGCGATCAGCGACAAACTGCAAAATGTAAAGCCTGGGGACTTTTTGACTCTCTACGCATAACTCAATGCGGTCACAGATTGTGACCGCATCCTTGGACGACCGAATATAGCGAAGTCCGCCCAGTCAAATTCGGAATAACATCAAGTACCCTCCTACCCTGACCATGGGCTATATGGATTAATGTATGTAACCCACGCTGATGTTCCAATTTCTTTTTTTTGATTCATTTTAATGAGATTTTACCTGGGCAATGGCTTGCCCTCGCTCAAATTCCGATACCACGTCAACGCCAACAACGGCCACGCCCACTGGTAGCTCGTATACTTCAGATAGAAAATCCGCGGGAACCCCGTGCCCGTGAACCACGGATAGTGCCACGAACCATCTGCTTGCTGGGTTTTCAACAGGTACTCCACGCCACGCGTGATCGAAGCCGGGAGCGGGGAGCGGGGAGCAGGGAGCCCGGACCTCTGAACTTCGCACGCCAGCAATCCCAGTAATGCCCAAGCCGTTTGCGACGAAGTAGATGGTGCAGGGCCTTTGCCGTTCGGTGACGCCGCGGCGCCGAATGTCGGCAACTCACCATCCGGGCCACGCGGCGTCACTTGGAAGAATGGTGCGCCGCCGCCGCGCGTTTTATCATCATGATACGTCCAGCAGGACTCACCCCAGCCGCCGTCCGCGTTTTGCGCATTTTCCAGCCACTCTCGCGCGCGCTGGATTCCCGGCTGGCTCATGTCCTCTCCGATGAGGGCCAATCCGCGCAAGACGTGCGATGTGCCGTAAATATAATTCACCCCCCACCGCCCGAACCACGAGCCGTCCGCCTCCTGCGTGCGCCAGACAAATTCCAGGGCGCGTTGCACCAGCGGGTCGTCGCGGGTGTAGCCGGTTTTCGCCAGGGTTTCGAGCGCCCGTCCCGTGATGTCGCTGCACGGCGGATCGAGAATCGCGTTGTGGTCGGCAAACGGCACCTGGTCGAGCCAGGGCGTGGTAATGTCCCGGTCGAAGGCCGCGAATCCGCCCTCTTTGCACTGAAATGTCCGGCACCAGGCCATGCCGCGCTTGATGGCGGCGTCGCGGCGATGCTGGTCGCTCGCCTGGAGTACGCGTAACGCGAGGATGACCTGAAAACTATCGTCCACGTCCGGATAGAAATCGTTGTTGAACTCGAAGGCCCAACCGGTGGCCTCGGGAAAGGAAACCGTTTCCGCCCAGTCGCCCTTGATTTTGATTTCCCGGTCCAACAGCCAGTCGGCGACTTTCGTCATCCGTGGGTCATCACCCGGCACGCCGGAATCAGCCAGGCATTGCGCGATGATGGCCGTATCCCATACCGGGGAAAAACATGGGGCGACCCGTAAGTCCTCCGGCTCGCCGCGGACCAGCCCGTCAAAGTCGCGCTCCTCTTTTTCAAACAGCGGATGCTCCTTGAGGCCCAAAAGCTCAAGGGCAATCAAAGTATTTAGCATCCCCGGAAAAATCGCGCCCATGCCGTCGCAACCGGGGCCAAGCCGCGCCAGCATCCAGTCGCGGGCCGCATCGAGTCCGCGCTGGCGGAGAAGATCAGCGGGTGGGTAATTGAGCACGCGCCCCAGTTGGTCCAGCGCGAGGAAGAAATTGCGCCAGGAGAAAAGCTCGTCTGACCGCGGCAACGACCAGTCGCCGTCCTGCGTGCCGCCCGGGTAAAGTTCATCCAACGACGGGCACGCGGCCAGTACGCGAATGGGCTTGTAATGGTTGATGACGGTCAGTGGCACGACGAGATTCCGCGTCCACGAGGACATTTTATAAATGTGAAACGGCGCGGAAGTCGGCAGGAGCATCATCTCCGCCGGAATGAGCGGGCAGTATTTCCACGAAAACAGCCCGCACATGGCGAGGTAAAGCTTGCCGAAAGTATGCAGCTTGGGAATACCGCCCAACGCCAGTGCGCGTTCACGGGCGCGCACCAGCTCGGGCGCATCTTTGGCCATGCCCGCTAAGCGAAGCGCATGGTAGCCCTTAATCGTCGCGGCAATTTCGGCTGGACCGCCGGGAAATTGGGGCCAACCGCCATCCGCAAGTTGGCGGCTGAGTATATGCGCCCGACAGCGTTCGTTCTGGGCCTTCTCCGGCTTGCCAGCCCAATGGTAGTAGAGCACGAAGTCCGAGACCACCGTGCTGTCCACAATGAGTTCGCACTCCCAGAACCCGCGGGCATCGAGGCGGGAAAACAGGAATTGCTGGGCGCGGGCGATGGCGTCGGTAACTTCCATACGACTAAGTTTTTTGTTTCTAGCTTTTGGTTTTTAGTTTGGAATACGTTGGCCGTCGCCGCTTGGGCGGGCCGCGGAAGGGTCCTAAACTAAGAGCTATAATCTGGAAACTAAAGCACTTTTATGGTCATCGTTCTCATCCCCAGCCATTTTGAGGCGAAGGAATTCATTGCCGGGCTGTCCAGCCCGCGGGTCTTTCGCGCCGGCGAGGCGGATTGCACCGCCGGCTTGAGCGGCGAGGTGCCGGTGACCGTCGGCGTGATCGGCATGGGCCAGCCGCACGCCGCCATTCGCGCGCGCGCCGTAATTGAAGAAGTCTCGAAGCCGGGAGCCACCAAGCCCATTCGAGGGGTGATTTTGGCGGGTTTCGCCGGAGCTTTGGAACCGAGTCTCGAGCGCGGAGACATTTTCCTGACCGCCGGAGCCGAACTATTGCTCCCCTTGCTCCCCGCCTCCGACCGGCCCATTGCCGCAACTTTGGAGACCGTGGACAAAATCGCCGGAACTTCGAAATCCAAGGGCGAGATTTTCGTCCGTACTGGCTCCTGGCTGGTGGACATGGAGCAGAAGCACGTCGCCGCCGTGGTCAAGGAATTTGGCCTGCCCTTCATCGGCATCCGCATCGTCAGCGACGAAGCCCACGAAGATTTACCGTCGGACACGCTCAGCCGCTCCTATGATCAGGAAACCGGCACCTACACCCCATGGAAACTAGCCGGACACCTGACCCGCAACCCGTTCAGGACCGTGCCGCTGGCTGCGTTTGTTCGGCTTTTGCCGCCGATTCGCACCCGCATGAGTGACCGCCTCCACACGTGGCTGAGGCAGACGGGGCCGCGGCTTTTTCCGTAACGGCCTTCGGCGCGGTCGCGCGGGCCATGGCCGGAATGGCGTCGCCCTCGGTGTCCGGATTGAAGAAATACTTCGCCGTGCGCGCGAGGCCACCGACGGAACCGAACATGTCATTGACTGCGCTCGCTTCGTAGCCGCAGTGAACCATGCAGTCCTTGCAGCGCTCGTCCCAGCCCTTTTGGCCGTAGCGCGCCCAGTCGGTGGTTTCGATGAGTTCCTTGAAGGTCGTCGCAAATCCGTCGCCGAGAAGGTAGCAGGGTTTCTGCCAGCCAAAAACGTTGTAAGTCGGATTGCCCCAGGGCGTGCAATCGTAGTCAATCTTGCCTTTGAGGAACGCGATGAAATTGGGCGAGTGGTTGAAGCGCCAGGTTTTTTTGGCTGAGCCCAGAATTTGCGTAAAGAGCGTCTTTGTGCGGCTGCGCTCGAGGAAGATTTCCTGCTCCGGCGCCTTCGCATAGGGGTATCCCGGCGAGATCATCATGCTCTCAACACCGAGGGCCATCATGTCGTCAAAAAACCGGCGGACGCGGTCCGGATTCGCATTATTGAACACGGTCGTGTTCGTCGTGACGCGGAATCCGCGGGCCACCGCTTTGCGGATGGCGGCTTCAGCGATGTCAAAAGTTCCGTCGCGGCAGACGGATTTGTCGTGCTCTTCCTTCAGCCCGTCCATGTGAATCGAGAACGTCAGCTGTTTGTGTGGCGTAAAGGAGTCCAACTTGCGCTCAAGCAGGAGCGCATTCGTGCAAAGGTAAATATACCGGCCCTGCTTGATGAGCCCGTCCACAATGGCATTAATTTCCGGATGGATCAGGGGCTCGCCCCCGGCAATGGACACCACCGGCGCGCCGCATTCGTTGGCCGCATTCAGCGCCTGTTCGGCCGAAACGCGCTTCTTCAATATATGTTCCGGGTACTGAATTTTACCGCAACCCTCGCACTCGAGATTGCATCGGAAAAGCGGCTCGAGCATCAGCACGAGCGGGTAGCGCTTGTTGCCCTTGAGCTTTTGCCCGAGGACATAGGACATCACTTTGAATGCTTGGGAGACGGGAACGGCCATGATGGAATGGTATCATCCCGATTTTATCCAAACTGTCAACGGAATAACCCTTAAGCTGTTGGTTGTCGGATGCTTGCGACGGAACTTAAGCAATCGCTTGCCAGCGAGAATCATTAGTATATGCTGTATGGGATGGGATTGGTAATCACCATGCTTAAACTCATTAATCCGCAGCATCCAGAAATCGAGCCGGTCATGGCGGAAGCCTTGGTCGATACGGGTTCGGTGCACCTGTGCATTCCAGAGCACCTGCGGTTGCAACTCAGCTTGGATGAGCAGGACAAGAAGGAAGTTACGCTGGCGGATGGGAGCAAGCGGCTGGTACCGTATGTTGGCCCAGTGGAACTGCGGTTCAAGAATCGGGTGGGCTATGTGGGCGCACTGGTCATGGGCGATCAGGTTTTGCTCGGGGCCATCCCGATGGAGGATATGGATTTGGTCATCATCCCAAAGGATCGTCGAGTGGACGTGAACCCGCAAAGCCCGAATATTGCGTGTTCCATCGCCAAGCGGGTGTAACTTGTCGCCATGCGCTTTACCCGCGCCATCGTCCGCCCACCCGGGGCGAATTTTGCCGGTGGTTTGACCTCGGCCGACCTCGGGCCGCCAGATTTGCCCAAAGCACGGGTGCAGCACCAAGACTATTGCCGCGCGCTCGAAAAATGCGGCGTGGCGGTGACAGTCCTGCCGACGGATGAGAATTTCCCGGACTCCACGTTTGTCGAGGACACCGCGATTGTCACGGCCCGAGGAGCCCTGCTCACCCGCCCCGGCGCTGCAAGCCGGCTGGGCGAAGCGGCAGCCATTCGCCCGGCGCTGGAAAAGCACTTTCCCATCCTCGCCACTATTCAACCGCCCGGCACCCTCGACGGCGGCGATGTTTGCGACGTGAACGGGCATTTCTTCATCGGCGTCTCCCACCGCACCAACGAGGATGGGGCGTGGCAACTCGCCCGGTGGCTCGATCAACTCGGCTTTATTCCGACGTTGGTGGACATTCGCCGTCAGCCCGGCCTGCTACACTTGAAGAGTGGGCTGGCGTGGCTCAGCGGCAACAAGCTTGCTGTGGCGGATGAATTGGCCGGCGACGCGGCGTTCCGGGATTATGAAATCGTGCGCGTGCCTCCAGCAGAGAGTTATGCGGCGAATTGCCTGCTCGTGAATGAGAACCTGCTCATTGCCCAAGGCTTCCCAAGGTTTGCCGTGAACGTCCGCAAAAAATGTGGCAAAGTAATCGTGCTCGACGTATCGGAGTTCCGCAAGATGGACGGCGGCCTCAGTTGCCTCTCCCTGCGGTGGTGATAATTACCGCACTTGGCGCCGGCGGCGGAGCAAAGCCAGACCCATCGCAGAGATGCCGCCCAGCAGCGCAAAGGTTGACGGCTCGGGCACGACGACACCGTAATTGACGATGTCATTACCGGTGCCAAAAGAAACCGCATTGGGAGTGTTGATGGTGAAGAAGATGCCAAAATTGCCATCGGGTGGCGTTATCCAACTCGCCGCGCCGCTACCCGTACTACTAAAATCGAAATAGCCGTAGGTGTCTCCTCCGATTATCGAAATGGAACTCGCATTGTAGCCGAGGGTCGGAAACCAGAATAGACCCAAATGTTGATTGGCACCCATGCCCGCAACTGTGCTGTAAGGGTAAGCGTTGGTGTTAAACGAAACCGCGCCGGCGTCATTTGCATTGCTGTTAAATGCCGCGCCATTGGCTGAATAGGTTTCCGCCACAAAATTATGACTGGAGCCACCCCAAGCCGATCCGACACTCACTGCCCCAAGTTTGGGAAGGGCAAATCCCGCGCCGGTTGTGTCAACCACAAGGAATATCGCCGACCCATCCGGAATGCCCACATTGCTCGAATTTGAAAGCAGATCGGCGTCAATTTCAAAGGAAATTGTCGCCCGGGCACTTGGGACAGCCAGCAGCAAGGCCAAGCAGGGAAGGAAACGAGTGAGCTTCATTAGATTTAAATCGTGTTGCCGAACAAATAAAGTCAATTACGGGTTGCGTTAGGGAAGATAAGCCGGGGCGAATGTCCAAATCACTGATTGAGGGCTGGTGGTGGCTTTTTTACGGATAATATATCCATTTCCCGGCTGGAAGATGGCGTCATTGTCGTGGATCGCTGTATTGCCGTTCGGATCCCCGGCCAGCCGCCAGCCCGGGCCGCCACTGTTCGAACCTCCGTAATAGTAATAAGTGGCGACCGACGCCCGGTTGATCGTTGCCACCGTATTGTCAAAGACAAACAATTGGTCGCCGCGTTGGGCGCCAATAAACCCGGTGCTGGCCAAAAATGCGCCCGACTGCTGTAAATTTGAACTGGCCAAGGTTACCGACACCGGCACGCTCACGCCAATGAAGTTGTCCTGGGTGGTATTCCCGGCAATGGTGGACAGCGGCGTGGCAAATTTGGACTGGGGCACCGCGCCCACCAGCGTCAACTGGGTGTCCCCTGCAATGCTGTTGCGGACGAAAAAGTAATTGTCAGGGTAAATGACCACATCATTGGTGAGGTTACCCGTGTCACCCGCTTGGCGCCAGCCGGCGCCGGGGCTCGACGAGCCGTTGTAGTAGTAATAAGAGGTGAGAGCGGCGAGATTGAAGCCCGACGAGACATTATCCACCACGAATATCGCGGATTTGCGCTGGCCGCCAGTAAATCCGGCGCTTTGATTGATGCCTTGGCCGTTTGGAAAAAGCGTATTCAGCGTCCAGTATGGAATGACGCGAAAAGTGTCGCTGGTGCCGACATTACCCGTCAGCCCGGTATCGCCCGCGCCGTCCACCGTGATGGTCGTCGGAGTGTTGGCGGTAATTGTATAAAACATCCCTGCGCGATTGCCCGAAGTAAATTGCACGTAGTAATGGTTGGTCTGGTTGCCGGCACTATATATAAATTGGTTCCCGGTGATGTTTGCCGACGCCGAAATATTGATGACATTACCCGTGATGCTCGACACTTGGGTTTCGAGGGCAACCGGACGGTGAAAAGGCAGCGAAACGAGCGTGTCCGAATTGCCCTTAAGGGTGATCGTAATGGCGCCGACGGGGTCGGTCGTCACGTTCTGCGCATGCGCCGCGCTAGTCAGGCTGGCGAGGACGGCCAGGCCGCCAATTGCGGCAAGAAGGGAACAGTGGGTTTTCACGGGGATGTAGCTTGGTGCCCGAAGGCGATTATACTCGGCTGCAGGCCGCAACTCATGCTTTTGACGTTCAAGCAAACTTCACGCCTGAAACCGATTGGTTTTCAGTTAGGGCTGACTTATGCTTGTAACCGTCATTCTGTCCCAGAGGGGCCCTCCTGGCAAGCCCTTTTTCGGCCAATAAACAAGAATTTAACCCCAGACGGAACAACATTGACTCCCCACCGCGCGAATGGCACTGTCAGACCTTTTCCCCCGCCAGGGCCAGCCCTGCCGGGATGTATGTCTTTCTCTCCTTAACCCTCTCCCTCCCTCCTCCATGATTACCTGGTTTCAACGGGCTTTCGGCAAGCATAACAAATGGATTTTGATGGCCTTTTTGGTTGTCCTGCTGGTCTCTTTCATTATCAGCATCGGCGCCGTCCCCCGCGCGGCGCTCACCGGCAACCGCCAGACCAAGAATCTGTTCCTCGGCATTGATCTTAATAGCCAGGCGGACATGACACACATGGAACGGGCCGTCGTGTTCGCCACCCAGATGAGTGGCGGCCAGATCCAAAACGACCAGCAATTGTTGTTGTTGCGCGACCAGCGCATTGCCCTAAAATACACCGCCGACCAGTGGCATATTCCCGAATCCACCCCCAAGCAGGTGGATGACTACATGCGCGCGCTCCCCTACTTCCGCGACGCCGACGGCAATTTCAGCACCGAACGCGTCGTCGCCTTCCGGGACAAACTTCAGGTGATGCCCGTGGACCAGCGCAACGAAATTATTGCCTTACTCAATGAAAATTGCCGCCTGGACCGGGCCCAACAGCTCATTGGCGGACCCGGCTACCGCATCCCCGGCGTCGTGGTGCCGACCTTGATGCAGATTGCCAACGCCCAGGATAATTTCAAGTACGACCTCGAAGCCGCCACCTTCGACCGCGCCAAATTCGAAGCCAAAGTTGACGAATCCGAACCCGCCTTGACCACCGCGCTGACCAAGCTTTTCGAGGCCACCCCCAACCGTTTTCAACGCCCCCCGCAGGCAAATTTGGCCCTCGTTAAATTTCCCTCGGCCCCGGCCCCCAATCCTACCGTCGAATCGTTGCGCACCTATTTGGACAAACATAAGGACAAATTTCCCGAGATCACCGCGACGCCCACTCCCGACGACTGGAATAAAGTAAACGAGGCTTGGGTCGCGGAGCAGAAAGACAATGCCCTGGCCGACGCAAAAACCTCGGCGATGAAATTCGCCCGCGAGGTCTCCGACCTCAACGCGGCGCTCAATACTCCGGCCTTCGCCGCCCTCCTCAAAAAATACAATAAGGCGGTGCTGCCGCTGCCGACACTCACCCAAGGCACCCCGGCTCCAGCGGATTCCCCGGTTAAGGACGACGATTTGCAAAACGTGGGCTTTAATCTCAACCCGCAGAATCCCATGGCTCCCGTTCCGCTGCCCGACGGCGCTGGAATCCTCTTCTTTGTCAGTGGGACGCCGCCCCGGGCCTCAACTTTTGCGGAAGCCCGCGACGATGTCCTCAAAGCTTACCGCGAGCAGGAAAAGGCGAGGCAATTCAATGCGCGCGCTGACGAATTGAGCGCCGCCATCACCAAGGCCATGGCCGATGGCAAATCCTTCCGGGTAGCGGCCGAAGCCCAAGAATTGACGGTGCGAAGCTTTTCCGGCGTTTCCGATGAGGAACTGGGCAACGCCGCAATGGAAGCGTTCAACCCGGCCAGGGATACTCCTGCGGTCAGCCCGCTGGCGTCCATGGGGAATGATTTGATCGCGGCCCTGACAGAACCCGACGCCAACCATGTGCCGTTCCTCCTCACGCTCCAACCGGGCGCAGTCAGCAAAATGGTTCCCGGGAAGGACGTCGGCGTGATCTTCCACGTCGTCAAACGCGAACCTGCGGAAATTGTGGTGGATACGCCGGAAATGCGTTTGCGATTGGATGCCGTTGCGCGACAGGAGTCCATTTACAGCACCGCCTTCAGTCTACAGCGCTTACTACAGACGTCCATGGCTGCCCTCAAGCCCAACGGCAGCTAAAAGAAATAGTTGGCCGGGTGAGGGATGGCGCGTAGAACCGGGCGCTTAAATTAGAATCTTCCTTTGGCCCCTTATAATATCGTCCTCCTCGGCTCCGGGCGCGGCAGCAATGCTGAAGCCGTGCTCCTCGCGCAGCAGGCCGGAAAATTGGGCCGGGCGCGTGTCGTCGGCATTTTGTGCGACCAATCGCAGGCTAAAATGCTCGAACTCGGGCCGCGTTTTGGCGTGCCGGCGTTGTACCTCGATCCCGCCCCCTTTAAAACCAAACTGGCAGGCGTTGCCGAAGAGCGCTTCATCGCCCAAATTTGCGCCTGGCGTGCCGACCTCGTGGTGCTCGCGGGGTTTATGCGCGTGATTAAGTCCGCCTTTTTGGAAGCCTTCGCGGGTCGCATCATTAATTTGCACCCCAGCCTCCTGCCCGCCTTTCCCGGCCTCGACGGCATCCGGCAGGCCTTCGAGGCACAGGTGCCGGTAACCGGCTGCACGGTGCACGAGGTCAACGCCCAAGTGGATGGCGGGCGCATCCTGCGCCAAACGCAAGTACTCATCACCCCCGCAGATACCCTGGAAACCCTCACGGCGAAAATTCACGCCGCCGAACATGCGTTGTTGCCGGCCGTAATTGCGGAATTGGGCGAAGGGAAACTTCTCTGAGCCCGCTCCTCGTCTTCCGGCACAGGTTCCCGATTCCCGGTTTATAGTTCTTGGTTTTTAGCGTCTTGATTCATATCATCGGGTCTTATCCAGCGCGCAGGCCGACGGAAATTCGGCGCCGCCACTTCTGCCATGATCGAACTTCGCACCCCCATTCCCGTCCACCAGGTTGACGCCGTGGAGGAATGGTTCAATAGCCTGACGCGTTGCCCGTGGGCTTTGGAAGTCAACGCCAGCGGCACGGTGTTTCAATTAATTGGCTATTTTGACGACGCTGCGCTGGCGCAGGCCGCGTGGGATGATTTGTGCGCTGCATTTCCCGCCCTGCCCGCGCATCCGACCCAATCCACCCTCAACGACCGCGATTGGCGCGAAGCCTACAAGGCCCATCTGCACCCTTGGTCCACCGGCGATTTGCATTGGGTGCCGATTTGGCGCAAGGGCGAATACGTCCTGCCGTCCGGCCACACCCGCCTCTTGTTTGACGCCGGCCTGGCCTTCGGCACCGGCGACCACGCCACCACAAGGCTCATGGCCGGCCGGCTGCTCGATTTTCGCGCGTCGCCGGGGCCCGTCGGTTATGCCGCAGCCCGAATCATTGACGCTGGCTGCGGCTCGGGCATTCTCGCGGTCTCCGCCGCACTCCTCGGTTGCCGGAACGTTTTTGCCTTCGACCGTGACCCCGAGGCCATCACCGTCTCCGGCGAGAATCTTCTGGTTAACGACCTTCGCCCGGACGCTGTGGAATTCGAACTGGCCGGACTCGAAGCCGCCTTGCATCACCGCCACGCCAATTTATTACTGGCCAATATCCAAGCGGACGTCCTGGCCATTCACGCCGATGATTTGGCCGCAGCCGTTGCACCGGGGGGCACCCTCGCCATGAGTGGAATCCTCGCCTCCGAAGTGGGCGACGTGCGCGCGGCTTTTGAGCGGGTGCTCTCCTCGGCCTGGGCTTATGACGCTCCCGACGATTTGGAGTTTTTTGGCGACTCGCGCGTCATGGGTGAATGGTGCGACTTGGTTTTTGTGCGGCCAGCCCAGTGAATTAACGGACGGCGGTTGCGAGCCCATAAAGTCGAAGGCGTTCCATTCAGTCCATCCCGTCCATAAGTGATGGCGAAGTAGTATTAACCCATCTTCGACCGCAATTCCCGCACCGCCGCTTCCGGGTGCTTGGCCAGCAGAATC
>CAZLPS010000091.1:0-16362 GCA_964561455.1 uncultured Opitutales bacterium
CCACCCAAAAATCGCCGCCTGACTCCCCAAGGTCACTTTGCGGTCACACACCCCTCATCAGGCGTGGACCTTGATTGAGATTGACTTTGGCGGGAAGAACTCTACGTTGAATCCCTCTATGGCTAAAAAATCCCGTAAACCACGCCAATCGGCCCGCGCCGATGGCATGACGCAAATTTCGATCAGTCTCCCCGAGAGTCTCATCGCCAAGATTGACAAAATGGCGGAGGCTGAAAATCGGAATCGCTCGAATTTCATTGCTAATGTGATGGGCTCGCTCTCGGCCAACCGCTAACCCGGTTTTGAAAGGTCGGATGATCGCAAATACGGTCAATTCCCGGGGTTAGTCACGCCCTTGGGTGCCGTTTCCCGTCGCCCGCATGCCGCACTGGGTTGCCGGTGTGCGGAATGGGTTGGCGTCGTCGCGAACCTTGCTCTCCCTCGCGCCGAAACGCAGGGAAAGGAGGCTAATATGTCGCCCGGCCTCCGGTGATATCAAAGACCGCGCCGGTGCTGAAAGAGCATTCCGCTGAACACAACCACGCGACCAATGCAGCGACTTCCTCGACCTTCCCCGCCCGGCCCAGCGGAATTTTGGCGAGCATATACTGCAAATGTTCACGGGAGATTTGCTGGAGGATTTCCGTCTCGATCACTGCCGGCGTCACACAATTGACGCGAATATTGGTGGTGGCGAGCTCCTTGGCCAGGGACTTCGTCAAGCCAATGACACCGGCTTTGGCTGCGCTGTAGTGCGAGGCATTGGGGTTGCCCTCTTTGCCCGCCACCGAGGACAGATTGACGATGCGACCGTAATTCTTTTCGAACATCAAGGGCACCACGGCACGGCAGCAGTAAAAAACCCCCAACAGATTCAGCTCGATGACCTCGCGCCATTCGGCGAGGGAGCACTCCCAAAGTTTTTTTGACACCCCCGCGATTCCGGCGTTGTTGACCAGAATGTCCACCGACCCAAAGCGCCGGGCTGCGGACCGCCCGGCTCTTTCCACCGCGGCCGCATCCGTGACATCCACCGCGATAGTTTGCACCCGCCGCCCCGCCTTGAGCTTCTTCGCCGCCCCTTTGAGCCTCGCGCCATCCACATCCCACACACTGCAATTCGCGCCGGACGCCAGCAGGCGCTCGACAATGGCATAACCAATGCCGCGCGCGCCACCGGTGATGATGGCATTGCGGCCGGCCAGGTCGATTTGGTTCATGGCAGGGTTATGGCGTAAAAACCTCCCCCAAAGCAAACCTGCAATAAATAGGCCCGGACTCGCCACGCCAACATCGCGCCCCTCCCTGGGCTCTGTTGCCGTGCCTCCGTGCCGCTTCTGCGTTAACCGTGTTGCCAGGAAATTTGGCCCAAACGGCCCCTCGAATAGACCCCATTTTCATTCGGGTTTTTTAATCAGCACGTGTAAAAAAATGAATAACATTCGCAAAAGGCTAAATATAGGTACACCAGGTATATATATTTTTCCGGAACGGGTGTATATTACCGTTAGAAAAGTAGCGTCCTCCATCCTCAACCTCGAGGGCTTGGCGTTTATGGCGGCGCGGTTTTGGCCGCCATTGATTCCATCCCAAAAACTGCCATGAAAACTGCCACCTCACCCCCCCACCCCCATCCCGTGGCGCGGAAACATTTGCCGCACCCGCCGATTATCGAAATGAATTCACCGTCGTCTTCCGGGAAGTTCCTCTCCGAGACGTTGCAACATCATTGGCCATTTTTTAAAGCTGTCTTCAAAGAGCAGTATATGGTCCTGACCGATGATGATCTTGCCTACACTGCGGGCCACGAAGACGAATTCTTGGAACATTTGGAACGGATTACGTGTCGCCCTCGGGATGAGTTCGAAAGACTAATCGCCACTCAAGCATTCCCCTCCGGATAATTTTTGCCCCACGGTCGCAACCGCCGCTCTTGCGCCCCATGCACTTTTCTCAACCACCGTTTGACTATTTTGGCGACGATGCCGCCAACCCGCCCACGATTGACCATCGTTCGGAGTACCTGTCGTTGCCAGGCTTGGCCGAAGCCCAGGGCGAACCGACTCCCACCGGTAGTTTTGAACAACACTGGCTCCATACCCTCGCCCATGTCCTGACCGAGGAGGTCCAGGAATTATATAGTTCGGAAAAACTGCTGATCGACGCGCAAAACTTGCTGTTGCAGGGGGTCGAGGACAAGATTTTCCAGGCTGTTTGCGAGGTGCAAGCCGATCAAGCCCGCGAGCAATTGCGTCGTCTCGCGCAAGTGCAGCATACCCTCGGGCTGCAACCGGACGGGCGAGTTTGTCTGACCATGGAAGGCCTGCTCATGGGGTTGCAGGAAACCGTTGCCGAAAACAAGTCTGGTCCGGCGCGCGATGCGCGGCTGGTGGAGATTGCGCGCAAAATCAAACAGTTTGAAGTCGCCGGTTATTGCAGTGCGCGGGACTTCGCCCAGTTGCTGGGTCTCGCGGCCGTCGCCGATTTATTACAAAAATCCCTCGATGAAGAAACCTCGATGGACGCGCGCCTCGGTAACTTGGGGGAAATTTTCAATTCCCGCCGTACCGAACTTTAGCCTGCGCCTCGCGTGGATTTGCGGTAACCGCGCCGCCTCCACGCCGACCGCCTATTTCTGGATGGCGAACATGTTTGCCTTTTGCGCCATGGCCCGTTAGCTCCTTGGGCCATGCATTCCCTCGCCCACCTCCCGCCCTTCGTTCCCGCCCTCCGCCGCGCCGCACTGGTCGCGGCTTTCGCCCTCGCCGCCACCCCGCTGATGGCACAAACCACCCCGCCGGCCACCTCCTCGGATAAACTCGCAGTGTCGCCGATGTTTTTGGATGTTCAATTCGAACACGATTTTTCCGCCAGCCTCAAGAGCGGCGCCGCGGGCAACCTGACCAGCAATAGCATCCTGCTCCAATTGGGCGAAAAAATTGATATGGGCGTCAACCACTTTACCCTGGGGATCACGAATTCGTACATCAATTACTCGTTTGGCGGCATCAACCCGGTGCCGTTCAGCAATGTCGCCAAACTCGGATTCCTGCTTCACCACGATATTGATCTTAATGACCAGTGGAAATTGTTCGCCCAGGTGAACGCCGGGTTTGCCGCGGACACCAAGCGAACCCTGACCAGCGGGTTCCAGTATTCGGTGGCCGCTGGCCCGACCTACGTGGTCAGCCCCAATCTCACTATTTCCGCCGGCCCCATGTTCTACAGCCGGATGGAAGACACCGACACGGTGACGCCCTATGCAGACGTAACTTGGACGCCGTTAGCCCAGTGGACCTTCCGCGCCTATGCGGGCATTTCGAATGGTGTCAGTGCCGCTTACGACATCTTTGACAACAAAGCCACCATCGCCGACGCCTCCGTCGAATACAATTCACGCTGGTTCCGCGCCCAAGACACCGCCGCCGGCCTGAAACAAGCCGTTGATGAAACCGACACGACCATAAAAATCGGCATCCGCCAGGCCCTGTCGCCGGCGTGCTTTATCCGGGGATATGTCTCCGCCATCCTGGGCCGCGAATACCAGTTCCATACCAACGGCCATTCCGCCAATAGCGCCGACGTAAATTCGATTTTTGGGATCGGGATTGAAATTGGCGGAAAGTTTTAAGGGGACGGGCGGCCGCAAGCGTAGCGCTGATCCCGCATTCGCGGGACAGCGCTCTGCTTAAATATCCGTGTGTGGATAAGTTGATGTTCAGCGCTACGTTCGGACTACGCCCCCATTCTTGATATTTTATTCTGGCACAGGACGGCTGGATACGCAATACTTCCGGCATGAGTGTGCCGCCTCCCGCGCCCGATTCCATTTCCTCCGCTCCCGCCGTGGCCGAAATGCAGGGCTGGTATGGGCCCTACACCGTTTCCGAGCGCGTCGTTCAAAAAATCTGGCTGCGCGGCAATTTTCGCTCCGAGAATCTGCGCACCCTTTCGGGAAAAGCTCTCCACGTTCGCCATCCCGGCCGCTGGAACTTGCAGGAAGGCCCCGACTTCCACGGTGGCGAATGGGAGTTGGACGGGCGCCGGGTGCGCGGCGATGTCGAAGTCCATTTTCAGGCGCGCGACTGGCACGCCCATGGTCACAGCCAGGATCCAAATTACGCCGGGGTGGCTTTACACGTGCTCCTCTTCCCGCCCGCTGACCATGAAGCCGCCCCCCGCACCATTCAGGGCGAGGCCCCCGAGCAGGTCGTGCTCATCGAGCATCTGGAACACGATTTGGAGGACTACGCCGCCGAGGAGGCCCTGCTGGCCGCCGAGGGCCGCGACCCCCTTGGCCCCCTCGAGGAATTCCTTCGCCGCCCACCCGCAGACCGCCTGGCCCGTCTCCTGGACCGGGCCCTGCATCGCTGGCGGCAGAAGCACGCTTTCGCGGTCCAGCGCATCGCCAAATCCGGCTTTGCCGAGGCCTGCCACCAGCTGACGCTTGAGGCCCTCGGCTACCGGCGCAACCGCCCGCCAATGTCGGCCCTGGCGCTAAAGTACCCACTGGCCGATTGGGCCACACACCCGCCCTTAACCGGCCTCCTATTCGAAGAGGAACGTAAACGCTGGAAACTTGCCGGCTTGCGCCCGGCGAACCATCCGCGTTTGCGGCTGGAGCAGTATGCCAAAGTTGTCGCCGCGCAGCCGGATTGGACCCAAAACCTGATCCGCGCGGCCCAGGAATGGCCGGAAGGCGCCACCGCCGTTGAAGATTCCGGGCCCTTCCGCCGCAAGCACCGGCTTACCACCCTGCGCAAGCGGGTCGCCCGGGAGATTTTTGGTGATGTTTGGCAAGGCGCGCGGCTCGACACGTTGATCGGCGATGTTCTGCTACCCCTCGCCGCCGCCCAAACCAGCCGCGAACTCTTCGCCACCTGGTTCCACGGTTTTCCCGGCGACGCCCCACCCGCCTATGCCAAATTCCTCAAACAAACCGAAATCCTCGACCCAAAAAAACAACCGCTCTGCCACGGCCTCCTGCAAGGGGCCCTGCAGATGTTCCTTGAATGTAGGGGTTGAATTCAAGGTGACATGGTACCTGGTTCCTGGTTCCTGGTTCCTGGTTTCTGAATGCCACCTCCCGCCTGCCCGTGTCAGTGCGCTTATTTGAACTCGGTCAGCGACAGCGTGTGCCCATCCGGATCCTTAAACCACGCCACCAATGCGCCGCTGGGCGCCGGCCAGATGCCATCGGCGTCTTGCGTCATTCCTTCATACCGCTGAAAGGCAACTCCCTTTGCCCGCAATTGGCGCACCGTCTGCCGTAGGTCCGCCACGGCCCACCCCAGCGCCGTATAAGGCGCGACCGTAACCTGCTCCACTTTCTGAATGCGCAACATCGAGGGCCCAATCTGGAAAACCAATGCCGGGTACTCATCACCGACGAAATTCAACCCAAGTACTTCGCCGTAAAACTTCCGCGCCCGCGCCGCATCCGCCGTGGCCAGGAACAAGATGGGTTGGTCGAGCGGAGCCATGGGAATGCGAAGCTGGAATTTAGAATGCAGAATTGAGAATGCAGAATCAATACATCGGCAAACCGGGTCGAAACAATTCTACTGCCGTATGCCGCCTGTCCGACTGCCTGGCAGTGGGAGGATGACTTCTTAATTCCTAATTCTTAATTCCCGCAACTGGTGGGAGTAACTGGGCTCGAACCAGTGACCTCATCCATGTCAAGGATGCGCTCTAGCCAACTGAGCTATACCCCCCTAGGTCGGAACGGTCAGTAAAAGCTTTCCGGCGGCGCGCGGCAAGCCCAAAGACGCTGGCCGCTGCAAACTAAAGCGCCAATTTTTGCCGCTTGGCAGGCGGTGCCACGAATTTGTATACCTGTTTGGTCGCGATGGATATCTTGGCCAAACACCAACGCCTGCTGGGAGCGCTCATCTTGCTTGTTTTGATTCCGGTACCGGTTTGGCTATGGGTCGTAAGAGATTATCTGCTGGCCCAGCGCTGGCTAAAACAAGCCAGGCGAACGCAAGGTAAAATCGTTCATTGGCAACCGGTTTATTTCCGTACTGGCAAGGAAGCACGAATTCCAATTATTGAGTTTATCGCCCATGACGGGGGAACTTACACCACAAAAGGTCAGATTATTGGACTCACCAGACTCGCTCCGCCAGATGCACCCGAAACCCTCCAGCCAGTCCTGTATAATCCCGGGAATCCAGCCGATGCAATATTTGAAGACCCCCATTCCAAGCTTATGAAACTCGGATTTATAATTCCAATTTTGACCACGGCCGTGTGCGTCTGTCTTTGGGCGATCTTCGACTCCATCTGGTGGCGCTAAAAGGGTGACGTTTGCCTTCGCCTTAATCAAACACCCGGGCGGACCCCCAGGCAACGGTTGGATGGCATTTACTTGTCGTCGTTTTCAGTTATGACTTAATCATGCCCAAAGTTCAGCACGTCCTCTTTCTCTGCAGCGCGAACCGCATGCGCAGGCCCGACCTCGCGGGATCACGCTACGACGGACTCAGCAGCCAGCATAAACCCCGGGCCGCGTCTACTGGCAATCCCGAAAAGACATTTTCCGGCCATTCAGAGATTAAGCGAAGAACCGCCCTGCCTCATTTCATCGGAAACTGAACTCCCCAGCCTGCAACCATGCGTATGCACGCAAAAATTGAGCGGGCATAAATTGCCCCACCGCCCCAACCTTTTTCACGGTATTCGCTTGTGGCAAAGCCCGGGTTGCGGTTGGCTGGCAAAGAGACAAAAATAGCCGCGGAATCAGCTTTTCCAATTCGCCCGATGAAAGCCAAACGATTAATCAGAGCCGAAGTGGTTGCATTAGCGTTATCGGCCACGTTTTTGTTGCTTCCTGGTTGCACAACTGACGTTTCCAATTCCCGGGTCCTGGTCCCCGTGTCCAATGCCGCAATTAATGGGCAGCCGCTGAGGGTGACGCTGGATACCGGATCGGGGTATGCGGCATTTCTCACGACCAACGCAGTAGAGCGCCTGGGCATCCGATTCACTCCCACCCCGCGTAAAGCGGCGACGGCACCGGCCGCCGGGTTAACCGAGGCGGTTAACTTGACCATGGGTGCGGAGAACTTTGCCGCACAATTTGCGATTTTTGACTGGGACGGATTTGATTTGTTGATTGGCTGGCCGGCAATTCAGGACAACATCCTGGTTTTTGACGGAACCACCCACACCGTCAACGCCGTCGCGGAACTGCCCAAGGACACGGCCGACTGGTTCGAAGCAAAAATAAGACCCGTGGGCCAGGGCCAAGTTTTATTGTTGGAAATACCATTGGGCAACGATGGCACCGGCACCGTCATGATCGACACGGGCGACCCCGGGGGCGTGACGGTGCCGGAAGCAGCATGGAAGCAATGGAGCGACGCCCATCCCCGCGCTCAAGTGGAGATGCTGCGCGAAACAGTGGGTTCTTCCGCAGTTTCCCATACCGTACCTTCGACACAAGCGGAAGAAATCAAACTTGGCCCGCTGACGCTGACGGATGTGCCGCTGCGGGAGACGGGTGATATCAAGGTGTATGGCGACGTTGGCGATAATTTTGCCGGGAGCATTGGACTGGCGGCGTTGGCGCGGATGGACATGGTGGTGGACGGTAAAAACAGCGTGGCTTATCTCCGTCCCAAGCCAAATCCGGGTGGCGGAGGGCCAAGCATAGACAAAAATGCTGACGCCGGGGCGGCCAGGCCGAATTGGACCGTTAAAGGCTCCTTGCAGCTAAAAAGCGACGTCTTCATTCTGACCGTGGCCGAGTACAAGGTAAACGCAGAGGATTATGGCGGAGCCATTGCGGATTGCAGCCGGGCCATCGAGCTTGACCCAAACAATGCTTATGCCTGGACACTGCGCGCCGTCGCCAAACAAGACAACCATGACCTCGATGGCGCGATGGCCGATATTGACCATGCCCTCGAACTCGACCCGAAAAATAATGAGGCCACCCTGTTGCGCGCGGTGGCCGCCGAAAGCATGAGCGAAAAAGGGGGCACAGATAACGGAGCGAGCCCGGCAGCCGCCTCCGACCTATCTCCCAGCTTGCTGGACGCGATGGGGATCGCCAAGCGCCTTGGTACGGAAATGAATAACGGCGACTACAAAACCGCCATCGCGGATATTAACGCCCTCATCGCCTACAACCCAAGTGACAGCACTGGTCTCTATCTCATGCGTGGAGTGGCTTGGCAAGGAACGGGGGAAGGCGCCCGGGCCCTGGCCGATTTCAATCACGAAATCCAACTAAACCCCAGAAATGCCAGCGGCTATTTTTGGCGTGGTGTCGAGTGGCAAATTCGGGGCGAGTTTGCGCATGCCCTCGCCGATTTCAACAAAAGCGAAGAATTGCAAACCGACTTTGACTCACGCCTTTTGGATCAAATTTTTCTGTCCCGTCAATTTCTGCAGTACCGTCTCGATTTGCCGACAAACAACTTTGCCACGAACGTCGACAGCTGGAAGGACGGCTGGGAGAAAACGCTGGGGCAGTTCGTAAGCGGTAAATTGGATGAAGCCGCCTTGCTGGCGGCGGCGGAATCGCCCGGTGACACACCAACACCCGTCCGGCAAAGAGAGGCCGATTATTACATTGGCTTGAGGCGATTGCTCAATGGAGATAAGAATGGCGCACGCACCAATTTTCAAGAATGTGTGGCTGGGGATGCGAAGCTGCTTGAATTTACTTCGCGATTCGCCCGCGCTGAACTGGGGCGGTTGGAAGCAGCGGACAAGAAATAGTCCTGGCGGTCGGCAATGCCGTTTATCCTGTCCTCAAGCTCCGATCCGTCGCTGTTTACAAATCCGGCGATTCCGTTATTTCTTGGGCATGTCCGAACCAAAACACATTCTGTTTCTCTGCAGCGCGAACCGCATGCGCAGCCCGACGGCGGAGTATGTGTTTCAAGATTGGCCCGGCATCGAAGTTGCTTCAGCCGGGTTAAACATTGGGGCCGAGGTCGAGCTCACTCCCCCACTGGTCGAGTGGGCTGATGTCATCTTTGTCATGGAGAAGACCCACCGCGACCGCCTGTCCAAGAAGTTCCGGCCCCAGCTAAAAAATCAACGCATCATCTGCCTGCATATCCCCGACGAATTCGCCGTCATGGACCCCGAACTAATCGAAATCCTGCGCCGCCGCGTCACTCCCCACCTGCCGCCTCCGTTACCGGGGTCTTAGAAGTTTAGGTTTCCTTTTCGCGCGCCATCTCTTAAGGTTATTCCTCGACTTTCTACATTGTTGCAAGGCGACTGAGGCGACTGAAGCGACAAAGGCAGTGGCGCGCATCCTGACTCCCCACTCCCCGCTCCCCGCTCCCTGCTCCCCGCTCCCCGCTCCCCGCTTCTACCCCCTACCCTCCATCTTCCCTCTCTTCCTTTTCCGCATTTGCTCCAATAACCAAGAACTAAGCACTAAAACACTAAGCACCAAAACACTTTCCTCCATGTCCCTTCCCTCCTACAAACCCGTGGTCCTCGTCATTCGTGATGGCTGGGGCTCCAACCATAACCCGGCACACGACGCCTGCAACGCCGTCAAACTGGCCAATGCCCCGGTGGCCCGGCGGTTAACCGCCGAATGGCCGCGCACCGAAATCATGGCCGGCGGGCTCGATGTCGGTCTGCCCACAGGTGTCATGGGCAACAGCGAGGTCGGCCACCAGAATATTGGCGCAGGTCGGATCGTGGACCAGGAACTTGTGCGCATAGACAAGGGATTTGAGACCGGGAGCATTGCGTCTTCGCCCGTGCTGCAGGCGGCCTTTGACCGTGAAAAGGAAGGCGGGGCGCTGCACTTGATGGGGCTTGTCTCCGATGCCGGTGTTCATTCGATGCTCGAACATCTTTACGGTTTGCTCCGATTGGCGAAGGCGGCGGGGCTTAAACGCGTGTTCGTGCACGCTTTTATGGACGGGCGCGACAGTCCGCCGACCTCCGGTCTTGGTTTTGTGAAACAGGCCGAGGGGCAATGCATTGAAATTGGTCTGGGCAAGATTGCCAGCGTGGCCGGTCGCTATTGGGCCATGGACCGCGACAAGCGCTGGGACCGCGTGCAAACGGCTTACGACACGCTTACCGGCCGCAAAATCGCCCGCACGGCGCAGAGCGCCGCCGCGGCCGTCCAGGCATATTATGACAAGCCGGTGCAGCCGTCCATGAGTGGCGACGAATTTGTGCTGCCGACGCAGGTGGTGGGAGCTGATGGCCAACCCGTGGGCACGATCAAGAATGGCGATGCGGTGATCTTCTTCAATTTTCGGGGCGACCGTCCGCGCGAACTGACCCGCGCCTTCATTGACGACGTGTTCAAGGGCTTTGACCGTGGCCCGAAGCTCGACCTCTACTACGCGACGATGACGAATTACGAGGAAGGCCTATGCCCGAACGTCCTCTTCGGCAAGCCGCCCAAGATGCCAGACATCCTCGGCAGCTACGTCGCCAGCAAGGGCATTCCGCAGTTCCGCTGCGCTGAAACCGAGAAGTTCCCGCACGTCACCTTCTTTTTCAACGACTACCGCGAAGAGCCGTTTCCCGGCGAGGAGCGCGCCATCATCCCCTCCCCAAAAACACTGCCAGACGGTTCGCCTCTCGCCACCTACGACCAATTCCCGCAAATGAGTGCCTTTGGCGTCCGCGATGCCGCGAAAGCCGCCATTCTGAGCAAAAAATTTGGCCTCATCGTCGTCAATTTTGCGAATCCGGACATGGTCGGCCACACCGGATCGCTCCCAGCCGCCATCACGGCGTGCGAAACGGTGGACGGATGTCTCGGTGAATTGCTGACGGCGCTGGATCAAGTTGGCGGTGCGGCGCTCATCACCGCTGACCACGGCAACGCCGAGCAAATGTGGGATTTTGAGGCGAACAGCCCGCACACGCGCCACACGCTGAATCCCGTGGAAGTCGTGCTCTATGGCAATGGCCTGCAGGCCGCCAAACTCCGCCAACAACCCACCGGCCGCCTCGCCGATCTCGCGCCGACGTTGCTGCGTCTGATGGGTTTACCCCAGCCAGCCGCCATGACTGGACAAAGCCTCCTGGTTGAGTAAGCTCGGCCCATTCATGCGACCGACATTGCGCCACATTTTGCCCGGAATTGGTCTCATTTTGGTTGTTTCCGCAGTGATGTTGTTCGTGGATTTCGCGCTGCGGAAGGCGAATGAGCGAACCGGGCCCACAACGGAGGCGCCTTCCTACTCCCATGCGCATCCGGCGCGCGTTGCGATATTGCAGCCCGCCAGCAACGCGGTCATGGACGATTGCGTGAAGGGGCTCATGGCCGGGTTGGCGGGCAAGGGATTTTACCCAGGCGACAATCTGGAAGTGAAAGGCTGCAATGCTGAAGGTGACCAGACGACGTTTGTGCTTCTGGCCAAGCAGATGGTCTCCGGTGGGTACGATTTGAACGTGAGCTTTGCCACCACCAGCCTGCAGATTCTCTCCGCCGCTAATCGTGACAGCCACCGGCCGCACGTCTTCGGCGGGGTGACCTCGCCAGTCGCGGCGGGCGTCGGCATCCAACAACTGGACACGCTGGACAAGCCGCCCTATCTAAGCGGTTACGGCACGGCCCAACCGGTCGAGGCGATTTTCCGCGAGGCCAAGGCGGCGAATCCCAATCTTAAAACGGTCGGTGTGGTCTGGAACACCGCCGAGGTAAATTCAGAAGTTTGCACGAAAAAAGCGCGGGCGATTTGCGGGGAATTGGGCATCACGCTTATCGAGGCCTCCATTTCCAATCCCAATGAGGTTCGCGATGCCGCTGAATCGCTGGTGACCCGCGGGGCGGACGCATTTTGGACGGGCGGCGACCTCATGATGATTACCGCCTACGACATCCTGCAACAAGTTGCGGACAAGGCGCACATCCCCATTTTCTCCAATGTTTCCGGCCAAGCCGCCAAAGGGGCGCTGTTCGATTTGGGCGCCAATTACTTTCAGGTCGGATATGCGGTCGGCGAATTGGCGGGCGACGTTCTCCTCGGCCACCGCGACATCGCCAAAACTCCGGTGACGGACCTGATGCCGGGCCGCGTCGGCCTCAACGAAAAAACCCGCGCCACCCTGCGGGACAAGTGGACGTTCACGGCCGCACAATACGAACGCGCCGGCTATGTGGTCGAAGCCGATGGCAAAATGCGCGAAATCAAACCCGCCGCCACGGTGCCAGTCGGCCGAAGCGGCCCGGACACCCGCCCAGTCGTGCGGCCGTTGAGCGGTCAACTTCCCTGGCGCCTGGAGACATTTCATTATGTCGAGTCCGCGCCCTGCGAAGAAACGCTGCAGGGCATTCGCGAAGGTTTGGCCAACAGCGGCCTCGTCGCCCATCGCGACTATATTATCGTTAAAGACCGCAGCGCGCAGGGCGACATGACGAGCCTGAATGCCCTGTTTGACGCCGCCGCCAGTGACGGCACCGACCTGTACCTCAGTCTGTCGACGCCCGCCCTGCAAACCGCAGTGCGCAAGGTGGACAAGCAACCCGTCATCTTTACGTTCGTCACCGACCCAATGGCCGCCGGCGCCGCCGAGAGCTTTGAAAAACACCGCGCCAATTTCACCGGCATCAGCACCCTCGCCCCGGCGGAAGACATGATGGAGTTGCTCAGGGCTTATTTCCCCACCTGGAAGCGCATTGGCACCCTCTATTGCCCGGCGGAAATTAATTCCGTCGTGAACATGAAGCATCTGACCGACATCGCCGCCAAATATGGCATCACCGTGGAAACCGTCGCCGCCGACACGTCCGCCGACGTGCAAAACGCCGCCCGCTCTCTCGCGAGCAAGAACATTGATGCCTTCATTCAGATTTCCGACAACCTCAGCGCCGCCGGTTTCATCGCCATCGCCCAAGCCGCGAAGGCCCGTCATTTGCCCATCTTTGCTTTTCAATCGCCCTTGACCTCCCAAGGCGCCGCCCTGGCCATGTCCATGGACTACCACCAGGCGGGCCTCGACGCCGCCGCGCTGGCGGTGCGCGTGATGCGCGGCGACAATCCGGCCACCATTCCCATCGCCCTGCCCAGCAAGAAAGTTTTATATTTGAATCTTTCCAACGCGAAGGAAGCGGGCATCACCTTTCCGAAGGCGCTGTTAGACCGTGCCGACAAAGTTTTGCCGTAAATATTTCCATGGAAATAATCCGCCAAATTCAGGACGGCGCCGCCACCCTCACGTTGCGCGGGCGGCTCGACGCGGCCTGGAGCAACCCCGTCGCTGACGCGCTCCAAAAAGCGGTGCGCGACGGATTTTTGGACGTGCGGCTGGACCTCACCGCCGTGTCCTACATCAGCTCGGCAGGCATCCGCGTGTTGCTGTCGCAATGGAAAGAGTTGCGCCGCGCGCAGGGCCGCTTGAGCATCCCTCATCTTTCCGCTGAGGTCGAAAAAGTTTTGCGCCTCGCCGGCTTGGGCGCGCTCCTCGAGGTCGCCGGCGTCACGCCCCAGCCGTTCGCCCGCGACACCTCCCTGCAGGCTTGGCGCGGAAAGGATTTCACCGGGGAAATTGAAAATCTCGCTCCCGCCGCGCGTTGGCGCGGCCGGATCGCGGGCCACGCCGCCGGCCCGCTGAATCTTGCGCAAATCGCCGCCGCCAAACTGGAAACCGTCAAACTTTCGCCCTCGACGATGGCGCTGGGCTTTGGCGCTCTTGGCACCTCCGACGCCGACTGTGCCATGCGGCTCGGCGAATTGCTTGCCGCAGGCGGCTCGACCGTCTATTTGCCCGCCAGTGGCGACCACCAACCCGACTTTGATGTCGCGGAAGGTTCCTTAATTCCGGAGGCCAGGCTCGCCGAAGCCTTCATCGCCGAGGGCGCGTTCGCCAAGATGGCACGCTTCGAAGTAGCCGGCCAGGCCACGGCCGTGGCGCTCAGCGACTTGCTGGCGGGTTTGCTCACCGCGGCGGATGCCCCCCAAATTGCCTTCGCCGCCGTGGTGGAGTGTGCGGCGCTGGTCGGTGCCTGCCTGCGCCGTGCGCCGAATGCGCCGGGGTCGGAAAAGTTGTTTGAGTTCCCTGCGGTGCGAGAGTGGTTGTCCTTCACTGCCGAGTCGGCGTACCAGAATACCGTCGCCATGCTGGTCGGCGTCACCGCGCGCGACGGCTCCGGCGCCTTGGCGAATTTCACCCGCCCCTGCGGGCCCACCGGCCGCACTCGCGCCCATGTGCACGCGGCGGTTTTTCCCTACCGGCCGGTCCGCCACGGGCATTTGGATCTCCCCCAGACGCTCGCGCCCTTGTTTGAAAGTCGCCGCATCCTGGGCGTGCTTCATCTGCTGTCCGACCATCGGCCCGACTTGGGTGCCGGTGAGAGCCGCTTCTACCGCGGCGCCTGCTGGTTTAGTCCCCTGGATCTCTAAGCTAACTTTCAATCTCATTTAAAACCTTCCCCCACCACCACCATGGACCTACTGCTCGGAGCCCTGACCCTTGGTCTCATCACCAGCCTGCTGGCCTTGGGGGTGTATATTTCGTTTCGCCTCTTTGAAGTGGCCGATATCACCGTGGACGGCTCCATCACGCTCGGCGCGGCCGTAACCGCGATTCTTCTGGTGCACGGCTGGAACCCCCTGGTCGCCACGGCCGCCGGGACTTTGGCGGGCGCGGTGGCGGGGTTGGTAACGGGATTTTTGCAAACGAAATGCGGCGTCAATCCCTTGCTCTCCGGCATCTTGGTCATGACGGCCCTCTATTCCGTCAACTTGCGCGTCATGGGGCAAAGCAATCTTTCGCTCATGGATTCCAAGACCCAGAAATTTTATGGCCTAACCGCTTGGGCCGAAGAATTCGGCAAAAAATTGGGCGGGCCCTGGCACGTCCTGGCGTGGGATGTAAAGGCCGGCGACTTGGTGCTTTTGGGTGGCATGGCGCTGGTGGTTGTCTTGGTTGCCCTGGCGATGTACCTCTTCTTCCGGACCAACTTTGGTACCGCTTTGCGCGCCTCCGGCGACAATCCGCAAATGGTCCGCGCCCTCGGCGTCAGCGTGGACACCTGCCGCATCGTCGGCCTCGCGCTCGCCAATTCGGTCGTGGCGTTGAGCGGCTCGCTCCTCTGCCAATATCAGTCGTATGCGGACGCGCAGATGGGGATCGGCTCCATCGTCACCGGCCTCGCCAGCGTCATCATCGGCGAGGCGCTGACGGGCACGCGCAGCCTGGGTTTTGCGATTTGCGGCACCATTATCGGCTCCATTCTCTTCCGCCAACTCGTGGCCCTGGCGATGTTGGGCGACATCAAGCCCAGCGACTTGAAGCTTATTACTGCGGTGTGCTTGTTCTTCGCGCTCGTGCTGCCGCAGCTCTGGAAGAAAATTCGCCGCCCAAAGGCGAATGCCATCCCGTAAAAATCATGCCATGCTCAGCCTGAAAAATATTCAGCAGACTTTCCACCCCGGCACCGTCAACGAGGTCCGGGCCCTGCGTGGCGTATCGCTGGAGATACCTGCGGGCTCATTTGTCATCGTGCTGGGCGGCAATGGCTCCGGAAAATCCACTTTGCTCAATGCCGTCGCCGGCAGCTTCCTGGTGGACCAAGGCACCATCAACCTTGCGGGCAGCGACATCACCCGGTGGCCCGAGCACCTGCGCGCCAAACATATCGGCCGCGTTTTTCAAAATCCTTTCAGCGGCACTGCCCCCAACATGTCCATTGCGGAGAATTTCGCCCTCGCCACCAGGCGCGGAAAATCCCACGGACTCGGCTGGGCCCTCCATCGCAAATTGCGCGACTCCCTCCGCGACCGGGTGCGCACCCTCAAAATGGGTTTGGAGGACCGCCTCGACAACGCCATCGGCTCCCTCTCTGGCGGCCAGCGCCAGGCCTTGACCCTTCTCATGGCCACATGGCTCAAACCCGATCTGCTGCTACTCGACGAGCACACCGCCGCCCTCGACCCCAAAAGCGCCGACCAAGTCCTGCAGCTCACCGCCCAAATTGTCGCCCAGGACAAGTTGACGACCATGATGGTCACGCATTCCATGGCGCAAGCTGTCGCTCACGGCGACCGATTGGTGATGATGCATCAAGGCAACGTCTTCCACGATTTCTCCGGCGCCGACAAGACTCGCCTACGCATCGAAGACCTCCTCGGCTATTTCGACGACCTCCGCCGTCGCGACCTGATGGACGAATCGGCCGCGGCGATGTTAAGGGAGCAGTATGTGTAACTTCGAGAAGCTGGGAGCTAGAAGTTAGAAGCTAGAATTGAGACACGGCAGAACCGCGAGGCAACACGGTCAGCGCGCGCCATTCTAACTTCTAGCTTCTAGCTTCTAACTTCTCTATACTGTCTCCATGGACCTTCTCTCCCCCGCCGGCAATTGGGATTGCGCCCGCGCCGCCGTTGAAAACGGCGCGGATGCCATCTATTT
>CAZLPS010000092.1:0-16284 GCA_964561455.1 uncultured Opitutales bacterium
GGGCAAGCCAACCAAATCTTTCAAAAATCGGGGGATTTAGATGCGTCTGCCCTGGTACAACTGCCATTTGCCAACGGGCTTGCCGAAGCCCACGGTTTCCCTGAGTCTTTCCAGCCAACCGAGTGGCATGTCAGGCTTGTCGCGATTATTCACCACATAGGCGAGCCGCCCGCCATCAGAGCTGAAACTAATAAAAGCAGGAGCCCGCTCCAACACTGGCCCCGACGCTCCGTCGTGAAAGACGCGGTATTGATTGTTGGACTTGGTCACGTAAGCCACGCGCTGATGATTGAAGCTGAAGTTGAGCATATGCCCGCCCGGCGCGTTTTGAGACAGGCGTCCCGCAAACTCATCGGAACCGGGCAATTCCTTGCCCCCGACAAAAACCCGCCAGCGATTTCTAATTGCAGCCACGTAGTCCAAATGTGCCCCATCGGCACTGAAGCTGTATTCACCAATATCGTCATACAACGGCCCGAGGACGCCGTCGAGCACCAGCCGCGCCTGATTCCCCACAGGCATAAGGTACGCGAAATGCAGGCCATCGGTGCTAAATTCGGCGCGGGGTATGAATCGGTCCGGGACGTGACTGCCGTTGATCACGAGGCCGGGATTTCGCTCAATTTCATTGTTTAGGATCTTGGAAACGTCGCTTGGGTCGGAAAAAACCGGTCCGGCCACGCCATCCACGACGTACGAGTACTTGGTGCCCATGGGCCCATCCGGTCGCAGGAGAAATGCCAGGCGCCGTCCGTCGGGGCCAAAGAGATTCTTTCCGCTGCCATTGCTTCCGCCACCGGGATAAGTTGCAACCGTCTCGCCATTGCGAATGAGTAAAGTCTTGGTCGGTGAAAAGACGCTAAACACGCCTTGCAGTTCGCTATTGGAAAGATGAGCAAATAACTCGGCGGGGGGGCCGGGCTGAGACGGGTTGGTGGGTGCTCCATCCAATTCATTCGCCACGTAGAAAAAACTTCGGCTGTCCGCACTGAATTGAAATCTATCAATCCATCGATGCCAGGCACCCGCTTGGCCGTCCACCACGACTTGAACCGCCGGCACGCGGTCCCCGGGCTGGAATTTGAATACCCAGCACGCCAGACGCTTGCTGTCGGGGCTGAAATAAATGGCACCAGCGCGCCCTGCGAGCTCGATAGCCGGCTCGTTGTCGCGTACAAGTTGCTCTTTACCGTCAATGGTCCCAAAGTAGGCATAGTGCTGGCTGTCGGGACTGAATTGGAATTCGGCATTGTTGAACCCCGAGTCGTCAATCTTGTCAAATGGCGGTCCGAGCACCCCATCCACCAGCATATGGGATTTACCATCGACTTTGACGGGCGCGGCGAAATGCATCCCGTCTGGACTGAACACGAATGAAAAGGGGTAATAGGGAAACACGATCTTGCCATGATCATCGTCCAATACGCGACCATCCAGGATAAGGCTCCTACTCCGATCATCCTTCAGAACCCAAAGAACCCGGAGTCCGTTCGGAGTTGCCCAACTGCGGATATTGGCGGACCCTCCTAACACCTGCTCCAGTCCGGCGGCCGTGCCGAGCACGGTGAAGCGTTGGGCCATTCCTCCTTCCGTGGACTTAAGGTAAACCAGCCACACCGCCAAACCAAGCAATCCCAATGCCGCCAGTACGCGATTCCTGGTCGAGCGGAAAAATGGGGCCATCCACTGCATCCCTGTCGGTTATACGCAATCACTCTCGATTGGCAATGCTGGTCGTTCCCCGTTGGTGAGGTGCTGATATTGGGTCCCGGATCCCAGTCGCTTCTGTCGCCTTGGTCGCCTCAGTCGCTTTTATCCCGTCAGAAGACCGGTTCGTCATCGGGCGGCGCGGGATGACGTGGCGGAAGAGATCGGCGAGAAATCGTCGAGGTATGTATGGAGGCATTGTCACAATGGCGAGGCGCTCGGACGGAGGGCGCGGCCTGCATGGATGCCGGCCAAGCCGCCCGCAAAGGTTATCGCTGGCGCCGGGAGGATACTTATCCTAACACCGGAATTGATCCACGAGGCATTTGACGGTCGCGAATGTTACTTTGCCGGCACTGCGTGGGCAACCTGCGCGGCCGTGTTGACGGCGATACGGGTATTGCCCGGAAAAGACTGGTCTTTCGTCGTCACATTCCAGCCGTCCAGCGCCACGAGCGGCTGGGCGCCGGCGAGGTCTTTCGCGGCGGCTTCAATGGTGACGGTGCGGGATTCGCCGGGAAGCAGCGAAATATAATTGTCGCTGTAAAGCACGGGCAGCACGCGGGTGTTGTCGCTTTGTTTCCGCAATTGCAGGTGGGCCATGACGGCAACGGTCTTGGCGGGATTGGTGAGCGTCACGTCGAGGAGGCATTGGCCGCCCGCATCATGGCGGGTGATTTTCGAGTCTAGGGCGACGTCGGGAATCGAGTCGAGGGCCGTAAGGTCCGCTTCATTGACGCCGCGCCAGTAGAAATTGTCCGAGAGCAGTTTGCCCTGGGCGTCGGTTAATTCGACTTTAACGAAGTGAACCGCGGAGACATCGGCCGGGAAGGCGATGGCGCCGGCGTCCGTGGCGGCGCTGCCGGCGGCGGTGGCGATAGGAGTGGTCTGGTCGTATTTGACCGTGCCGTCGAGATTCAGCACCCGTACGCGCACCTTCAAGCCGGCGAGTGGTTTTGGCAGTTGATTGATGACCATGACATGGAAGTCGTTTTGGTTCATCTGCACGTGAATTTGCTCGCAGGCCTTTTTCACCCCGAAGAACGAGGCAAACGGCTCGAGGTCATAGCTGTAGATTTGCCAAGTGGTGCTGGGTTGGGCGGGGTTGCTCATCCAAGTGATGACGGCCGTGGACGGCGCGAACAATTTGGCAAACCGGCCTTCATACATGGCGCGGAAGGCTTCGTAATTGGCGAGTTGCGCCTCGCGGACGAATGCTTGCAGGGTGGGGGCCGGGCCATAGCGCTTGGCAATGGTGTCGGGGTACGTATTGCCATTGTCGGCTCCGCGGGCGAGGTCGTGTTCGGCCCAATCGTCGTTCGGGAGGCTTTCCGCGTCGGCTTTGGGCATCATGCCGTAAATGGATTCCAGCGTGGGAATCGAGGCGGAGCCGAGTTCGGTCTTAAACGCTTCGGGCGGCGCGCCAGTGCGCGGGTTGACGGTGATGGGAAAAGTATAAAATGCCGCCGGCGGGCGCCACGAGTACGGCCCGCCCGACTTCACGCCGGCTCCGTCATTCGAATTTGGATGGTAAAGCCGGGCGGGGTCGAGATCCTTGAGCATCACGGCCAGGCCGTCCGCGAGGATTTGCGGCGAGGGGTCGCCTTCATTGCGGCCGCACCAGAGGGCGATGGAGGGGTGGTTGCGAAAGCGCAGCACCTTTTCCTTCACGTTGGCGAGGTAAAGGGGGACATCGAGAATGTCCTGTTCGCCATTGCCGCCGCGGCCGCGCCCGCTGTCGCTCGGGTTGGGCTGAAAAAATTCGTCCCAGAGCATGATACCGTATTTATCGCAGAGGTCGTAAAAATCCTCGCTGGTGCTTTGGCCGACCCAGTTGCGGATGATGGTATAGTTGGCTTCCTTGTGGAAACGGATTTGGGCTTCGAGGCGTTCGCGCGGCTCGCGCTTCATCGCTTCATCCATGCCCCAGTCGCCACCTTTGGCAAACACGGGGACGCCATTGACGGACAGGGCAAGGTTATCGGAGCCGGGAAGGGCATAGGTGATTTCGCGGACACCGACGTTCAAGTCCCGGGTGTCGGAAGGCGTGCTGCCGACGTCGAAGCTCAGGTGGAGAAGATAAAGATTTGGGTCGCCAAAGCCATTGGGCCACCAGAGTTTGGGGTTTTGCAGATGCAGTTGCGGCGTATTGTCCGGCGCGAGTTTGATGGTTTGGGTGCCTTTGGCGGGGATGGTTAGGGAGGCGGATTGAAAGGCGAGGTCGCCCAGTTTGCCATGCAGCACGCCGGTTTGCGGTGAGTCGGAAACATTTTGGACGACGGTTTCAATCGTGACGTCGGCCGTGTCCGTGCGGGGCAGCGGCAGGTGGGTGAACACATACGGGTCTTGCATGACCACGTTGCCGGTAGAGGAGAGTGTGACTTTCTGCCAGATGCCCATGTCGCGGTCGCGAATGCCGGGGATCCAGTCCCAGCCCTGCGTGCTGATGAAGGTCGGGCCGTCCTTGGAAAAGAGGCCGCCGTTGGGGCCGAGGCCCAGGGCCACGGTTTGCTCCAGCGGATTGGAGGGGTTCGGCGGGGGCAAGATTTTGACCGCCAACACCGCTGATTCGCCGGGTTTGACGAGCGCCGTGACATCAAAAATTCCCCGCGCGAAGGCGCCCGCGATGGTGCCCGCTTGTTTGCCATTGACCCAGACTTCGGCTTTGTAATTGATGCCCTCAAAATTCAGCCAGACATGCTTGCCGGTGTAATTGGCGGGAACGGCAAAGGCAGTCCGGTACCAATAGGCCATACGGCAGAGGTATTCAGGGATTTTGTCGGGGCGGTTGTTTTCCCCGTAGAGCGGCTCCGGAAAAACTCCGTCGTTGACGAGGCTCGTCAACACCGTGCCGGGTACGGTGGCCTTATACCAGTTTTTGGGCGCGAAGGCGGCGGAGGAAATTACGTCGCCCGTTTCCGGCACGCGGGGGGCGTCAAATAGTTGCCAGCCAGTGGAGAGGGTGACGGGCGGCTGGTCGGCGGCGTCGGCTCGCGCGGGCAAAAGTAAAGTCGCTACGATAGCAGCGAGGATAAACAGAATGGGGTGGGGGCTGGCAGCGGATTTCATGGGGTAGGGCATTATTACTTAGGGCAACGCCGGGTCAAAATAAATAATCCAGGCGCAGTGGCGAAGTTGGCTGGGCGGTTCACATCGTAGAGTACGGTAACGGTTGTGGCGTCAGAAATGCCTGCAATAATATTTAAGGCAGCATCAGGTGCGCTTGGGCCGGGTCTTGCCCAAAAGTATTGATGGCGGCGGAGTGCTTGCGCAGCAATTCCGCGCTTTCGGCCACGGAGCAATTGTCCAGCCGAACCCAGATAAACTTCGGTGGCGAGCCGTGCAGCAGACTGCATTGCTGAAAATCGGAATCCTTGGATACAATTACAAAGTCGTTGGTTTTGGCAAATTGCCAAATCACGCCGTCCGCTTCATCGCGCAAACCAACGTCACGGATGTGTCTGCTGCCGGGGTAAAGGGGGCCGAGCAAGCGTGGCAGGCTGGGGGAAAGATTTTGGTCGAAAGCAATTTCATCCCGGAAGGGAGGCCAGCTTGCGTTCGCGGTCAGTGGCAAACGCGAGGCAGGCGCGGATGTCGGTTTCAGTAAGATCGGGGAATTCAGCCAGCAACTCGGCATGGGACATACCTGAGGCGAGGTATTCCAGCACGTCGGTAACCGTCATGCGGGTGCCCCGGATGCAAGGCTTTCCGCTGCGCTTGCCCGGCTCCAGGGTGATGACGTTGTGATAATCCATGGAACGCCTCGGGAAGAGACTAAGGACTCCCTGACTCTGCGTCAAGTGCCGCAAATTCCCAAAAATCAATTCAATCTCGGGGACTTACCAAGGTGACGATGCCCAAGAGTGCGAGAGGGACAATCAATAATGCAAGCAGCAGCCAGCGTTCCATGGCGACACTCGTAAAGCTATTAATTACCAGGGAGCCAATCGATCCCATTGCCATCCATACTAAGGGATTTTGGGAAATTTTCCAACCCCGAAGAACTCCAGAGAAGGCAAAAGCTTCGAGAAATAAAAAAAAGAGCCATGGCCCCAGCGCCAATCCCGGCAGTCAGCAGCAAATGGCAAAACAACACCCCTGGGTCGGGCCCGGGATCGGCGGCCTTGTCCAATTTATCAATATAACAAAACGCCAGTAAAGCAGTGACAAAGAAACCGCAACTGAAGTCCGCGTAAGCTCGACCTCGGAGAGTACGAAATGCGGGAAAGGACGAACGTTTTTCAAATGTGGTGGTCATTGGCAAAATTCAGAATACGGCGTCTGCAGTCAGCGTGCCTTTTTTTGAAATGATCGCTCAAGATTGGCAACTAATCAATCGGCAACAGGCAGCCCCTCTGCTCCAGCCGTTCCTGTAGAATTGGCAACAATTCGGGGTGTGTGCCGAGCGGCTCCGTCGTCGCGATTTTCAAACCCGGGTGGCGCGATTCGGCGGCGCGGCAAATTTTTTCCACGTCGCCGCCAGGACCGGCATGGCGGCCGGGTAGCAGGAACAATTGGGCCACGACGACTTCGCCGGTCGAAAAATCGTGGCGGTCGAGCAGCGTTTGGAGGAGGGGTTCGTTGAAATCAAATTCCGCACCGGGGCGGCGTTCCATGGAACTCGCGGCCACGGTGAGCGCAAAATCGCCCAACTGTTCGCGGACTTGGGCGGTCACCATTTCGCGCACCGCGTGGACGGTGCGTTGCGGCGTGCCGTGATCCACGATGGCGACGGCGGGGCGGGCAAATTTATTTTCCGAGGCGGCGGCCTGCACGCGCTTGGCGAGCATCACAGCCAGGCGCCGGTCGCCGGGTTGAGACGCATCAACCAGGCAGGGCGCGACGCGCACGCGGAAATTCGGCCAAGATTGCCGCAGAAGATGTACGCGTTCGGGAATGTAGTCGGTGATCGCGGCACTGGGGCCGATAAACAAAGGCAATATCACAATATCATTAATGCCCCCTTCCGCCAGCCGACGCAGGGTGGGCTCCAGAATTTCGGCAGACGCGCCGCCCAGCGAAGCGGGTGCAATGGCACTGGAGTGGAGCAGGGACACCGGGCGCACGCTGCGCCCCAGAGATGCCGCCATTTGGGCCGCCAGGTTGCGCAAGACCAGCGTCGCGGCGGGCGCAAGCGACCCGTTGTCCACAAGCAGCACGGCGGGTGCGGGCGGGCTGGGGGAGGAGGCTGGCATGGGTACGGCTGTGCGGGAGAAGGGCCTCGGCCAAAAAAATGCGAGGAAATTACTTGCGCGGCCCCGGCTTTTGGGGCTACTTAAGTTATTTATAAACACACTTTTCTCATGCGCAAACTTTCCCAGCTAATTTCCGCTCTTTTTCTCACCCTGCCTTTCCTGGCCGGTTGCCACTCCGGCATGCAAAATCCGACGGCACTCGACACTAAAACCGCCCCGACCGTTGATTCCACCCGCACCTTCGTTCCAATCCGCCAGGGCCCGGGTCCGTCCACGTCAGGCGGGCCGACCGGGCCGGAGACCATCACCAGCACCCAACCGCCCCTCGATTCGGGTTTGTCCACCCGCACGGACATCTTGCCGAATTTTGACCCCAACAATCCGCCGAAAGAATGGATCATGGGGACGGTGTATTTTGGTTTCGACCAATTCAATCTTACCAAAGATGACCCGGTTACCCATAAGGACGACCAAGCCTTGGTGGCCGACGTCGCGAAATTAATGGCGGCGGACCCCACCATCCGGGTGGTGGCCATTGGCCATTGCGACCACTATGGTTCGGACCAATACAATTTGGCCCTCAGCGATCGGCGCGCCAATACGGCAAAATCGTTCCTTGGTCAAAATGGCGCATTGGCGGCGCAAACGGAAATTCTGGCTTACGGCAAATACGGTGCGGCGGCCAATGCGGACAAAAAGTCGGCTGAAGCCATGCGTGAGCGTCGGGTGGATTTGGTGAAAATCCCGGCCAATTTCTCCCTGCCTGGTGGTCCCCCGGGCGCGGGGTCCGCGGCAGGGGCGCCGGAGGGCGCAAAGCTTTAGGGAATTGCTAGCATCGCCAGGCGAGGAAAAAGCGATCGCGGCCGGAAAGATCGCACACGCTTTCCGTACGCGCGTAGGCGGCTTGGCCGGCCTGTTTGGCTGCGGTGGCGATATCGGACAGTGCGGCATGCTGGGTGGGGCCGGTTTCCAGCGCGAGTAATCCACCGGGCGCCAGGCAGACCGGAGCGGATTGCAATATTGCGCGCAAATCGGCCAGACCGTTTTCCCCGGCAACCAGAGCGTCTTTGGGTTCCCAGTCGCGCACCTCCGGGGCCGCAGTGGCCCATTCTTCCTCGGACAGGTACGGAGGGTTGGAGACGACCAGGTAATAGCGGTCCGGCACTTGATTAAAAAATTCCGGCCAACGGGCATTTAAGAATTGCATGCGTTCCGTTAGCCCAAGTGTTGCGGCATTCATTTGGGCCAACGCGAGGGTGTCCTGGCTGGCCTCAATTGCGGTAACTTTGCATTCCGACCAGTGCCGGGCGATGGCCAGCGCAAGCACTCCGGTGCCGGCGCCCAAATCGAGGGCGGCGGTGGGCGGCGCAGCAAGGCGCGAGAACACCAATTCCGCCAGTTCCTCAGTTTCAGGGCGGGGAATGAGGGCGCGCCGGTCGCAAGCAACCTCAAAATCCAGAAATCCCGCCCGACCGGCAATATATTGGAGGGGCTCGCGCTTGCCGCGGCGGGCCACCTGCTCGCGCAGGGGGGCGAGTTGCGCCTCGGCGAGCGGCTGGTCAAAACGCAGATACAGGTCGAGTCGCTTGCAGGCCAGGGCGCGGGCCAGGAGGAGTTCGGCTTCGAGGCGTCCCCGGGGAATTTCCCGCCGGGATAGGAACTCAGCGGTTTTTTGAAGGACTTCGAGTACGGTGGGCATGAGGGATTAAACTTGCATAATAGGCTTTTCGCCGGGGCCTTTTTGTATCATATATGAGCGAGACGCAACATCCCAGCCTGCATTTATACCGGCTGGGCCAATTGGAGGCAAAATCATGGCCATGTCATCTACCGCAACTGCTCCCACCCTTGGGGGCAAGGTTCTGCCCAAGAAACTCACCTTCGCCGAGCGCCAGGCCATTGCGAAACAGAAAGCCTACGAGAGGGCCGCGCACCGCAAGCAGATCAAGCTGATGGAGATCACCGTCTTCACGCAGCAGTTGTCGTCCATGTTGGAAGCCGGCCTGCCGCTCGTCAGCGCCTTGGAGGCGTTGATGGACCAGACGGAAAACCCCGTCTTCAAAATCGTCATTCGTGAAGTGCGCAATGACATTTCCGGCGGCACAAGTTTCTCCCAGGCCGTGCGGAAATTCCCGAATGCATTTCCGAATTTGTTCATCAGCATGGTGGAAGCCGGTGAGGCCTCGGGCGCGCTGGCCGACATTATGGGCAAGGTGGCGATCTATTTTGAAAGCTCCCTGAAGCTGCAGAAGAAGGTGAAGAGCGCGATGACGTATCCGCTGTCCGTCATCACGATGGCCGTCGGCCTGGTTTCCATTCTGTTGATCAAGGTCATTCCGGTGTTCGAGGAAATGTTTGCGAGCTTCAACGCCAAGCTGCCTGCGCCCACGCAATTCCTGATTGATGTCAGCCACTTCCTTGGCCACTGGTGGTGGGCGATTTTGCTGGGCGGGTATTTATTTATGAAAGGCTACAAGCAGTTTACTTCGACCCCGAAGGGACGCGCGATGAAACACAAGGTGATGACCAAGCTGCCCATCATCGGCAACCTCACGCGCAAGATCAACGTCTCGCGATTTTGCCGCACCTACGCGATTCTGCTCAAGTCCGGTGTACCCATTCTGCGCTCGATTGAAATTTGCTCGAAGGCGTCGGACAATGTCTTCATCGAAAACGCCTGTATCGCCATTAACCGCACCGTGTCCTCCGGCGGCCAGTTGTCCGAGGTCATCGCCACGCAGCCTTATTTCCCCAACACGGTGCGCCACATGATGCGGGCCGGCGAGCAAACCGGCAACGTGGACGGCATGATGAACAAGGTTGCCGATTACTACGACAATGAGATCGACAATCTCGTAGCGGCGCTAACCTCGTTGATGGAGCCGTTGCTGATTTGCTTCCTGGGCGTCGTCGTCGGCGGCATCGTCATGGCGATGTTCATGCCCATCTTCCAGCTCTCCAACGTGGCGGGTGGTTAAAACGGAACGGGGCCGGACGTTGCGGCAGGGTGAAAGCTCCGGCCTCCGCTTGGGGTTGTTCGGGGTTGCGCCCATTCCAAGGCGCGGGTGAGCTTCGGTTACAGCGCATCCATCTGGTCCATCTCGTCCATCAGCGATCGCGCAGGGCGTTAAAGAATCAATTTTTTCCCCACCCGCCGGTCGGCAATGGCGACGAGCACAATCGTAAAGAGCAGCAGCACCGCTACATGGATGGCGGCCTCGCCGGCGTGAAAATCATTCCAGAACGCCATTTGCGCCAGGCGCACGCCGTGGTAAAGGGGCGAGAGGTTGACCAGCCATTGAAACCAGACTGGAGCCGAATTCACTGGAAAGAAAATTCCGGAGAAGAAATACAGCGGTGACACGACGAACGAATAAACGGCCTGAAACTGGTCAATGTTGCGCACCAGCGTGCTCGCCACGAGGCCGATGGAGCCGCAGGCCAGCGCCACGACCGCGCCGATGAACGGCATCGCAAAAATCCACGGCCAATAAGTCCACAGCCCAAAGCATGCCAGCACCAGGCTGACGCCGGTGGCCATCGCGGCGCCCTTGAGCGCGCACCAGCAAAGTTCGCCGATGACGATTTCGCGCACGCCGATCGGGGTGGTCAACATGGCCTTGAAAATGGCCTCGTAGGTCATCTGCACGTAAAAGCCGTAGCTGGTTTCGAAGAACGCAGTGAACATCGCGGTCGTGACGGCCAGGCCGGGCGCGAGGAACCGCACGTAGGAATGGCCGCCGACATTGCTCACATACGGGCTGAGGCCCATGCCGAGCGACAGGAGCAGAAACACCGGGTCCGTCACCGTCGGCGAAATGTTCGCGAGAAAGTCCTTGGCATAGACCCGCCAGTTGCGCACGACGATGTGCCAGGACAATTGGAAGGTTTCACGCATCCTGGTCGAGCCCCTCTCCGGTAATTTTTAGAAAGACGTCCTCGAGGTTCGCCGGGCGGAGTTGTTGCGCCTCGAGGCCGAGTTCGCGCTGCAGGCGCACCAAATCATCGAGCGTGGCCGCGCGGACAAACGTGATGTCACCGCGGGTGATGACCACGAGGGACGCATCGGCTCCGACCCGGGCCGCGAGGGCCGCGCTCGCGGCAAAAATTCCCACGAAGCCTGGAGCGTGCGCGCGGATGAGTTCACGCGGGGTGCCGGCGCCCGCAATTTGGCCATGGTTGAGGATCACGATCTGGTCGCATAGCGCCTCGGCCTCGTGCATGTAATGCGTGCTCACCAAAATCGTTTTGCCCGCGCGCCGGAGGTCGGCGACCTTTTCCCACAGCAGCAGGCGGACCGCGGGGTCGAGGCCGGTGGTCGGCTCGTCGAGGATGAGCATCTCCGGGTCGCCGAGCAGCGCGCGCACGAAGGCCAGGCGGCGTTTCATGCCGCCGGAGAGTTCATGGATGGTGGCGTCCTTTTTGTGCTCGAGGTTCATGTACCCCAGCAATTCGGCCACGCGCGCGGCGCGGCGTTCCGGCGCCAAGCCGATGAACCGCGAGAAGAGGAGCATGTTTTCCTCGACCGTCAGCCCTTCATCGAGCGCGTTTTCCTGCGGGACCACGCCGAGACGGCGTTTGATGGCCTTGGCCTGCGCATCGGGATCGAGTCCGAAAACCGTGAGTTCGCCGCCGGTGCGCCGCACCGCGCCATAGAGGATGCCGATGAAGGTGGACTTGCCCGCGCCATTCGGCCCGAGCAGACCTACGCATTCGCCTTGCTGCACGGAAAACGTCACGCCGGCCAGCGCCGCCGTGTCGTCGAAATTTTTGCGCACGTCGTGCGCCTCAATCACCATGGGCATCGGAACTCTCTAATAGCGTGACGGCAATTAATCCACGGCAAAGTGCAGGCCGCAGGCGCGAACGAATCCTCATTTGGCCAGTTGCTCCGCGCATTCCTCCAGCGGATAGGTCCAGATTTCGGAAAGGGTGGGGTGATACCAGTGGGCGCGGAGCAAATCCGGCACCGTGGCGTTCAAGGGCAGTGCGACGGCGGGGGCGTGGATGAGTTCCGAGGCGTCGCGGCCCACGCATTCGGCGCCAAGCAGGCGCCCATCCGGCCGGCGGGCGAAAATCTTGACGTGGCCGCGTTTGGCTTCCATGAGAATGGACTTGCCGTGATCGCCGAAGGGATGGGCCGCCGCCACGTACGGCACACCCTGGGCTTGCAACTCCTTTTCGGAATATCCCGCGCTGGCCACTTGCGGGTCGGTGAAAACGATTTTGACCAGATGCGCGTAGTTGACCGGCGAGACGGCCCGCCCAAGCGCATGGCGGGCCGCGATTTCGCCTTGCTGGATGGCGACATGGACAATTTCGTGGGGCCCGGCGCAATCACCGGCAGCATAAATGGCCGGATTGCTGCTGCGCTGGAATTCGTCGGTTTGAATGTGGCCGGAAGACTTAAGCACGACGCCCGCAGCCGCGAGCCCGAGTTGATCGGTTGCCGGTTTGCGCCCCAACGCGTTAAAGAGCGCGGACGCCTCCCGAACCACGTTTTGGCCGCCATGGGTAAACGTCACGCGGACGCCGCCTTGGGCCATGGCGGAGATTTCCCCGAGGTGGGTGCCGGTGAATACCTCCATGCCCTCGTCGCGCAGGGCTTGTTCCACCACGATCGCGGTTTCGGGACTGTGTTCTTTCAGGATATGCGGGCTGCGTTGGATGAGGATCACCTTGCTGCCGATCCGTTGGAGAAATTGCGCCAACTCACAGGCAACCACCCCGCCGCCGAGGACGATCACCGATTCCGGCAACTGGGCCAAGTTCAGCACGTCGTCGCTGGTCAGCGCCGGGACTTTATCGAGCCCGGGCAATGGCGGGCGGCTGATGACGGAGCCGGTGGCGACCAGAAAATGGCTGCCGGCAAGCACGGTTCCGTCGGCCAGCGTTACTTCGCGCGGGCCGGTGAACCGCGCGCGCTGCCGGAACAAGTCAAAACGTCCGGACTCGAGCTGTTGGGCGCGGTAGTCAGCGAACTCGGCGATGATTCGGCGCTTGCGTGCCTGGAGCGCGGCCAGGTCGGCGCGCGCGGCGGGAATGTCGAGCCCGAGGGTGGCGCCATGTTGCGCGTGGTGCAGGACTTCGGCCGAATAAATCAAGGTTTTCGACGGCATGCAGCCGCGCAATATGCATAATCCGCCAAGTTCGGCGGCGCCATCCACCACGGCCACCCGGGCGCCCGCGTCGCGGGCCGTGCGCGCGGCGGCGTAACCGGCGCTGCCGCCGCCGACGACGATGAAATCAAATGATTGCGGCATGGTTTCGTCCTGTCCAACTGGCGGAAATGATGCTAAGGTGCGCCGGACAACTATTTTACGCCGATTTATGTTCAAATGGTTGTCCGGCGGGTTCCTTTCTCCAATAATCCTTCCTGCAATGCAAACCTGGAACTTCCCTTTCTCCGTTCGTAATTATCGTTGGGCGCTGGCCTTGGCCCCGGGCATGTTTGGTCTGTTCGCGCTTGCCCAAGCTGCCGCCCCAAGCTCCGCCGCGCCGGTCGCGGCCACGTCCGCGACCGATAGTCTTCCCGCCGCGCCGAATTACGATTACCTGAACCCGCCGCAAGGCCTGTTCGACGACCAATGGATGGAAATCTTCATGAGCGGCCAAAAAATCGGCTATGGCCATCAGACTTACCGGCGCGAGGGTGACCACATTATTGCTGAGGAACATGACGAGTTCCGCCTCAAGCGCCTCAGCAATGTCGTTAACATGTCGGAAGACTCGACCAGTGAGGAGACGCTCGACGGCCTGATTCTGTCGTTCCACAATGTCTCCAACCAAGGCGGCCAGCCGACCATCGTGGACGGGCATGGCGACGGCAAGACTTTCGACATCACCACCAAGACGGGCGATTACGCGCCCAAGGCCCAGCACGTCGAATTTCCACCAGGCACACTGATGGCCTGGGGTGGGGAGCGCCTGTCCCGCAGCAAGGGCCTGGCCGCAGGGACCACTTTTGAGTTTTTGGCCTATGGTCCGTCAGAAGACGCCTTTGCGCCGCTGCCGACCAAAATTACGGTGGGGGAAAAGGAAAAACTGACGATCCATGGTCAGGAGTTGGAGGCCGCCCGGGTCACAGAACACACTGTTTCGAAGAGCGGATTCGGCGGGATTGACACGATCGAATGGGTGGGCGCCAACTTCCGGTCGCTCAAGGTAACCGTGCCTTTGGGGCCGATGTCCATGGACATGGTGGTGGCCTCGAAGTCGCAGGCAATGGCGGATTATCTGCCCAGCGATATATTCTCCGCCTCCCTCCTTTCCCTCGACCGTTCCCTCCCGGCCAACGCCACCGAGGTGGATTTTATTTTGCGCCGGGCGGACGGCCAACCGTTGCCTCCCCTGCCCGAATCGGCGATGGAGCACGGCGAGGCGCTGCCGGATGGCAGCGTGCGATTGGCGTTGAAGCGGCCGGACCTCGCGCGGAAGGCCTCCGCCGCGCAGCCGGGTCCCCAGTTGCAGGAAGCCGCGCCGTTCCTGGCCCGCAACGCCTACCTCGACACGAGCGACCCGCTGCTGCAAAAACTCGCCGAGCAGGCTGGCGGCCCGCCCCAAACCGAACCGCAAACGGCTGCTTTCCAATTACGGGATTTCGTGGCGGATTATATCAATAAAAAAGACTACAATGTCGGCTTCGGCACGGCATCGGAAACGGCCAAAAGCCGCGAAGGCGATTGCACCGAACATGCCGTCCTGCTCGCGGCGCTGGGGCGCATTCGCGGGCTTCCCACGCGGACGGTAAGCGGTTTGGTGTACGTGCCGCATTACCAGGGCCAGGATAACATTCTCGGCTTCCACATGTGGACCCAATTCTATTTCAACGGGCACTGGGAGGATTTCGACGCCGCGCTGACAGACGGCAAGGAGCCCTACTGGCGCCTCGGGCTCGTCGCCAGCGACCTCAACGAAGGTTCCATGTCGGACTTTACCATGGAAATGGCGCGCTGGATGTCGGAGTTGAAAATCACCGTGTCGGAGGTGTCGCTGCCGGCGGGGAAGTAAGGAAGAAAGCGGGGAGCGGGGAGCAGGGAGAGGAGGACGTGTGAAATGCGAAATGCGGAATGAATCCGCGAAGGTCAGCCCGTGCTGAGCTGAATCATGGGAATTCATCGATCCTTTGCGCAAATGGTGAATAACTCCTGCTTGAATCATAAGTGAACCTAAGGCGAATGAGGCGACCGAGGCGACGGAAGCGATTGAGGGCCACCTGCCCAATATCAGCGTTTCACCAAACCTGAGGCGCTGGCGGAGCCTTGCCCAATCGCCAAACATATTCCCTTGCGGGCAGGAACCAAACGGCTCATTTTATCGAACAAGATGCCGTCGGTCTTCGAATGTCGCTATGTCAACCATCGTCCGCTTTTCTTTGGGGGGCTTAAAGGGGCACTTTCCGCCCTCCCCCTTAACCCCCTCCTCCGATCCAAGGCAAACCCGAAAAAGCGGTTTCCTACCAGTAGACGTTGTTTTTCATAAATTGAATGGATATGAAAACAAAGAAAACATTTGCAAAGGATAGCATCCCTATTTTCCGGAAATTCAGAGGGGGAATGGTAGAACCTGGATTTTCATCGGCTCCCGGCCAATTTCGACAATATTATCGGTCTGGAGAAAGTCCTCTTTCTTCAATCCGAGGCTCCCAAAACCAAAATCAGCGAAGGTTTTGACGAGACTAGCGGCATTCTCCGCGTCAATGGCGACAAAAATATCCAAATCGCCGGTGTAACGCGGAAACCCGTGGATGCTCACTGCATAACCACCCACGACGAGGTATTTAACCTGTCTTTTTTCTAAGAATTCTAAGAACTCGCGGAAATGGTTGTTGAACATGGATGGAATCATTGGTGGTTCCCCGAATGATTTCAAGCGCCGCGATGCGTTTCCGCGCCGACTGGGTTGCCCAAAAGGCCGAACGGCCAGTTTCATCGTGCAGTTTCCGCTTAATAACCATTTGAATACGATAATCTTAAAGCCAAAATTGGCAAGAGAAATGCCTGCCAAAATCCGCCACATCCAAAGTAAACCGATTACGACCTCTGCTGGGAACGGAGAGATTCCAGTTGACGGCATTTGCACTGGTCCTGCGAAACGGCAGGAGCCCGGGACGGGAATTTTTCCCGTCGGATTATTGCGCACCCAGGTCCACCCAGTTGCGGATTAAGGCAAGCTGATCGGCCGTAAGGGCGGGGTGGGTGGCGCGCTGGCGCAACGGGGGCATCTCATGTCCCGCCACGGCGTCGGAGGCATAGAGCACAATCAAGCTCTGATCGCTATGGCCGGCAATGACGGCCTTGCCAGCATTTTTGCCCCCTTTGAGGGCGGCATGGTATGAACCGGCGAGATAGGTAACACTTAATCCAGGGAGATAGGTTACAGT
>CAZLPS010000093.1:0-16079 GCA_964561455.1 uncultured Opitutales bacterium
TTCACCCACTCCTTTCGCCGACCATGGATAAACCTGCTGACAAGCCGCGTTCCAAAACGCCGTCCGACTACACCTTCCTCGATACTGACATGCTCGTGCGCCACGTCACGGACACCGGCAAGATCCTCCCTCGCCGCATCACCCATTTCACGGCGAAGGAGCAGCGCCACGTCACGGCGACCATCAAGCGCGCCCGCAGTCTGCTGTTGATGAAGTAGCTCGACCCTTTTTTGGGGGGTGGTTTGGTGCCAAGTTTATCGGCTTTCGCAGCAGAATCGATTTTCCGCAGGCGTTATATTGCTGTATTGTTGTATTGCTCTATTGTTGAATTGACCGATGCGGAATTGTGGGAGCCTGCCAATGCCTGGCAAGTTGGGTGCCCAATTGGCTGAGAGGCGGATTGCCTTTCAACAATGCAACAATAGAGCAATATAACAATGACCCCCGTTTCCATGCGCCCAGGCGACGCCGACGAATTTCCCCCGTTTCTCCAAGCCAAGCCGGAGGGTGTCGCCCGCGCCGCGGAGTTGCTGCAGTCGGGCGAGATTGTGGCGCTGCCGACCGAAACGGTTTACGGCTTGGCTGCCAACGCTCTCGACGAGCGCGCCGTGCGGCTCGTTTTTTCCATCAAAGGCCGACCGCTGCTCGACCCCCTGATTGTTCACGGACTCGGTGTGGAGTTTTTGCAGGATTTGGCTGAATTTACTCCGATGGCCCGGGAACTCGCCGCCGCCTGCTGGCCGGGGCCGCTGACGTTGGTGCTTCCCAAAAGAGCCGTTGTCTCGCCGCTCGTGACCGCCGGGCGCGAAACCGTCGCGGTGCGCGCCCCCGCCCACTCCGCCATGCGCGCCGTCCTCACCGCGTGCCAACTGCCCTTGGCCGCACCCAGCGCCAACCCTTTCGGTTACATCAGCCCGACGTGCGCTGACCATGTCCGCGCGTCCTTTGGCGGGCGGGTCCCGTGGATATTGGACGGCGGCTCTTGTCCTGTCGGCGTGGAAAGCACGATTGTGGATGTGAGCAATCCGGCCGGACCGCCGCAGGTGCTGCGACCGGGCCCCATCACCGCTGAAGCGCTGACCCGAATCTTGGGCCGGCCCGTTGAATCCCGGAAGGCGCCGGCACCTTCCGCAACGGCCGGGATGGCCGCACCGGGATTATTTGCCCGCCATTACAGCCCCCGCACACCCCTTGGATTGCTGGAGCCCGGCGCCCAGCCCGCTCCCCCGTCTGAGGGCCGCCGGGTGGCTTGGGTGCGCTTCCACCGTCCCGCGCCAGAATCGGCGCTTCCGGCGCACACCGCAGTCTTTTGGCTGAGCGAGAGTGGCGACCTCGCCCAGGCCGCGCAGGGGCTTTACGAGTTGTTGCGGCGGCTCGACACGGCCGGATTCGAAAAGATCTGGTGCGAAGCTGCTCCGTCAACTGGCCTCGGCGTGGCCCTCAATGACCGGCTCCGCCGAGCAGCCGGCCAGGGATGACTTTAAGCTTTGCGTTCGGGTTTCGGGTTTGCTCACTAGCAGGGTCAATACCATCGGAATAGCAGCCGAAGCTTCGCCACCACCCGCAAGAATCGGCAAGTCCGAACTCCAAACGCGAAACGCCAAACTCGAGACTAACTTTTGTTGTCTGGCGCTTGGGGAGCATCAGACGCACCGGGCGCGGCCGCGGCGGCCTCCGTCTTCTCGTCCGCACCTTGCATATAGTAATTGCGGTACGACTTGTCGTAATAGTGCGTGTAGTAGTAACTCGCCGAAGTCAGGCTGATCTGGTTGAGAATCGCGCCAAAGACCGGCACGTTACCCTGCATCAAGCGGGATAGATTGACCTTGGCCACCTTGCGCTTCACGGCATTGAACTTAATGACGTAGAGTACGCCGTCCACATTGGGCAGCAAATTCAGGGCGTCGCTGACGGCCCCGAGCGGCGGCGAGTCAATAAACACGCGGTCATATTGCTGGCGCATGCGCGCAATAAAGTCCGAAAACTCCCGGCCGTTGAATATCTGCGTCGGGTTGTTGGTGCGACCGCCAGTGGGCATCACATCCATGCCCGGATAGAAATCCTTGACGATGCATTCTTCGAAGGGCCGGCCTTCGCGCACGTGGGTGATAAGTCCGTTTTCGAGCGCTTCCTTGCCGAGGGACTTGGCAATGTTCGGCATGCGCAAGTCGCAGTCAATCAGCAGCACCCGTTCCTGGTGCATCGCATAAGTCAGCGCGAGATTCGTCGTCATGAACGACTTGCCTTCCGACGGCACGGTTGAAGTGACAAGGATGACCCGCGCGTTCTTCGACGCATCGTTAAGCTTTAATGCCGAATAGATGGAGCGGAACGCCTCGGTGATGCGCCGGTCGGCATTCGACGCCACCGCCTGCGCTTTTTCGTGCGCGTTGAGGTGCGCGATGCGCGGCAGGATGCCAATCAGCGGCAACCCGACAAAAGACTCAATGTCGAAGGCCGACTTGATCCGGTCATCCAGGAATGCCACCAGGAACGCCATGCCCACGCCGCCCATGATGCCCGTGACCAGGCCGCCAACGATGAGCAGGAAGGTCTTCGGCGCCGTTTGGGTCACCTGGCCTCTGGCCGAGTCCGCCAATTGGTAACTTTCGCCGCCTTCGAGGACGCGCGCCTTTTGGGCCTCAATCGTGTTGTTCATATTCCGCGCCATGGCATCGGCGGCCTCCTTCTCATTGACCAACTCGTCATACTTGCCCTGCAGTTTGTTCATGTCGAGCATCGCGGCCTGTAAATCCTTCACCTTTTGGTCGTCGCGCTGGTATTTATCCTGGGCCGCGCGGTATTCCTGCAGCACCCGTTTGGCCGCCGTGTCGCACGCCGCCTGGAGCTGCTGCCGGTCGGAATCCATGTTCTGCTTCTCTTGAATGATCGTGGGGTGGTTGTCGCCAAGGGTTTTCAAATGTCCCGAGAGCGTCACCTGAATACTGTCCAAATCCTTTTTTAATTCGCTGACGTGGCCGTCCTTCGCGATGGCCGGCAAATCCCACAGATTCTTGGGTGGAATGGCATTCTGATATTCCTGCACTTGATTCCACTGTTCCTCGGCGGTATCCAACAGTCCCAGGTCCGTTGTCCGCATCGTATTCAATTCCTGCAACTGGCTGGGGAGCACGCTGCTCTTGGCGTCCAAATCCGTCCGGCCATACTTGCTGATCATGTTGGTCATTTGCAGCTGCAAGTCCTCGACCTTCTTCTTCTGTTCGGTGTAGTCGTTTTGCAGGACTTCGACGGCTTTCGCCGCGCGTTCCGCGTTGCGCTGGTCATTGTCCTCAATAAATACGTAGGAAAAGTAATCGGCCACGGTTGCGGCCAGTTGCGCATTGGGGTGCTCGACCCCCACCGTGATGAACCAGGCCAGGCGACCGGGTTGGACCGTGCGCTTCTGCATCAGGCGCTCGACCAGCCCCAGGCTCGCCGTCAGCTTGCTGTTGCTTTGAAATGGCGCCAAAAAGTCCTTCTGCTCGTCCGGCGTCATGCGCGCTGCGACTTTTTCGGCGATTTCGCGCGTTTCCATCATGCGAATGCGGGTGTTCAGGTCTTCCGGCCCGATTACGTCCGTGGTTGTGTCGCGCAACCCGGTTTGCATGGGCGTCACTTCGGTCTTGTTCACCTTCAGGCTCGATGTGGCCTGAAACAAGGGCGTGGCATTGATGAGGTAAAGGATGAACGCGCCAAAGATGACGAAAAACGTCAGCAACAAATACCAGATTCGTTCGCGCAGAATCACCAGATAGTCACGGATATTGCGCGTTTGGGTCGGCTCACCGCCCTGCTGGTTGCCGCCGTAGCCGTAGCCATAATAGTAACCGCTGTATCCGCCGTAGGGGGAATAGCCGTAACCGCCATAGCCCGGCTGCCCGCCGCCCATCCCGCCGCCGTATCCGCCATAGGAGCCATAGCCCGATCCGTATCCGTACGTGCCGTAGTCGCCGTACGTTGAATAGCCGGCGTAGTTCGTTCCCTTGCCATCGCCCTTGCCGGGAGGCTGCGGCGGTCCATTGGGTGCGGGCGGTTGATTTTGCGGCGGTTTTTGCGGCTTCATGGGAGCGATGACGGCAGGGTTAAAAAAATGGGGGCTTCCAGGCTGGATTATTTCCAAGCGTCGGCCAGAAAGGATTCACCCAGTGAAATGGTGTCGTTTTCCTGAATGGAAATGTCCTTGCTGGCATCTTTTACCGCCGCCTTCAAATCTGCCTGAAAGGTTTGGAATTTGCCATCCGATAGCACCCGGGTGATGGTCACCACGGTAGCCGCCTTTTCGGTGTAGCCGCCCGCCGCGGCAATGGCGTTCACCAGCGTCATCGCCTTCTGTGCCGGAATCTGAATCTGCCCCGGCCGTGCCACCTGCCCCAGCACATTTACCAGCCGGACGGAAAATTCCCGGATGTCTACTGTGACGGATGGCTTCTGGTAAATCTTTTCGTCCACATAGGTCTTGCGGATCAGGTTGGCCGCCTCTTCCTTCGTCAAGCCGGACACTTTGAGCGGGTGGTCGTTCAGGTAAACCAACGACACCGTGCCTTCGACGCTGACCCGGTAGTCCTTGGTTGCCGCGATGTCTTCCGCCACATTAACATTAATCACGTCTGTGGGCCGGAGCGTGTAATTGTTGGTTTGAAACAACGCTGCGATATCCTTGCCCACCGGCGCTGCCGCCGGTGCCGAGCCCGCAGATGCCGCCGCAGCGGCCAGAGCTGCCGCCGAAAGCGCCTTGGGATCTCCGGCTTTGGGTGCGTCCGACCCTTTCGCGGAATCCACCGGCTTGGCAGCGTCCGCCGCCATCGTCACGGATGGCTGGGCAAAACCAAATACGGCCAAGGCCAGACACAAGGATGCACAGATAGATTTCATAGGGTTCCAACGACGCGACAATCGTTACTCCAAGGGATAAGAGGTTATTAACTTCGAGGTAAATTGGCAACTGCAAAATAGCCCCATGCCGTCAGCATCCGTCCGCAAAACGCTGTCGGGGGATTGGTCTTAAACATCCCGCACCCGGGTTTGTTCCCCATTGTTTTGGGCGTCCCGACCCGGTCACCGCTCTTCTCCAACCAAGCCAACTTCCACCGGCTCCCCCATTTCTGCCCGACTATTTAAGCTGGTTAATATTGAACATTGGCTGCGTCGTGTCCGCTGGCGCCGCCGACTGGGACGGTGCCGGCGCGGTTGGCGCGGGAGCGGGCGTCACCTGCTTCATCAGGTCGGCGGGCGAAGGCAACCCGTTCATCACGGGCGCGCTCGTGGGCTCCGGCGCCGCCGGGCGCACTTGATTCATCAATTGGTCCGGCGCCGGCAGGTCGGACGGGACCAAACCGCTGGTGGATTGCGAGGTGGGTAATTGGGGGGCTTGCGGCAGTTGGTGCCCCATCAAATCCTGCGCCGACGGCATCCCTTTCAAGCCCGGCGCGGCGACCGCCTGGGCCGGCGCCAGCGTCGGCGGCTGGCCGGCCATTGGCCCTTGCGGGCCCTGCTGCGCCACCGTTTGCAGCCGTGATTGAATGGCGTTCTTCAAGATATTTATGAAATTATCCGGTCCGCCTGTCCCATAGCCCGCACCCTTCCAAAACAGCGTCGGCGCGCCGCCCCGGGGATCCACCAGGGCGAACGTCGGCAAACTATCCACTTGCGACAGCCGGGCCCAATCGGCGTTGTTCTTGGCGATTTCGTCCGGTGCGCCCTTGCGGGAAAAATCTATCCGCAGCAAAACCAGGTTTTCGTCGGCATAGTTCTTGAACATTTCCGTGTCCAATATGTCCTCCATGGCCCCTTGGCTCGCGACGCTCCAGTCCGAGCCCACGAAGGCAACGAACACGATCCGGTTCTTTTGCTGGGCCGTTTGAAACGCCTCGGGCAGGCTCGACAGCCAGTCGGCCTGGGCCACGCCCGGCTTGCCGCTGCCGCCGCACGCGGCGAGGAAGGCCGCACCGAAGAGAATGGCCATTCGGGCCAATTGCAGGGTAAATTTCATAACAGGGTTTTAATTGTGCCCGAAGGGCGGCGTGGCGTCACGGCCAAAATGTGCCGTGGCCCTCCCGCCTAGCCCGCGTCCTTGGTCGCGTCCTGCGCAGCCTTCTTTGCCTGGGCGTCCACCCGGCGGCGGCGAAGAATTCCACCGACGATAATCGCGCCTTCGTACAGGAGGATCATCGGCGCCATCATCATCAGCATGGAAGCGACATCCGGCGACGGTGCCAGCAACCCGCCGATGATGGCAATGATCAAAATGGCGTACCGCCGCCCGGAGCGCAGGGTCTGCGTTTCAATGACGCCCAGAATCTGCAAAATGACGAGGATGAGCGGGAACTCGAACATCAACCCGGTGGCGAGCGTGGCCCACACCACCAGCTTAATGATATCCGAGGCACTGAACATGTTGCGATAACCCAGCACGTTATTCAAATGCAGCGAAAACTTAAATCCCGCCGGCAGCATGATGTAAAAGCAGACCAGCGCCCCCGTAAAAAATAAAATGACTGCCGCTACCAGCGTTGGCCGCAGCATGCCCCTTTCCCGGAACGTCAGCCCCGGCGCCACAAACCGCACCACAAAATAAGCGATAACCGGCAGCATCAGAATCACGCCCCCGTAGATGGACGCCGTAATCGTCATCATCACCGTGTCCATGGGGCCCGAGCCGCTCGTGGGCAGGTTATTGTAGTCGTTCGGATTCTGGCCCATGGATACCAGCGCCATGGTGTAAGGCGTCTTCAAATAATCTAGAAATTTTACGAAAAACAACCCCACGAATCCCATCCCGATGGCCGCGGCAAAGGCGGACTTGAGAATCGTCATGCGCAATTCCTCGAGGTGCTCGAAGAACCCCATCTCGGACCGCAGCTTCTTCTTTTGCCGCTTGCCGCCAACCGGCTTCGCGTCATCCCCGCTTTCGTCATCGCTCCCCAGTATGCCCCCGCTCCCAAACAAGCCTTTGAACGCCTCCGGCTCTTCCGGCTTGGGTTCCGGCGGGCGCGGTGCCGGGGGTGGAGGCGGTGGGGGCAACTTCTCCGGCAAATCCGCGCCCGGCGGTGTGGGCTCCTTCGGCTTGGAGTCCTCCGGCGGCAGGTTCTTGTCCGGCAAATCTGAGTCGTTTTCAGCCATGAACCTCTATCTTTAAACAAATGAAGCCCCGGAGGGCGATGCGAAAAATGGGGCCTCGTGCATTTTAAAATCCCCGATTTAACCACGGATGACACGGATAATACGGAAAGAGGAAACCGATGCTGCGGCATTTCCTGACATGCACATCCGTCCCGCCAACGGCTGGATCCGTGTCATTCGTGGTTAAGAAAAACACTGCGGTTAGCCCTTCTTGGACATCCTTGCCGCGACCCAGGCGTCGTAATCCTTGCGGGGCATGAATTTGAGGGAGGCGGAATTGATGCAGTAGCGGAGGCCGCCTTTTTCGGGTGGGCCGTCGTCGAAAACGTGGCCGAGGTGGTCACCGTCCACGGCGCAATGGACTTCGATGCGGGTCATGCCGTAGCTGGTATCCTTGGTGGCGGCGACAAATTCAGGCTGGATGGGCTTGGTGAAGCTGGGCCAGCCGGTGCCGCTTTCAAATTTGTCGTGGCTGTCGAACAGCGGGGTGTCGCTGCCCACCGAAAAATAAACCCCGTCTGCATGGTGGTCCCAATATTCGTTCTGAAACGGGGGTTCAGTGCCCTGCTGACGCACGACTTCGTACTGCGCGGGCGTGAGGCGCTGGCGCCATTCCGCCTCAGTGCGCTGCACCGGGCTCTTGGCCATGTCAATGACGACGTTCGAGGGCAGGCCACAGGCGGCCTGGCCCCCCGGTACGCAAGCGGCGGCGGTATTGGCGTTTTTCATATTGAGAAAGAGTGCGTCCATCGGGTCCAGGCGGACATTTGACCGACCAGCCGTATTCTGGGCCGTTTCAAGGCCGAGGCAACCGACTCCGACGAGCAGGACGCCGGCCAGCGGAATCAGCAATAGGCGTCCGGACAGTAACGACATGCCAAAAGCCTAACGATGGTTCCGTTCCTGACAACTCCGAAGCGCCACCGGTTCAATCGAAGTCGGGTTCCTCGACGGTCAGAATTTTCTCGTGCCCTCGGGCCCCGCGACGCCCTGCGGCGCATGGGCGATTACTCTGTCCACCCAGGCGCGCCCTCCGGCCAATGGGAAGTCGTCCATACGAGCGTGCCGGGATCGGCGGATTTTGGCCCGATTACAATCTCGCGGATTGAACACCCGTACCAGCCAGCCATACTGCCTGCAAGTTGCCTCCGTTTGCACAGATCCGGGCTGACGCCCCAACCCCGCGGCGGTGGATGCCTCAGGCCGCTTTTATTTGGCTCGGCCTGCTTGGCTCAAGCTTGAGCATCGCCTTATTGGTCGCGTACACGATCTGCCTTTTTCATCCGCTGTGGAAAATGGAGACTCCCTGGCCACCGACCACCGAAGACCTTGTCCTTTTTTACGGTGTGTTCACTACTTTTGCTCTGGTCTGTCTCTTGCTCTTGCGGTTGAGGTGGTTATGCGGGCTGCGCTTGGAAGATACGCAGATTGAAATTGGGCGGCGACGCCTCAACCTCGCCGATATTGAGCGGGTCCATTGGCGCACCCAGACCAATTCTGTGGAGATTTCCGCCAACGGAAAAACAATTCCGTGCCATTTCGGTCTATTCACCCGCCCGGACCAGCTCGAAATAATCGAGGCCCTTCGACAAATATTGGCTGACCGGCCTCAGTCAGGGTGGGAGCAATTTATTCAGGCGAAGGAGCGGATTCCTCCACCGCCAAACCTGCGGCTGGTCCTTTCAGGTAAATGGGAACCTTGGCAGCCCCGCCGCGTGGCCATGCTGCTGCTGGCAGTCCTTGCCGCTTATGGCCTGCTGGCCTTCCCCTTTCGGGCCGTCATGGTCAGCCAGTTGCCTTTTATTCAGAAAAATATCCTCGGCGGGGTGCTATTCGGGCTGCCAATTTTTCTCGCCGCGCTGTTGTGCGGATTTTTTACTTTGGCCCGCGCAAAGCAACCGCGGTCGGCGCATCCGGCGCCCTTGCGCCAATACAAGCGCATCTGGGGCTTCGATTCGAAAATCAGTCTCATGACTTCCTGGTTAATCTTCATTTTTGTCTGGTCGTCGCTGGTGGCAGACACGGATCGAACCACCAAAATCTTGCTTTGTTCTCTGGCTTTCCTTCTGCATATTTTTGCGGTCGTAAGACTCTCTTCCCTGCGCCAGTGCCAACCGCTGTCTTTCCCCGAAGCTTTTTTCGCCCTTTCCCGCCGCCAGTTTCTGGAGCTTTCCTCAATCATGGTGGCGGCCTACTTTGCGGTCGTCAGTTATTGCCTGCTTATTTTCGCCGGTAGCCCGAACTCCCTCCCCAATCGCAATGACGTTGCCCTATTCACCGTCAGCTTGCCGTTTGGCCTGCCCTTATGTCTTTTCTTCATCTGTTTCGGATTCAAGATTCTTGCCGAGCACCGGCTGCATCGTCCGTTGATCGCCGGGAGCCCAACCTTCGCCGCCTCGGCCCTGCATTGCCAACGCCGGAATATTGTTTTTCAAATTTGCAGTGCTTATGGCGCCATTTTTCTGGTTGTGGCCTCGGGGGCTGCTGGCAGCTTGGCGGCCTGGCTGTTCTTACTGGTGCTCGTTTTTTATTCGATGGTTTTTGAACGGACCGAAAATGCCTTCCGCCGCCGCCAAGCGCGGCCTTTGGCCGACACCCCCAACCTGCCCGCGCACGGGGAAATTGCCTCCAGCCTGCGCGTTTCGCCAGGGCTTTCCACCAGGAAATCCCCCACAGTCAAAAGAGTGATCGATTAAATGGGGTCAGATAAGCTTGATCTGATTTCTGCGTGATCAAAGACTACCCTTCAGGTTGGAATCCTGCTTCATCTGGCCTGGACCAACTCGGCCAAGGGCACAACCTCAATTCGTTCCGCCAGCTTATATCTCCTTTTACCCGGGTAGACCACTTGAACTTGGTCGAGTTTCAAGTCCGCCAGCGCAATGGACATGGATGGCGTGAGCGTGGGAGCGTCCGCCCGCTTGCACTCAATGCCCACGCGCCGTCCGCCCTTGAAAAGCACGAGATCAATTTCCGCCCCATTATGGGTGGCCCAAAAATAGGCTTCTCCCGGTGCCAGGGCTTTGAGGATCTCTTCGACGGCGTAGCCTTCCCATGAAGCCCCCACTTTCGGATGCAATTCCAATTCCCGCGAGTTGGAAATGCCGAGCAGCGCATGCAGGAGACCACTGTCCCGCAAATAAATTTTGGGGGCTTTGACTTGGCGTTTGCCCAGATTCTCGAACCACGGCGGCAGTTGCCGCACCATGAACACGCCGGTCAAAAGGTCAAGGTAGCGGCGCACCGTGGATTCGTTGGCCCCCAGGGCGCGGGCCAGCTCCGCCGCATTCCAGATCTGCCCGTGGTAATGTGCGAGCATGTTCCAGAATCGCCAGAGCGTGGCGCTGGGAATTGTCACCCCGAGCTGCGGCAAATCGCGCTCCAAAAATGTCTGCAGGAACTGGCGCCGCCAGGCAAACGAGTTGGCTTCCGATCGCGCCGTGTAAGCCAGTGGAAATCCGCCCCGCAACCAGTGCCGGTTTTGCGCCCCGGCCCCAAGGTCGGCCAGGCGAAATCCCTCCAGCGGGATGGTCTCTATCCGGCCGGCGAGTGATTCAGACGCCTGGCGCAACAATGCCGGCGCGGCGCTGCCAAGGATCAGAAACCGGGCCGGAAGCGGTTGGCGGTCCGCCAAAACCCGCAGCAACGGAAAAAGGTCCGGTCGGCGCTGAATCTCGTCAATCACCACGCAACCCCGAAGCGGCCGCAGCGCCAAGTCCGGCTCCGCCAAGCGGGCCACGCTGGCGGGATCTTCCAAGTCGAAATAATTGGGCGAATCCACCGGGACAAACTGGCGGGCCAGGGTGGTCTTGCCACATTGCCGGGGCCCCAGGAGCGCCACCACGCGGCTGCGCTTCAAGGCGGCCCGCACCAGGGTCAGGTCAATGCTACGCTGGATCATGGCCGAAAACTTACACCATGAAATTCCCGCTGTCAATACGGGATTTTCATGGTCTTAAAAATGGTGAAATAGGTCCGGGATGACCGGGTCCTGGACGCCGCAAGGCGGTATTGATTCACTGAGCATCAATATCATCGGCCTGCCCCATTAGACTCACCCGATTTTCCACCACGGCCTCGCTGGTGTTTGGGGCGGTGGCGGCGGGAGCATTGGCGGGGCCGGGACCTTCGCCGGCGCCGCGAACGCAGACCCGTCAAGTTCGGCGACCAGAATTTTGGACGAAGGGTCACCGAAGAGGTCGACGGGAAAACCAGCCCGCTCCAAAATCTTAAAAATGTCATCTTCAAATATAGAATCCTTGGTGATCCCCTCCTCTTCCGGAAGAGGACTTCCGTGGTCTTCGTGCACCGTCCCATCGACCACGAGCAGCCCGCGAACCTTCTTCGGTTCATAGCGGTAGACGGCGTAGGTTCCAGAAGTCCCCTCGGCAATGCAACCCAATATGGACGCATGATTGGCCGCGGCAAATTGTTCGCATCGCTGGCAGCTCACAATCATCACCATCTCCCGGTCCAAAACGGCCGTCCACCGCCCGTTCGCTAAAATCGCCTTGTAAACTATTTCGCGCGGTTTTCCTGGCCGCGGATAACGGGTGCGATTCCAGACCGGATCTCCACCCTCCACGATTTCGTTCGCCCCGGTCATGCGGTACCCAAAAGCCGCAAACAATTCCGGCAATTTATGCGTAAAATCTCCCTCAAAGAGAATCAGACTGAGATGTGCGCTCAAATTCTGTGGTCGTGGGAAGGGAGCTGTTCGTAGAACACCCTGGCGGCAATGGCACCCTGCTTCAAGCTGGGTCTGGCCAGGCCGTCAATTCCAATTTAAACCCCCACTGCTCCAAAAATCTATTTGGTTCAATGCCCCGGTACTACCATAGTGGGCGGAGTGTACAAACACCTGAAGTTGATCCTATTTGCCCTCACCCTTCTTTCGGGGGCTGCGTGTGCCTTTATCCTTTTGCCGGTGTTGGGCCAAACCGACCCGCTGTCGGCTTCCAGCCGGGTGCTGATTCCCTTCGTGCCTTTTTTAATCTTTGCCGCCACCCTCTATTATGTCTCCAACCGGCGGGACCTTGCGCCGGATTTTCTCCGGCACTTGTCGGCCATGTGTTTTGAGCGGGACGGCCTGTGCTTTTTGGTCCGGGCAGAGGCAGAGGGAAAGCTTTGCCGTTTGGCCATCTACCACCAAAACCGCCAGATTAAACCATGCCACGGTTTCATTATCCTGCAACACCGCGAAGGAATTTTCCCCGGTCCGGAACCGGATGTGCTGCGCGTGCCTTTTTTCTCGGCATCGGGCGCTTACGGCAAGGTTTCCGTGCCTTGGCGAATTCCGGTGGAACTCCAGGGCGCCAAAATTACTTTGAACGTATACGCCCAGGTGCATCGTCAGCAAGGATTTGGCCGGACGCTCCGCTTTCGCGACGGCACTTCCGTCAATTCCGAGCCGCAACGCCAGGTCGTGGCGAAGGTCGCCGTGTCCCTATTGGGCGGCCATCCCGCCAACATCCTGCATTATATTCCCGCGCAAACCACCGTCCAACTCCCGGCGGGAGTTTTGGCTCCCGGGGACCCAGGCTCCACCGGTGAAATTCGCCATGAGACTTTCTGGACGTTTGGCGATCCCGTCGGCAAGGCCAGGATTTCCGTTGAAAGGCTATAGTCGCCCGCCTTCTCCCGCCCCGATTAACCCCGCAGAGATACCTGCCCGCCGCCGACTCGATGGCCTGAAAACTCGGCGGCCCTGGCAACTACTTCGCTCTACTGCCCCCGCTCTCTTTGCATCGGCGCAGATAATATCACTCCGGTCAAAAGCGCGGAAAATCGGCCATCCGCCTTATCCATCGCCTGCACTATTTGATCCACTGTTTCGGTATCCTCAAACGTCAATTTCCGGCCCGTGGCGTAGACCAGCATCTTCGTGGCCAGCGTGCGGTAAAACTCCCGGCTGTGGTTGCTGACCAGGATGCGCTTCAACTCGCGGGCATTTTGAAAGGTCTCGCCCGTCATCAGTTGGCCCGAGGCATCGATCGCGAGCCCGCGATCCTGGTCGCGCCAACGGCCCGCCAAATCGAAATTCTCCAACGCCAGTCCCGCCGGGTCCATGCGCACATGGCAGGCGCTGCATTCCGGACGGTTGACATGGTCCCGCAGCGCCGCCTGCACGCTCGGCGCATGCGCCATAAACGCCTGCACCTCCTGCTCATTGGAATCAGCCTGCAAATTCGACGGCAGCGTGGCGCCCAGGATGCATTGGAGCACAAACAACCCGCGCTTGGTTGGCGAGGTCTGGTGCGCGTGCGAAGTAATCACCAGAAAAATCCCCTCCGTCAACACTCCTCCCCGCGAACTCCCCGGCGGCAGGGTGACGCGCCGCATCTCCGGCCCGGTCACGCCTAAATTGCCGAGGCCATAGACCTCCGCCAACTGCTGGTTGAGAAAGGTGTAGTCGCTCTCGATGAACTCCTTCACGCTGCGGTCTTCATGCATGATGGCGGAAAAAACCATTTCCGCCTCCCGCATCATTACAGTCCGCAAGCCGGGGTCGTCCGTCTTTGGGAAATAGGGCTTATCCAACTCCGCGAAGTTCAACCATTGTCCGGTAAAACCATTCACCAGCGCTTCGGCGCGGGGATCCGCCACCATTCGCTTGACCTGGGCGGGCAATTGCCGGCGCAATTCCCCCTTTCCGGCCAGGCTCAATAGCTCGTCGTCTGGCAGGGATGACCACAAGAATTTCGCCAATCGCGACGCCAGCGTCAACTCATCCACCACCGGCCCCGGGTCGGGGCTGCCCACCTTAAGGCCAAAATCTTGATACTTAATCCACTCCTCCAGGGTCTTTTGCTCGGCCGCCGTCGGCCGCTCCTGCTGCTTCGGGGGCATAAACCCCGAGCGGAGATTAATGAGCACCTTGTTCCACAAGTCGCGATTAAGGATAGCCTCATCGGATTTCAGTGAATCGAAATCCACGTCCCCCTTTCTATTCCCGCCCATGTGGCACTCCGCACAATACCTTTCCATAATGGGTCGAACCTGACTGCGATAGCCGGCAACCGCGGCCGCATCATCCGCCATGGCCGGTGCACTGGCCCCTACCCATAGGGCCGCCTCGATGATCACCGGAATAATCCGCCCAAATGCCAATGCAGTCACCCGTTGAACTTGGCGCAATTTGGGACAGTGGGTCAAGACTGGATTGAGATACAAAAAAGACGATTAATCATACATCCATGAAAATCAGGATTTGAACTCCTCGTATTATTGACCCTAAAAGGGGCATGTTTGGGCAAGGCCAAGCCATCGAACGGGTGGCCTCGAATGCAAATATTCCGGCGCTCCCGCCGCCACCAAATCCATGCGCGTGGCGCCATCCGGTAATCTGTTTCCCAATGTTGGGGTTAAAACCCGGCCTGATTTCCCTTCACGCTTCGCCCTTTCGTCGGGACTCTTCCCATTTCTTGCGGTTGATAACCAGTATCGCCACCACTTTGGCGGGTTTCACCCCATGGCGGACATGGGGGAAATGGCGCATCCTGATTTGTTGCATTCGTCCACAACCCCGCCCATGCCTGACTCCTCCCCCCAGCCAAATCCCATCGTCTCGCTCATTGGCACCGGGCCCAATCGGCCGGAAGAGGCGTTACGCCTGCTCAGTTCCGCAGTGGAATATGCCAAAGAAGCCATCATGATCACTGACGCGGAGCTTGATTGGCCCGGGCCCAGAATCGTGTTTGTTAATCCCGCTTATTCGCGAATGACGGGGTACACCGCGGAGGAAAGTCTGGGCAAAACGCCCCGCATGTTGCAGGGTCCGAAGACGGACAAGGCGGTGCTGCGGCGCCTCCGGCATGACCTGGACCACGGTGAAATGTTCGAGGGCGAGGCGATCAACTACCGCAAGGATGGCACGGAATACGATTTGGAGTGGCAAATCGCGCCCATCCGGGACGCCGACGGAAAGGTTACTCACTACGTCGCCGTGCAACATGACATCACCCAGCGGAAGCTGGCGACAAGGGAATTGGAGCGCACGGTGCGCCAATTATTCAAAGCCAATGCGGCCAAGGACCGCATCCTCGCCGTCACGACCCACGATTTGCGGAGCCCGCTCAGCGCGGTGCAGGGCATGATGGAGTATCTCCGCGAGGGCGCACTGGGGCCCGTCAACGAAAAGCAGCGGGAGACTTTGAGTGACCTGACAGGGAGTGTCGAAGCCATGCTCGCCCTCGTCAGTGATTTGTTGGATGTGACGACATTGGATGACGAGGCGATGAAGCTGGATCAGCGGTCGTTGGACCTCGCCCCGATCCTCCGCCAGGCCAGCGTTGTTTATGCGCCGATTGCCACCCAGAAGAACCAGCGTTTACGGGTGACGGCGCTGGATGCCCCGCTCGCAGTCGAAGGGGATGAGCTTCGGCTCAAGCGCGTGTTGGAGAATTTAATTATGAACGCCATCAAATTTTCTCCACCCAACACCCAGATCACCTGCGGGGCCCGCAGCGAGGGTGGGGAAATCGCCATTTGGGTGGACGACGAGGGCCCCGGCGTGCCGGTGGGCGAACAAGAGAAACTTTTTACCGATTTTGGCCGGACTTCCATTCGTCCGACGGGTGGTGAAAGCAGCACGGGGCTGGGCTTGGCAATTTGCCGGCGGATTATCACCGCCCACCATGGTGAGATAACAATGCGAAACCGGGCCGAAGGCGGCGCGCATTTCGAGTTTACCCTGCCGCAGCTCATCCTATCGGAAGGCGAGGGGGCGAGGGTGGCTTGAGTGGCTTGAGTGGCGGAGAAGGGTGCCCGATGGGGTCAAACCTTTTTGGTTTTGTTCGTGGAGCAAACCCGAAGCTTCGCGATTTCGCGGCTTCGTGTGAAACCGATTATCTATCGTGGCGGCCTCAATACTCCGCAATTTTCTTCTTCATCTTGCCGAGGGCAAAAACGGGTCAGGTAACATGCAAGAGCAGCGTTGACGCGGCACTCCCGCCGTGATG
>CAZLPS010000094.1:0-15909 GCA_964561455.1 uncultured Opitutales bacterium
TGGAAATGGACCACAGCTCGTTCTTTTCGTCCGCGCAGGAAATGAGATTGCCGTGATAGTCAAAGCACATGCCGTTGGAGTAGCCGGACGGATGCATAAACACGCTGAGCTTCTTGTCCGCCACGCTATAATGCATGATCTTATCACTTTGCTGCTCGATAAAGTAAACGTCACCATTCGGCGCGCAAGTGGCGCCTTCCACAAACGGCGAGCCAATGGTGTAGGACTCGGTCGGCAGGGTCGCGATTTTCTCGACTTTGGCGTCTGGCGCAACCGTCGGTGGCAGACCCATCTTCGTATTCGGGGCGTTGCGCGGCGCCTGGCCGCGACCACCGGGGGCCGAACCACGCGCGGGGGCGGAACCGGCCGGTGCACTGGCAGCCGGAGCAGCCGCCGGAGCGGGCTGGGCAACTGCCACCATGGGCAGCGCGGAAATGAGAGCGAGAGCAACAACCAGATTACGGGGGGTATTCATGGGGAGGATTGAAAGATAGTTTTTCACGAAAAAAAAGCAAAGAAATAAGTTGATGGGTTTATAGGCCCCTTTGGGCCTGGGATGCGGCAACAACCCCAGTCACCGCCTTACTGCCCCAGCGCGGCGGCGGCGGCCTTTTGGAACTCGATGCGCATCGGCGAATTGTCCGGGTTGCCCTGCTTATCCAGTTCCAGCATCATAATGTAAATAATGCCGCTTTTCGGGTCGGCCCAACTGTTCGTGCCAAACGCGCCGCCGTGCCCAAACGAGCCCGCCGAGTAAATGTTGTTGGCCTCCATTTTCGTCGGGTCTTCAATAATACAAAATCCAATGCCCCACGGCATGCCGGCCCGTGCCGTCAGGTCCCCCGTCTGTTTGCGCAACATCTCCGCGACGGTCTCCGGCTTGACGATTTGTTTCCCATTGAAGGAGCCGTTGCCCAGCATCATCTGGTAAACCTTCGCGATGTCCGCGGCCGTCGAGAACAAGCCTGCGCCGCCGAGCGGTGGTCGGCCATGATCCGTCGGTTCGGTTCCGTAAAGGTAGTGGATCTCCTGATGTACCAGCTTGCCCGCAGAGTTAAGCATATAGGTGTCGGCGTAGCGGGACTTGTTTTCCTGAGATATCCAAAAACTGGTGTCTTTCATGCCCAGCGGATCAAACAGCCGCTTTTGCAAAAACTGGTCAAACGGCATTCCACTGGCGACTTCGACGACCCGCCCGGCCATGTCCAGGCCCGAGGTGGAATAGGCCCACCGGGTGCCGGGGGCAAAGCGCAACGGCTCGCGCGAGAACACCCGCGCCATGTCGGCCAGAGACCAATGCAGACCGGTGAGCACGTATTCGCCAAGGCCGCTGGTATGGGTGAGCAAATCGCGCACGGTGATGGGCCGCGGCGGGTGCGTGAGCACGCGCGGGTTGGCATTCGCCTGCCCCCCCGCCAGCCACATGTTTTTAAATTCCGGAATATATTTCTCGACCGGGTCGTCGAAGCTCAGTTTGCCGTCGTCCACCAAAATTGCGGCGGCGAGTGCGGTGATGGGCTTGCTCATCGAGGCGATCCAAAACATATCGTCTGGTTGCAGTTTGCGGCTCGTGGCAATGTCGCTCTGGCCCACCGCCCCGAGGTGCAGAATCTTGTCTTTGGTGGCTACGAGCGTCACTACGCCCGCAATATGACCCTGGTCCACAAACGCCTGCATTTTCGGCGCGATGCCGGAAAAATCCGGAGTGGCGGGGGCTGGGGGCGTGGCGGCGGAGCAGAGGGAAGTCGTGAGGAGCAAGGCGGTCAACGCCCGGGGTAGGGGTAGGTGCATGACCCACGATAGGTAAAACATTCCCCCCCGCACAATCCCGAAATTGGCGAAGGCCCGCTTATTTGCCACCATTTCCACCTGCGAGACCTCGAAACACGATCCCGGAGATTCCCGCCGACGAATTGCGAAGGCCATCGAAATAACCGACCGTTCTCGACATTGCAGCCCGAAGGGCTGCCGGAGCCCTGAGCCCTTAAGCCCGGAAAATTACGCTTTCGCGCTTGAACAGCGCCACCGCCGCCGCCAGTGCCGCACCGGCATAGAGGCACGACGAAATGCCCACGATGGCAATGTAGTTCCAGTGGTACGTGCCTGAAAAGATCTCCTTGCATAACAGGCTGACATTGACCACCGGAATGACCGCCCGCACCTCGTTCAACTCAAATCCCGGCAGCAGGGAGATCATGGCCGGAAAGATCATCATGATCATTAACGGCTGCATGTACGTGTTCGCCTCTTTCGAGCTGCGCGCGAACAAACCGATGGACAGTAGCAGGGACGAAAAGAACAGCGACATCGGCACCATGATGGCAAAGGCGCCGACCAACGCCATCGGGTTCAAATCCAGCGGCAGCCCGTTATTGCGCATCATGTTGGCGCCATAAGTTCTGACCAGCAGGAGGGAAACCCCGCACGACAGCAGGGACAGCCCCATCGTGGTCAGTGAAACTGTCATCACTGTCAGGCATTTGCCCAGCGCCAAATCAATTCGTTTTACCGGACTTGAAAGCAGCGTTTCCATCGTGCCGCGTTCCTTTTCCCCCGCGGTCAAATCCACTGCGGGATAAATGGCCCCCGTCAGGCAGGTGATCAAAATGATGTAGGGCAGCAGGGAGCCCAACAGGTTGCCGCTGACTTTCTCCGGCGGCGCCACGTTGGTGGTCTCGACATTGAAGGGGTGGATAAAATCGCTGGTGAGATTGCGCTGGGCCAGGCGCTGGGCCACGGTGGTATCCTGCCAGTCGGAGAAGAAATCGCGCAGGGTGCGCGTGGCGGTCTCCGACTTGAATTCGCCTTCGTAATCGTAAATTTTGATCGTGGCGGGTGGGCCGTTTTGCAGGGCGGCGTCGAAGCCGGGCGGAATTTCGACGGCGGCCCGGATTTTTTTGTCGGCAATTTGTTGCTTAAAGTCGGGCGCGGCGGCCACGAACTCGAGATTCTCCAGTTTGCGCAGTTCCGCCAACGTGGTCGGGGAGTCGTCTCCGCCCAGCACCATCACCGAGAACGTTTCCTTCATGACTTCCTTGACTTGGTGGAGTGCGACGGCGCCGACCCCGGCGGACAGAAGCGGCATGAGCAGCAACGGCACGACGATCATGGAGATGATCGTGCGCCGGTCGCGCAGCAGGTCGCGCAACTCCTTGCGGTAAACAACGCCGAGGTCGCGCAGCTTCATGGTTGGCCCTCCACAATTTTCACAAAGACTTCCTCGAGATCCATGAGGCCGGTGCGTTCGCGCAATTGCGCCAGCGTGCCCTCCGCGAGAATACGCCCGCCATGGATGATGGCAATCACATCACAGAGTTTTTCAACTTCGCTCATCACATGCGAGGAGAAGATGACGGTTTTGCCGCGCGTGCGGCAGTCGCGGATGAAGCCGACGATGGTCCGCGCCGTCAGCACATCCAGCCCGAGGGTGGGCTCGTCGAAAATCATGACCACCGGGTCGTGAACGAGCGCCCGGGCAATGGAAACCTTTTGCTTCATCCCGGTGGAGAGCTTGCCGCAGCGCCGGTCGCGGAATTCGTTCATGTCGAGCAGCGCGAAGATCGAGTCCACCCTTTCGCGCACGCGACTATCCGGCATGCCGTTCAACCGGCCGAAATACTCGACCAACTCGCGGGCCGTCAGCCGGTCATACAAGGCGGTGGCGGTCGAAAGAAAGCCCACATTAGCCCGCACCAATTCCGGGGCGGCGACGATATCGTGACCCGCCACTTTGGCCGTGCCGGAAGTCGGCTGGAGAATAGTGGCCAGCATGCGCAGGGTCGTCGTCTTGCCCGCGCCATTGACCCCCAGCAGGCCGTAGATTTGCCCGGGTGCACAGCGAAAACTGACGCCGTCCACGGCGCGGATGAGCCCGCGCTTTTTGTCGCGAAACGCTTTGGACAGTGATTGGACTTCGACCATGAAAGAGGAGGCGGGGATGGGGAAACGCGGGCACCCGTCTGCTGTTTAATAAAGGACACCCGCCAATACGCAATCCGAACAAATTAATTTTCACTGGCGATTACATGCTGTTCTTCAAATAGCCCATGTTGGCCAGGGCGGCGGCAAACCCCTTGTCAATGGCGGCGCGAACGCTTTGGAGCTGTTTGACCAGAGTGGCGTGATACGAATACAGCTTTTGATTGTCGAGTAGATTCAGATCACTGGCCGAGAGGGATTTTATATGCTGAAAGAAGGTCTGAAGGCCGACGAAATAGTCCTGCTTGCTGTTGCGCCGCACCGCCGAGGTCAGGTCCGTGCGCAGGGTGTTCAAGGCGGTGAGAATTTTGGGATTATTCGTGGACGGGAGCTTGGCGTCCTGCAGGATGGCAATCTCGATCCGGGAAAAATCCTCGATTTCCTTGATGGTTTGGCCCTGGTCGCTGAATCTGGACCAGTCCAGCGCCTCCCATTGTTTGTCGTCAATATTGTCCAGCCGGACACCAAACCAGCGCACGTCCGCGAGGTTGGCCGCCTTGCTCAAGTCGTCAAGTTTGTATTGGATGGCATAGGTGGCCATGCCGATGACCTTTTCCGTGCCGCGATGAATGATCGGGCTGCCGCTGTTTCCCGGCAGCATTTTTGCATCGGTTTCGACCAATTCCGGGCCAACGCCCAGGATTTTGCCGTTGGTCTGGGTGGCGACGCCCGCGCCCTCAGCATTTCCGGGAAGGGTGACAAGGTCACCCGCCTTGGATTCCACCAGCGCGTCGGCCTGGAATTCGTAGTAGTATTTGGCCATGGCCGGGGGAATCCTCAAAATGGCGGCATCGCGCCCTATGGCGCCATAAAGAGGCCCGTTCGTCGGATACTTGGTGCCGTCCAATCCCGTTACCGTAAACTTTTTGTTGCCGGACAATACGTGCTCGTTGGTGACGATGTAAAACTGGTCACGGATTTTGGCCACGAAACCACTGCCCCGGGAATTGTCCCCTTCGATGATCACCAGCGCCTTGAGTTGGTCGCCGGTCAATGGCCCGGGTGGCCCTTTTGCCACGGGAGCGGCGGTGGCGGCCCTCACCGCCGCGGCTCTGGCGGCACCAGCCGTGGGGTGCGCGTCGCCATATTCCATCGCGCCGCGAATGTCCGACCCGGCCAACACGATGCCGGCGATAATTTTTTCCCGCAATCCACCGATGTTCCCCAGCACGGGGCCATGATAGTCGCCCGCCGGATTGTTGACCAGGAATTTTAGTGCCGAGTTCAAATTGTCAATGGATGCATTCAATGGCAGGTAGCTGTTGGGTGCGCGCGTTTGACCATCCGCAGTATGCAGGAGAATCCCTGGTTGCAAAGCGGAGGATTCAGGTCCCGTCGGCCCACTGGCCAACGTGTTGCTCTCCGGGTGGTCGGTCACATAGGTGATCCCCGATTTTAGGTCCACCACTGCTTGGGCCAATTCCGTTTTCGCTTTAACCACCAAGCCCCCGCGATTGGCAGTCCCCGCCGATCGCATGGCAATCACGGCTTTGTTTACTTCGGTCAGCGCTGCATTTAAATACTCCTGGGTTGTGGTTGGATTTGTTGCGGGGGCAGCGGCGGCGCCGCGCAGGGCGATCGTGATTGAAATCACCAAGAACATCGCCGACAGTAGGTAGCTGCCCGCCTTCTTCCACGTTTTCATGAAGTAAGTTTGCCAGCCGCGATGGCGTGGCGCAGCGTTTGTCTTCCGTGTTTATCCGGCGCCAATTTTTCCAAAAATTGGTTATAGGTTGTTCCCCTACGTATGGAATGACAAGGCCAAAATGTACTGCCGCCCGGATATCTTTCAGGGCTCTGGTGGTCAATATTCGCCCTTCCCGCCTCACCCTACGTGCCATTTTGCAAAAAGCCCATGGTGGCCAGCCCCTCAATTAACCCGGTGCTCCAACTCCCGAATCAATGCCAGCAAAAACCAGTTGTCGCCGCCCAGCTTTTCCGCACCGCACACTGCCGCGCTGGTGAGTTTCCGGGCTTTTTCGCGGGCGGTGTCGAGGCCGTAAAGACTCGCGTAAGTCAATTTGCCATGGCGTTCATCCAGTCCGGGTGTCTTGCCGAGGACTTCCGCGCTGGCCGTGGCATCGAGGATGTCGTCAATGGCTTGGAACGCAAGGCCGAGGTCGCGGCCGACTTGCTCCATGATCTTGAATTTTGCGGGCTTGGCGTTGGTCAGCCGCAGACCCATCAGCAGACTCGCTGTAATGAGTGCGGCGGTCTTGTTATGGTGGATGTAGTCGAGGCGTTCGGCGTTGGGCTCTCCCTTTTCTCCCAGAAGGTCTTCCATTTGACCACCGATTAGCTTGGTTGATCCGGACGCATCGCCCAGCAAATCCACGAGGGCCGCCGCCACGGGCGGGTTTTTACGGTAGGCGTGCGCGGGCAGCCACAGCGCGTAAGTTAATAATGCATCACCCGCCAGCAGTGCAGTGGCCTCGCCAAATTTCTTGTGGCAGGTCGGCAAGCCGCGCCGCAGGTCCGAGTCATCCATGCACGGCAAATCGTCATGGATCAGGCTGTAAGTGTGCAGGCACTCCAGGGCGACTGCGGCGGGGTAGGGGTCAAGCTTCGAGGGAAAGAGCTGGTGGCCCGCGAGCACGAGCAACGGGCGCAGGCGCTTGCCCCCGGCTTGCAGGGAATAGCGCATGGCGGCGTGCAGCACGCCCGGGCGCGTTTTTGCCGGCGGCAGCCATTTTTCAATGGCGGCTTCGATGTCGGCGCGGTGGCGCTTTAACGTTGCCTTGAAATCGCGGGGCGCTTTTGCTGGGTAAGTCATGTGGTTTAAAAATTCGTATGGTTAGTTTCGACGAAGTTTGCAAAAGGATTTTCTCCGAACCGCGCTGGCTGCCCAACGTGCTCATTGGCGGCGCGCTCAGCTTTGTCCCCATACTTAACGTCTTCGCGCTCGGCTACCTCTACCGGTATTTCGAGCAAATTCACCGCGGTGGCGGCTTCGCGTGGCCGGATTGGAACGACTGGGAGGGGCTGTTTCTCGACGGCCTCCGCCTGCTGGCCATTGTGGCCCTGTACGGCTTTTTACCAGTCATCATTGGCCTGATCGGCGTGTATTTTCTCGGGTCTCTGAGCATCGCCATCATGGGGCGAAATCCGCTGTACGCCTTGGTGTCCCCGCTGGTGCTACTGGCGCCGTTCTGGAGCGTGGCGATGCTCTATGTTTACCAGCCGAAGCGGCGCTGGGCGGTGTTGCAGCGGCCGACCCTCGCTTGGTTGATGACGCGGGCGGCCTGGCCGGCGTTTCTGGTGCCGGCGCTGGCATTTTGGGGGCTGATGTGGTTGGGCCTCGCCCTGCTGGGGTTCACTTTTTTCCTTGGTTTTTTGGTCTTGGGCGCGTATTACACTCGGTTGTTGCTCGAAATCGAAAATCAGGGCCATAACCGCGGTGTTCGCGGCTGAGCTCGTTTGCCACTTCCAACCCATCCCCGCTTATCATGCCGACGTATGAATACGCCTGCAAATTCTGCGGCAAACATCTCGAAATCTACCAACCCATCACGGCCGACCCCCTGAAGCGCTGCCCGTCCTGCAAGAAGCCGGGGCTCAAGCGCCTCATCAGCGGCGGCGCCGGAATCATCTTTAAAGGCACCGGTTTTTACGAAACCGACTACAAGCGCCAGGCGTCCACTGGCAAAGCTGAATCATCCTCCGAAAATAAGGCGGCTGAAACCAAGGCGACGGACGCCAAGCGCGGCGAAACCAAATCTTCCGAGACCAAATCCGCCGACGCCAAACCCAAGACGGATGCCGCCAAACCGGCGGCAGCGAAATCCCCCAAAAAATAACCACCATGGCCGGCAATACCCATTTTGATCCCACCGGAGAGAAAAAAGCCCGGAAGAAGGCCACCTTTGGCGGCGCCATTGTTTGCGCCATGGTCAATGTCTCGCTGGGCGGATTGCTCGGTTTTTGCGTGCTGGCCTCGACCGCGCCGCAGGAATACCCGGCCAAACCCGACCCCAAGGCACCCAAATCCGCAGCTGCAAAAACGGACAAGCCTTCCGGCCCGCCGGCCGGACTGTTTTATTGGGCGGGAGAAAAAGGCGGCAGTTTCAAGGACAAGGAAGCGCAACTCTTTGTGGACAAACCCGGCAGCGTTACCGTCACCGATGGCGAATTAAATGCGTGGGCGGCGGATTCGTTCAAGGCGCTCCCACCCCTTCCGGTCGCCGCCGCTCCGGCACCGAAGCCGGCGGCCAGTTCGGCCTCCGCCTCAGGGACGGTGGCCGCGCCCAAGTCCACAGTGTCGGAGGCGGCCAAGGTCAAGGCAGAGGCGCAGGCGGCCGAAGCGAGTTTGCAGGATACCGGCCTGACGCCCGGCACACCCAATTTTCACATTTTTAAAGATCCGCAGGCGCCCGCAGACGTGCTGCTGAGCATGCAAATCGCGGTGCCGCTTTCCATTAACCTGCTGGGCGTGCGCATGGATACCGTTTATCAGGCGCGTGGGGTGTTTGTGTCCGGCCCGCAAGGCCCGGAGTTTAAGCCCTATTACAGCTTTATCGGCAATGCGCGGGTGCCGGGCCCGCTGGCGCAATCGCTGTTCAATTCATTTGCGGCGAAATTTGCGGGCAGCGATGCCGCGAAAAAGGCTGCGGAAGTCTGGCCGAAAATTGCCAGCGCCACGGTGAAGGACGGCGCGCTGGTGCTGGCCGGTAAGTAATTGCGGGTTTTCCGCACCTGCGTGCCATGTGTCCTGCTTTGCCATGGTGGGGGACCCTTTGGCGGGCGGCGGCTCGATGCCGCTTGCGGCGGCCATCGAGTCTTTCGAAGAAAAGCGGCGTCAAGCCACCGCACTCCAAAGCATGGGCCATTTTGTTTGGTTGCCTGATTATTTCAGTGCCTGGCCCGCTTCAGGCAGCCGAGGCTGTGTCGGAGGACATTTTGGTTCGGCCCGAGCCGCCACCACCGTTTTTGCCATCCGGGCCAATTGCGCCGGAATCGGCGCCGCCGGTGCGGGACGTGGTTTTGCCTGTGCCGGCCGCATCGGCAGCGTCGGCAGTCGCGCCACCGGCAAAATCCCCGGTGCCGGTTGCGCCCGAGGCGCCGAAAGGTCCGCTACCGCCGACAGCGAGTGTGCCGCCAGGTGCCCGCCCGCTCATTTTGCCCCCGGTGGTGCGCACGGATGCGTGGTACGCCGTGGAAGCGCCGGACGATGCTTCCGCGGACCTCGTTTTGACCATGGCCCAAAAGATGCGGGAAATCACGGTGAGATTTTTCACTTGGCCGGATCATCTGCCGCGCCCGGTGGAAATACAACTGGTGCCGGCGGCGTCGGCAAATTTCACCGATCCGTATGAGGTCAATTGGGATCCCAGCGGGCGTTTTGTCGCACAGGTGCGCTGGGGGCCGGAGTCGAAATTTAGTGACACCTGCCTCGCTTTGGGCGCGGTGACGTTGAAGAGCATCGTCGTCTGGAAGGACGGAACAACCTTTGTGGACAAGACACCTGACTGGCTGGCTCTTGCCATGGGAAAGATGCTTGAGGTCAGTCTCAAACCCGCGGTGGCGGAATCCCTGGCCCAACAGGCGGCGGAACTGGGCAACTTGGGAGTGGTATTGAGCCTGCGGCAAATCACCACGGCGCGCGGGCCATTTAATGAGGGGGAGAAATCGGTGTTGGCGGTTCACGCCTATTGGCTGGCCCGATATCTGGAGCAACAGTGCGCCGGACCCGCCGTGGCCGCGGCGTTGTTCACCGCCCTGGCCGCTGGGGCCAACCCGGGCTTAACCATCTCTACTGCGTTCCCCGATCAATTTCACGACGTGGTGGAATTTGAATTATGGTGGCAAGTCGGCTATCGCGACCTCATGCGCACCCGCATCGGGCCGGTGGAGACCATGGCTGCCAGCCGGGCCCGTCTTGACCGCCTCGCCTTCGTGGATTTACCGTCCAAGGATGGCGCCCCCAAACACACGGCCCTCTCGGACGCTTGGACGGGACGGGAGGACAAAACCGTCCGCGACACTCTCGCCGCCGAAGTCGTCGCGGGTCCGGCGATGCTCTTGCAAATCAACCCGGTCTACCACAATGCTGCGCTCTCCCTGCTTTCAGCGCTCGGAAAATTGCACGGCGACAGCGAAAAAGAATTCCGCGACGCGTGGGCGCAATATCTCGCCGACCGGGCCGACGCGGAGGTTTACGAGGCCACAGTCGAGGCGGCCTTGCGGGGCATTTAGAAAAACTACTGAAAGGCAGGTTCAAACCAAGAAATAGAATCTTGGGATGGCGGGTGGGCTCAGGAAGTTCCTTCGGAATTATCGTCGGGGACAGGCTTCGAGGGTAGCAGAAAAATGGTCAGGCCGGCGAGAAGGATGAGGAACGCAAACAAACAAACGAAGAGGAGCGGCCAGACGCTGGACGCCATGGAGCGGCCTCCCATCATCCCCAAGGATGAACTTTGCGGGACTGCCAAAGATGTCCTGCGGCTCGGGGCTCCGGGATTCTGACCGGCTGTTGAGCCGGGGCCGGCTGGCGCAGTGGGAGCGAGAGACGCTATGGACACCGGTGGCACCGCAGTCCCAAAGGACGCGGCGGCCGCCGAACCGCCGGCTGACCATGGTGGTCCGGAGGCGGCCGCCGCAGCGGCGCTGACATAGGTTGACTTGACCGCGATCTCGGCGTCGGTATCAAACTCCACGACGAAGCCGTGGACGGGGCGAGTGTTTTCGACATCATTCCACGTGGCTTGGCGGGAACCGCCGGTCGGCGCGAGGAACTGAAGGAAATCGTCACCGTCCGGCTCGGTGGGCATCCAGTTGGTGTACCGGAACGCACCTTCGCCATTGACCCACTGCCAGCCGTCGGCGGCACTGGTGGAGGAGCCGGATTTGAAGCCGCCGAGCCAGGGGCCGAGGGTCCGATCGCCGGTGGCGTTGTTGATCCAGTATTTTGGTTCGTCAATGAGGCCGTAGACAAAGGAGTTTTCCGCCGGGGAATGAATGGTGGCAAGATAGCCGCCGTGGGCCATGGCCCACGCTTGGGCATCGGTCCAAGAGATGCCGGCGGGCGCTTCGACGGCTTGATATTGATGCCCGTTCCCGCCGATGGCCGCTGGCCATTCCACCGGCGGCGCGGGGTTGACGTTGACGTTGGGCGCCGCCAGAGCCAACGCCAGGCGAATCCAGGAAAGTAAATGGCGGGCAAAAGGCATGGCGGATAAGTTCAAAACTCCGGTGAAAACAAGATCATGGCTTCGGCATCGGAGACCGTGTGGTCGGGCCCGTTATAATGGCACATGAAGATAATTTCAATCTTTTGCCCCTGACTGAAAGAAAATCGCTTTTTCGGCTTTGCCTTGGACTGGAGGAGGGGGTTAAACGACTAAAACCCTGGGTCGAAAGGTTCAGCCGGACCTTTTTTCGAATCCATCTCGCCAGTTCATACCCGTCTCCTTGCAACGGCTTCCCCCCTTTTTGCAGTTGGAAAGTATCCCCGTGGCCGAATTCCGGTCCCCACGTGTGGGACGGCGTCGCCGTCGCCCGCCCGGTCAGGCCCTGCGCCGAAACCCGCCCATGAAATAGATGATCAGGCAGATTATCAGGATCAACCCGAGGCCACCGCCGCCAACGGCGGGCCCACCAAGGTAAAAGCCACCGCCACCAAACAAGAGGAGCAATACAAGAATGAGTAAGAGTATGTTCATGGGCGCAGTATATTCCACCCCACCATCATCCTCCATGGGGCATTACCCGACTCATTTTTGAACCGGCCAATTCCGTCGCCGCTCCATCCAGCAAACCATACCGTGATGGCGGGAAAGTCCAGAGCCGGTCGGCGCTATTAATTCTTTCTCCGGTTGGTCCGGATTTGGGGTATGGGGCTTGGGCTGGGCGACAAGGCCGGTTTGAAAAAGTGGAGAACGTAAACCGGGTTTAACCCCATGGTGCCAATCGTGAATAAGCAGTATGCTGGGCGGTACAAGGGACTCAAACCGGCTAACAGCGATGGTTTCCCACAGCTTGCGGGACGCCAATACAAAGCAAAACCGATCCTTCACCTTGAAAAAACCTATGAAACATAATCATAATCTGATAATCGTCGCGGTTACCGCGATCGTGTTCTCCGGCTGTTCCACCAAACAGCCTGCCACCACCTCTTATAATAGTCCACCAGCGTACAATGCGCCCTTGGCTGATGCCAATAGCCTTGTCGGCCCCCGCGGCGCGGATGGTCCGACCGGTGCGACCGGCGCGGAAGGCCCGATGGGAGCCCAGGGAGCCCCCGGGGTTGCTCTTGCCGGTATTCGCGGGGCGGATGGCGCCACGGGCGCAACCGGCCCGCAGGGTGCGATGGGCGCAACTGGCGCTCCGGGCGAGATTCGGCGCGGTGGGGTTGGTGCCACGGGTGCGGTTGGAGCCACCGGAGCCACCGGAGCCATGGGTGAAACCGGCGCCCAGGGCGTCAGCACTGCAGGTTACGCCGGCGCGACCGGTGCCACTGGCGCAACCGGCCTGCAAGGTGCGACCGGTGTGACGGGTGCCCAAGGTTCCACCCTTTACGGCCCCACCGGCCCCAAGGGTTACACGGGCGCAACCGGTGCTCAAGGCATCGTGGGCGATGAAGGTGCTCAAGGTAAAACGACTGCCGGTGTTGCCGGGTCTACGGGTTATACCGGCGCGACCGGCGCCACGGGCATGACGGGATCGCAAGGCGGCAAGGGTGTGGCCGGAATTGTGGACCAGTGGACGGCTTATCGCAGCTTCCACTTTGCCTATAATGACGCCCAAATCCAAAGTGCGGATGCGGGAAAGAGCGCCGAAATTGCGGGCTACCTGAGGGCGAACCCGTCCTTGCAGGTCGCCATTGACGGCACCATGGATCCCAACGGCTCCGACCCCAAGGATCAGGCACTGGACGACCGCCGGGTGGCGGCAGTTCGCGCCGCGCTGATTGCAGCGGGCGTGCCCTCAAACAAGATCAAGGCGGGATCGTTTGGCGACCCCCAGCTTCGGGCGGATCGTCGCGTTGAAGTTCTGTTCGCCACCGCGAACTAAACCTCCCAGCGCCAGATTCCAGACTGCGGGCCAGTGCCGCAGTGACAACGTCTCCTTCGGGCTTTCCAGCCCGAAGGAGATTTTGTTTGTCCGTCCGACGCGACTAACTGGAAGGATAACTGGCGGAATCATTTAAGGCCAAGGTCGGCCTTAACCAGCTTCCACGGCACATCCGGCTTGCCCGCGTTTCGTTCCACCGCGGCGCGAAGCTCGAGGAGGTCTTCCATAGCTTCCAGCTTCCCATCCCAGCCAGCTCACTCCTTTGCCAATTCAAAGCCGTCTTTGCGGTCCAAGGTCTTCCACCCGCGGGCTATGAGTTCCTTGCGCAGGGCGTCCGCTTTCGCGAAATCCTTGGCTTGCTTGGCGTCCCAGCGGGCTTGGGCGAGGGCCACGATGTCGGGTGGGGCGGTGACGCGCTCCACCGGCAGCGGCAAATCCAGGCCCAGCGCGAACCAGGCGATTTTCACCAGGCCTTCGAGGTCTTCCATGGCCTGTTCGATCGTGGCGGTCTTTGGCTCTACTTTGAAGATTTCGCCGAGCGCCCCGGGGATATTCAGATCGTCGCACACCAGTTCCCAGGCCGGCGCGAAGCGTCCCCAGCGCAAGGCCTCCGGCGCAGAATTTTTAAGCCGGGCAATGAGTTCTCCCGCCTTGGCCGGGTCGCCCGCCGCCCGGGTGGCCAGGGCCTGCAAATGCTTGTCGAGCTTTTGCAGGGCGCTGTGGGCGGCTTCGAGCCCGTGATTGGTGAAATTCAGCGATGAGCGATAGTGCCCGGCGAGCAGGGCATAGCGAAGGACAACCGGCGCGAAGCCCATCTTTTCGGTGTCCGTCAGCGTATAAAAATTGCCGAGGCTTTTGGACATCTTGCGACCGTCGACCAGCAAGTGGGCACTATGGAACCAGTGGCGGACGAAATGATAGCCCGCCTCGCCGTCATGGGCGCAGCAGGATTGGGCGATTTCGTTTTCGTGATGTGGAAACATCAGATCCACGCCGCCGCCGTGCAAATCAATCGTCTGGCCGTCAAAGATTTTCTCAATCATCGCACTGCATTCGATGTGCCAGCCGGGGCGGCCTTCGCCCCACGGGCTGGGCCAGAAGTTCGGGCCGTCCTCAGGTTTGCGCGCTTTCCACAGGGCAAAGTCGGCCACATGCTCGCGGGAATATTCATCGGCCTCGTTCACCTGGCCCGCGCTGTTCGAAGTCTGCGTTTCCAATTCCTCCAGCTTCAGGTGGGACAGCGCGCCATAGGCCTTGAAGGACGACACCTTGAAATACACCGAGCCGTCGCCCGCCCGATACGCATGGCCGTGCGCGATCAATTTTTCGATGAGCGCCACCTGGTCAGGGATGTGGTCAATCGCCCCCGGCTCAAAATGCACCGGCAAGACGTTGAGGGCCGCGCAGTCCAGGTTGAACTTCCTCGTCCATTGCTGCGTAAACTCCTTGAGCGCCTGGCCCTCGGCCTGCGACTGGCGGATGGTTTTGTCATCCACGTCCGTGACGTTGCGCGCGTGGCACACCCTGCCCCGGCCCAGCTCAATTTCCAAGGCGCGGCGCAGCACGTCCTGCACCACAAAGGTGCGGAAGTTGCCGATGTGCCCGGCGTTCCACACCGTCAGCCCGCAGCAATACAGGCGGAAAATGCCGTCCGGCGCGGCGGGCGCCAGGGGTTCGATGGCGCGGGTCAGGGTGTTGTGGAGGCGAATGGGCATCCCATGAATTAAGAATTAAGAATGGAGAATTAAGAAGTAAAAACGACGTCCGCAACGCAGATATTTTGGCGATTTTTCTGGCTTTCGCGCGGGGGCGGTTTCTGGCACTATTGCCCGTTCCGATGCCTAAAGCCGTCAAAACCCCGTTCGCGCGCCTGCATTTGCCGCACCGACCCCGCCGTCTGCGCCGCACGGCCGCCGTTCGCGCGCTGATGCGTGAGACCTCGCTGTCGCCTGCTCATTTGATTCAGCCGGTATTTGTGGAGGAGGGTGGGAGTAACGCCGCACCGGAGCCCATTCCCTCGCTGCCGGGCATCGCGCGGATTCCGCTGGCCCAATTGGGCGCGCATTGCCGCGAACTCGCCAAGCTCGGCCTCGGCGGTGTCGCGCTTTTCCCCAAAGTGGACCCGAAGCGGAAGAACGACTCAGGCCGAGAGGCGCTTAATCCCAAGTCCCTTGTGCTCCGGGCCGTGCGCGAAGTCAAATCTGCCTCGGCCCAATTTCCCATTTTTGCCGATATTGCGCTCGACCCTTATACCGTCCACGGCCATGACGGCGTGCTGACCAAGCGGGGCGATGACGTGGACAATGACCGCACGGTGGCGATTCTGGCCGAAATGGCGGTGTTGCATGCGCGGGCGGGGGTGGATTTTGTCGCCCCTTCCGACATGATGGACGGCCGCGTCGGAGCGCTCCGAAGTGCACTGGATGCGGCGGGCCACGAATCCACGGGGATTATGGCCTACACGGCGAAGTACGCCTCGGCCTATTACGGACCCTTCCGCGACGCCGTGGGCAGCAAGCGAGCAGCCGGCACCGCGCCCATCAGCAAGTCCACCTACCAGATGGACCCGGCCAATCGCCGGGAAGCCCTGCGCGAAGCCGCCCTCGATGAAGCCGAAGGCGCGGACATCTTGATGGTCAAGCCCGCGCTGCTCTATCTCGACATCATCGCTGAGCTGCGCGCTCATTCGAAGCTGCCCATTGCCGCCTATCAAGTCTCCGGCGAATACGCCCAGATTTGCGCGGCCGGTGAGCGCGGCTGGCTGGATGCAAAGGCGGCCCGCGATGAATCGCTGCTGGCCATCCGACGGGCCGGGGCCGACGTTATTCTGACGTACTTTGCGGCGGCGTGGGCGCGGGACTATTCCTAGAGGGACAGAGGGACAGAGGGACAGAGGGACAGAGGGACAGAGGGACAGAGGGA
>CAZLPS010000095.1:0-15263 GCA_964561455.1 uncultured Opitutales bacterium
TCTCCGGCGCGGCCATGTCCGCCTCCGCCACGTTGCAGGCAAAGAGCACCGGCTTCGAGGACAACAGGCCGGCATGCTGCATCAGCGGCTCTTCGTCCTTGTGCAATTCCATCAAGTTCGCCGATTTGCCCGTGCCCAGGTGCGCCACCACCCGTTCCAAAAACGCCACCTGAATCGCGGCCTCCTTGTCGTGCCCTTTGGCCTTGGTGCGCGCCTTGTCCAGCTGGCTCGTCGCACTGTCGAGGTCGGACAGCATCAACTCCGTGGAAATGATTTCAATGTCCCGCACCGGGTCCACCCCGCCCATCGTATGCACCACGTCCGGATCTTCAAAACACCGCACCACGTGGACTATCGCGCTCACTTCGCGAATGTGCGCCAGAAACTTGTTGCCCAGCCCCTCGCCCTTGCTCGCCCCGGCTACAAGGCCCGCAATATCCACAAACTCCATCGCCGCCGGAATAATCACCTTCGTCTTCGCAATGAGCGACAATGGTGGCAACCGGTCATCCGGCACCAACACCGCCCCGACATTCGGGTCAATCGTGCAAAACGGATAATTCGCCGCCTCCGCCTTGCGCGAGCGCGTCAATGCGTTGAACAGGGTGCTTTTGCCCACGTTGGGCAGCCCGACGATGCCGGCTTGGAGCATAAAAAGAAAGGATGAAGGATGAAAGCGGAAGGATGAAAACCGTCGCGCGGACGTCGCACCACGGCTTCCCAACGGGTCAAACCGCTTACTCTGACCTTGGAGCTGACCAACGGCCAGCCAAAAAGTACGCTGCTCTTGGATTGAACGACACTTTGGGGAGCCTCGAAAGGACAATACTCGGCGGATTAACCCTCAACTGCCATGGTGAAATGGCGTTAGCGGGTAATCTCTAATGCATAGGCCAAATATTGACCTACCGCAACAAACATCCCGGATATTTTAACATGGGTCGGCATACTTGACGTTCACCAATGTATCTGGTAAGTTTTTGCTGATGAAAGCCCTGACTCTCCCCGCTCATTTTGACGGGAAGCACATTCAGTTGGACGAGCCGTTCAAGCTCTCCACCGATGCGCGTTTAATGGTCACCGTTTTGGCTGGTGCCCAGGAAAGTGAGCGCGAGGATTGGATCGCCCGCTCCAAAGCCGGTCTCGCCCGCGCTTATGCAGATGATGAACCGGATTACCCTGCTTCATTGGTTCGCAAACGCCGTAATTCATGAAAAAGGGTGATGTTGTGTTGACGCGTTTTCCGCAGGCGGACGGTGTGGTCAAGAACCGGCCCGCGGTGGTTTTGCGTGTCATGCGGCCTTATGGTGACGTGCTGGTATGTGGCGTAAGCCGTCAATTGCGACAACGCGTGGAGCATTTCGACGAAATCGTCAACGCCAGTGACGTTGATTTTAAATCCAGCGGGTTCTTGGATACCTCCCTAATTCGCCTGGGCTTCCTCGCACTGATGCCGCCTGAAGAATTTCTTGGCGATATTGGTTCAATTTCAATCGAACGTCATCATCGTCTGCTGCGGCGCTTGGTGGAATATCTGGGCGAACCTGCCCGTAAAAAGTAACCACCCCAACTCCCCGCTTGCCAACAACCCGCGCAACAGGGTAGGGAAGGCGGCTTATGCGTAAAACTTCCAAGTCCTTCAAGCTGCCCAAGGAATTCGCGGGCGTCACCGTCCACACCAAGGCCAATGTCTATTTCGACGGCGGCGTGGTCAGCCACACCGTCTTGTTCAGCGACGGCGCCAAAAAAACCCTCGGTCTCATCCGCCCCGGCAAGTACCATTTCGGCACCGGCGCGCCCGAGCGCATGGAAATCGTCGCCGGCGCCTGTCAGGTCAAGCTCGACGGCAAAAAAGCCACCAAGAAATACGCCGCTGGAAAACACTTCGACGTCCCCGGCAACTCCGGCTTCGACATCGCCGTCGCCTCCGGGCTCTGCGAATACGTGTGCTCGTTTCTGAAATAGGTTTTAGTTTCGAGTTTGGAGTTTTGCGTTTCGAGTTCCACCGCGACCTTTACTAACGGAATGATTGTCGTGGAACCCAAAACTCAAAACCCGAAACCCGAAACGGGCGTTTCCGTGAAACCCAAAACTCCAAACCCAAAACTCGAAACGGGAGTTTTGCCCCGCTGGCGCGGCCTCTGCGCCTACGACGGCACCGACTTCTACGGCTGGCAAAGCCAGCAGGGCGGCCGGACCATTCAGGATTTTTTGGAAAAACGCCTCGCGCAAATTTTCCAACGACCGGTCCGGGTCCACGCCAGCGGCCGTACGGACTCCGGCGTGCACGCCAAGGCCCAGGTGTTTCACTTTGACGCGGAATGGACCCACCCCGTCGCGCATTTGCAGCGCGCCCTGCGCAGCGGCCTCCCCCGCGGCATCGCCGTCAGCGCCGTCCGCCGCGCCAAAGGTGATTTTCATGCCCGCTACAGCGCCCGGGGCAAGCGCTACCGTTACCGCGTATTCCTCGGCTACCCGAGCCCGTTCGAGTCGCGGTGGTCATGGTCGCTCGGCGATCGCCCGGTGGACGTCGAAAAAATGCGTGCCGCCGCCAAAAAATTACTGGGCAAACATGATTTCACCGCGTTTTCAGGGCAATATGAGGAATCGGAAAATCCAGTAAAAGACTTGCGCCGGTTGGACATCCTCCAACGCGGCCCGCGCGTGGATTTCGTCATCGAGGCCAGCGGCTTCCTGTACAAAATGGCCCGCGGCCTCGTCGGCGCCCTGGTCGCCGTCGGCCTCGGCAAACTCACGAGCGCCGACCTCGAGCAAATTCTCAAATCTAAAAAACGCCCCGTCGAAATCGCCACCGCCCCGGCGCTCGGCCTCTGCCTCGAAAAAGTCTTCTATTAGGTGGTAGGGCGGGGCCTCCGGACCCGCGCGGCCGTATTTCCCTCCTGTTTTAGATTTGCCAAACCGGACCTAGGTTAAAGAATAGCCTCCTTCGGCTGGTTACCCCTTGAACTGCGCCCGTTTTAGTTTGGTGAGTTAGCGGTCGTGATTTCCCCCAACCCCCAATCGGAGTAAAACGATGCCCCTTACCCGTCGTAATTTCCTGGCCACCTCCGCGTCGCTCGCCGGCTACGCTGCCACCGCCCGTTTGGGTCTTGGCCAAATCGCTCCAGCGGCGCCCACCGCTTCGGCTGCAACGCCCGCCCCTTTCACTCCAAAATCCCCGGCCACCGCCGACTTTTTGAAATTGGTCGGCCCAACTCAAGCGTCCGCACTGCTGACCCGCCTCGCGAAAACCAATTCCGACATTAAACTCCGCGGGCTCAGAACCATCCGCGGGGTGCCGAATGTCGGCGGTGATTTCTTGACCGGTTATCCCTACAATGAGTTCTATGATTGGGATGTCTATTTTGAAAATCTTTACCTCAGCTACTACGGTGTCAGCACTTACTGCTTCACCAACCTCAAGGAATTCCTCAGCCGCCAGACGGCCGATGGCTACATCAACCGCTCGCTGAACAAACAGCGCGACCGCCAGCACTTCAAGCCCTTCCTCGCCCAACTCGCCGTTTTGGGCTCCAAGCAAAATAATAATAATTACGCCTGGCTCAATGCCGTGCCGGCGACCGCCACCGTCCCCGAAAACGGCAGTTACTACAACCGGTTGAAAAAATATCTCGAGAAATGGTTCAGCTATGATGGCGACAAGAACGGGCTGCCCACTTGGAATTCCGCTGATGAAGCCGGCACCGACAATCAATGGAGCCGCGCCGGCCAACTCGGTGCTTTTGAAGTGGAAGGCGTGGACTTGGCCAGCTACCTCGTGCGCGACCTCCGGGCCATGGCCGTCATCGCCGATCACCTCGGGCATGACGACGACCGCAAAGGCTTTACCGCCCAAGCGGACCGGTTGTGCAAACTCATCAACGACTTCTTTTGGGACGAGAAGGATGCCATGTACTACGACCGCAACGAAAAAACGAAGGAATTGGTCCGGGTCAAATCCGCCACCAGTTTCACGGCCTTGTTCTGCGGCGCGGCGACGCCCGAACGCGCGAAACGCACCATCAACGAGCGCCTGCTAAATGAAAAGGAATTCTGGCTGGCCTATCCTGTGGCCAGCTATGCCAAGACGGAACCTGACTATTATCAGGGCTCCCACAACGAATGCAACTGGCGCGGTTCCACTTGGGTGCCCACCAACTATATGATTTTCCAGGGCCTCATGCATTACGGCTACACGGCCGCCGCAAAGGACCTCGCCACCCGCCTGTTCAACATGGCGGTGGTCAAGAACCCCGTTCTGCGCGAATACTACAACGCCGAGGACGGTTCCGGCCTGGGCCAGACTCAATTCTGGGGCTTCACCGCCCTCTATTATGGCATGCTCCTCGAATGTTGCCTGCAATATGATGCCTCCGATTTGGAGAAACCCGCGCGCCCGATTATCGCCGAGGAACTCGGCGTCAAATTTGTCACCTGAGTCGGTTACCCGCCCCGCCGCTCTGTAATTGGTCTTCCCCCCATCGCCCGGACGAGAGCTGGCCCACTTCATCGTCCCGAATCGGGGTCGCCTTCCCCATCGCCCCAATCGGGACCGCCTTCCCCATCGCCCCGAAGGGGCGACAGAGCCAAGTCCAGGGTTGCGCGTAGCGCAACCCTGGGCGCAGAACCAATAAAAGACCACCGCCCCAAAGGGGCGGAGGAGCCCACAATCTCTCCCCCCTCTCCCTTGCCCCGCCGCCTCATCTTGAAAATACTCCCACGCGCCAGGGTCAATCGAACCTTCGTTCCCTGCGCTCAGGTTTTTACCACCTTCGCGAGATACTCCGCCAGTTGGTCCAGCGTACCCGTCCAGCCCCCGGCCATGTTGGGGCGGAACGCTTCGAAGGTCTGGCGGTCGACATCCGTGGAATTATACGGACTCCACTTGAGGGTGAAGGTCGTTTTACCGTCATTCTCGGCAAAGGAGAAGACGGAGAGCAGTTCGAGCGGCCAAGTTGGGCTCATGGGGTGCCGGGTCAGACCGCCGTTTTCATCGGAAAACGAATTCACCAGCACCATCCGTTCCGGCGCCACAATTTCGCGATAGACAAACTTGCCCCACATTTCATGGCCATCGGGGGATTGCAGCCTGTAAAGATAGATGCCACCAGGCCGGAAATCCATTTTCTTTACCGAAGCCTTAAAGCCCTTCGGCCCCCACCAGCGCTGCAAGTGCTCTGGATCCGTAAATGCCTTCCACACCAATTCGCGCGGGGCGTCGAAGGTTCGCGATAGCACAAATTCATCCGGGGCGGGGTGGGGGGAGATGCCGCGCAAATGGCCGTCCAGACGGTCGAAGGAATCGCCGGCTCCCGCCTCCATGCCGGAGTTGAAATGGCCGTCGCGTTGTTCCTTGGTCGGGTGCAGGACGCGGGACGTCAGGATCGTCACGCCGTCCTTTTCCTCCAGCGTCATCGTCGTTTTCCATTTGGGACTACCCAGGGCGGGCTCGTCATAACATTCCGTCGCCACGAGGCGCGAGGGGGTGGAAATTTCATGGCATTCGCCCCGGAATGAATGGTCTTTGCCGTCCGGCCCCCGCATCACGTAATGCCACTTGCCGCCCACCCGGAAATCCATATTGCAGACGGATAGGTAATTGCCAAAACAGCCCCACCATTTCACTACATGTTCCGGCTTGGTCAACGCTTCCCATACCAAGGCGCGCGGCGCGTGGAACCGGCGTGTCAGCAGAATTTCCCGGTCCGATGGCAAAGTCACCACCAGGGCGTTGAATTTTTTTGGGGTCAGCTTTGGCAGGTAATCGGCCAGCCTTCCAAGAGTTTGTTTGCCACCTTCAATGGCGCCATATTCGTTGACGACCCGGTCGCGATCCGCCGCCGTGGAATATAGCTGGTGAATTGTCAGTTTGGTTTGTGCGCCCACCTGCTCGAAGGTCCAGGTCATGGTGAAATGCACGCCCGGCCCACCCTTTTTTCCGCCCCCGTGGGAAAAGACAATTCGCTCGGGCTTCACCACCTCCTGGAAGATGCTCTCATTGGGGAATTCCATGCCGTCCGGCCCGCGCATGGTTTGCTTCCACGCCCCGCCCGGCCGTACATCCATTTCCTCGATTGTGGTTGTGAAACCGGTCGGACCCCACCATTGCGCCACGTGCTTGGGATTAGTCCTGGCCTCCCACACCAGCTCGCGCGGTGCGTCAAAGACCCGCGAGAGGACAATCTCGCGGTCGGTATTGGTTCCGGTCGGATTACTTGGATTTGTGCTCATGGCTCTGGGCATTGGGGGGTTGGCGGTGTTTTTCCTGTTTCTGCAATTCCTGCAAATAGTCATCAAGGCGGTCAAAACTCTGTTCCCAAAACTGCCGGTAGTGCCCGACCCAGTCCGCCGCCTCCCTGAGTGGCGCGGCCTCCAACGCGCACGGCCGCCACTGCGCCTCTTTGCCCCGGCGAATCAGCCCGCATCGCTCCAGCACCTTCAGGTGCTTCGAAATCGCCGGCAGGCTCATTTTGAATGGCTTTGCAATGTCCGTGACCGAACTCTCGCCTGCCGCCAGCCGGGCAAGAATCGCCCGGCGGGTCGGATCGGCCAGCGCCGAAAACGTCATGCTCAAGACATCGGTCGTCATTTGTATTTAACCGATAAGTTAAATAAGAATCAGATTTTGTCAATGGGATTTTTTTGGAAAATTTCTTCAACGCGGAGGCGCGGAGCGAGCAGGGGTGTTTTTTTGCCACGGATGGCACCGATTGAACGGACGGCAGAGGCGACTGAGGCGTTGAGGCGACCAATGCGACTGGGGAACCCACCTCCTGTCTCCTGACTCCTGATTCCTGTCTCCAATCTGACACATTCCAGCTTCCAGCTTCCCGGCCTTGTTTTCATCCCTCATCCCTCATCCTTATACGTGAAGCGTTGAGCGTTTAGTGTTCGATGTTCAAAGTTCGATGTTCAATGTTCGTCGCCGCTCCCTCCCAGTCCTCCATGCTTCAGAAACTAAGCACTAAAACACCAAGCACTAAAGCACAGCCCAAAAAGTAGGTTAACACCCCGTAGCCCAAACCTCGCGGGGGCTCTATAGTGGGTCGTCAAAGAGTAAATCCTCAAATCCAAAACATGCTAAATTCCATTCTGCGAAAATTCTCCCGTCCGCGCTCCCGCACGCTCTCACTGACTTGCCTCATCGCTTCCGCCACCTCCCTGTCCGCGCAAACCACCCCCACCTCCGCCACGGACGCCGTGGGCTACCGCGAGCAAATCGCCCCTTCTGCCGGTACCATCACGGTTCCCAACACGGCGGTGGTGCCCGAAAACAACAACCTGAAGTTGTCCGCCATGTTTGAGCACGACTTCAAGGCCGACCTCAAGAGCGGCGCCGCCGGCAACTTGAACGTGAATCAATTTGAACTCCGTGGCGATTACGCCCTGAATCTCTCCGCAAAGGACCGGTTGATTGTCGGCGCGGAATATATGTATCTGAATTTTGAATTTAACGGCGGCCCCGCGCCCTTCGGCAATGTGCAGCAGGTCGGCGCCAACGTCTATTACACGCATGGTTTCGACGGCGGTTGGGGCATGTTTGGATTTCTTTACGGCGGTTCGGCCGCGGAATCCTCCGGCTCCATGAATCATGGCGGGCAGGGTGGGGTGGCAGTTGGCCCAACTTGGGATACCGGTAAGAACCTCACGCTCGCCTTTGGCCCCATGTATTTCTCGCGCATCGAAGACCACGGCGCCGTCACCCTGATGCTGAACATGGATTGGGCCTTTGCTCCCCAATGGAATTTGTACCTCTACACCGGCATTTCCAGCGGCGCGACCGTCACCTACGACCTGTTCAATGACCACAAAACCATCGTGGATGCTTCGCTCATGTATGATTCCTTCTGGTTTGCCGCCCGCGATAATCCCGCCGGCGCCCGCCAGGGCGTGAATCAAACCGACATGACCCTAAAAGTCGGCATTCGCCAGGCGCTCACCCCCGCTGTCTTCCTCCGCGGCTACGCCGCTGCCATCTTCGAACGCGAATACCAATTCCACGTTGACGACCATTCCACCAACAGTTTCAAAGTCGACCCAACCTTGGGCGTCGGCGTCGAAATCGGCTTGGCGTTTTAATTTGTTCATATAGGATGGTTCAAGAACTCCGGGGTCGCTCTGTCAAGAGTCGGCCCCGGGGTTCGGTGCGTCTGGAATATGTTGAGAAGCACCAGGGGGCTTTCCTAATTCTGGAGATTCCATATCTGTCGTTTCGCAAGGTGGGAATCCTCACCTGAATTTTATTTGGACAACCAGTCCCAAAGCATTTTGGCAAACTTGCCGGGCGTCCAGCCGATCAAGTCCGAAACCTGGCCGTCGCCGACCTCAATCACGCGTAATAATCCGTCAGATCGCCGTGCGATATCCACTGAATAAAATCGACCGCTGAGTCGTTTGGCACATTCGTAGACAATTTCGGGAATCGCACCACTTGCCGAAATGGGAATTCCATCCACCACGAAGTACCGCTGTTCGGAGTTGGGTATGAAATCTTCTACTCGTCGTACGCAAAAACCACCTTCAATTTCGCCGCGAAAGCAACGCATCGCATTTGCGAAGAGACCAGCATGTTCAGGCTTGGATAGGCGGGAGCCGACGGAAGTCTTGAGAGATTTTACAAAATCCTTGATGAAATATTCCGGCCAATCCAGTCGACGAAGTTCCTGCTCCAAGTTGCATTCAGGGGGGTATATGCGGGTCTCAGGTGTCAAATCCGCCAATTGGGGATACCAATTCGGGAGGTAGTGTTTCGAGAGATATTCGCCGGGTCCAATTGCGAGCTTGGTACCCAATTTGGTTACCGTCTCATCGAGCATTTTGTATTTGTTCGCGCTCAACATCCATCCGCGGTAAAGTATGTCCGAAGTGCTTGGGAGGGGCGGCAAAGCGCGAAATACTCCACCTTGAAAGTCTTCCAGCGAAAAGAGAGATGAACTGAATCCGGCGGACTTGATCACCTCCACTTCAGTGGCGTATTGTTCGTCTGGCTGACTTGGGCGCAGCGGATTGCTGGGGTAGAGTATGTGCATGTGATGTCATGCGCTGAAATTGTCGGCCTTCAGCCCCGCCTCGCCATCCGCAAACCGTGCCTTCACCTGCTGGCCGGCGCATAATTGTTTGCGCCGGGTCACTGGCACACCCTCGGTGTTCGACAAGATAACGAAACCGCGGGCGAGGACGCGGCCCGTATCGGTTTCCCGCAGGCGTCGTTCCAGATGGGCCAATTTTTCCCGGCGCGGTTCCAACGTCGTTTTGCCCAGGCGTTTGAGGCGCTGGCGCAACGCTACCCAGCGCGCTTGTTCGACATTGAGCCTCGGGGCCGGCGCGCGAGCCGCCAGAGCTGCCGCCGCCCGGTGCAGCGCGTCGCGGCGAAGATGCAAATCCTGCCGCATGGCGGCTTGCGCCCGGCCCGCCAAATCGTCCAACCGGAGAAACTGCTGTTCGACGAACTGTCTTGGCGAGGCGGAGGCGCGACGGTGGAAGAGTAATTCCAACCGTGAGCGCCGGCGTTCCAGTTCGCTTTCGGCAAATTCGCGCAGTTCCCGGCCCAAACCAGCCACCGCCTCAACCTGCTCCAGGTACGCGCTGGAAATCAATTCTGCCGCTGCTGACGGCGTTTCAACGCGGCGGTCCGCGGCAAAATCGCACAGCGTAAAATCCGTCTCATGGCCCACGGCCGAGATAACTGGAATCGGGCACGCCGCCACTGCGCGCACCAACGGCTCCTCGTTGAACGCCCACAAGTCCTCCAAGCTGCCGCCGCCCCGCCCGATGACCAGCAAATCGAAGATTTTCAACCGTGCGGCCACGGCCAACTGCGCCGCCATTTCCGCGGCGGCCTCACGGCCTTGGACCTTCGCGGGCAGGATAATCAGCCGCCCGCGCCATTCGCGCCGTCGCAATATACTGATGAAGTCGCGTACGGCCGCGCCGCCCGGGGACGTGATAAACGCCACGACCCGGGGACGCGAGGGCAGGGCACGTTTGCGTTCCGTTTCAAACAAGCCCTCCGCGGCGAGTTTGGCCTTGAGTTGCTCGAACTCCTGGCGCAACCGGCCCAAGCCATCCTCGATGGCCACATTGACAATGAGTTGATACGCCCCGCGCGGTTCGTAAACCGACAGTCGCCCGTTGACCAGCAGTTGCTTGCCATCGCGCAAATCCACAGCACAACGCAGCGCCTGCCCGCGAAACATCACGCATGGCAACTGGCTTTCCGCATCCTTCAAGGTAAAGTAATTGTGCCCGCTCGACTGCCGCCGCAAATTGGAAATCTCGCCGCGAATCCACACTTCCGGCACCGCGTCTTCCAGGAGTACTTTGATCCGCCGCGTCAAATCCCCCACGGACAAAATATGCGCGGGGTTGAGCGGGGAATCGGCTGTGGGCATGGCTTAATGTATAATGGAAGATGGAAAATGGAAGATGGAAATTGGAAGCGGGGAGCGTCGAGCAGGGAGCGGGGAGTCTTGCGGCACCAGGTCGGAGCGGAAGGTCAAAGGAGGAAAGGTCCAGAGCCAAACGTTTAATGTCTAAAGCTTAATGCTTAATTCCAAGTTCTGAACCAGAGGTAGAAAGCTCGAAGCCGGAAGTTGGGCAACGGCAGATCGCAGGTCGAAGCAGATCATTTTTTTCCATTTTCCATTTTCCATTTTCCATTCTTTTGTTTCGCCGTATGCATCGTCTTTACGACGTGCGCCAACAAGCCGAGCGCAATTACCAGACAGACGCCCGTCACGGCCAGTTTCGTATTGCCTTTCATCAGCGCGCCGCCCGCGGTGATGATCCCTGCGGCAAACAGCAACTGGAGCGGTACGGAGTAGAGCATATATTGCCCAAACGGCACGCCCGCCATGGCCAGCAGGAAATTCTGCGCCACCAGCGGTGGCCCGGGAATGATGCGCGTGAGCACCGTCAGCTTGCCCAATTCGCCCGGTGGCACCTCCGGCAGCCGCAATCCGCGCTTGGTCAGCCAGATCTCCAGCCAGCCGCGCAGCCAGTGCTTGCCGATGAAATAACCCAGCGGAAAATTCAGGGCCAGGCCCAGCGCGGTCCAGAGTAACCCCATTTTCGGCCCGTAGACACTGCCGGCGGCAACATATAAAAACGTCACCGGCATGCCGCAATAGGGCAACACGGCCAGGGCTGCGACAAAAATGGCCGGATTGCTTGCGCACCAGCCGGCCACGGTCTCGCAGAATTGGCGGATTTCCGCCAAGTTCGGGCGACCCGCCGCCAGCCATGTCAAACCCGCCAGCGCCAGCGCCGCCCCGGCGGCCTGCGCCGCGGATTTCCACGGAACGCGTGCGAGAAGACCGGATGGCATTGCTCCACGCTATCAAGTTGCCTGCCGCGCTGTCGAACGCATAAACTGCCCTTGCGCCGCGTGGTCCATTATCCTTCATCTCTCTCCGAGGCAAAGGTCCGTGCCTTTTGGGTCGGCTTGGGGGTACTCCTTGCACTCGTCGGTATATATTCCACCTTGGTTATTGGCCAGTGGGCCCTGACACCCGACGGGCAGCGACCCCAAGGCGAGCCGGCTGCCTGGATCGCGGGTGCCGAGTCGCTCTTCCAGGGCACCGCCCCCCGTGAGGCCTTCTTCCGCGCCCCGGCGTATCTCGCGATATTGGCGCTGCTGCGCGATATTGGCGTTTCGGCTTTTGGCTTGGCGAATGCCGCCCGCGTGCTCAACGGGTTCGCACACCTCGCGACTACGGTCTTGTTGGTCGGAATCAGCTTGCGGTTTTGGCGGTGGAAGGGTGCGTTGTTGGCCGGTGCGCTTTGGGGTTTCTATCCTCCAGCAATTTTCATGGCCGCCCAGCCTGGGCCTGCGAGTCTGGCTGTGCTCGCCTGGTTGGCCGGCGTGGTTGCAGCCTTGGACACAATTTGGCAATCTCCACATTGGTCAGGTGGAAGAGTAACCCTTCGTCACGCTTGGGCGGGGCCCGCGCTGGCGGGTGTGGCTTTTGTACTAGCGGCTGCCTTGAGTGCGACCTTTTGGCCAACAGCGTTGTTGTGGCCGTTGCTCGCCGTGTTTTTGGGCCGCGATGCCCGGGGTGTCCGGTTACTCGCGGCTCTCGCCGGCGTCGGTGTGGTTGGCGCTGGTTTGGTCATGATGCAGTACTTTTGGGGCGGCTCTTGCCAGCCACTGCCCGGGGCGGACTTGTACTTGCTGGCCCGGGCCCAAGAGGTGGATCAACCCTGGGCTGCGCCCGTGCCGGTGATTGAACTGGATGCCGACGAGAACGGCTCCGACCGGTTGGGAAGCGAAGCGGCGCTCGCCTTCCAATTCCAGACTGGCCAGCAACCCGCCGGCAGGGCGGTCATTGGCGGCTATTGGTGGCGCACGGCGGTCCGCGCGGCGGAGGCAAAACCATCCCTCACCCTATTGCGCACTGCCCGCAAGTTTTTCCAGTTTTTTGCCGCAGACAATTTTAGCGCCGGTCCTGATTTTTCCCGGGCGCGGGATGAAATTGCCCCGATGGAATTCAACCCATTGAGTTGGCCGGTTTTGGTGGCTCTGGCCGCGGTCGGCTTGACGCTCGGATGGCGAATGCCGGGGGTGGGCCTGTCGATGCTCCTGGCGGCGATGGCCGGAGTCGGCGCGATTTTGTGGTTCCCCACCATGGAAACCCGGGCACCCGTGGCCATCATGCTTGCAATGGTTTCGGGAGGTCTCCTTGGGAGGCCGTGGCCGCTTCGCCGGAGTCGGCAGACTGGTCTCGTTATGTTGGCGTTCGCCGGTGCTACCTTTTGTTTGCTGCCCCGAGCCAGTGATTTTTACGACCGGCTCGCGGCGCGCGATGGCCATGAACGCGCCATGGCGGCGGCCGCCTTGGGCGACTTCGCCAGTGCAATCGGTGAGTTGTCCCATGGGGATGTGGCGGCGAATTTATCTGACTTCGACCGGGAACTGGCTGCGGACTGGCGGTTCGCCGAATTGCTGGGGAATCTTCCCGCGCTCCCGGCGCGCTCCGCTCTTGAGGAGCAAATGCTTGATAACGCCGACCTCGCCGCTGAATCTCGGGCGGCCCGCTTTCGTTGTGCTGCCTGCCTTTGGCTGCTGGGCCGCGGCGATGGGGCGCTCTTTTATTGGGAAAACCTGGCTGAAGGTGGCGATACCTGGGGCGCTGCTGCTCGCACCGCGCTGGCTGACTCTGGTCGGGAAACACCCGCGCAACAGGAGCGTCGTGCGGCTTGGGAAATTGGTGGCGGTCCGCAGCCCAAATCTGCACTTGCGCCATTTTTTGCTCGCATGCGTGGCGACCTCGCCGCCTCGACGCCGGCGTCGCCTTAACTTCCCGATTTTTCGCCAAACTTTCGGCTTATGACGGACGTGCAAAGATGAGCGAATTCGGCTGGCGCCGACCCTGCCCCAACCGGCGCGCGAGCACCCAGCCCGGTGGCGGAACAGGTTCATATTCCCCCGGGGCCTCGAGGAGCAGTCGCGCATTTTCACCCGGCGCCAGCCAGCCGGCTGCCCGCTCGAGCAAGCCAGCGCCGAACTGTGGCAAGAGGGCATACGGTGGGTCAACAAACACCAAGTCGAACGCCGCTCCCGCTGGTGGCTGCCAGGCAAATACATCCCCCTCCAGTGCTTGGCCAAGGCTGCCAAATTTTGCGACGCCCATGGACTTCGCCACGGCCACGAGATTGGCCTCGATCGCCTCAATGGCGGAACTGTTGGCGTCCACCCAAGTCGCATGCTCTGCTCCGCGGCTCAGGGCTTCCAACCCATAGGCTCCGGTGCCCGCAAACAAGTCGAGCACGCGGGCACCGGCAACCCGCGACGCCAGGGATGAAAATACGGCCTGCCGGAGAAATCCGGTGGCCGGCCGTAAGTTGCCCCGCCGGGGTATTTTTAAAACAATGCCGCGGGCGCGGCCACCAGTAATGCGCATGGCGCCATTCAACGCTACCGGCCGGGAAAAATCAAGCGGTCGTGGCGGCCTCCCCCGCCGGTTACTCCCCGGGCAACTGGTTGACGATTTGCTGCACCAGGGCGGTGTATTGCCCGGCCATTTTTTCCGCTTTAGTCAGGTCCGGCACGGCGGCGCGGGCATGGCCCGCGGGGGAATGGGCGCGCAGCAAGCGGACGGTTTCCTGCCAGACGCACGCGCGGCTTTGCAGGGTTTCCACCAATGGCTGAACCAATTCCGATTGCAGTTGCAGGGTGACGATTTTTGCCATGGATTATCTGCATCAATGTTCCAATTTGGCACACATTACAACCATGAATATGATATATTGCCAACGTGCCTAAGAAATCGCGACGTTCGAAATCAGGAAACATTATTGGCCCGCGTGTTCGCCACGCCCGGCGCAAACACGTTCCGCCCCTTTCCCAGGACGCGCTTTCCGGTCGCCTGGCGGCGCGCGGAGTCACCGTTGGCCGCGCTGGCATCGCCAAGATTGAAGCCGGCAGCCGCGCCGTGGCTGATTACGAACTCGTTGCCCTGGCCAGTGCTTTAAGCGTCCCGTTGATTTGGTTGCTCGGAGCCGCGGAACGCTAAATGGCTCAGCGCAAACGTTCCAGCACCTTTAATCTGGGCACGAGGTGAAAATGATGGTCGGCCGTCAAGACGGCGGCGCCGACCTGAAGGGCATGGGCTGCAATGACCAAATCCGCCCCGGGGATGACGTGGCCGAGGCGATCCATTTCCCAGCCCAATCGCCACGTGCGATCCCACACGGTATTATTGCTGGGGACATACAGCATCACGGAAAATGCTGCGGTAAACCGCTCCCGGGCCCGTGCCTGTTTTACGCCGCGCAGCACCTCAACCATGACCATGCCGCAGGTGATCATCTCCCAATCGGAGTTTGCCGCCTCAAGCTCGGCAAAGGGATCAATTCCCTGTCGGGCGCGATCAATGTAGAAATTGCTGTCAACGAGTACGCTTGTGATCATGGCTGGTGCTGGTCGGGGTTCCATATTTTCCCGGATCTTCAGCCAATGCCATCATGGCCACCGATGCCGGATCAAAAAGGACCTTCAATTCCGCCGAGGACAAGCCCAAGCCTTCGTGCAAGATGGCTTTGAGCCTGGCCTTTCTCGCCACCTCTTTTAATGCCGCCGCCACAGCTTTGGTCTTGGATTTGGCTCCCGTGACTTTCATCACTTCCGCCAAATCATTTTCGTCTATGTGCATGGTCATTTTCATGGTGCAGCCATGGTATGGCACGCTTGCCATACTTGTCAACGTTAATTACAGGGCAGACGCATCTAACTTCCGAGTAATCGGAGCAAATAGGCATGATCC
>CAZLPS010000096.1:0-15204 GCA_964561455.1 uncultured Opitutales bacterium
GCGTCAACGGCAAGTTCGACGACATCCACCGCGCCGATCTGCTCGTCGTCGCCGACCGCTTCAGCGTCCCCCGCGCCGCCAAGCTCCTCGACGACGTCAAAGCCGCCGTCGCCCACTGGCCCGCCTTTGCCCGCGAAGCCGGTGTCCCTGCCGCCGAAACCAACCGCGTGGCCAAAGATTTTCAAGTCGGGTAGAAGCGCGGGAACGCCGGCGTCCCGCCGGCAGCATCTTTTTATCATGCCAGCGAGACGCTGGCGCTCCCGGGGCTTCCTTCCCCATTTTTCTTTGTGCGAAAAGGCCCGCCGGCGCTACTATTAGGTAATCCCGCCGATGACTCCCGACCCCGAATTGCTGCGCCAATACTGCGATGCCGGCTCCCAAGACGCCTTCACCGAGGTCGTCCGGCGTTACGTGGATCTGGTCTTCTCCGCCTCTTCACGCTTCACGCTTCATTCTTCATTCCTGATCCTTATCCGCCTCCGCTCCCCCACCAAGCACTTGTAAACGAATCATTAAAGAATTCCCCAGCCATCCCTTTCCCCTTAACTATACCTCCCATAGGCCGATATTTCCATCTCCGACCATTGTAATTCCCAGACTTGCCCAAACCCTACCTCCCATGATAGCTTTGCACATGCACGAACATCATTTGCCGGCCCCCGCCCGCCTTCCCACGCACACCAAGTCCCAGTACACCGACTACGTGATCCGCGCGGAAGCCATCGTGGCCGAGGTCAAGGACCCCGAACTCCGCAAAGTCGCCTTTCAACGAATCCTGGAGGACCTCCTCGGCTCCCGCCCGCAACGCACGCTGAGCCCGAAAAGCCACGATCTGAAGCACCGCCACACCAAGCCCCACATCCCCAGGAAAATCAGTTTGCTCAAGAAATAGCTGCGGCCCCCCCAACTTTGTCCGCCTGGTGGATTCCGGCGACTAAGTCGGCGCAACCGAAAGATACCTGCAATTGTCGCCGGATATTTCCCCCGAGGAATTTGTGGCCGGGTTGTGTAAAGCACCGACTGTCCCCAGTTGATCCGCATGGTCGTAAATACGAAGCCCGCCGCCCAGAAGACTTCCTCCGCCTTCGACCCCGCTGGCAACCTCGCCACCTACTCCCTCCCGGCACTCGTTGATGGCAAAGCCAAAATCCGCGCGAAAAAAATTAACGGTCAATGGCTCCTCGATGCCATTAATGATTAGCCCAAGTTCCTCGAGCCTTTGCCCGGGTTTTGGCCGACCGCGGTCGTCCCCCTCGGCGTTCTGCGATTTCAATCGGGAATCTCTTCCCCCGGATTTGCCTAATTTCCGCCTTCCTCCCCCCTCGATCTCTGTTTAATCTTTTACCCCTTGCCCTTTGCCCACAGGCTCTCAGTTTTTAAATTCCCCGCTCCCCGCTCCCCGCTCCCCGCTCCCCGCTCCCCGCTCCCCGCTCCCCGCTTCTTAATTCTTAATTCCCTGCCCCATGCCGGCCGCCAAAGCCAATCCCTCATCACCCCAACGGCCACCCAACCCCGTCTCGTCGCCGGTCGCGCCCGGCCCGGCCGCCGCGGCGAGAAATCCCACGGCATCTTTTCCGCAGAATTCTCCGGCCGCCGCGACTCCCTCCAAAGCTCCGCCGGCTCCGCCCCAAAAGAAGTCCGCCTTCCCGCCGACCCAAATCCCCGCCGGCCCCACCACCCCCTTTTGGAAAGTACTCCTCGCGTTGCTCGTTATTCTCGGCGCCGGCCTCCTCACCTACAGCAACAGCTTCCACGGCGAATTTGCCCTCGACGATTTGCCCGCCATCACCGACAACCGCACCATCCAGTTCACCGATCGAAACTCCGTCTGGAATGGCTGGAAGGCCGCCTTGCACCCACCGAACGAAGGCCAGACCGTCACCAACCGCCCGCTCGTCAATCTCTCTTTCGCCGCCAATTTTCGCTGGAATGTCAACCGCGGTCGTGACGGCCTCGACCCCTGGGGCTATCATGCGACCAACCTCGCCATCCATTTGCTGGCGGGCCTGGCGCTCTTTGGCCTTATCCGGCGCGCGCTTGAGCTGCCCAAGCTGCGCGCATTCTGGCCCGGCGAATCCGTTTCGCTCGCCCTCGCCGCCACCCTCCTCTGGATGCTCCATCCATTGCAAACCGAGTCCGTCACCTATGTCGCGCAACGGGCGGAATCGCTGATGGGCCTGTTTTTCTTCATTACTTTTTACTGTTTCGTTCGTGGCTCCCAGCGCCTGGCCGGGCTGTGGTTGCCGCTCGCGGTCGTTTCGTGTTTCATCGGCGTCTTTTGCAAGGAAGTCATGATCACCGCGCCGGTTATGATTCTCCTCTTTGACTTGATTTTCATTGCCGACAAACCCCGGGACGCCTGGTTCCGTCGCTGGCCCGCTTACCTGATGTTTCTGCTGGCCATGGCGGTGCAGGCCATCTTCGCCTTCTTCGCCGGCACCCGCGGTGGCTCCGCCGGCTTTGGCACCGGTCTGACTTGGTATGACTATGCCATGGCCCAATTTCCCGCCATTCTCCATTATTTGAGGTTGGTTGTTTGGCCGCACCCCCTGGTGCTCTATTACGGCGAAAGCGAAGATCAGATCCGGAACAACCCCGGCCTCAACCCGGCGGGTATTCTCGCCATGATCGCCATCATTGCGCTCGTCGGCCTCACCATCTGGCTGCTTTGGAAGCGCCCCCGGCTCGGCTTCCTCGGCGCCTGGTTCTTTATCATCCTGGCGCCCAGCTCGAGCGTCATCCCCATCACCACGGAAATCGCCGCCGAGCACCGCCTGTATTTGCCCCTCGCGGCTTTGGCCGTCCTCGCCGCGTTGGGCCTGCGCGTCTGGCTTGGCCGTCCTTTCTTCTGGGCCGTCGCCTCGCTTGCCCTTGCGCTCGGCGCAGTTACTTATGCCCGCAATCTCGATTATCACAATGGTCTCCACCTCTGGCAGGACAGCGCCGCCAAGCGCCCGGATATCGCCCGTTCCCACGATAATTTTGGCATCTCGCTCATCAATGCCGGGCGCTTCCAGGAAGCCGTCCAGGAGTTTCAAACCGCCATCAAACTCCGTCCCATTTATCCGGACTGCGAGAATAACCTGGGCAACGCCCTGGCCTCGCTCGGCCAAAATGAAGAGGCCGCGAAACATTACCTCCTCGCCATACCCCGCTTGTCCCGCGCGGTGGATCGCGCGGAAGCGTTGTATAATCTCGCCAATGCGGAACGCAGCCTCGCCGCCTCCCAGCCCAACCCGATGCAAGACCCCCGCATGCAGGCCGCCCTCAATCATTTTTTGATGGCTGTGCAGCTCAATCCCAATTACGCCGGCGCCTATCACAACATCGGCTCCCTCCTCGCCGAGGCGGGCCGCTATGACGACGCGATCAAATATTACCTCCTCGCCCTTCAGGCCCAGCCCGTCTTCCCCCAGGGCGAAATCAACCTCGCCAACACCTACGTTCAGTCCGGCCATCCCGCCGAAGCCCTGCAACATTACCAGCGTGCCGTGCAAGAAGAACCCGGCAACGCCCTCGCCCATTTGCGCATCGGCGGTCTGCTGTTTGACTCCGGCAACCCCCAGGAGGCCCTCAAGGAATTCGCCCTCACCGCCAAACTCGCCCCGGCCGATTCCATGGCCCACTTCTATTACGCCAATTGCCTCGCCAAGCTCGGCCTGCTCGATGACGCACTTCGCGAATTCCGCACCGCCCTCGCCCGCGACTCCAATCTTAAGGCCGCCAGTGACGCCATCAACCAGCTTGTCCTCCAAGGCGCCAAATCCGCACCTTGACGGGCCCCGCCACCGCAATCGCCAGTTGCCTGGCCCGGTTCAGGTCGCCTAAAACCACCGTATACCCATGTCGGCTGCCGCCCAATCCCCGCGCGCGCCAGTGTCGGTCGCACCACCTGCGGCGCGCCCGCCGGTGTTTTGGTCCGGCGTCTTGATCGTACTTGCCGGCACGATTGCCTATGGCAACAGCTTGGCCGGCGTCTTTCTGTTCGATGACCGTGCTTCCATTCTCCAGAACCCGACCATCCAGCACGGCTGGCTCGCCGCGCTCTCGCCGCCAACCCAGGGTGAGCCCGTTTCCGGCCGACCCCTGACCAACCTCTCCTTCGCCGTGAATTACGAAATCAGCGGGTTTCACGCCGCAAGCTACCATGTCTTGAATCTCGCCATTCACCTGCTTGCCGCGCTTGCCCTTTTTGGTCTGGTGCGGCGGACGCTTTTGCTGCCTCGGCTCCGCCCCCGTTGGGCGGCTGACTCCCTCCCCATTGCCCTCGCCGCCGCTCTTTGGTGGGCCCTTCATCCCCTGCAAACGGATTCCGTCACCTTTGTTTCCCAGCGCGCCGAATCCCTGGTGGGCCTGTGCTATTTGCTGACCTTCTACTGCTTTGTGCGCAGCGTGGATTCCCTGCGGGCGCCCATCTGGCAGGCCGGAGCGGTCGCCGCCTGCCTGTCCGGTGTATTTTGCAAGGAAGTCATCGTCACGGCACCGCTTCTCGTTTGGCTTTTTGATCGAACTTTTGTGACGGGCTCGTTTGCCGCCGCCTGCCGCAGGCATACCCGATTTTACCTCGCCCTCGCCGCCACCTGGATTCCCCTCGTCTGGCTGGTCTGGAAGACCGGCAGTCGTGGCGGCACCGCTGGTTTTACCGCAGGCGTCGCATGGTATGACTACGCCCTGACCCAATCTTCGGTCATCACCCACTACCTCGCGCTTTGCGTCTGGCCGCACCCACTTTTGGTGGACTATGGCCCGCACTTGGCTCATGGCCTTGCGGAAATTGCCCCGGCTTTACTCTTCGTCGGCGCCCTCGTGGCCGCCACCGTTTGGCTATTGTGGCGCCGGCCGGGACTCGGGTTTTTCGGGGCGTGGTTCTTCGTCATTTTGGCCCCCAGTTCCAGCTTTGTCCCTGTGGCCACTGAGACCGCCGCTGAGCACCGTGTTTACCTGTCCCTCGCCGCATTGGCCGTTCTTGCCGCGCTCGCCTTGCGCACCTGCGCCCGCGGGCCCGCCTTCTTCGCCGTCTCCGGTGCCCTGGCCCTCGCCCTCGGCACACTGACGTGCCGGCGCAATCAGGATTATTTTGTCGAACTGGAAAATTACCGCTCCCTGGTCGCGAACGAGCCCGCCAACAGCCGCGCCCACCTCAACCTCGGTGTCCAACTGGCCGAAGCCCACCGCTTCGCGGAAAGCGAGCAGGAGTTCAAAACGTCTTTGCGTCTCCATCCGCAGGCGGCCGACACCGAATACAACCTCGGCTTGACCCTGGTGAATCTCGATCGTCCCGGCGATGCCCTTGTCCATTATCAAAATGCCGTTCGCCTCAACCCGGATTATGGCCTGGCTCACGCAGGCCTCGCCAGTCTGCTGCTGCAGGCCGGCTCGCTTTCCGCCGCCCAGCCGGAATTTGAAGCGGCCGCCCGCCTGCTGCCGGATGCTCCCGAGGCCCACCTCGGCCTGGCCAATATTTACATCCAAAACCACCAGTGGGACCTCGCCACCGCCCAATACCGCCGCGCGCTCGAATTGGCGCCGGACAATGCCGCAGCCTGTTTCAACTTGGGCAATCTCCTCGTGCAAGCCAACAAAATTGCCGACGCCGAAAAGCAGTTTGCCGCCGTGGTGCGCCTCAACCCCGCTTTCGCCGACGGTCACGGCAACCTGGCCTATTGTCTGACCCTGCTCAATCGCTACGACGAGGCCATTCGCGAATACGAAGCCGCCCTGCGCCTGAATCCGGCCGCCCCCAATCTCCGGTCCGGCCTCGACCAGGCTCGCACCCTTCAAGCCGCCACCAAACCCGTTCACTGATTTGCCCATCGCCCCAATCTCGCTTGGGCGAAAATCGCCGTTCCCCATTGCAAATTCTCCGTGCCCCCGGGGTTCATTTTATCCATCAAAAATTTCGCTTTCGCCCGGCCACCTCACAACATGTAAATAATGTAGGCCTTGTCGCGCAGTTTCTGCAGCCATTTCTCCCACGCCCTGTTGTCCTCCTCCTGGGTCAAAAAAGTTTCGATGTCTCCGTGTACTTTCTCCAGCGGCAGAAATCCCGCCACCGTTTTGTCCTCACACTTGAAAATAAAAATTGTCGTCGCCCCGGTCTTGCCATCCTTGATGACCACCGGGTCGCTCACTTCTCCAGGTTGCAACTTGAACACCGCCTCCTCGACCACCGGTTGCTGGCGCCCCTTCTCAAACACCGTCGGCGGCACATCCCCCTGTTTCGACAGCAAATCCGTGCTGTACTTCCGCGCCAGATCCACAAAATTGGCCCCCGGCAACCGTGCCTCTTGCACAATTTTCGCCGCCTGCTCTTGCAGTGGGAAATCCGCCACCGAGGTCAGCGTAATCTGCCGCACCAAGACCGCATCCTTGACCAGAAATTTATTCTTGTTGGCCTCGTAGTACTCCTTGATCTGCACCGGGCTGATCCCCGAAGCCGAATTGTGAATCTGGCCCCGCATGTACCCTACTTTGGTCTCATCCCCCAGTTCATCCCGGTATTCACTCTCGGACTGCCCTTTTTCCTCCAGCATTTTAAGGAACTTCACCCGGTCCCCCCCAAATTGCGTCGTCATCTTGTCATCAAACTGCTGATCGATGTAGGCGGACGGTATCTTCATGCCCTTCGCGTCAAATTCCTGGATGACCAGCAGTCGGTCCGCCATCTGGTGCAGCCGCTCCTTCCCCAGCGCTTCGATTTCGTCGCCCATGACCTTTTTTGCCTGCGCCTCGTTGTCCCCGTATTTCGCGTCCACCTGGGCGAAAATTCCCGGCACGTCCGGAGCCATCTGCTTGTGCAGTTGTTGCAGGGTGATAATCTGCCCGTTCACGGTGGCCGCCACCGCGTTCGTATATTTGGTCGGCGGCAGCGGAGCGTCCGGCTCCGCGGCATTGGCCGCCGGCGTCGGTGCCTCTGCGGCCAACAACGGCGCGGCCGCACCCAGCAACAGGAGCGAGCATAAAATCTTCAGCGGCGACAGTCTCATTTTTTGGGTTTTTCCTGGCGTTTCAAGAAAGCGATAATCTCGTCCATTCTTTGGAGAGGTTGCGCGGCGGTCAAGCGGGGAAAACGGTTCCCGATCTGCACATACCCCCCCGCCGCCCCCGGCCCGCCCGGCCGCCGGCACTTCAACCGGTGGCCCTCGGTCTCGACATCCACGATCCCCTTTTGTTCCGCCCATGCCCGGATCTCCGTCAATTTCACCAGCGCGTGCGCGCTTTTCGGCAGCCGGCCAAACCGGTTGCGCAGCCCCGCCGCCAGCTCGGCCACCTCCGCCGGGGTCGCCGCCAGGGCGAGCCGCCGGTATTGGTCCAGCCGCAGTCGCGTGTCCGAGATATATTCGACTGGCAAACTCGCCGCCATCGGCGCCAGGCGCTGGCCCGCCAAATCCTCCTCCTTCAGCGCGGAATACCCATGCCCGGTGTCATCCGTCGCCGCAATTGTCGCCACCGGTTGGAATGTCGCCTCGTTGGTTTCACCCACCACCACAAAATCCAGCCGCACCGCCGCCCGCACCGTCATCGCCGCCGGCTCGCCCTTGAGCCGCGCGATGCTCTGCCGCAGCAACTGGCAGTACAAGTCGAATCCCACGCCCGCAATGTGCCCGCTCTGCTCCGCTCCCAGCAGATTCCCCGCCCCGCGCAATTCAAGATCCTTCATCGCCAGGCGGAACCCCGCCCCCGGCTGCGTGAATTGCCGGATCGCCGCCAACCGGTGCCGCGCCTGATCCAGCAGCCGCGCATGCCGGTGCAATAACAAATACGCATACGCCTGCCGGTTGAATCGCCCCACCCTCCCCCGCAATTGATACAATTGCGCCAGCCCAAACCGGTCCGCCCCTTCGATAATCAGGGTGTTGCAATTCGGAATATCCAGCCCCGACTCAATGATCGTCGTGCAAATCAACACGTCAAACTCCCCCGCCACAAACTGCGTCATGATCTTTTCCAAATCATCCGCATCCATCTGCCCGTGGCCCACCCCCAGCCGCGCCTCGGGCACCAGCTTGCGCAATTGCCGGGCGCACTCCTCGATGCTCTCCACCCGGTTGTGCAGATAAAAAACCTGCCCCCCGCGTTTTAATTCAAAACGAATCGCGTCCCGCACCAGTTCCGGCGAGTAACTCTTCACCACCGTCTCAATCGGCAGCCGGTCCCGCGGTGGCGTTTCAATCACGCTCAAGTCCCGCGCGCCCACCAGGGCGAAATACAGCGTCCGTGGAATTGGCGTGGCGCTCATCGCCAGCACGTGCACATTCGCCCGCAGTTGCTTTAATCTCTCCTTGTGTCGCACGCCGAACCGGTGCTCCTCGTCAATGACCAGCAGACCCAGGTCCTTGAACTGCACGTCTGCGCCAAACAACCGGTGCGTGCCCACCACGATATCCAATTGCCCGCCCTTCAATTGCTCAATCACCTGCTTCTGCTCCTTGACCGACCGGAACCGGCTCAATTGCTCCACCGACACCGGAAACGGCGCGAGCCGCTCGCGGAAAGTGTTTAAGTGCTGCTGCACCAAAATCGTCGTCGGCGCCAGTATCGCCACTTGCTTCCCGCTCAACACCGCCTTGAACGCCGCCCGCAGCGCCACCTCCGTCTTCCCAAAGCCCACATCGCCGCACAACAGCCGGTCCATCGGCCGCGTCCGCTCCAAATCGTTTTTCGCCTCGGTGATGGCCCGCGCCTGATCCGGCGTCTCCTCATGCGGAAATTCATCCTCGAATTCATGCTGCCACGGCGCATCCGGCGGGCACGCAAAACCTGTGCGCTGGTCGCGCTCCGCCTGCACCCGCAGCAATTGCGCCGCAAAATCCAGCGTCGCCCGCTCCGCCTCGCCCCGCGTCTTTTCCCACTGCTTCCCGCCCACCTTCCCCAGTTTCGGAGAAATCTTCGCCAATCCCACATAGCGCGACAGCAAATGCGACTCGTGCAGCGGCAGGTGCAGTTCCACTCCCTCCGCAAATTCGAGCGAGATGACCTCATCATGCCGCCCCGGCGTCGCCAATTTCCTCAGCCCCCGAAACCGGCAGATGCCGTGCGCCACATGCACCAAGAAATCCCCCTCCGCGATTTCCGAAAAATCCACCAACTGGTCCACCCGGTGCCGCTGCGGCAGCTGCCGCGCCCGGAAGGTCGCCAGCCGCTGCCGGTGCCGCCCAAAAATCTCCCCCTCCGTGACCACCGCCACGCCCGTGGCCGATACCAACTCCGGCCAGTCCAGCCGCATCCCCTTCGTCGGCCGCGCCAGAAATCCGGCCGCCAGATTCCCGTGCAAAATTCTTGGCGCAAATCCCTTTAGCGCCAAATCCTCCGTCAGCATTTCTTTCAACCGCCCGGCTTCCCCGTCCGCGCGCGTCACTATCACCACCGCCGTCCCCGCCCGTGTCCATTGCGCCAGCAGCCGCAGAAACGCCTTCTGCGACGCTTGGTCGCTCTCCAGCCGCGCCCGCCCCAGCGCCGGCACACTCGCCAGCGGCCGGTGCGCCATCGTCGGCTCGGTATCTACCGCCACGCGCTCCGCGTCGGCGGAAAATGCCCCGCTCGCCTCGTCCAGTTCCGCCACACCCGCCCACGCGTCATCCGCCTTCGCCCGCATGGTTAAAATCGTCTGCAACGTCGGATTCCTCGCCGCGAGCTTCTCCGGCACGGAATAAATCTCCGGCTGCTCCAGCGCCTGCCGTGCTGGCTCCTGCACCAGCCATCGCACCCGCTCCGGCAGAAAATTCACCACCCCCGCCGGCGTTGTCCCCGTCATCTCCCGCGGCGCCGGCGCAATGACCATCTCCAGCAAAGACTCCGCCGTCATCTGCGTCGTCGGATCAAACACCCGGATGGACTCCAGCTCGTCGCCAAAAAAATCCAACCGCACGGGCGCGGAAGCATTAAATGGATAAACGTCAATCAACCCACCCCGCACCGCATATTGCCCCGGCGTCTCGCACAACGCCTCCCCGTCATACCCCAACTCGGACTCCAACTTCTCCGCCAAGCCCCGAAAACTCGCCCGCGCCCCAACCGCCAGCCGAATCTCCCGCGCCGCCAAATCCCCCGGCTGCGGCGCCCCCTGCAACACCCCCGCCAAAGTCGTGACAATAATGAGTGGCCCTCCATTCTCTATTCTATCCTTTGCAATCTTCCTTGCCGCATTTTCCGGCTCTCTTACTTGAGCGTTAAACGTTAAACGTTCAACGTTGAGCGTTGTCGCCGCCCCCCTCTGTCCCTTCCCCAACTCCCCGCTCCCCGCTCCCGGCTCCCCGCTCGCGGTCCTCGCCGCCAACGCCGCCAATACCGCCAACCGGTCGCACTGCCGCTCAAACGCCCCCGCCATCTCCGCGCCCTGGTCACCCAACTCCGGCATTTCCGGATAAATCATCACCTCCACCGGCGATTTCCCTCCGCTCGCTAGCTGGTGAAAAAATAAAATGTCCTCCGCCAGCGCATCCAATTGCTTGGCCGCCCGCGCCAAAATAATCGTCACCGGCGCCTTACTTTCCCGCGCCAGTTGCTCCAGATACGCGGGCGCAGCCGCCTCCGCCACGCCCGTAAAAAGGCGTGGTCTGCATTCGTCCGGCACAAGGACGGGCTTCATGAACTATTGCCGGCCAATCCGGCGAACTATCCAGCATAGTCATCACCCGCCCCTTTGCACGCTTTCTCGCGCCGGGTTAATTCCCCAATCCCGCCCGTGGTCCCTTTTTGCAAACCATCGGGCCCCATCCTCGCCCATTCCGTCCGACCCCTGCCTCCCCCTCCGCCCATCACAAATTACAAATCTAAAACCTTCCCGCCTCAGTGGACGCTCCGCCCTTCTCCCATAAGTCTCATAAGTCCTATTCGTCCCATAATTCCCACTCCCCATTTCAAACGCCGCCTTGAACATTAAAAGTTCAACGTTCAGCGTTTTCTCCCCACCCCTCGGTTCCTCCCAAAACTCACCGGCTGCCTGTGCCCTCCGGCGCTCTCACCTGCCAATTCAGCACTTGGTGTTGTTGCGCGGGCGTCAGCAGGCTCATCCCCTGTCTCAAGGTGCTCCGTTGTTCCGCGGACAATTTGCTAAAGCGTTCCGCTATCTGCAAAAAGGTCACCAGCTTGTCCGGCTGCACGCGCCGCAAACTGGTTTCGTCGGCCCCTGCCAGAGCGGTGGAAAATTCGCGCATCAAGTCGGTTGTATCTTGGGCGTAGAACAGCGCGATGCACAAATCCACCCGGTCTGCCAACGGCAGGCTGGCGGCCTTGTCCAGCAGCGGCATCACCTTCTGCATTTCCTCGAGAAAGCTGGTCCGATTCCCGTCCCCCAGGCGCACCAAGGCATAATTTACGAATGCGGGCAGGTACTCCGGCTGCCTTTCCTCCAATTGCCTTAATCGGTTTGCGCCCGCGACCAGCCCCTCCGTCGTCCCGTAGCCCAACTCCCCCTGCGCCTCCCGCAATTCCGACTCCTGCGCGCTTTGCCCGGGGTCCACTTCATACAGCAGCGCATAGGCGTACTTCAGCATCGGGTGATCCGGCATTCGATAGGGAACCACCCGCAGCCAGCTCGGCACATGGTGATCACCGACCAACCGCACCAGGAAGGAGTCCTTTAATTGTTCCGCCTGCGCCTTACCCTCCGCTTCGGTCGTCGGACGCCGCAGCCCCGCGTTCAGCCGGGCGTATTCCTCGATAAATGCGTCCCAGGAAAAAATTGCGATATGGGTGATGTGATTTTCCTTTATCAAGCGGAGCGCCTCGTCGTCCGTTTTCGCGCTGTAAATGGCCGCCGCCGTTTTCAGTCCCGCCGTGTTTTCCCAATACAGCGTGCCCAAGCCTTGAAATCCACCAAAGTACATCATCCACGTCGACGTCGTCGGCCCGCTCAAAATCCTTCCCGGCACTTTCCCCAGCCGCGCCCGCAAACGTTGCGCCATGTCTCGCGTGACCACCTGGGTCAAATCCAGCTCTTGCGGTCCGCTCCATTTGTTAAAATTTGTAACCGCCCATTGATTGGCCGTAAATATTGGAAATGGCAGCACCACGAATGCCACAAAGATGAGCACCAAACCCGTGTACATTGCCCGAACGCATTCCCGCCCGCTCCAGCGGAAAAACCCCGCCCCCACGGCTGACACCACCAGCCCCGGCAGCAACAGCCCCAAACCGATTCCCGCAATCACCCCTGCAGCCTTGATGATCGTCCAGCTGATGCTGGCAAAATTCAGCGTCTCGGGTGGGTTCAAACGGTGGGTGAAAAAGTCCCACACCGCGGGTGTCCCGGCCACCCACGGTGCCAGAGCCGACAGCCCCACCAGCGTCGCCGCAAACACCAGGGCCGCCGGGTGCCAGCGCGTCCACAAGATGATCGTCAGCGCCGCCACGCTCGCCGTCGCCACCGCCACCCACGGCGCCAGAGCGGCGCCCGTGCAAAATATCGCGCCCGCCGCCAGCATCACCCCCGCACCCACCACCATGGCCATTTTCGTCCACGGAATATCCGGCCAGAGCTTGCTGATGACCAGCACCGTCGTCGCCAACTCCACCGCCGACACCGCGCAATCCAGACCCAGCCAGCGAATTTGCACCTGGGCCAGACCCGACATCACCAACCCGGGTAGGAGACCCGTCAACAACAGCGCCCGCCAGGGTCGCGCCAGCCCGGGTACGCACAGCAGCACTCCCACCGGCACCACCGTCAACGGAATGAAGCTGATGCCCCCCACAATTTGCATGGGATTCAGGTACGTCATTTGCGTCAGGAACTCCCGGAATTCGAGAATGTAATCCACATGGTAATTCACCAAAAACGTCCCCGGCAGAATGCCAAACACTTTTTCGCCATGGCCCAGAATGGCCGCCGGAATTGCCGCCAGCGCCAGCACGTCCGCCACGAGGGCCATCGCCATCCGCACCACTTCCCATGGAGCCTGCTTCCGTCCTTGCAGCAGTTGGCATACCCGGCACAGCAAATCCCCCGCCGCCAACCACGCCAGGGCATACAGCGGATGGTTCACCTCCAGCCGCCAGCTGAAATGTGATGGAAAATATTCGACAAGATAAAAAAACAAGCTCGTCGCCGCCCCGGCGATTCCCCAAATGCGCCATAAACCCGGTTCCGCCCGGTAAACCGTCTTTGGCCCGCTCATCCGCCCCATCATTCCCGTGCCAATCAGCGCCGCCACTCCAATGCCAAACATTGGCGGCACCACCGACGCCGCGCTCACCCACAACCCCACCCCGCCCGCGATGCCCGAGGCGATAAACCACCCTTTCGCCCGCCGCCGCTCCGGCAGCCAGTCCCACAACGCCCGCTCGCCCGGAGCCAGCCGTTCCGGCAAAACTTTCTCCGCCCGCAACCACCCCGCGCCCCCGGCGACCAGGAACAATACCATCAATAAGTCACTCGAAGCCGCCAGGCCATGGTGGTCGAAATAGCCCACGAACGAAAATTCATAATAGGGATAGACCGTGACAAAGCACAGCGCCAGCAAACCCGCCGCCACCGCGCCCATTCGCCGCGATACCACCCACGGCACAAAAATTATCAACAAGCAAAGGACGAAAGTATTCGCCCACGGCTCCGTGTGCTCCAACGCCGCCCCCATCGGCTCCCGCAGTAGGATGTGGTCCGTCCATGCCAGCGCCGCCACCAACCAGTGTAGCGAGGAACTCCAATGCACCTCCCTCCCGCCCGGCAACCCGTCGTAGTCCACGTGCCGCACCCGCCATCCCGCATTTGGCCCGTCGGGCGCATGCAACATCTGCTCCGTCTGCAAAATCCAATGGTACCCATCCGTGCCCAACGCCGGCATTACCTGGACATGCTGGTTCCCGTAATATCCCGTCAGTGAACTCGGGTCCGGCAGTGGTAGCGGCAGATTTGCCATCGAAATTTCGCTCGTTTGCCAGATGCCGACCAGGCGCGAATAACTATCCACCCCTAAAAACGCCAGCGCCAGCGCCACCCCCACCACCCACAAATATTTCCACGGCGGCGGAATCAGCGAATTCCCCTCCGCCACCGCCGCCACCCACGAAATTGTCTCCACATCCGTCTTCACCTGGCTCGCCTGCTGGTAGCGCTGCCCCGGCTCCTTCTCCAGCGTTCGCAATACCACATCATCCAGCCGCGCATCCACCGTCGCCCTCGCCGACGGCGCCGCAAACCGGCCCAACGGCAATTCCCCCGTCAGCATTTCATAGAAAACCACCCCCAGCGAATAAATGTCCGCCCGGTGATCCACCTCCAGTGGATGCTCCACCTGCTCCGGCGCCATGTAATGCGGCGTCCCCATTACATGCCCCGCCTCTGTCAGCACCGACGGCGCGCTCCCGTCCGCCGCGAAAATTTTCGCCAGCCCGAAATCCGCAATCTTCACCCGGCCCTTTTTATCGAGGAGAATATTCTCCGGTTTAATGTCGCGGTGCACAATCCCCTCGTCGTGCGCAAATTGCAGCGCTTCGCAAATCTGTGGAATTATCTTCAACGCGTCTCGCGACGCCAGTTTCCCCGCCCGCTCCACCTGCCGCAAGTTCGCGCCGTCCACATATTCCATGATGAAATAGTGATATCCGCCCACCCGCCCATAATCGTACACCGCCACGATATTCGGGTGACTCAATCGCGCCAGCGCCCGCGCCTCCCGTCCAAACCGCTCCGCAAAACCCGGATCATGCGCCGTTTGCGGCGCCAAAATCTTCAGCGCGACCAGCCGGTCCAGCTCCGGCTGGCGCGCCTTGTAGACCGCCCCCATGCCTCCCTGGCCAATCAGCTCCAAAATATCCAATTGCGGAAACAACGGCGCCAACTCCGCCACCGCCGGCGGCGTGAAGGCCGGCTTCTTCCCGCCCACTCCTTCCGTCGCCTCCGTCAACGGCCCCGTTGGAAACCCCGCCTGCATCAAACACGCCGGGCACAACCCCTGCGGCGCATCGGCCGGCAGCAGTTGTCCGCAACGGGGGCATTTATGGGCGGATTCCATGAGGGCGTACCCCATACTACACATTCCCCCGCCAAAGGTTACAAGGCCGCGAATTCCACCCTTCCCGCAGGTTTCAACGTTAGGCGTTTGTGCCGCTGTATTTTGCATTTCTCATTTTGTCTTTCCCACCCGCCACCCCCGCCTTGATTCATCCTTCAACCTTTACAATCTCAATTCTGTTTTCTTAATTCACAATTCCCCGCTCCCCGCTCCCCGCTCCCCGCTCCCCGCTCCCCGCTCCCCGCTCCCC
>CAZLPS010000097.1:0-15202 GCA_964561455.1 uncultured Opitutales bacterium
ATTTGGTCGGCAATCCCCACAAGGCCCTGATGCGCGACTTGGGGTATCTCCATGGCTTGGGCGCCATCGCCGCGAAACCCTCTGCGGAGAAGGCCGATTTCATCATCAGCATCAATTTGGACTGGCCGACGAAAATCACCGAAACGGAATTCTTCAAAAGAGTGAAAAATATGCCCAAAGGAAAAGTCTTTGGGTTTCTTTCAACCTAAACGGTTGCCGCCCGCCATGCGCAAACCAACTCGTTCGAAAGCCAGACCGAAGGGGAACGCCCGACCTGCCCGATGGTGGCTGCCGTGGGCGTTAGCCGCGGCGGAATTCCTTTCCCTTGGCGGGCTGCTCATCTTTATGCTCGCCAAGAGCTGGCTGCGCTGGTCCGACCCGTTGATTGATTTTCCCAAAAATCTCTACCTGGCCTGGCGCATCAGCGAAGGCGACCGGCTTTATCAAACGGTCACCAATTGGTATGGGCCGCTGGCGCATTTGGTGGAAGCAGCGGCCTTTCGGGTTTTCGGAGTGGGAATTGATACCATCGTCGGCATGAACATTGTTCTGACCATAGTCGTCGTCTTGTTGCTTCGCGCCATTTTCGGCGCCTTGGGCAACCGCCTGACCGGCTGGCTTGGCGCCGTCGTCTTCATTCAGGTGTTTGCGTTCGGCCGGTATATCGAGACGGCCAACTTTAATTTCATCACGCCCTACGCCTCGCAGGCCACATACAGCTTTCTGGGCCTGCTGCTCGTCTTGTGGGGACTGCTGCATCATTTGAAATCAGAACGGGCAGGCTGGCTCAGCGTGGCCGGCGCCGGCTTTGGCCTCGCGTATTTGGACAAGCCGGAGGCCATTCTGGCCGGAGGCGCGGCACTCGGAATCTATTTTGCCCTCCAAGCGGTGCGAATGGCCCGCCAACCCGGGCCGACCGGCGGCCGGAAGGTTGCAGGCGCATGGCTGGCGAAAGGCGCAGGGTGGTTGGCCGGGGGCTTTTTTCTGGTGTGGCTGCCGGTCTTCGTCTTCTTCCTGACGGAAGGCGGCCTGGCCTATGCCATGCGCGCCACCAATTACGCGCCCCTCACGCTGCTGAACGGATCCATCCGGCAAGCGGTGGAGAACTCGCCCATGATGCTCGGGTTCTTCGGCTTTGACCATCCTTGGGCAAACTTTCTCCGTCAGACTTTGGCCGGTGGAATCATGCTGGCCGTTTGTGGCGTGATGATATTTTCCTCCTGGCGGGCAACGCGCGCCCGCCAATATGGCGGGGTCTGGTGGGCCTGGGTGGGGTTGCTGCTGGCCGCCGCCATCGGCGGCTATGGCTTGGCGCATGACGCGGACGATTGGTTGCGCATTGGGCGGGCCATTATTTTTCCCGTGTTTCTGACCACGGCCGGCGCGGCGGGGTGGAGCGTCCGGGTGGCCTGGCGCGGCGGCACGGAGTTTAAACGGGCGTTGGGCCTCGCGGTCGTGGGCGTCGCCGCCAGCCTGATGCTTATCCGCATGGTATTGAATGCCAACATCAGCCACTTCGGCTTTTTCATGATGCCGCTGGCGGCGCTCTTCTGGATTCAATTGGTGGTCGGCGAGGCCGCGCGCCCCCGGCCCGGCAGCCCGCGCAAAAATTGGCTGCTGCCCGTGGCATTTTCGTTGTTGGTGCTGTCCGGCGCAATTGATTTAACCCGCATGGAATTTGTCATCTATACCGAATCGAACATGGAAGTCGGTTCCGGGCGGGATCGCCTCTACTCGCTGCCCTTGAAATACATGCCCAACGGCTCGATTCTCAACGCCATGATCGTCGCCTACCAGGGCGCCCTGCCCTCCGCCAAAACCGTGGTGGCTTTTCCGGAGGGCATCGCCGTCAACTATCACCTCCGCGTGCCCACGACGTTGACCGAGCTCGAATTTCATCCGACCGCCCTTGGTTATGTTGGTCCCCGCCAGGTGCTGGCCGAATTGCAGGCGCATCCGCCTGCTGCCATTTTTGTAACCTTTCGCAATTACGATGAATTCAGTGACAAATTTTTCGGCCAGTCCGCCGCCAGCGGGAGCGAGATCATGCAGTGGGTGCTCCAGGAATACGTCCTTGTGGCCAAAGCCGGACGCAGCCGGGATACGTTGACCCAAGACACCATGGATCTCTATGCCCCGAAGCCGCTGCCCGCCCAGAACTCCCCGGTCGCGACGGCCCCGCAGCCGTTCGCACCGAGGTAACCGGGAGGGACGCGGGTTATCGGGCGCCCGGAGCCTTTGCCACACTTTCCGTTATTTGCTGCGCCTTGGCGGCGGCCCGGCTCTCTTCCGTTTGCAGGCGCAACTGGCCGCACGCCGCCGCAATATCATGGCCCTTCTCGCGCCGCAGGGTCACGGGCACGCCCGCATGGCGCAAGATATTCGCAAAGGCGTCCTGCCGTTCCACACTCGGGCGCTGCCACGGCAAGCCGGCCACCGTATTGTAGGGGATGAGGTTGACGTGCGCATGCAGGTCGCAGGCGATATTCGCCAATTCGCGCGCTTGCGCCTGGCTGTCGTTCACGTCGGCAATCAAAATGAACTCCAGCGTGACCATGCGCCCGTGCTTCTCCGCAAACGTGCGCACCGCCGGCAATAATTCCGCCAACGGGTATTTGCGGTTGATCGGCATGATTTGCCCGCGCACCTCGTCCGTCGCCCCATGCAGGCTGACGGCCAGGCGAAAGCCCATCGGCTCCGCGGCCAAGCGCATGATTTCCGGCACAAGGCCCGACGTGGAAATCGTCACCCGGCGCGCGCCAAAATGCAGGCCCCACTCGGCATTGAGAATGTTCAGGGCACGCAGCAAATTGTCGTAATTGGCCAGCGGCTCACCCATGCCCATTACCACAATATTGTCAAACGACGCCAGCTCGGCGTGCGCCCGCGGCGTGCGGGCATCCTCCTGCCGGCAGACAGCCAGCATTTGCGCCACGATTTCGCCCGCGTCGAGGTCGCGCTTCCACCCCGCGAGGCCCGAGGCGCAAAACCGGCAGCCATAGGCGCAGCCCACTTGGGTGGAAATGCAAATGGTTTTGCGCGACCGATCCGCCCCGACGCCCTCCATGGGCGCCCGGATGACCACGGTTTCAATCAGGGCTCCGTCATGCAGTTCAAGCAGCAGCTTGTCCGTCACGTCGGAAGACGTTTTGGTCAGGACCAGTTTGGCGGGGGCCAGGTCAAAGGTCTCGGCCAGCCAGGCCCGCAAGCCCTGGGATAAATTAGTCATTGCCGCCGGGTCGGGCACGCGCTTTTTGTAGACCCACTCAAGGATTTGCTTTGCGCGAAACGCCGGCTCCCCGCGCGCCGCGAGGCGTGCGGATAACGATTCCAGGGTTTCGCCAAAAAGGATGGGCTTGCGTGGCTCCGCAGGTGTCATTTAACCTGCCACTTGAGGCCACAACCGCCCGGGTCGCAAGGCGATTCTTCCCTTTCCCGGAGTCCGGCAACCCAATACCTGCCCCACTCTGCCTTAAAGCTAACGCAACTTATGATTAGGGCTTTTCCCTGTGGTTTTTAGGTATAATCCTTGCTTTGTCGTAACACCGGGCCATTATTTTCCCCGCATGTCCATCCGCAGGCTTTTTGAGTTTTTCGTCCACCGGCGTTTTTTGATTCAAACGGCCTTTGTCGTCGTTGTCACCGCCGTCTATTTCTGGCTCATTCAAGACCAGGGTAGCTGGGTTAACCGGTTTGAGCACACCGTCACGGAGACGCGCATGGAACTGTGGCACCCCCGTCCCGCCCCCAAAGACATCGTCATCATCACCATCAATGACTCCACTTTCACCGCGGTTAAGAACGGCACTGTTTCACCCGAGAAAATGGCGGAAGTCCCCGAGTTGAAATATCTCACCACCACCTGGCCCTGGGACCGGACGCTGTGGGCCCGCTTTACGGAACGGTTGATTGGCGCCGGCGCCCGGTTCGTCGCGTACGATTTTGTGTTCAATACGGCCACTGACGGAGATGCCGATTTCGGTCGCGTCCTCGCCAAATATTCCGACTTCACCCAACCCGGCCATGAAAAAGTCGCCGTCGGGGCGCTGCTCGGCGGCAGCACTTATCCCGGCAGCAATGCCGTCTTTATTGATCCGGAACCCGCCATTGTGGCGGGTGCCGGACCAGACATTGTCGGCCTGGTCAAGTTGACGACCGACGACGGGGCGGTGCGCACGATTCAACATCACTGGAATTTCGATTCGCTGTACATGATTGAGCGCATGCACAATCCGAATGCCAAGATCATCCAGCACAATCCCTTTTCCCTCAGTTGGGTCGTGGCCAAGAAGGTCCTCGAGGGGGAGCCCAAGCGCGAGCGCGATGAGCCCATGATTATCAATTACTATGGTCCCCCCGAAACCATCCAGACCTTCAAGCTCGAAAACATCCTGCTGAACTGGGACAAATATCGCGAACTCTTCAAGGACAAGGTTGTGTTTGTCGGCCCCAACGCGGAGACCCGCTTTCCCGACTACTACGAATTCAATGGCGAACTGATGACCGGCGTCGAAATTCAAGCCACCGCCTATGCCAATCTCGTCAATGACGAGTGGTTCGAGAACGCCTCCGATTGGATCATTTTTGTTCTTACAATAACCCTCGGGGCACTGGCGCTGGCCGTCTCGCTTTGTATGCGGTCCGTGGCCGTGAAGTTGACCCTGCTGGCCAGCTTGGGGGCGTTTTTTCTGATCGGCACCCAGCACTTGTATTCCGTCCACATGATTCTGGTGCCGGTCCTCGGGGCCGCCATCATTCTCGTGAGTACGGGCCTCTTTGGCACCGTTTACGACTACGTGCTCAACGCCTATGAGCGAGGCCGCATGCTCGGCATGTTCGAGAGCATGGTATCCCCCGGCGTTGCCGGCCTCCTCCTCAGCCACCGCGGTGATTTTGAAAAGCGCCTCGGCGGCCAGCGCCAGGAGGTCGTCGTCCTCTTTGGCGACATTCGCAATTTTACCACCTGGAGTGAGAAAGTCGGCCCCGATGCCCTCGTCGCCCAGTTGAATGAGCACCTCTCCACCATGGTGTCCATCGTCCAGGAGGAGGGGGGCACTGTCCAAAAATACATTGGGGACGCCCTCATGGTCGCCTGGGGCGACGTCCGTGCCCAGCCGTCGGCCGAAGGCGCCGAGCATGCCGTCCGCGCCGCTCTCCGCATGCAAACGGCCATGCATGGGCTGAACGTCCAGTGGCAAGGCCAGCCCGGCCGCGAGCAATTGGCTTTCGGCATCGGAATCAACCACGGCGAAGGAGTTGTCGGCCTCATTGGCCACCCCCGCCGCATGGAATTCAATGTCATGGGTGACCCCGTCAATCTCGCGGCGCGGCTCGAAAGTGCCACCAAGCAATATCGCCAGCCTATTCTCGTCGGCGAATCGGTTTACGAGCTGACCAAGGATATCTTTATCTACCGCCTGGTGGACAAGATGCGCGTCAAGGGCAAGTCCAGCTCCTCCCGCGTATATGCCCCGGTCAGTGAAATGCGGGATCTCCGGCCGCCCGGCCTCCCCGTATATGAAGCCGCGCTCGAAAAATACTACGCCCGTGATTTCGCCGGCGCCGAAGCATTATTCCGCACCGCCAATTCCCAGATGGGCGGCACAGATTTCCTCTGTGACAACTTCATCGAGCGCTGCCTCTACTACCGCCAGTCGCCGCCACCCCCGGATTGGGACGGCAGTTGGACGTTAAAGGAAAAATAAGCCACCCGCCGGGGCCCGAAACCTCACCTGGCTCGGCCTTCCTTTGGTCCCAACCGCAACTTTTGCCGGTTTAGGGGGATTAATTGACCCCGAAATCATTATTGCCTCCCGCTCAATAAAGTTGAACATATCTCCTGGCATGCAATTTAAGGGTAATCCCTCAAAACCGCAACAAAGTGGCCACGCTTTTTTGACGGGGGCGGGTGTGGCTTTCGTGGCCGCACTGTTTGCCCCAGGCTTGATTGGACTCGCCCGGGCCGCCGCCGCCGACACCCCGGCAGCTGCAACTTCCGCCGCCTCGGCCGCCACTGCGCCCGCCAAGGCCTCTGCCACGGCCAAACCGGGAACGTCCAGCCCGGCCAAACCGGCCTCCGGCAAGGGCCCGGAGCCCACCTTTGAGAAGACCGATATAGACCGGCCCTTCTTCACGCTCAGCTACCCCTCCACTTGGACCGAGGACAAGGCCGCCGCCACCTACGACCCCAATTCTAATTTCACGCTCATCAGCCCCAAGAACAGCTACGTCCAGTTCTCCATCATGGGCTTGGCAGACGACCCCTCCCGCATCGTCAGCGACACCGTCAAAAAGCTCGACGGCCCGACCATCACCAGCCTTTCCAAAACCAAGCTCGAAGAATGGGGCAACCACAAGGGTACCGGCTACCATCTCCGCGGCAAAATCTTCGGCAGTTATCCCGGCGGGATCAAAGTCTTCGCCTTTACCTACGGCAAGCACAACGTTCTCGTCACTGAATTTTACTTCTCCGATGAATTAAAGGACGTCCTCGGCGACTTCGAATACATCAGCCGGAATTTTTCCATGAAGAGCTGAGGGCGCCCAACCGCCAGACCTTTTGAACCACGGATTTCACGGAACGCGCGTGAACGCGTGAATGGAGCAGGTTTACCGCCAAGTAGCCAAGACCGCAAAGATTTTATCCACGAAGCGGCACGAAGGGGCAGGAATTTCCCACCCCACCCTTCGTATTTCTTCGTGGATAGAAACCCTCCTTCGCGCGCTTCGCGGCTTCGCGTGAGTCCATTCTACTTCTGCCGGAATGCCGACGCACTCGACACGTCCTTGATGGTAATGACGCCTGACCTGATCGCAATATTCCCGCACCGGCATTTCGCCTCGCCTGCGCTGGCCGAGGAGAGGATTTCCCCGCAGCCCAGGCATTCGTAGCAGAGGGCGATTTCCACAGGGTGCGGCCAGCCCGCGCGTAGATGCAGGTATTCGCGAATGGGGTCGGTGTCGGTGGGTTTGGTTTCCGCAGGTTCCGCCGGGGTCTTTCCTCGGTCAAATGGCTTTCCGGTTTCGCGGACGAAGTTCAATTCGCCATTCGGGAAGCTGTGTCCGTTGCCCAGGTGTCCGTTTTGGCCGTTGCTGTAGTGCCCGTTCTGACCGTTGCCATTGGGTCCGTGGCCATTGCTGCCAACGCCAGCTTTGACGTGCTCCCACTTCATCCGGGGCGTTGGCCGCCACAACAACGTGTCCGGCGGTGAATCAAGCAACCGCGCAATGTCAGGCTCGATCGCGAGCACCTCGCGTAGAGTGATTGTCTTATCGTCCTTGTGGTCCTCGGGAATGCCGCTTTGGCAATAGAATCGCCAACCGCTATCGGTTTTGCCTACGGGCTTTACTCTCGCTGCGTGCAGAATGCGTTGTTGCTTGCAAGCCACATGCGAACAAACAACAGCGGTTAAGGCCAGACGTTCCCGCTCGTGCGGCAACAGCGGGTAGCGTTCGTAAAACGGCTGGCAAACTGTTTGAATAACCTTTTCCGCTTTTTCAGTCAGGTAGATGATCTCGATACTCTCGTCCAAATTGAACAGCCCAGCGTAGATTTCGCCGATGCGCGTGTTAATCGGCACGATGTTCGGGTCATACAAGGCCCGCATGCACAGCGCCACCATGTTTGGCGGCCCCTTGCTCTCGCTCATTTTTGCCAGGTAGGCTGTTTGGATTTCGGGACGGGTTTTGAAAAATCCGCTTAACTCAATCTTCAGTTCCTGCTCGCGCGGGCCGGTTTGATCGCCCCAATACCGCACCATTGAGGTGTGGAATTTGTCTCCTTGCCAGCCGGGTTTGCGAGGGGATGTGTTCATTGGATTGGGCAAAATGGAGAAGCGAAAGAGCGAGCATCAGCGTACGATCACTCAATTCAATTTTAGATTTTTTCGGGAAAGCGATTCCCATTCGATCAACAGCTGCTTTGCTGCGGCCGGATCTTCTGTCAAGAGGCGCGAAAGCTTCTCAGCCCGGGCCGCCATCTCGATCATCCAATCATATTGCGGACTCGTGCCCGTTAAAACCTCGATAAGTTCCTTTAGCAACCCAGTAGCAACTGAAACATTGCCAACTTTTGCCCAGCTATAGGCGCGGCCTTGAAGCACGTAGGGGTCTCGGGGATTAGGATGGATTTCAGGAATTAGCCTGGCAAATCCCTCCGGGGTGTCGGCTTTTGCAAAAAACGGGATCGCTTCATCGCAGACGGCTTTTATCAGTTCCGCTTCGATTGCTGCCGATTTTCCCTCTTCCATTTTCCACCTTTTCCCCTTGGAAAGCCTATCGCCGAAGGCGAAACTTATACAGCCTTGGGGAACGTAAAGTGGAAGAAAAAAAGCTTCCAAATAAAAAGCATCCTTATCGAAGTCTGAGCCCTCAAAACAAAGGCCCTTAAGCAGCCCATTTGCGGATACATGATATAAGAGCGAACCTCTTTGCGCAAATGACGGCAATAACGGCAAAAGGGGGCGGCTAATAACTTTTATTCTATTTACTTTCATGACTTAGGGTGGTTTAATGGCTTTAATCGGAACATTAGCGCCCCCCGGTACATGTTTCTGAATCTGTTTAATCCGTGCGGGAGTCAATTCTGCGCTGCCGGTCTTGAGATCGAAAATCGCTGTGGGCGCTTTTATCGGCCCTTGGACAACATCGAGCCGCACTGATCCCGGTGTGCCGCGGTCCACTTTTACCCCATCGAGATATGAAACCTCCGTGCTGAAGTCGCCGAAAAGCTCCTTCACTTCTGCCTCAAACGCTGCGTGTACTTTGGTTCCATAAACGGCACCTTTGCCCGGGCCGATTGTCTCAACAGCTCTTCCAGCTGCATCAGTCAATTGAGACTCCACGCTTCCGCCAGCCGAATTAATTCCCCCGTTGGCGCTGGTTCTTATCTCTGAACTTATTTCGTCCGTAGCCGCAGAAGTACTGGGCGCAGCCCCTGCGGCAACTTTAGCCTCCTCAGTTAATTTTGCACCCACGCCAATTTCCTGCTCCGCCTTTTCGGCGAGTTTTACGACACCCTGCTCGCCTTTGATTTCCGGACCGGCGCCCAAGCTGCCCAGGTCTACGACCGCCTGGGTGCCAAGTTTCGCATAGTCCCTGGCATTGACAAATCGGGCGTCATGCGGGTTGGCACCCACACTTTTGACGGTCTTGTCCTCAATCGACTTCAACCCCGTGCCATAAACCCCGTAGACGCCGTCCACCAGCGGATTTCCGGCCATTCCGGCGAAACTCTTTAGATTCTGGAAAAGCGTATCCAGTATTCCCACGGCGGTTCCAGCAGCCGCTTCGTGCTCCAACCCCTCCGGATCGAAGTTGGTCCAGGGATTCTGATGGACGTAGGTGTAGGGGTTGGTGCCGTCGGCCAAGCCGAGCGGGTCGGCAGTCAGGAACCGGCCCATTTCGGGGTCAAAGTACCGCTGGCCCTCGTTGATGAGCCCCGAGTCGCTCTCCTCCTTCGTGTTCTTCCGGAAGTGGTCGGTGAGCGCGCCGGTGGCCGTCCATTCCTCAGCCCCGTAGCCTTGCACGGCCATGGTGTTCGGCGGCGAACCCGGCAGGACCAAGCTGGTCGGCACATTCGGGTTGTGCTCGCCAAAGGCGGTGTACGCCGCCTGGTAGCTCAAGGCGCCATTGGCGGGATTGCCCACTCCCGGCAGATGGAGCACATCGATGCTCGCGCGAAGCCGCGAAGGGGCGAAGCACGCCGCCACCAGGGCAAACAACAGCCAGACCTTTTGAACCACGGATTTCACGGAAAGCGCACAGATGGGGGAAGTTCAACGCAAAGCCGTGAAGACCGCAAAGCGATAAATTCCTCAAATTCTGATAATTCAGTCAAAAAAGGACCTTCGCGCGCTTCGCGGCTTCGCGTGAGACCACCCTACCGCTGCCGAAACGCCGAGGCCTTCGCGAGGTTCTCAATCTTGATTACCCCGGAACTGATGGCGATGTTCCCACAGCGGCATTTGGCCTCTCCCGCCGAGGCCGAGGAAAGGACCTCACCGCAGCCCAGGCATTCGTAATAAAGGGCAATCTCTACGGGATGCGGCCAGCCGGGCTTGAGCTTTATGTATTCGCGAATCGGGTCGGTGTCCTCCGGTGGCACGGGCGTCTCGCCCGTGCTGGGTGGCTGGGGCGCCATTCCCCGGTCAAAGGGTCGTCCGTGTTCGCGGACAAAGTTCACCTCGCCATTGGGCGAGAACATCCCGTTGCCGATATTATTACTTTCACCGTTGCCGCCGTGGCCATTGCGGCCGTTCACGCTATAGTGCCCACTGACGCCGTTGGAGCCGTGGCCGATGCTGCCGTTCTGCCCGTTTCCATTGAGACTGTGCCCGTTCGCGCCGTGCCCATTACCGTTTAATTTATCCTCCTTGATTTGCTCCCAGCGGGCTTTCGCCGTCAACCGCCAAAGATTCATTCCAATCGGCGTTTCCAACCAGCCGCGCAGCGAGGGCTCCAGTTTGACGATTTCCTTGAGCGGCAGGACCTTAGCGTCCGCGATGTTCTCAGGCATTCCGCACTTGCAGTAGAACTGCCAGCCGCTGTCACCTTTTTCGAAAGCCGCAGTTCGAAAGGCGTGGAGAATGCGGCTCTGTCCGGAAGCGCAATGAGAGCAGACAATCCCGGTCGAGGCGGCAGTATCAGGCAGCAGGCCACGATTGCCGTCGTACATGACCCCATAGAATGGAGCACAGGTCAAAGCAAGGCGCTCCTCTTGCTCGTCGGTCAGGAAAATCAAATCCATCAACTCACTCCGGTAATACAGTTTGGCGTAGATTTCGAAAAGTTGCTCAACCAGCTTGGTATTTTCGCCGCCATAAATCATCTTTAGACACAATGCCATGTTCACCTTAGATTCGCTCACATATTGAATGCGCGCAAGGTAGGCCCGTTTCACCTTGAAATCGCTTCGTATGAATTCCGTCAGCTTCTGCTTTAGCTCGCGCTCGCGAGGGCCGTCCGCCTCGCCGCCTAAGCGCGCGCGCCCCGCAAGGAAGGTGTGCGAGCCCCAGCCGGGTTTGAGAGGATATTCGTCCATGGGATCGTACCGGTGTAAAATTAATCAGATACTCGAATGTAGGCAGATGCAAAATGGTCAACGAAGATCCGAAAAGTCATCAATGAACCGTTCATGCGCAAACATGGCACGCCACCCGCCACTGCCCATGTACCAGCCACATAATTCTCCAAGCCCATCGTTCGCAAGATCGACCGTCTTGCCATTAGAAGCGGTGAAAGAGATTCGCAGAAGACCTTGGTCTATTGCTAAAAGCAAATGAGCCACAGTTTCATCGACACAATCTTGTATCATGATATTTTCAGGCACGTTTTGGCCAATTTTATTATTCACTGCGGCCTCCCTCCACCTAATAGCAATTGGGGAGTTGACGCCTGGTTTGCGTTGTCGATCGCAACTCTGAATCGCTGCGTCTCTTACGCTTTGAACAAGTATCTTTGCAAATTCCTGGATTTCAGATTTAGGCATATCATTGGCTCCATGGTATTCTTGTTGGTCCTGCGACTCCTGACTCCTTCAGTGCGTTAATGGCTTTCGTGACCGTCGCTTGCGCTGCGCCCTCGTTCATGCCACCCTTCACTAAAGCTTGCGTTTCTATTCTTTGCATTACATCCCAAGTAAGCTGACCTCCCGTTTTGGCGAAAGCAGTGTAGCCAGCATTTTGGGCACCGGTCACCGCAGTGTGCGAGACGCCAAACTTGACTAATTCCGAATTGGGCATCGCCAGGGCGGTCTTAGCATCATAGCCAGCAGCACCATCAAAAGCGCTTTTGGCTGGTATATGATGCCCGCCCCCGGGGCCGCCGTAAGCTTTCAATTCAGCGGCCTCTTCGATCCCTCCGGCGCCACGGTAAGCTTCTATCGCCTCAATAAAAGCCTCCGACCCAGCATCGGTTAATACCATCGCCGCCAACTTCGCGGTCTCGATTGTGGCAGATTGCACATCCGCCTCCGTCATCATCCCGCGAATTCGGCCATACGCCAGGTCGTCCGGCGAAGGTGCGCCTCTTCCCGGTATCCAAGAACCACCACCCGACCCAATTAGTTTATCGGCAACGGTCGTTACTGTCGTTGAGCCCATCGACGTACTGTAGTTAGCGTCGTCGTCGAGCGTCTCCTCATTCACCGGGATGTTGTGTTCCCGCGCCCACTCGGCCGTCTCCATCAACATCGCGATGTGCTGCTTGGCTTCGGTGATCTTCCTATCACGATCCGCGATTTCGCGATCGGTTTGCACGGCGAATTCCTTGGCGCTTATATTCCCGTTTTGAAACTCACGGGAAATGCTAATTTTGTTTGCAACGCAGGTTCGGATGGCACCGTCCCAGTCTTCCTTCCACTGCCCTTTTGTTTCCAACCCTTCCGGGTCAAAGTTGGTCCAGTGATTCTGATGGACATAGGTGTAGGGGTTGGTGCCGTCGGCCAAGCCGAGCGGGTCGGCAGTCAGGAACCGGCCCATTTCGGGGTCAAAGTACCGCTGGCCCTCGTTGATGAGCCCCGAGTCGCTCTCCTCCTTCGTGTTCTTCCGGAAGTGGTCGGTGAGCGCGCCGGTGGCCGTCCATTCCTCAGCCCCGTAGCCTTGCACGGCCATGGTGTTCGGCGGCGAACCCGGCAGGACCAAGCTGGTCGGCACATTCGGGTTGTGCTCGCCAAAGGCGGTGTACGCCGCCTGGTAGCTCAAGGCGCCATTGGCGGGATTGCCCACTCCCGGCAGATGGAGCACATCGATGCTCGCGCGAAGCCGCGAAGGGGCGAAGCACGCCGCCACCAGGGCAAACAACAGCCAGACCTTTTGAACCACGGATTTCACGGAAAGCGCACAGATTGGGTCTCCCAAACTAGACACTAAAAACGAGAAACTAAAGCACTTGTTTATCGTTGCCTAAACGCCGACGCCCTCGACACGTCCTTGATGGTAATGACGCCCGACCTGATCGCAATATTCCCGCACCGGCATTTCGCCTCGCCAGCGGAGGCCGAGGAGAGGATTTCCCCGCAGCCCAGGCATTCGTAGTAGAGGGCGATTTCAACCGGATGCGGCCAACCGGCACGCAGATGCAGGTATTCGCGAATGGGGTCGTCGTCGGTGGGCTTGGTTTCCGCAGGTTCCGCCGGGGTCATTCCTCGGTCAAATGGCTTTCCGGTTTCGCGGACGAAGTTCAGGTCGCCATTCGGGAAATGATGCCCGTTGCCGAGGTGTCGGTTTTGGCCGTTGCTGTAGTACCCATTCTGACCGTTGCCATTGGGTCCGTGGCCATTGCTGCCACCGCCAGCTTTGACGTGCTCCCATTTCATCCGGGGCGTTGGCCGCCACAACAACGTGTCCGGCGGCGAATCGAATATGCTTTTAAAGTCCGGCTCAAGGATGAGCAGTTCGCGCAAGGTGATTGTTTTGTCGTCCTTGTGGTCCTCGGGGATGCCGCTCTGGCAATAGCATCGCCAGCCACTGTCAGTTTTGCTAATCGGCTTCACCCGCGCGGCATGCAACATCCGATGCCGCTTGTTCGCGACGTGCGAACAGACCACAGCGGTCGTTTTCAACCGCTCCCGCTCGTGGGGCAGCAGCGGATAGCGTTCGTAAAACGGCTGGCAGACTTGTTGAACGATTCGTTCCGATTTCTCGCTCAGGTAGATGATTTCCATTGATCCACATCCCTTAAACAGCGGAACTGCAATTTCACCAATACTCGTGTTGATCGGCGCGACATTCGGGTCATACATGGCCCGAATGCACAGCGCCATCTGCGTCGGCGGGTCGTCGCGATATCCCATCTTGGTCAAGTAGGCCGCTTGAACTTCCACTCGAGTTTTGAAGTAGCTAATGAGCTCAATCTTCAATTCCTGTTCGCGCGGGCCGTCCTGGTCGCCCCAATACCGCACCCGAGCAAAGTGAATTTCGCCTTCGCGCCAGCAAGGTTTTCGGGGTCGTGGGGTCATGGGAGTAAATTGCCTATCTAGTCTTATAATTTGGAATCCTGGCGTCGACGCCCTTAGTGAACTTCTCAAAACCCCCGCCCTCGACCTTTCTAGCCAATGAAACAATTAAGTCGTTATCACCGAATCGCGTTTCCCAATTATTGATTTTAAACGATGCGTGAACATGGGATATCCGGTCGAGCTCGCCATTTTCGATTTTGTCTGCAACTTCATTTATGAACGCAGCCAACTCACGCAACACTTCGGGCGGTGCCGAGATTGTCACTTCGCGCATTTCATGGAGACCGCGATCAGAAAGTTTGCGCCGAGGGTAGCCAAAGAATATGGCTGGATTTTGGGTTTTAGTATGCGACATGGGAGGATTGTTTTTCTCCATCAACGGTTGAATGATAATGCGGTAATTGTCCATCGTCGTGAGGATCGTGATGCACTGGATCTCCGTTTCCGGCATCCTTTGCGATCGCGCGGGCAGTAGTTCGATCCTTAGCAACAACATCGCCACCAGATTGAACTGTTTCTACCGCTTCGTCATGTGTTAAATTGTCTCCTGCTGCGTGACTTTTATTTGGTTGAATTTTCAATTCCCTTGCTACTGTCACCCTGCGCCCTGCGTTAGTCATCTGCTGCTGTTGCATCATTTGCTGCTGCCTCGGCTGCTGCTGCATAGAGGGCGCATCCTCTGCAGATCCAAAGTCGACGGTGTGCAGAGCTGCGCTATCCGCATCCGATGCCGCAGGCGACATGGTCGCCGGGGCGCTGGGCGGCGCAGGCGGAGCGCTGTTTTCCTTGTTAAATACCGCCACGGCTTCGGTGCTCGCCGCTTTGCTTTCGGCCATGGCGGGGCCGATCACTTTGGCGCCGCCCGCCCCGGTCAACACCATACCGGCCGCGCCACCAACGGCCTTGGTAAACTCCTGCCCCAGATCGGTGATGGGTTGGGTCGTAATCTGGCCTTTCTGATTCACTATTTCCTCGCCGTTGACCGCCTCCGCCCAGTCCATCGCCCCCGTCGTGCGCGTGATGGCGACGCCACTAGCTTCGACAAGGGAGCCCGCCATCCCGCCACCGGTTTCCCGCGATAGCTTGTACACCCCCGCAGCTTCCCGTCCGATATCAATGCCCCGGTCCGCTTGTTTCAGCGTATCGGGCACCAGCGACTGCGCCCAAGCCGGCACCATTTCCATGAAGTACAACCCCTCCGGATCGAAGTTGGTCCAGGGATTCTGATGGACGTAGGTGTAGGGG
>CAZLPS010000098.1:0-14885 GCA_964561455.1 uncultured Opitutales bacterium
ACAAGCCCGATCTTCACTCTGTTCTTCATTTAGGTCAGAAATCAGTCACACACCCCCGGGCGGGGATGGCCGGGCCAGCGCAGGGACGGGGTGGGGTGAAAAGGGACCGCGATGCTTTGGGTCTTGGCGTTGGGGCCGGCAGCATTAATAGTGGCGGGCCAGTCATGAACGAAAAGAAGCCAAAAATCACCGGCGCGGCTGCGCCGCTCGCCCCTCTCAATCAGCCCCCGGGGGAGGGTTCAGCCGCGGCAGTGGAGTCGGTGCTGCGACCACCGACATTTGGCGATTTTACCGGGCAGGCGAAGACGGTGGAGCGATTGCGAGTGATGGTGGGGGCGGCGAAGTCGCGAGGCGACCCGCTCAATCACGTGTTGCTCTCCGGGCCGCCGGGATTGGGGAAGACGACGCTGGCATTTATTTTGGGCCATGAAATGGGGCGAAAGGTGCGGGTGACCTCGGGCCCAGTGATCGAAAAGGCGGGAGATTTGGCGGGGCTGCTAACGAACCTGGCCGAGGGCGATATTTTGTTTATTGATGAGATACACCGGCTGGCGAAGACCGTGGAGGAGTATCTTTACTCGGCGATGGAGGATTTCCGCATTGATATCCTCATTGACCAGGGGCCGAACGCGCGGAGCGTGCGGCTGACGATACCGCGGTTTACGCTGGTCGGGGCCACGACGCGCACGGGGCTGCTGACGGCGCCGTTGCGGAGCCGGTTCACATTGCAATCGCGGCTGGATTATTATTCGCGGGAGGATTTGGTGAAGATCGTGCGGCGCAGCGGGAAGCTGCTGAAGATGGATTTGACCGACGAAGGGGCGCACTTGATTGCGTCGCGGGCGCGGGGCACACCGCGGATCGTGAATAATTTACTGCATTTTGTGCGCGACTTCGCGCAGCAGCGGGCGACGGGAAAAGTGACAGAAGCGGTCGCGGAGGCGGCGCTGGAGCTGTTGGAAATCGACAAGGCGGGGTTGGATGAAATGGACAAGCGAATTCTGCGCATCATGGCGCATAACCACAACGGCGGGCCGGTGGGGGTGAACACAATTGCGGTGGCGGTGGGCGAGGAGGAACACACGCTCGAGGAAGTACACGAGCCGTTTTTGATTCAGGAGGGCTATCTGTCGCGCACGCCGCAGGGGCGGGTGCTGACGCCGAAGGGCTGGCAGGCGGCGGGGCTGCCGCCGCCGACGAATGCGCCGGGGATGCAGCCGGAGTTGTTGTGATATAAGTTTGGGCGGCGGAGAGCGGAGAGTCGGGCTTGTCAACCCAGGCCAATCAATCCTATGCTCGTCGTATGCGTCGCGCGGGCTTTTATCTTCTGCTGGCATGCGCGGTGGCCGATGTGGGCTGCGCGGACAGCAAGCGTTACGCGGACAAGGACAAGCTCGTGCAGGATTACATCGCGGATCTTCGGGCTGGCAATGCAGGCGGGGTGCTCGGGCTTACGTATACCACGGGGCTTCCCGCCGAAGATTTTCAAGTGACCGAACTTTGGACTAGAACCACGACGGAGTCGGCATCCCGGGTATTGAACGATGCCCGAAACGGCGAAATGCGGGTGGAGAAGATCGAAACGATCGCTCCGGGTTTGCCCGGCCAGCCCCTCACTTCCATCGGGGGGCGGATGGTGGGGTATCAAATCCCCCCGACGCTGAGTGTGGGAATACTCTTCTCTAATCCCACCGGACGGATCAGTTATATGGAGCAGCTCGGAATTTTCGAGCGGGATGGGCGATACTGGATTTGCCCTTTTACCTATTTGAATAACGCCGCCAAGGCACCCCAGGCGAAATAAAAGCCCGCGAGAGATCATTTCCGGCAGCCCAAAATAATGGTGCGGCCGAGGAGGACATCGAGGGAGTTGATATGGTGCTCGAAGGCGGCGTTGCTGGCGTCGACAGTTTTGCAGTTATTGACTTCGCGGCGGTGGGCGAACCAGGCGCCGATCTTGATGGGAATCCAAAGAGGGATAAGCCAGGCCCGGGAGGTGCGCTGGTGTTTGTCCACCGCGGAGAGGATGCCAGTGAAGCCGGCGTCGGTGAGGGAATGGGCGAGGTAGAAGTAGCCGACGGGGTTAATGTGGCCGCCGGTGGAGTGGAGGGCGCTTTCCTTGAAATGCAACGGGCCGAAGAGATTGTAGAAACCGTAGCAAAGAAAACGGACGCGGGATTTCAGGTTTAATATATTCGGCGTCGAGACGACCAAGATGCCGCCGGGTTTGAGGACGCGGTAGATTTCACGCAGGGTGAAGCGGTAATGTTCGAGGTGTTCGATGACTTCGGTGCAGGTGACGAGGTCGAAAGTATTGTCCGGATAGGGCAGGGGCTCGTGGTTGAGGTCGGCGACATCCACTTTGATGCCGGGGAGGCGGAGGAGTTCACTGGTGTAATCGCAGACGCTCGGCTGGACGGTGAATTCCTGCCGCACCAATTCGATGAGCTGGCCGTGGCCGGCGCCGATGTCGAGGTAGATGCTGTTGGGTTTCGGGGAGAACCGGCGCAACATGGCAACCGCGCCCGCCAGGATTTTGGGCGTGCTGAGGCTCTTGGTGGGGTCAATTTCGGACATGGGGCGGGAAGGGAAAGCCGGCGTTGGAGTTAACGATGGCCGTTCACCAACTCGTTGGCGAGCGCGGGAATTTCGTAAGCCTTGCGCAGGGCTTCCAGAATTCCAGCGCTGTGGACGCTGAGGGCGCGGGACTGGGTGCCCTCGTAGCCGAAGTCACCCGAGAGGGATTCGAGATTGCCGTCAAAGATGATGCCGACGAATTCGCCGGCGCGGTTGACGACGGGGCTGCCGGAATTGCCACCGACGATGTCGGCAGTGCTGACAAAATTCAGGGGCAGCGTCAAATCGAGCGCGGGTTTCTTGGCCAGCCAGAGCGCGGGCAGGTCAAAAGGTTCGCGGTTGTGCTGGGCGGCATTGCGATCGAAAAGACCGGCGAAAGTGGTGAGGGCGGGAACGAGGCGGTCATTTTCCGGGTAGCCTTGCACGAGGCCATAGCTGAGGCGGAGGGTGAAGGTGGCATCGGGGTAATGGCTAGTTCCTTGAATTTCAAAGCGAACCCGGCCAATGACGGCCTGCGCCTGCTGTTTGATTTCCTCCTGCGCCTCGATTTGCCGGCGGAGGGCGCGAGCCTCGGGGTCGATCAGGCGGGACAGTTCAATCATGGGGTCGTGCGCGGCGGTGACGGCGGCAGCGCCGCCTTCGTAAAGTTGACGGCGAAAGGCGACGTCGCGCACCTTCGTAGCGTTGATCAGCTCCGCGGCGCGGTCACGGGGCGAATGGCCGGCCAGGACGGCCTGCACAAGCGGGTCGGCGGCGCCGAATTGTTCGACGAGAAAGCCGAGGGAGTCGGCGAGTTTGACTGTTTCGTAATCGGGATAAATGGGCTTGTCGGTGAAAAGCTGCAATTCAAAGGATTCGCGGCGGGCGTCGGAATATTCGGGGAGGCGTTCGCCGTTGGGCTTGGGGCGCTCATCGCCGGCGCGGAGCAGACGCCGAGCCAGCGAAAAAGAATCGCTGTTAAAACCGGCTGCGTTTTCAAGGAGGCGCAGGCGCGGCGCGAGGTCGGCGATGACTTTCTCGGCAGCGGCGATGTGGTCAAAGGCGGCGAGGGCGCCCGGGCCGTCGGGGCGGCCGGCGAGTTGTTGTTTGAAGGACTGCTCGGCGGCGACCAAATGGGCAAAGAAGGCGGGATCCTCGAGGGCCGCGAGTTGGCCGTCGGCGCGCTTGCGGCTATTCTGGATTCCCATGGCGAGATCGCTTTTGGCGCGGCGGGCGTTTTCGTCGTCGCGGGCGCTCCAAACGCTGAGCAGGACTTCGCGGCGCTTGAGCAGATCAAGTTGGTAGGGCAATTCGCGGTCGCGCTGAAATTCGAGTTCGGGAACGGTCAGGAGGCGGCGGGTGGTGCCGGGGTGGCCGGCAATTAGGATCAGATCGCTGTCATGGGCACCCGTGACAGACCATTTAAGGAAATTCGCGGGGTGGACGGGCTGGCCGTTTTCGTAGACGCGAAAGAAGCAAACGTCGAGGTCATAGCGGGGAAACTCAAAATTGTCGGGGTCGCCTCCGTAAAAGGCGGTTTGCTCCTCCGGGGCAAAGACGAGGCGGATGTCGGTGTATTTTTTATAGCGATAGAGATGGTAGATGCCGCCCTGATAGAGGGTAACGACATCGCTGCGGAGCCCGGTTTGGTCGAGGGACTCCTTTTCGATATCCGCAAAAATCTTGCGGCGGGCGAGGGCGGACTCGTCGCCGGTTGCCCCGGTCGGGATGGCGGCGTTGACCCGGGCGGTCACGTCCTCGATGGACTGGAGCACATTCAGCTCGAGGTCGAGGCATTTGATTTCATCAGCAGAAGTTATGGCGTAGAAGCCGTCGCGCACGTAATCGTGGGCGGGGCTGCTCATCTTCTGCAAATCGCTGAGGCCGACGTGGTGGTTGGTGATGACGAGACCGTCGCCGCTGACAAAGGAGCCGGAGCCGCCGCTGTTGAAGCGGACGGCGGATTTCATCAAATGGTCCAACCACGGGTCGGTGAGATCAAAGCCGTATTTGGCCTTGAGCTGGTCGCGGGGCGGGGAAGAGAACAGCCAGAGGCCCTCATCGGCGCGCGTGAACGCAGCGAGAGCGAGCAGGGTGGCGAAGCCAAGAAGGATGGAACGCGTCTTACGAATGGAAAACGGAGGGCAGAAAACCGAAAGATTATTTGCGGCGGCGGTGGCGATGCGATTTGGCCGAGGACTCGCGCGGGCCGGTGGCGGACGCCGGGCTGAAGCCTTGGCGGGGACCGGAATGTTGGCGCGGGGCGTGGCCTTGGCGGGGGCCGCGGGGGTGGTCCTGGCGCATTTTCTTGTGATGCGAGGCCATGGCGGGGGTGATTTCGGAACCGACGGGGCCGCCGCCACTGGCTGCGCCTGAGCCGGCGACGCGGAAGTCAATCTGGCGTTTGTAACGGTCCACGCGGTAGACCTCGACTTGAATTTCCTGACCGAGGGTAAATTTGCGTTTGGTGCGGCGACCGACAGCTTCGCGGCCTTCGCCGGAGATGGAATACAGATCGTCCGCCATGGAGGAGAATGGCACAAAGCCGTAGGCGTTGGAGCCGCGGAGTTCGATGAAGAAGCCGTGACTGCGAATATCCGTAATCAAAGCGGGGAATTGGCGGCGGGGGGTGCGACCGGCCTCGCGTTCGAAGTACTCGAGGAGTTTCAGCTTCACCGTCTCACGTTCGGCCTCGGTGCTGTTTTGTTCGGTGAGGCTGAGATGGCGGGCGAGCGCGTCCAATTCACCCTGGCTATAGCGGACGGGAGTGGAGTGGGTGGCGGTGTTGGCGCCGGTGCGTTCGAGGTAGTTGTCGAAAATCCGGTGTACAACGAGGTCGGAATAGCGCCGGATGGGCGACGTGAAGTGGGTGTAGAATTTTTTGAAGAGGCCGTAGTGGCCGTCCACTGACGCGCGATAGCAGGCCTGCTTGAGGCTACGCAGGAATTGCGTCTTGAGGGTGTGGCCTTGCGGATGGACCTTGATTTTGGCGAGCACACGGACAATTTCCTGACGGTTCGACAAATCGCCGGCATCCACGCCAAAAGTGGCGAGCAAATCGCGCAGTTCGACGAGTTTTTCCGGGTCGGGTTGGTCGTGGACGCGGGAGAGGTACGGGAGGCCGGCTTCGAAGAGGGCGCGGGCGACGACTTCGTTCGCGAGGAGCATGAATTCTTCGACGAGCTGGTGGCTTTCGTCGTTTTCGATCAATTCCAGGCGGTCAGCGTAACCGTTTTCGTCGGTGAAGATTTTGACTTCAGGGAAATCGAAATCGAGGCTGCCCTTTTGCATGCGGGCGCGGCGCATGGGCTCGGCCATGCTCCAGAAGGCACGGACGGTTTCGCGCAGTTCAATGAGTTCCCCGTCGGTCAGTGAGGCGAGAGCGCGACCGGTGGAACCGGTGGCGTGGGCGGGCGGGAGGGGCAGGGCGCGCAGGACGGCGAGGTCATTTTCCTTGATGAGCGCGTAGGCCTGGCGGTAGGTGAGGCGCTTGCGGCTGCGGATGACGGTGTTGGCAAAACGAGTCGCGCGGATCTTGCCATTGGCGGCGAAGGTGACAAACACGCTTTTGGTTAAACGATCCTGGGCTTCAACGAGGCTGCAAAGGCCGTTCGACAGCGCATGCGGGAGCATCGGGATGACGCAGCCGACAAGATAGGTGGAGTTGCCGCGCTCGCGGGCTTCCCGGTCAATGGCGGTGCCATTGCGCACGTAGGCGCTGACGTCGGCGATATGAATGCCGATGCGGAGTTCGCCGTTGGAGAGGCGTTCGAGGGAGAGGGCGTCGTCGAAGTCCTTGGCGTCATCCGGGTCAATGGTGATGGTGTTGATGTCGCGGAGGTCTTCGCGGCCGGTGCGGTCGCGCGGTCGAACTTCAGGCGGGATGGCGACAGCCTCGGCTTGGACGGGCTCGGGGAATTCCGGACGGAGGTGAAACTTGTAAAGGATGGCCTTGAATTCGGCGCTCGGGGTATGGGTCTCACCGAGGTTTTCGATGATTTCGCCGGTGGGGTTGAGGTGGCGCTGGGACCATTCGGCGAGGCGGACGAGAACCTTGTCGCCGGGTTTGGGCGGGGGGAAGACGGAGGTGCTGCCCGGGTCGGCGACGAGGATGGTGCGTACGAAGCGCGGGTCATCGGGCTCGACACTCCAAAATTGCTGGTCGCGGCGCAGGGAGCCGGAGACCGTTTCGTGTTTGCGCTCGAGGACGCGGATGATGCGGCCGAGTTTATCGGCCTTGCCGGCGTGGTTGGCGGCGGCAGCGGCACGCCACTGGCGCGGGCGCTTGTTTTCGCGGACCAAGACGCGGTCGCCGTGCATGGCGGTGCCGGTGTCGTCGGCGGGGATGTGCCAGGGGGCTTCGGCGCGGCCGCCGGAGGACGGATCGGGGAAGAACAGGGCGACGCCGCTTTGGCGGAACTTGACGGTGCCGGTCTGCAAATCCGCGTCGTGCGGAATGACAAAGCGGTCCTGCTTAACCTTGGCGATGAGGCCGACGTTGAGCAGATGGTGGATGAGAGGGCGCAGTTTTTTTACGGCGCGCTGATCCAGTTGGAGGGCGGCGGCGAGGTCCTCGACGCGGAGGGGGGTATAGTCTTTGCGCCGGAGGAGTTCTAGCAGGCGGTCTTCGAGGCTGGCGGAAGCCGCGCCGGATTTATCTGGAGAATTCATGAGGTCTTTAAGGCCAAAACGGGGTGGGGCCGTCGCAAGCGACGCCCCGACGAAAGGCACTGAGTTTTGGAGGTCTAATGGGATGGGTAGGGGCGTCGCTTGCGACGGCCCATGGCCGGATTGTCTAAATGGTTGATTGGGAAAGGGGGAACTAACCAGGTCTACGCGAATTTGGGCGGCTCGCGGCCTTCGTCAACTTCGATGAAGTCGAACATGGTTAAAATTTCGCCTGCGCGGTGCTCGAGCTTGGCCTCTTTGAGGCGCATGGCGAGGCGGCCGGAGACGGCGTCGCGCCAACCGCGCTTGATCATGAAATCGTTCCAGTCGGCAATTTCGTCAGCGGTGGGTTTGCGTCCATGGGCGGTGCACCACTGGAACAGCACGTCGTCGGTGCCGCCCAGGAGAGCCTGATTTTTGAGGTCGTCGTATTTGACGCCGAGGAAGAGACAGCAACGGCCGTCGAAGCCGCCACCGAGGTTTTCGATGTAGTCCTTGCCGAGGTCACCGGCGGCATGGAGGCGGATTTTATCCACCATACGGGCGAAATAAACGAGGCCGCCAGTTTTGTCATAAACGCTGCGAGGGAAGCGGGTTGCCATAAGAATAGGGAGTGAGGGAATAAAGGGTAACAGAATTTCCGCGCAGGGGAAGCCTGCTTGTGGGAGATAAATTTCCTGACGAAAGAGGGAGTTGCCGGAGCTGGCGCCAATGAATTCATCCATGAAGAGACGGAATTCGCGGCGGACAGCGGGGTTTACTTTCCCCAATCGGCGCGGGCAGCAATTGTCAGGAAGTGAACCTTAAGTTCCCCGGAAAATAAAACGCCTTAACGCAAAACAAAGCGGGCGCCTTAGCCGGACGCCCCATCACCCCAAAACAGCATGCTGCGGGGGTGAGAAGTTGGGCAAGGATGGGGGGCGGCGAAACAAATGTCAACAAAATTATATCGTACTTTTACAAGGGCGGGGCCAGCAAAGGATTTCAGCAGAGATTTTTACGGCAACTTGGAAATGAATATTATGGGCGTTTTTGGCGGGAACGCGACGAGAGGAAAAGACCGCCAAGGGAAAAGGCGGTGCCAAGGGCAATGCTGGCAATGACGCTGGAGGCCGGCGAGCCTTCGGCTTTTGCCATCACCTGGGGCCCGGCAGTTAGCTGGGGCAAGACGCCCTGATCTTCGGTATGGGTGTTGAAATAATCCACCGCGGAGCTTAAGTCAGTTCCGGCCCGTCCAATGCCATCCACAATTTTTTGGCGAAGTCCCTGGATGTCGCCAAGGACGGGGTCGCGGTTGTCGCGGGCTGAATTATTGACGAGGGCTGCGAGGGCCACGTGCAAGTCCTGGGTGGCAGTGGAGAGATTGGATTTGGCTGGATTGAGAAAGACGAGAGGCAGGCGGGGCGCCGGGAGCGAGTTGGCGGGCACCGCGCCGGGAGTCAAAGCGTTAATCTCGGGATGTGCATGGACGTAAGTAAGGGCCTCGGTGATTTGCGCCGAGGTTTCCGTCAGATCAGTGATGGCCAGGGCAAAGCCGTCCCCGTAGAGGGTGGCGGCAGTGACGTTGGATTTGAGTTGGCCGCCGACCACTGTGGTGAGATTGGCAGAGGAGGCGCGCAGGACAGAGATTGCCTGATTCACCGCAATTTGAGCCGCCGCCAAATGGGCCTGCGTGGTGGGAGCGATGGGTGCCTCCGTCGAGGTCGGCGTAACTGCAGGGATGGGGCCAAAGGCAGCGATTAAGCCTTCGACGGCATCGGCTTGGGCTTGGGCAATATCTTCCCTGATTTTAGACCGGAATCCGCCGATGTCGCCGAGGACCAGACTATGGGAATCGCTGGCAGGATTGTTGGTGAGATGAAGGAGCATTTCGTTCAGCAGGTAAATGGTGCTGGCGTTCAATGCCGGCGTCGAGCGGAAGGCGGAAGTACCATAGCGCAGGGCGGCGTAATCGTGCGGCAGGATGACATCCTGGATTGAGGGTGAATCGGCCTTCGAGGGGCCGGCGCAGAGCGGGATGGCCTCGGGATGGGTGTTAAGGAAGGTCAGGGCGGCGTTCACGTCCTTCTGGATTTGGTCAAGATCCGCGCGCGTCTTGGGCAAATAGCCGCCCTGGGTGCGGTCCCCGGTATAAGCGACACCAACGCTGGATAGGTCCCGAAGCGTTCCCAAAACTTCCTGAGCGATTGCCTCCAAATGAGTTCGAGTGGTGGGGCCAAATTTGGGATCTGGTGCTGGCGGGGGCAGGGCAGTCAACGAAATTATGCCGGTATTGCCGCCACGAAAGTTGCGGTCATAGAGGATGCCGGTGGCAAGGTTTGAACCCGCGCGACTGAGGTCGGCCATGATTTTGGCGCGAAAGCCGCCGAAGTCTCCGGGGCCGAGGGAACTGTTAATCAAGGCGTTGCGGGCAAGGCCCAAGTTGTCCACGACTTGGACCAGCCAGGTGCCGCCAACGTAGGGACTGCGGAACTCGGGCAGCAGGGGCAGGGTGGGGGTTTCCGCAGGGGCGGCGCCGGCCACAATCACGCTGGCCTCGGGGTGTGCATCCACAAAGGCTGCAGCGGCGGCGACATCGGCCAAGCCCTGATTGATGTCTTCGCGCGCCCGGTCAAAATAACCGCCATAGCGGACGGTAAGCAACCGCGGGTTGAGATAGGCGGTTTGAGTGGTGGGTTCGGCAAAAACGTCATTGAGAGGCTTGAGGGCTGCCTGCAGGGCGGTCCGGGCAGCCGCCAAGCAGGTTTGGGCGGTGCCATAGGAGTTACCTTGGCTCTGGGGGGTCTTGGCGCGATAGCTGGGGGGTGCCGCATCGGCCCAGGCGAAGCCGGGGGTGAGCGCCAACAAGATGGCAGGCACGGCGAGGCTTCGGCGCAAGTTTAAGAAACCCTTCATATCGCGGGAGGCAGGAGGGGCGGACAAATTGTACCAAATCGAAGGTTAACACCTACCAACCCCGAAATGAGGGTGCGGTTGCCAATATTTGTCATGGTTCCGCGCGACCGGACAGGGAATCCAATTTCCGCAATTTGGGCGCGAGCAGGGCGGTGGCGGCGACGACGACGAGAGTCATGCAACCGCCGAAAATAACCGAGGGAATGGTGCCCATTTTGCTGGCCATCCAGCCGGACTCGAATTCGCCGATTTCATTGGAGGAGCCAACAAAGATGGAGCTTACGGCGGCAACGCGGCCCTTCATATGGTCGGGCGTGACAATTTGGAACATGGTCCAGCGGACGAAGACGCTGACGGCGTCAAACCCACCGCTGAGGAAGAGGAAGAAGAAGGAGAGGTAAAAATTGGTGGAGATGCCGAAGAGAATCATGGAGATGCCAAAACCGACGACATTCCACAGCATGGCTGAACCCGCCCGGCGGGTGATGGGGTGGTGCGAAAGATAAAAACCCACGATGGCCGAGCCGAGGGCGGGCGCGGCGCGAAGAAAGCCGAGGCCGAGCGGCCCAGTATGGAGGATATCGCCGGCGTAAATGGGCAGCAGCGCGACCGCGCCGCCAAACAGCACGGCAAATAAATCGAGCGACATCGCGCCCAGCACCACTTGGTTGCTGAATACAAATTTCAGGCCTTCGCGAATGCTGGCGGCGACCGATTGGTCCGGGCGCTTGGCGCGAGTGGGCGGCGCTACGATGGCAAAGAGGCAAACCCAGCCAATAAAGAGCATCATGGCGGCGAGGGCATAGGTCATCGCCGCGCCGCAATAGCCATAGAGAAATCCGGCGGCGGCGGGGCCGGCGATGCAAGCGGCTTGCCAGACGTTGGCGTTCCAAATGGAGGCGTTGCCATAGGTTTCCGGTGGTACGATTTGGCCCATGAGGCCGAAATGGGCCGGGCTGAGGAAGCCGCGGCACAGTCCAGTCAGGAAGATCACGGCGTAAATTAGCCAGAGGTGGTTGGTGAGGAAGGGGTGGAGCGAGGGGACGGAAATAGCTGCGAGCGCGACCGTTGCCAGGAACAACAGGCCATTGGAAACGCGCAAGATGGTGCCCCGGCTCATCACATCGGCCACGTGGCCGGCCCACAGCGATACGCCAAGGGCGGGAACCGCCTCGGCCAGGCCGATGTAGCCGAGTTTAAGGGGATCGTGGGTCAACTCGTAAATTTGCCAACCGACCGCAACGCTTTGAATTTGAATGGCCGTCGAACCAAACAGCCGGTAAAGCAAGTAGGCGCGGTACGCGGGCAGGCGGAAGGACGCATAGGCGTCATTCTTTTTGGCGAGGGCGGCGGACATGTTTGGAAATTAAGAAGGTCGAAGCGGGGAGCGGGGAGACAGGAGGCAGGAGGTAGAAGGTAGAAGGTAGAAGGTAGAAGGTAGAAGGTAGAAGGTAGAAGGTAGAAGGTAGAAGCGGGATTTTGAGGTCTATAAAATTGAGGGGTTTGGTGCGAGGAGAATAAAGCTGACGGCACCCTTTGGCTGCGGCAGTGTCTTAAGTATATGCTGAATTGCGGGCATTGGCGATTTCTGCCATGGCGAGGGAGAGGCGGCCTTGTCTTGGGGTCGTGGGTCGTCGTTATCTTGATCGTGGTCATGACGGCTGGTGGATTTTCCTGGCAAGCAGCGGCGGCGACGGCGCCGGCCGCGGGAACTGGCGCTGGGGCAGCGCCCAAGGCGATGCCGGCTTTTTCCGTGGCGAGGCCCGCGCCCAGCCCGGAGCGGGTGGTGGTGGTGGCAAATGTGCGGGAACCGGACTCGGAGGCAATTGCGCGGTATTACATGCAGAAGCGCAATATTCCTGAAAGGAACCTGATCCTGATTGATGCGCCGACGGCGGCCGATGTGACCTGGCCGGAGTTTGTGGACAAGGTTTTCAATCCACTGCGGGTGCGGCTGACGCAAGACGGGTGGCTGCAAGCCTATCCCACGGATTTGAAGGACGCCGATGGCCGGCTGCGGTACGGGTATTTTGGCAATAAGATTGATTTTCTGGTGGTGTGCTATGGCGTGCCGATTCGCATTCAGAATGACGCGGCGCGCCTGGTCGCCACACCCCTGACCCTGGAACACAAGGAACTCAACACGAACCAGGCGGCGGTGGACAGCGAGTTGGCGTTGCTGGCGACATCGAATACGCCGACGACGGGGCTGGTCAACAATCCGCTGTTTGGAAAGCTGAATCCGGATGATTTTACCCGCGCTCTGGTGGTCAAGGTGGCGCGGCTCGACGGGCCGAGCCCGGAAGCGGTGCGCGGGATGATTGACAGCGCCCTGGCGGGGGAGGCGCACGGATTACAGGGTCGCGCGTATATTGACATGGGCGGTCCGCATCAGGAAGGCGAAGACTGGCTCAAGGCCGCAAGCGCGACCATCCGGCGCATGGGTTTCGACGTCACGGAGGACCACAAGAAGGAATTGATTGGCTGGGACACGCGGTTTGACGCACCGGCGATTTATCTGGGGTGGTACTCGGATCATCTCTCCGGACCGATTGCCGACGCGCAGTTTCATTTTCCGCCGGGTGCCATCGCGATTCATTTGCACAGTTTTTCGGCGGATTACCTGCGCAAAGCCGACAATCACTGGGTCGGGCCATTGGTGGTGCGAGGGGTGGCGGCCACCGCGGGCAACGTGTTTGAGCCTTATCTTTCCTTCACCCACCATTTTGATTTGTTTATGGACGGCTTGGCGCATGGGCTGACCACCGGCGAGGCGGCGTTTTATGCGCTGCCGGCCCTGAGTTGGATGGAGATATTCCTGGGCGATCCACTGTATCATCCGTTTGCGGTGGGCCTGCCGGAGCAGCTGGAGCAGGCGGCACGCGCGCCGACGGCCGATTCGCCGTATGCGGTCATTCGCGAGATGCATCTGCTGGAAGATCAAAACCGTTCCGCCGAGGCGCTGACGCTGGGGGAAAAGATTTATTTGCTGAAGCCGAGTCTCGCGCTGGCTTTTGCGCTGGCCCAAACGGAACACGCGTTAGATCGTGATGCCGAGGCGCTGAAGCGTTTGGCCTGGTGCGCGACGGTGGATCCGGTGCCGCACGGTGACTTGGGATTGCTTGGGGAGATCGCGCGCTGGGCGGCGGCGCAAGGCGGGAAGGCGCTGGCGTTGGAGCTTTACGGAATAGTTTTGAGCGCACCGGGGGCGAATCCGGAATTGCTGAAGGCTTTTTTGCCGGAGGCAATGAGCCTCGCGCGGACGAGTGGGGACGAAGCGCGCCACAGCCAATGGCAGAAGCAGTACGACCTGCTTAATCCGCCGGCAAAGGCAGGGGAGAAGCCGTGACTGGGACGGCAGAGGGACAGAGGGGCAGAGGGACAGAGGGACAGAGGGACAGAGGCGTTGCAAAAGAGGAACGTTCAAATCGCAATGTTTAACGCTTAACGTTTAAGTTCTGACCATTGCACCACAAAAATTCCGTCGGCAGGTTGAGACGTTCGACAATGGGACAGGAGCCGGAAGTCGGGAGTTGAAAATTGAGCATTAGGCGTTCAACGTTGAACGTTGGACTGTTGCTGGATTCATCCCTCATCCTTCATCCCTCATCCTTTCTCATGTCCACGCTTCCGCAAAAAAAGAAAAAAGAGACGGACTATGCCGCGCTGGCGTCGCCCTTCATGCGCATACCGCGGCTGACGACGGAGGTGGCGCGGGATTTGATGGACTTGGGGCTGCGGGAGATTTACGAACTGCAAGGGCGCTCGCCGGAGGTGTTGTTCGCGGAAGTGAAGAAATTAAGGCCGGCGACGCCGGTGAGCCGGTTGCCGTTTATCCGCATGGCGGTGTATTTTGCGGAAAATCCGGAGCCGGAGCGGGGGAAATTACACCCGGATGAATGGAAGGATTGATTTTTAACCACGGAGTGCTCGGAGAACATGGAGGACAGAAGTTTACGGTTTACGGTTGAAATCCCCCTCCGTGTCCTCTGTGTTCTCCGTGTTTCAATTTTTTCTTATGATGGCTGCTGTTGGGACAAGCAATGGAGGGCGCCGCCTTCGAGGAGGACGTCGGAGCAGTCGAGGGGAACGATCTCGCGGCTGGGGAAACATTCATGGAGGGCGTGCGCGGCGAGGGCGTCGGTGGGGCGGTTGTAGGAGGGCATCAACACGGCACCGTTAGTGACGAGGTAATTGGCGTAGCTGGCGGGGAGTTCGCGGCCGTCGGCCATAACGGGCGGAAAGGGGGTGGGTAGTTCGGCGATTTCGAACCGGCCGCCGGAGGGCGTACGGAAATTTTCGTCAATGGCCAAGTGGTTGTGGCGGAGGATTTTTGCGGCTTCGTCGTCGGCGCCTTCCGGTGGCACGACGGTGATGATGCCATCGTCGCGGAAGAAGCGGGTGAGGTTGTCAATATGGCCGTCGGTGTCGTCGTTGGGAAGGCCATCGCGGAGCCAGAGGATGTCGGTGACGCCGAGGGCGCTGGTGAGGAGGCGGGTATAATCGTCCTTGGTGATGCCGGGGTTGCGATTGGGATTGAGCAAAACGATTTCGGTGGTGAGAAGCTGGCCGGGGCCGTTGATTTCGATGGCGCCGCCCTCGAGGATGATGTCCTGGGAGAAGCAGCGCATATTTTGGCTTTTCGCGATCCGGGCGGGGATGGCATTGTCCAAATCCCAGGGGGAGAATTTGCCGCCCCAGGCGTTGAAGCGCCAGTCGCTGACGGCGACTTCGCCGGATTGAGAATTGCGGAGGAAGAGGGGGCC
>CAZLPS010000099.1:0-14780 GCA_964561455.1 uncultured Opitutales bacterium
TCGAAGGGCGCTCATCCGGTTCGCAGCCCGAAGGGCATTCATCCGGTTCGCAGCCCGAAGGGCATTCATCCGGTTCGCAGCCGGAAGGGCATTCATCCGGCTCCCAGCCCGAAGGGCGTTCATCCGGTTTGCAGCCCGAAGGGCTGCCGGAGCCAAACCCAGGGTTGCGCGCAGCGCAACCCTGGGTTTGGGAATTAGAAAAGACCCGGCGCTCTGAAGGAGCGCCAGGAGAAAACCACGTCAACACCACCCCCACCCTACTTCTTCACCAGCCCCAGCGGCAGCACCGTCTTCCCATACACTTCATTCAGCACCTGGGCCAGGCCCGTATACATGGCCGACACGCCGCAAAAGATGCCCTCATAACCCGTGGCGTGCTCAAATTCTTCGCCCGGGCTGGAATTCTTGATGTAGGCCAGCAGGAAAAAAAGTATTGTCAACGAACCGAATACGACTTGCAGCGCACGGCTCAACCGCAGCGTGCCGACAAATAACACTGCGGTAAAAACCCCCCACACCGCCAGGTAAGCCGCAAACGCCGTGCCATCCGGCGCAGCCGTCAGGGCAATGGCGGCAGGTTTGCCGTCCGCGCCGACGCCCATCCAGCCAATTTTCGGCAGGACCAACAAGCCCACCAGCGTCAGCCAGAACATGCCGTAGGACGTGAATGCCGTGGTGGCGAAAGTGTTGCCCTTCTTCCATTCCATGATCCCCGCAATGACTTGCGCGGTGCCACCATAGAAAATTCCCATGGTCAGAATCATGCTGCTGATCCCGTAAAACCCGGCATTGTGCAAATTCAGCAACACTGTAGTCATGCCGAACGCGAGCAACCCGAGGGGCGCGGGATTGGCGGTCACGTCTTTAATTTGGGTGGTGGTGGGGTCAGCCATGGTAACAAGGGGGTTGGAGGTGGGGGTTGGGGCTATCCGGAGCGGCGCGAGAATTACCCGTCCCGATAAAACATGTCAAGCGCGCCCAGGTTAATTTTATAACGCGTGGGGAAAGGGCAAACTGGCGAATGGGGAGTCGGGCAATAGTGGCGAGGTCGTTTAGCCTGTGCTTTCGGGTGGGTGGCTAGCCGGTTCTGCGGGGTAAACCCGGGAATCGTTTTGACTCCCGCCCAAGATGGGGCAAATGGTATGATTCGTCATGAGCGACGAAGCCCAGCCTCAATCCTCGATTATCCTCTACCAGGCAGAGGATGGGCGCACGCGCATCCAGTGCCGGTTCGAGCATGAGACGGTTTGGCTGACCCAGGCGCAAATCGCAGAGCTTTTTCAGACCACGCCTCAGAATGTGACCATGCATTTGAAGGCGATTTTTGCCGACGGCGAACTCTTCGAGGCCGCAACCTGTAAGGATTACTTACAAGTTCGCCCAGAGGGCGCGCGGAGGGTGACGCGAAGCCTGCGCTATTACCGGCTGGAAGCCATCCTCGCCGTGGGCTACCGCGTGCGCAGTCACCGCGGCACGCAGTTCCGCCAATGGGCCACGGCCCGCTTGAGCGAGTATCTCGTGAAGGGTTTTACGATGGACGACGAGCGGTTGAAAAATCCGCCCGGCAAGGGCCACAAGGATTATTTCGACGAAGTGCTGGAGCGCATTCGGGACATCCGTTCGTCGGAGCGCCGCTTCTACCAAAAGGTGCTGGATATTTACGCCACCAGCGTGGATTACACCCCCAACACGGAAATGTCGCAGCAGTTCTTCGCCACCGTGCAGAACAAAATGCATTGGGCCGCCCATGGTCAGACGGCGGCGGAAGTTATCCACCAACGCGCCGATGCGGCCCAGCCGTTGATGGGCCTCCAGGCCACGCGCCCGGGAAACATCATCCGCCGAAACCGCCCGGCTGAAGGCCGAATTGGAATTCGACCGCTATCGCGCAATCAGGGATGCCCAACCCCGCCCGGTGGATGCCGATTTCGAGCAGGCGGCGAAACAATTGCTGAAATTGCCACGGCCCAAGAGGTCCAAAAAGAACAAGTCTTGATCGTTGCACCGTTTCTTCGGTGACGGCCCGAGAATTGAATTGTCCAATTCAGGAAAACGGTAGGGGCGTCGCTTGCCGACGGCCCATTCTGTAATCATCGAGAACCCTCGTGGCTCCATTTAGGCCACGGTATGAAGTAGAAGACGAATTGTGAACACCGTGCGGGCGGAATCCGCAGGTTCGGATAGTCGGGCAAATGGACAAAGTACAGCCTCGGAAGCGCGGGCTAAAGCTCCGCGCTACATCGGGCACCGACAACCGGTACGCTTTCCTTTACGGGGCGGCCAAGGCCACAACAGACGTGCCGGGCGCGGCCGTGGCCGGTGTAACCACCGACACTTTCGGCATGGGCCCGATGACAATAAAGCACGATTCCTGCGGCCCCAGATTCAGCGGCACCGCCACGCTGCCCTGCCCGCCGGTCGCGCCCGCCACCGGATGGATCGTCCCGCTTGCCGCATCCCAGATTTGCGCCTGGCCGCTGCCAAAGACGGTCGCCGTGCGCGTCTGCGGCTGATCGGATTCATTAAAGAAGAAATACAGATCCCCGTCCTTCAAGGTGCGATGCAGGTATTTCAGCGGTGCACACGGGGAATCGAGTTTCACGTCCGGCTTGGGCAACGCGGCCAGGACCCGGTCCGAGATGGTCGGCGTCGGCTCCAGCGTGGCAAAACTTAAATCCGGCGCGCCGGCTTCGTGATGGAGAAACGACTTGTCCACCACCAGAGTCGGCGTGCGGCCGGCAAAAATCACCTTTCCGCCCTGCGCCGCGAACGCGCGCAGGCGATCCAGCATGTCCTTTTGAATTACCGTCGAGCTCGGGACAATCACCGCGCGGTAAATCTGACCGCTTTCATTTTTCAACCCGCCGTTTTCCAGTTTGCAGATGCTCGCGAGCGAATCATGGTCAATGTGGTCAAAATCCACCTGATGCTCCATCAATTCCGTCGTCAACTTGACGGTGACCGTGTCCGCGTCCAGGTCGTAGAGCCAATAACTGTCCTCCGGAATATAAAGCGCCACCTGCGCCGCCGGCCGGCCCATGGCCATCAAATACTGCGCCCGCGTCATGTAAAAACCAGTGGCGGCAGAGGGGTCGGGCGCGGCGCCCGCGGCGGGCGCAGTATTCAAGCCGCGGATATTCATGAAGTTTATACCCCGGACCAAATTGTAATCGAATATGAATTTTCCGCCCGCACCCGTGCTGCCGCCCTCTTCATTCCAGGATTGCGGATGGCCGTACAAATGAGCCGCGGACGCCGCCAGCTTCGGAAAATCCGCCACGATGCCGGGGCCGATTTGGTTTAGATTGTCCACTCCCGGCACGCCCATGTAGCGCAGGTCGCGGAAAAAGGAGCCTTCATTCTTGGTCATGCTTTCCGCGCCGGAGCGGGCCACCATGATCTCTTCGTGGTTCAAATGCATCATGTAATCCATGCCGTGTGCCCGGCACCAATCCTGCATGGGCTTGTAGAAATTGTCGCGGAACATCCCGCTCCACACGTCAAAATAATCGGCATAGGCCAGTTTGCCCTCCTCCGTCATCGGCGTGGTGAAGAACCCGGCAATATACGGCTGCAAGTCGTAGCCTTTGATCTTCTTAAACGTCTCGAGCAGTTTGGGCGTCCAGGGAATGATGCCCGTGTAGTCCGTTTCATCGCCGCGAAAGCCGAGGATGGTCTTGCCGAACTCGCCGCCAAAATATTTTCCGTAAGTTTCGGGCACGAGCTTGATATAGGTCGCCGTGGCGTCGGGGTCGAGATAGTCAATCAATGAGTAAAGGCTGTCCTTGTCGCGCGTGCCGTCTTCGCGCTGGCCAAAACGCGTCGGCGAGCTGCGATAGACGTGCCGCACAAAGATGAGGTCCCAAGTTCCCTCGCCCGGCGCAGTCCATTTAAAATGTCCATCTGTGGGCACTGGCAAAACCCGCGACTCCTGCGGCGTGGCGCCGCCCCCGCCTCCCGGGGCCCCACGGGCCAGCACGTTGCCATGTATGCTCTTGGTCCCTTGTGGCAGCGGAATGGTCAGCGTCGCGCCCGCGGCCACCTGATAGTGCGCGTCGCCGTCGCTCCCCAGAAAAGCAACTTCCCACATGCCGCCGCCCGGAGTGTCATTGCTCGGCGCGACCCATTTGATTTGTCCGTCAGCCGGCAACGGAATATCCGCGCTGGTTACCGCCGGTGCCGCGGCCACCGGCGCCGGCCCGCGGCCACCGGAACCCGCCCCGCGGGCCCCCGAGGCCCGCGCACCCCGCCCCGTACCCGACCCCCGGGGGGCCGAGCCCCGCGCGGGCGCCGAGCCCCTGCTTTGCGCTGCCGCACCCGGCACGCCGCGCAAATTGGCCACAATGCCCAGTGTGTCCACCGGCAGCGAAATATCGAGGGTTTGCCCGCCCGCGACCGTGAAACGCGCGTCGGGGACGATGCCCTGCATGCCGAGCTGCGGATACAATTTGCTGATGAGGCCGCCGGCCAAACCGTCGGGATAGCCGTCGTCACCATCAATCCACATCTTCATGCCGCGCTGCTTGAGTTCATCAATCGCCACTTTCATCAAGTCAAAATATTCCGGCGAAAGATACTTTACCGACCGGCCACCGCTGTTGATCATGTATACCGTGCCGCCGTTGGTGTTGACATGGTCAATGTCCGACTTAATACGGTCCGCCGGAGGGGGAAACCCCGTTGCCCAGTGAATGGCGCCGTATTCCTTCGGCGGATTCGAAAACGCCGCCGCCAAATCGCCGACCGTCGGGTTGGAAACTTCCTGCCACGGTTGCGCCGCTCCGAGGGCGAGCGGAATTAAGCCCAAAAGGGTCCAAACAGAAATCGTCTTCATAGGGGTATGGGGATTGAATGTTCAGGGTAAATGCCAGCTTCCTTCGTTCAGCTTCCAGCCGGAAGTATGGAGGGTGGAGGGTGACGTGTGAAGTTCAGAATTCAGGGCGTTGGAAACCGCAAAGATTCTGGTTCCCATGGGCACGTTCTCTATGACACAATGCCCCCATGCGCCACCCCATTTATTTACTTCTCCCCATGGTCTTGATTGCTTTCGACGCCCGCGCGGTCTCGTATGCCCCTTCGACGCCGCCCGCCAAACCCGCGCCCAAAGCAACCAGCGCCCCCGCGCCTGCCCCTGCTGAATCTTCGCCTCCCGCCACTACTGTCGGCGAAAAACTCCCGGCTTCTTCCACCGCTGCCACCCCAGTCGGTGACAAACCCATTCCCGTCACCGCCCCCATTGACCTTTTCAACGGCAAGGACCTCACGGGCTGGAGCTTCATCGCCGGGGGCAAGCCGACGGATGTCGCGATTTCCTGCTCGGTCAAAGACGGCGTGATCGCGTGCAAAGGCAACCCGCAAGGCTATCTCCTCCTCGCAGGCGTGCGGAAAGACTATCAGCTCCACTTCGAATGGCGCTGGACCTCGGCCAACCCCAAGAACAATAGCGGCGCCTTGATCAACATCGTGGACGGCCCCTTGCAACAAGGCCTTTGGCCCGTCTGCTTCCAAGCCCAGACCAAGACCCTGGTGGCCGGGGACATTTTCTCCATGTCCACCGCCGCCTGCGCCGAGGCGGCCGCCGGCAAAATGGTTACCAAACAAAAGGACACCAGCGAAAAGCCCGTCGGAGAATGGAATGTCGGCGATGTCGTGGTCCGCGGCGACACCATCGCCTACACTGTCAACGGCGTCCTTCAAAACACTGTGACGAAGTGCGTGCCTGCCGCCGGCAAAATCGGCTTCCAACTCGAGGGCTACGCCTTCGAAATGCGCAACGTGAAAATTGCCCCGCTCGATGTGGAAAAGCCGGCGACTCAAGCATCCACTCCGAAGAATTAACCACGGAGTTCACAGAGAACACAGAGGGGCTTTTTTGACAAGATTGTCAAAATTGCGGGATTTCCTGTTCCTGCATTTTGCATTTTGCATTCAACCATCCCCCTCCTGTCTCCTGTATCCTGTCTCCTGTCTCCAAAATTCCAGATTCCAACTTCCAGTTCCCAGCTTCTTATCCTATATTCCAGCTTCTATCTCCTGGCTTCCAGCTTCCCCTGCCTGACTCCCCGCTCCCTGCTCCCCGCTCCCCGCTTCCTGTACTCCGCCGGCGACTGTTTCTGATAGCGCCGAAACACCAGCCGAAAATTCCGTACATCGCTGAACCCGCACGCCGTGGCAATCGCCGCCAGCGGTTGCGGGCGCTCCGCCTCCAGCAGCCGCCGGGCGTGGTCCACCCGCAGGCGGTGGATGATCTCCGCCGGCGGCGCGCCCAAGTGAGCGTGAAACCGGTTCTCCAGTGTCCTCCGCGAACAGGGCACCAGCGGCGGCAGCCGCTCGACGCCAAAGGATTCCGCGATGTGCTTGCGGACGTATTGCACCAGTCCCGCAATCGCCGGATCTTCCACCGCCATCGTCTCCGTGGATTGCCGCGCCACCACGCCCAACGGTGGCACCGACAACAATTGCTGCCGCCGATCGCGCCGGCCCGCGATCAGGTCGCTCAATACTGCCGCCGCCAGTTCGCCCGCCTCATGGTCATTGCGCTCAATACTGCTGAGCGGCGGCTGCGCATGGCTGACAACGACCGGGTCATTGTCCACGCCGATGATCGCCACCTGGTCCGGCACGCGCAGGCCGAGGCGGTGGCAGGTTTCCAGCAGCATGTCGGCACGCAAATCCGTGCTGGCCATGATGGCGACCGGCGGTCGCAGCGCGCGCAGCCATTCCTCCAAGTCCAATTGCTGCCGCATCCACATCCGTCCGCTCCCGACAATCGAGGACACCTCAAGCACCGCGCAACTTCCGCCCTGCTGCTCGATGGTTTCAATAAACCCGTCGCGGCGCAACTGGCTGAAATACAGGTCGCGCGAGCCATAGTAGCCAAATTTGCGAAACCGGCGCTCGAGCAAATGCCGCGCCGCCAGCCGGCCAATCTCCCGGTGGTCCGCCGTGACGGTCGTCACCCCCGGTTCAGGAAAATACGCGGTAATGTTCACCACCGGAAACGGCAGTGCCCGCGCAATCCGCGCGTCCTCCGGCGTCGAGACAATCACAAACGCACCGTCGCCCTGCCAGCCTTGCAACCAATCGAGCGAGGGACTCAGCCGCTCGGGGAACCGCATAATCTGCCAATTGGCCTCGCGCCGCGCATAAGCCAGAATTCCCTCCACCACCTTCTCCACAAACGCCCGGCCATACGGAAACGCCAGCGCCACGCGCCGAGGGGCCTTGTTCTTAGTGCTGGACAACAGGTTGGCTGGCTTGATGGACATAAAAAACGCGCGTCGAAATTTGAAAACCAAGGACGATGTACCCGGAACCAGATTATCTAACCTCCCATCTTGCGCAAAGTTGCCTAGATTTACGCATTTAGGCTTATCAGCGCAAGCGCACGTTTGGATTTATTAACAACGAATCTCGGATGGCAGTGGATCAGCGGACATCCGATTGAGGCTGGAATCCGGAATTTTGCATTTTTCATTTTGCCTTTTGCATTCCCACTTCGCGCGAATTCCGAACTCCACACTCCACACTTCTGGCTTGAAGCCAGCATACAGCACCCAGCATTCAGCACTCTAAATTTTCCGCCCTCCGCACCGGGCAAAAACACCTCGTCACGGCCCCGACGTCGCGCCGCTACCGGCCGCACCTCCGCCAGCCTGCGTTTCGGTCGAAACTTGTTGAATTATGCCGAGGAGCGTGGCTTGCCGCCCGTTGTTGTTGTTGGGGTATTGCTTCAAAACGGCCTTGGACGCCGCCTCCGGATCGGTTTTGGCCCATTGGCGGACAATACCGGTAATCATGGTTCCCCGAACCGCCGGGTTACTCATAGTCGCCGTCCAATTAAACGCCGTTAGAAGATCATTTTGACTGGCCACTTCCACGACGGCCATCACCGCGCTGTCTCGCGCATTGCCCGGCGGCAAAGTATCCACCCATTTGGACGCTGCTTCCGCGTCCGCCTTGAGTCAATTACCGGCAATGACGCCGATGGCATTGGTGGCGTCGGCCTTGGCTTCCACCATCGAAATGGTGGCCAGTTTCGCCGCCGCCGCCGCCGGATCCTTGGTACTCAGAGCCTTCAAAATGTCTTTTTCCAACCGGAGCCGGTCGCCGCCGAGGTCATCAGGCAGATTTTGGGCCATATCCCATGCCTCCTGCGGATTCGCCGTCGCGCCGGCCAGGATGGCAGCGAGCAGGGCGTTATCACGGTCGGGCCCCGGCGCCATGGATTGTGCCTGCGCCAATGCCACCCGGGGGTCAGCCGGCGGCTGGTTTTTCGCCGCCGGAGCGTCTTTTCCAGATGCGGAGGCATTGCTGACAATTTCCACCGCCGGTTTCAGGCTCTGCGCCCGTACCACCGCAATGTCATGCATCATTCCCGCCAATTTCTTATTTAGGACAGCGATTTCATCATTGGCCTCTCCCAGGGCGGAATTTATGCGCGCCGTCCAAAATCCCAGGGCCGCCATCGCCAATATCAACACAACGAGTACAGGGTTGGCTTTCATGACAAAAAGATACGGCTGCGGTACGCGGCTGGGCAATTCTAAAGTTCACACTTCATGCTATTGGCAAGAAGCTAGAAGCTGGAATTTCGAAGAAGGGAGGCTGGACTCCGTAGGCAGGCGAAAGTCGCAACTTGCCGAAATTCTGAACTTCACACTCCACACTTCACACTCCACACTTAGGAGGAAGTTGGAAGATTGACTCATCCTTCATCCCTCATCCTTCTCCCCATGCCCCTCTCCCGCCGCAAGTTCCTGAAGCAATCCGCCCTCGCCACGGCCGCCGGTCTGGCTGCGCCGCGCCTAATTCCCACTTCCACCGCCGCCGCCGCGCCCGCCACCGCGCCTTTGGCGCTGCCCAAGCTGCCCCCAATTCCTCCGCTACCGGCCATCCCCGCCATTCCCCTGCCCCGTCCTGCGCTGGGCTCCGTGCCGCTCGGCAAACCGGCCGATTTCCCCGACACCGAGATGGATTTCCCCATCGCCACCGGCCCCTTCGAGCCGACTTGGGATTCCATCGCGAAAAATTATTCCGCCAAGGACATCGCCTGGCTCCGCGAGGCCAAATTCGGCTTCTGGGTCCACTTCGGTCCACAGGCCGCCGGACAAAGCGGCGACTGGTATGCCCGCAAACTTTACCAAGAGGGCACCCCAGCGTATCGCAATCATATCCGCGACTTCGGCCATCCCTCGGAAACCGGATACATGGATGTCCTCCACATGTGGAATCCCTCCGCCCTCGATCCCGCCGCCCTCGTCCAACTCTATCGCGATGCGGGCGCGCGCTTTCTCATTATTCAGGGCGTGCATCACGACCAGTTCGACAACTGGGACTCGAAATACCAGCCGTGGAACTCCGTCAACCTCGGCCCGAAACGCGACATTCTAGGCGCGTGGCAAAAAGCGGTGCGCGCCGCGGGTATGCACTTTGGCGTCACTTTTCACCATGATTACAGTTGGTTCTGGTATCAGTCCGCCTTTGCCGCCGATCACACCAATGGCGAGGGCAAACTCGGCGTGCCCTACGATGGCGCGCGCCTCACGCTGGCCGATGGCGTGGGCAAATGGTGGGAGGGTTTCGACCCGCGAATGCTCTACACGGTCAATATGCGCGAGTATGCCGGCATCTATAACGGCTACGACCGCACGGGCTCGAGCCCGCCCGATGGTATTTACACCAACCATCAAGAATACGCGCGCTGGTATGCCACGTGGTGGGCCCTGCGCATCATGGATGTCATCGAGAAATACGACCCCGATTTCATCTACACCGACGGCAACTCGACCCAGCCGTTCTCCGGCGACCACACCGGCATGGGCTTCAAGTGCGACGCCATGCAGCGCGTCCTCGCCCATTACTTCAACCGCGCCAACGCCCGCCGCGGCACCGTGGATACCTTCGCCATCGTCAAACACCACCAGCCCAACAACGGCATCGTCAACACCGCCGAAAGCAAATACCCCGACGCCATCAAGACCGATCAGCCCTGGATTGGCGAATCGCAGGTCGGCGACTGGTTCTACGGGCCAGATTTCACTTACGACTCCGGGATGGTTATCCGCCATGTGCTCGAATGCGTCTCGCGCGACGGCGCGGTCGCCATCTGCGTGCCTATCAAGCCCGACGGCTCGCTCGACGCCGCCAGCAAAACCATGATGGCTGAAATCGGCCAGTGGATGAGAATTAACGGCGACGGCATCTACGGCAGCAGAGCCTGGACCAAACTCGGCGAGGGCACGCACAAATTGCCCACGGGCGCGCTGGCCCGCCGCCAGGCCACGTTCGCCTTCAGCAATGAAGATTTCCGTTTCACCGTCGGCAAGGACGGCAGCCTCTATGCATTCTGTATGACGGTACCGGCATCCGGCACCCGATTGAAAATCACCTCCCTCAGCACCACCGCCGCCGCCCTCCCTGCGCCCATCAAAAGCGTCTCCCTCCTCGGCAGTACGGCGAAGATTACGTGGACCCAGGATGCCGATGGGCTTAGCATCACTTGCCCGGAGACAACAGCACTGAAAACCGCGATTTGTTTCAAGATTGGCTGAGGGGACGGCGAAGGATGAAGGATGAATCCAGCCAATTCCTGCAGAAAGAACATCCGTTAAATCCGTGTGATCCGTGGTTAAACTCAGAGGCTCCTTTTGACAGAATTAACAGAATTATGGCAATTTCGGGTTCAACTTTCTGCATTCTGAATTCTGCATTCCTGGCTTCAGGCTCCTGACTCCCGTCTCCTGTCTCCCCATTCCGCCATTCCAGCTTCCAACTTCCAGATTCCAAATTCTTCTCCTGACTCCGAATTCCAACTTCTGACGCCAAGTGTGGAGTGTGCAGTTCGGAATTCCAGCTTCTAACTTCTAGCTCCTTCGCCTGTCTCCTGTCTAATATGCCGTTGCCCCGGGGAACATTTTGTCCCATTTACCTGACTAAGCGCCATGATTCCCCCCAAGCCCAATTCCCGCCCACCGCTTTCACCGAAGGGCGCAAAAAGCGCGGGCCTCCTCCGGCATTTTGGCCGGACGCTATTGGGGTTCCTGGTGATCGGCGCCGTTTTTGGAGCGGGCTGGGAAGTCGGCCACCGAGATTCCCCGCCCCAGAAAGCCCCGCCCGCCGCCAGGAAAGGTCCGGCGCAAAATCGTGCCACTGGGCTGAAATTCACGGGCGCCCCTCAAATCGTAACTTGGGATGCCCATGGATCGCTGGCCGATATTTTAAAGAAATACAAAGGTGGGGCCCTGATTGCCGCTCTTTCCAACCTGGTTGAACAAACGCCCGCGGACCAATTGGCCGCCCTGCTGGACTCGGTGGCCAGTTGCCCGCTGCCCGGGGTCGCTGATCTCGCCAAGGAAATCATTTATGCAAAATGGGTGACTGCCGATCCGCGCGGCGCACTCGCCTACGCACAGATGGCCAGCCTGCGAAAAGGGGGCGGCTCGGACCTCAATTCCGTTTTCGGCGCTTGGGCAGGAATTGATCCGCGGTCGGCGCTGGATGCGGCGACCAGGCTCGGGCTGGCGACTTCGCGCACAAGCGCAATCACCCAAGTGCTCAGTACTTGGGTGCAAAGCGGTGATGGCTTGGGTGCCCTGGCGGCGTTGAAAAACCTGCCCCCCGGCATGGCGGGCGCCAACCTTACCCAGACACTCTTTAACATGTGGTCGCTGGCCGATCCCGCCGGGGCCTTGGCCGCCCTCGGCCAAATCAGCAATGTGGCCACGCGCAACGCGATCCAGAATCTCATCCTCGGCAATCTCGCCAATAGCGACCCCAAGGCCGCCTTTGATGCCCTCCGCGCCCTGCCGCTGGGCAACCAGAAACCCGCCACCTTTACCGCCATTTTTCAAAAATGGGGCCAGGTGGACCCCATCGCCGCCAGCGCCGCCCTGCAAGATCTTCCCGCCGGCTCCGCGCGCACCAATGCGTTCCGCAGCGTTTTTGAATCCTGGGGCCAGGTCAACCCCGTCGCCGCGGTGCAGGCCGCCCAAGCCCTTCCCTCCGGCCCCGAGCGCAATACTGCGCTGTCCTTGAGTTTAACCGGCCTCGCCGCGCAAGACCCCGCCGCCGCCGGGGCGAGTCTCGATCAAATTCCCGAGGGCACCGCGCGCGAAACCGTTACCGCCGCGATTGCCAATGCGTGGGCCAACCAGGATCCCGTCGCCGCCCTCGACTGGGCGGTTAAAAACCTCCAGGGTCGGGCCTATTACGACAGCTTGCAAACCGTGCTGAACCAAATGAGCAAGACGGATCCGATTGGCGCGCTCAATTTTATCAATCAACAACCCGTGGGAATTTATCAAAATGGCAATTTGCAAACCGCCATCCGCAATTGGGCCAGCGTGGATCCCGCGGCGTCCCTCGCCTGGATCAACCTCAATTTGAACGGCACCGCGCAGACCACCGCCCTGGCCACCGCCGCCAACCAACTCATCAACTCCGACCCCGCGACCGCCGTGCAGGTGGTGGATGGTTTGCCCGCTGGCGCCGCCCGCAATTCCGCCATGGCCAATCTGGCCACCCAACTCGCCGCCACTGACACCAACGCCGCCGTGCAGTGGCTGCAAAGTTTGCCGGACGACGTGCCCGCCGCCACCAAGCGCGCAGCCTACCAAAATGCCATCAGCAGTTGGGCCGGGGTGGACCCGGCCAGCGCCGCCTCTTTTGCCTCCACCCTCGTCGGCGACCCGAACTACGGCACCGTCGTCTCCCAAGCCGCCCGGGTGTGGGCGGCGAGCGACGGTCAGGCCGCCATGACGTGGGCGCAATCTCTCCCGGCCGGTCCCAATCAAGACGGCGCCGTGACGGCCGCCGTTGCCGGCTGGGCCGCCACGGAACCTCAAGCCGCGTGGCAGTATGCGCAAGGCTTGGGCAGCGCCGACGGCTCCAACAGTCTCCTCATGTCCGTGGCCGCAACGTGGAGCAGGTCGGATCCTGCGGGCGCGGCACAAGCGGCGGTCACCGTGCCGGGTGGCATTCAATCCAATACGTCCTCAATTATCTCGTTGGTTTCGACTTATGATGGCGCCGACGACGCGGCCACCAAGAAATGGGCGTCCAGCCTCCCGCCCGGCGACTCCCAAGACCTCGCCGCCGCCGGCATCGCCACTCACCAAATCCCCTACCACCCGGAGACCTCCCTCCTTTGGGCCGCGAAAATTGACAACGAAACTCTGCGCACCAACACCTACACTTCCATCCTCACGACCATGGCCCGGTCGAATCCCGACAACGCCGCCGCCGCGCTCCAAGACGCCACGCTGACCGATGCCCAAAAGCAGGCCATTGCAACCAAACTGGGACTGTGAACAATCAGCGGATAATTGATAATGGATGGTTGAAAATGGAAAGCGGAGGCTGGAGTAAGGACGCGGAAGTTTGCGGTTTACGGATTACAGATTACGGGTCCCATTTTACTCTCAACTAAATCTCATGAGAATCTGGAAACTGGAAGTTGGAAGCTGGAATTCAAAACCAAAAATTTCCAAAATTCCGTTAATTCTGTCGAGAAGAAGAAGCTGGAGAATGGAATAACTGAAACAGGAGTCAGTCGACAGGAGAGATGCGCTCATACCCAACCTTCCATACTTCAAACTTTCACGTAGAAGCTTGAAGTTAGAAGCTAGAAGCTGGAATCCTATATTCAGCACTCAGCATTCAACATTCAGCAGAAAAACACTTCACTTCGGCCGACCAACTAAGTACTAGAACACTAAGCCCTAAAACACTTAATAAAATGTTCCCCCTTCGCCCTTCCCTCTTCGCCCTGGCCGCCGCCGCCCTCCTGCCCTTCGCCCGCGCCCAGAACGTTCCCCTTCATCTCCTCGACGGCAAACCGCTCGCGGTGAATTCCGGCGTCAGCTTTGGCGTGCCCTGGCCGCAGGGAGTAGTCGCCCGCAGCACCACCTTTTCCCTCAATGCCCAGGGCAAAGCCCTCCCCGTGCAGACGTGGCCGCTTGCTTTCTGGCCCGATGGTTCCGTCAAATGGAGCGGCTTTGCGACGGTAATGCCCGCAGGGTTGGAGGGAAATGTGACTTTATCGCAGGGCACTGCGGCCGCTGCCGCTGCGCCGCTGACCGCCGTGAACGATGGCAAGTCCGTGGTCATTGATACCGGCGTCCTGAAATGCTCCATTCCGCTCGCTGGCGAAAATATTTTTGATGGCCTGAGCATTGGCGGCAAGCCGGTCGTCGGCGCGAGCCAGCTCGTGTGCATTTTGCAAAATGGGCCCGATGGCAACCCCGAAGATTCCCCGGCCCGCGAACGCTACCTCAGCGCGGTCAAAAAAGTCACGCTCGAGCAGTCGGGCCCCGTGCGCGCGGTGGTCAAAATCGAGGGCGTGCACAAAGGCGTGACCAGCGGGCGCGAGTGGCTGCCGTTCGTCGTGCGCCTTTATTTCTACGCCGGCGAATCCGATGTGCGGCTCGTTCACACCATCTTCTTCGACGGCGACCAGGAAAAGGATTTCATCCGCGGCCTCGGCATCTCCTGCGCCGTGCCATTCACCGAGGAAGTCCAGAACCGCCATGTGCGCTTTGCCAGTGAGGATGGCGGATTGTGGTCCGAGCCCATCCAGCCGCTCATCGGGCGCGACGGCGCAAACCGCATCGTCACCTGGCCCAATGGCGGCGGCGATGTCTATCCGACGCAGCTCCAGGGCCAGCGGATCCCGAATGCGTCCGAGGTCAACGCCCAGGGGAAACGGATTCTCGGCGCGCTTGCCAGTTGGAGCGATTTCAAGCTCACCCAGCTCAGCCCCGATGGCTTTACGCTCGTCA
>CAZLPS010000100.1:0-14681 GCA_964561455.1 uncultured Opitutales bacterium
CCTGCATCGCAAAGCCGATGACCACCGCCACCACCCCCGACCCCGCCAGCACGCTGGACGGCACGCTCTTTTGGAAAAAAAACTTCGCCACCACCAGGCCCAGGACGAGGAACACCACCAACCCCGTCGTTTCCGCCAGCAGCCGCGGCGCGTCCACCCGCCGCCCATCCGGCTGCACCCGCGTCCACAATAGCCGGTTCAGAATCGTGATGAGCGGAATGGCCGAGGCGATCACGGTCAGCGCGCCGAGATCTTTCAACATGCTGTCATGCCACTTGGGCTGCCATTGGGACGCCGCAAATCCCGCCAGCACCGCCGCCGAGACGGCAAAAAAATGGTACAACCGCCCAAAGTTAAGATTGCGCGAACGGCGCAATATTTGGGCGCAAAAAACCAGCGCCAGATACACCGCCAGCGCCGTCGCCAACAGCTCCAGCCCCTGAGTCCAATTGGGTAAGAATTCGGCCATGTGGGATAACTTCCTCCCAATAAACTCGTTTGCCCCCGCCATGTCACGTTTTTCCGCACCCCCATGACAGGTGGCTTAAAACGGTAAACCGTGAACCGTAAACCAGTCTTCTAATCGGGGTTGTCAAACGCGCCGCCTGAGGCTAAATTATCCCCATCCCGGCATCCCCGGGTTGGTCTCTGATGAAAGAAATCCCTTTACGAGAACTGCTGGGCATGGCCGACCCGTCCGCCCACGACGGCATCGGCGACTTGTGGAACCAAAAAGCCATTCACTATCTCGTCGTTTTCACCTGCCAGGATGGCGATTTTGAACTCATCGGCGTCGGCCCCACTCTCCCCTACACGACGCTGGACGAAGCCGAAAAGCACACCATTGCTGACAAAATTCCGGAATTTTACGTCAAATGCCCCGCCGTCGCCGGCCGCCTGCAGCCCAAGCTCGCCCCGTCTCCGCGGTCGGTCACCAATCCGCCCGCGCCCATGGTCAACCCTGCCGCCACCCCCACCCTCAAGGCCCGCACCGCCGCACCCTTCGCCCGCCCGACAATAAATCTCCGCCCCAAGCCGACGCCAGAAAGCACGGAGCCGGGACCAGGCAGCGCATCGCCCGGGGCAGGGAGCGGGGAGCAGAAAGCGGGGGGCGGGGAATCGAAAGCGGGGAGCGGGGAGCGGGGAGCAGGGAGTGTCGGGCAGAAACTCGAAACTCAAAACCCAAAACTCGAAACCAAACTTTCCGATTCCTCCCTTGCCGCCCGCGAGCAGGCCATAGCCCAGCGCGAACTGGAACTTGCCGCTTTATCTGCCGCCCTCAAAATCCGCGAAGGCTCCCTGCGCGACCGCGAAACCGCCCTCGCCGCCATCGAGGAGCGCCTCCTTCATCCCACGCGCAAATCCTCGTCGCCGTAATTTATTCTCCGGGATGGAACTTCGCCTTCGCCCTGCTTCTTGGCTCTTCGTCGCTGCGCTCGCCCTGAGCCTCGCCGGTTGCGGGCGCGCCTCGCCCCCGACCCCGCCCGCCGCCACCACCACCCGCCCGGTGGACGCTGATTTCCCGTCGTATGGAAACGGCCCCACCCAGGTTATCCAAGTCTCCGCGGACGACGCCATGCGCTTCAACGGCAACCGCTTCACCGTCCACGCCGGCCAGCCCGTGCGCATTGAACTCACCAACAAAGGCCACCGCGCCAAAGAAGAAATGGCCCACAACTTCGTCATCCTCCAATCTGGCGCCCACGTCTCCACCTTCAATCTTTCCTCCGCCCTGGCCAAAGCCACCGACTACCTCCCGCCCGATCAGATGGACCAAATCTTCGCCCACACCGACCTCGCCGGCCCCGGCCAAACCGTCGCCGTCGAGTTTACCGCCCCCGCCCCCGGCCAATATCCCTTCCTCTGCAATTTCCCCGGCCATTACGCCGCCGGCATGAAGGGCACCATGACCGTGGTTCCCTAATAGCAATCCTTTGCCCTCATTGAATTCTTTCGGGCCCGCATTGATATTTGGTCGGAGTCTCAAATCAAACTTTGTTCACCTGCAAGATTCCATTCGCCTCCCAATTTTCGCCATTACATGCGCTGGCAGACGGTCCAGCGCAAAGCATCGTTTAGTGATTCGCGGGTGAGGTCATCGGTCGTCTCGCTATTTAATTCGGTTTCACACTCGAAACACTCCGCCTGGTCACCGTCAAAATCAAGGGTCACGGTCACATCCACAAATTTTTCTCCATGGTCGGTCGTGTGCCAAAGTTTCCATGCGGCCGCGCCGCTGCGTTCCACCTGACTGTCAGGGAAGGCCCAGCGCGCCAATTGTTCCAGGGATTTCGTCACCAGGCCGTCGTACGGGTTGGCCGCCTCGTGCTGGCGGAGTAGGGCCTGCTGTATTTCCAGCTCGCGTTCTTCGCGACTTTTCCCGCCAAATAATCCGCTCATACGCAACTGCCTAATCATTGTTTGGGATGCGTCAACCGCCAATTTTTCTCCCTCGTCCTGTCTCTGCCCAATCCCATCGCGCGGACCGCGAGCATCAGGTTCCCGGCGGCCAACCCGCAATCGGCGGCGACAGCGGCGCCAACCGGCCGACCATGGGAGCGCACCGCGCGCCGTGGGTAAATGGCGTCCATGACGCTCAGGGTGACGGGATTCGTCGTGGAAATTTCGATGGGGTAGCCCCGCCCGCGAGATTTTAAGATTTTCGCGGGCCAAGTGCCTTCCGCGCTTGGGTCAGCGCAATGGCCTCGGCTTGGGCATTGGCGGTCTTCGCCCCGAACTTCTGGCGGGTCCGCTCGAATTGCGGCCCGTCGTGAAGCTCCCGGATGTTCCGACTGATGATTTTCTGACTATGACCTGGTTGGAGTGGCATGGGGTGGAGGTTGGTTGACCGTGGGACTGCTTAAATGCCTTCCCGGCCACCTTTTCTGACAGTACACCATTGTCACCACGGCGACCATGGGCTGTTATCCTACTGACCAAGCCTGGCCACCCGGAAATGCGGCTCCCTTTCAGTCCCGTCGTGACCTATTTCGTCGGCGTGACGATGATGTCGCGCGCAGCCGACGCGGAGTGCGGCACCGGGCGGTCTTTGGCGAGGGCGCGCCGGGCGAGAACGGCAACGAGCGCGCGGGGCAGACGGCTGCTCAGGGCCACTTGCAATTTATTCAGCCAACCGGTGACGACGAGCGCCTTGCCGGAGGCCAGGGCGCGGAGCGATTCCTGCACCACCGCGTCGGAGGTTTGCCCGAGCCAGCCGGTCGCGGGCGCGTCAACAAAACCCGCACCGCGAAAAAAATTGGTTCGGGTGGGGCCGGGGCAAACACAGAGGACGTGGACTTTGGTTTCGCGCAAATCCTGCCACAGGCCGAGACTCCAGTTCAGGAGAAAGGCCTTGGTCGCGCCGTAAACGGTCATCAGCGGCGTGGGTTGAAAGGCCGCGATGGACGCAACGTTGATCACCGCGCCGCCGCGTTCGAGCAAGAGTGGCAGCAATCTGCCGGTGAGGACCATTGGGGCGCGGGCATTGAGGTCTATCATCTCCAGGCAGCGATCCAACCCCGGCCCGGGAAAAGGCCCGAAGGAACCGAAGCCGCTATTATTGATCAGTAGGATGGCGCCGCCGCCGCCAGCGGTGGCCAGCCAGTTCTGCGCCGCCAGCGCGGCGCTCTCCTGGCCCGAGGCGGTCGAAAGATCGGCGGGGCAATGGACGATTTGGCCGGCCTCGAGCGGGGACTTTGGGGGCGTGCGGGAGAGGTTGAAGAATCGCGCGCGGGGGCTCAGCTTCGAGATGGCCCGCACGAATTCCTCGCCGATGCCCGAGGACGCGCCAGTGACAATCACGGCCGCGTAGGGTGCAAAGTATTCCGAAACAGATCGGGCGGCTGGCATAAAGGCATCAAGGTCACAGTCGGGCTGGATTGGCCAGCTTGCCTTGGTTTTTCGTGACGATGCTTGAATTACGGCCCATAAGCGAGCCTTAGTTCGCGACGGTTGGGTGGCGATCACGTGGCGGAATTGGAGCTAAATACGGGTGGCAACGCCGCCCTTTCGATCCTAATTCGCCGGTTTATTCTTATTAATCAAATTAAGCAGTCTCGCCCGCTGCTGGTCGGTCATCGTGGCGGACTCCACGGCGTTGAGCGCGGCGGAAGTGTCCACCTTGGCCCAAAGAGGGATGATTCGATTCAATTGATTCTGCTGGATGGTCGGGTCGCCAATCGAGAGCGCCAGGTCGAAGGAACCCGGGGTGTCGTTTTTCATTTGGGCGGCAATGATTTTAGTGGCGGCGGCATCGCGCGCCGAACCCGGCGGCAACGCGGACACCCATTGCGCGGCGGCGGCCGGATCCTGCACCACCCAGTTGGAGGCCACGGCGTAAGTCGCATCGTCGAGCACGATTCCACCGGGCAGGGAATCGAGCATCGCCGCTGCGGCCACGGGATTCTGTGCGCTCCAGTTCGACACGATGTTACCCATGGATTTGTCCCGGGCGTCCCCGGCGGGAAGTTGCTGAACCTGATTCCAAGCCAATTGCGGATCCGTCTTGCTTAAATTCCCCAACACCGTGGCCAGCGAATCCGTTTGCGCCTGGCCCGCCGGCAGCGACTCCGCCCAGGCCAGGGCCGCGGGCGGATCCGCCGCGACCCATTGGCTGGCTAGCTGTTGCGCGACGAGATTGAAGCTGGGGTCACCCTGCAAATTTTTATTGAGGAAATCCGCCGCGCCCGCAGGGTCGTTGGCGTCCCATGTAGCCATGACGTTCTTCAGCGCGTCACCCCGGGCTTTGCCGTCGGAGGTTGGCAGCGCTTGCGCCCAGGCCAGGGCCCCGGCCGGGTCGCTTTGCGCCCAGGTCGTGGCCAGTTGGTTGATGGCACCGTCGCGGGTCGAGGCATCCGGCAATTGCGCGATGAACGCGGCCGCATCGGCGGGCGCGGTTTTGTCCAATTGCGTCAGCACATTCTGCACGGCGGTGTCGTAGGTTTGCCCGGTGGCGACATTGCCCACCCACGCCAGCGCAGCTGCGGGATCTTGTTGCGCCCAATAACCCGCAGTGGAGGAAATGAGGTAGTTTTGATCACCGTCTTGGGGGCGCGCCGCGACAATTTTGGCGGCGGCCGCAGGGTCTTCCTGGGCTATCCAATAAAGCGCGGACTCGAGCGCACCCGTGCGAGAGTCTCCGGGCGGCAGGCTGTTGGCGAAGGCCAAGCCCGCTTGGGGATCTTGTTTTGCCCAAGTGGACGTAATATCCCACAGCGCCGTCAGACGCGCCTTAGTCGGCGGCAATTCCAAAGCCGCGGCGGAAGCGGCGGCAGGATCCACGCCCGCCCAGTAGTAAAAGATGTAGGCAAGATCCATGGTGGAACGATCCGTGGCCGAAAGTTTGCCGAGTAATTCCATTGCCGCTTGCGGATTGGACAAGCTCATCGTTCCGAAAATCGTGTTTTCAATGCCATCCTGGAGTCCGGAATCCCCAATCTGCTTGAGCCCGGCAATGGCAGCGGCGGGGTCTTTGGTCGCCCAAGAGCGAAAGAGATCCCGAAAATCGCCGGCGTGGTTGGCCTCGATGTCCTTGGACTTGACCCAGCCGATGGCGGCGGCCGGGTCTTCCCCACCCCAGCGTGCGAGCAGAAAGGATTTCAGCGTCGAAGTGGCATCGGTGTCGGGCATTTTCCGCAACGCATCCAGGGCGCCGGCAATTTCGCCCAGCTTGAGGCTGTCCACATAGTCCATCGCGTCGCGCACGATATCAAGATGGTTGCGCCCGCCGGCCTTGAACATCTGCGCCAGGGCCGCAATTCCCGTGGCGGCTTTCGGCTTGCCCGGGGACAAACGCCCCTGCAACCCGGCCTGCGCCTGGCGCAAGGCATCCAGTTCGGCCCGCGCCTGTGCGAACCGGCGCTGTTGGTAAATCAGCGCTGCCACCGCGACCAAGAACAGGCCGGCGGCGATGGCGATGGATTTGAATTGGCGAGGCATGAATCCGGAAATTTGGCGGCTAAAAACAAAAGCTATTTGGCGGCTTGCGCGCGCTGGACGGTCTTGAGCAAGGCGGTCCGCTGCTGGTCAGTAAGCTGGGCCGATTGCACGGCATTGGCGGCGGCTGCGGGATCTTTTTGAGCCCACTTTTGCACCACTTGGGCCAGTTGGTTCTGCTGTATGGTCGGATTGCCGATGGAAATGGCCCAGTTGAAGGACGTGGCCAAATTATTGGTGCCTTCCGCCATGATCATTTGTTTGACGGCGCCGTCTCGCGGCGATCCCGGCGGCAGCGTGTTCACCCATTGCGAGGCGGCAGCGGGATCTTGCTGCACCCAACTCGCGGCCACTGCGGCCGTGGCCGTATCCAAACCGTTGGTGGCGGAAAGATTGCCCAGCAAGGCGACCGCCTGCGCAGGATCCTGCGAACTCCAGGTGGAGACCACGGCGACCATCGCCTTGTCGCGGGCGTCGCCCGTCGGCAATTGCTGGGCTTGGGCCCAGGCCGATTCCGGGGCAAAATCGGTCAGCCGATTGAAGACTTTCGCCATCGCATCGCTTTGCACCGGGCCGGGCGGCAGGGTCTGCGCCCACGTCAAAGCCGTTTGCGGGTCGGATTGCGACCACCGGTTCGCCAGTTGGGTGGTCACGGTGTTGTAGTCGGGATCGTTTTGGAAATTCTGCGCGATATAGGCGGCCGCTGCCTTGGGGTCATTGTCGTCTATGCCCAACATGACATCTCGCAGGGCGGTACTGCGCGTGGGGCCTTCGGCGGCGGGCAGCGATTGCGCCCAAGCCATGGCTCCAGCGAGGTCACTGCCCCGCCAGGCCAGTGCCAGATTGGTAATGGCGCTATCGCGGGTGGTGGCATCGGGCATTTGGGAAATAAAGGCGGCGGCATCCGCAGGATTCGATTGATCCATTTGAGTCAGTATGCCGTTCACGGCGTCATTATACGCTTTGCCGGTCGCGATATTGCCCGCCCATGCCAGGGCGGCCGCCGGGTCCTGTTGCGCCCAATTTGTGGCGATTTGGGTGATGCTCTTGTCGCGGTCGTCGCCGACGGGCATCGAACCAATCAAATCCGCCGCCGCCTTGGGATCCGATTGGGACAGGACATTCAAGACGGGACCAAGCGCATCGTTGCGAGCTTGGCCGGCCGGAAGGCTGTTGGCAAAGGCCAGGGCCGCCTGCGGATCTTGAATCGCCCATGTGGACGAAAGGCTCCCCAATGCACCCAGGCGCGAAGCGGAAGCCGGCAAATTCAACGCCGCCGCCGAGGCTCCGGCCGGGTCCACGCCCGCCCACAAACGGAAGATGGATTGCAGTCCATTGGGCGACTGTTGATTCGGGGGGAGTTGATGCAGTAAATCCAAGGCTCCATGGGGATCTGTCAGGCTCATGGTGCCGAGGATCTTGTCTTCGATACCGGACGCCACGGCGGGGTCGCCAATATCCTTCAGTCCGGCCACGGCCGCCGCTGGGTCCTTGGCCGCCCAAGATTGGAAAAGAATCCCGTAGTCGAAGCTGCGATCCGTGCGAATGTCATCGGCCTTGACCCAGGCCAGCGCGTCAGCCGGATTCTCGTCTGCCCATCGCGTCAAGAGCAGTGAATGAACGGCACTCGTTGCATAGGTATAGGGCATCTTCTTCAAGGCGTCCAAAGCGTCGGCAATTTCGCCCGGTTTGAGGCTATCCACATAGCGCACGGCATCCCGCGCAATATCCAACGAACCATGACCACTTTTTTTGAGCAAATCAGTCAATGAGGCTACTTTGCCCGGCGCATTTTCCCGGGCAATCATCGTGAGACGGGCGGCCAATTTTGCGTTGGCCTGGCGAATCTGATCTGCTTGAACATCGGTCCGCGCGATTTCCCGCTGGAGGTAAATCGCGACCAGCGCGGCCGCCAAAAAGAAAGCGGTCGCCGACAGAACCAGTTTGGATTTGCCGCTCATATACAATTGGGCTGTATCGGTATAATACGGGAAATCGCCGGCAAGGTTACCAAAGTGGATGAAAGTTCGCCCGTGATGGCACTTCAGGGCAATTATCCGGGCCGGTTTGGTGGGTGGTCTTGGATTGAGGGCGAATGAAAAATCATTGCGCTTATTTTAATAATTTTAAATTCCAATGAACATTGTCAATGCAAAGAAAATGCGCATTTCCTTGCTGGTTCAGTTCAGTTTTGATTTCTGGCCGGGCGCGGTTAAACTGCGCGGGTAATCCATGCCGCTCAACGCCCTCGAACAAATCATCCCGGAACTCCGGGACGCCGTCGGCCCCGTCATTTTAATCTCCGGCGTCGGCTTGCTGCTGCTGACCTTGACCAACCGCCTCGGCCGCGCGATTGACCGCGCCCGGCAGAAAACCCATGAACTCCCCGCCCTTACCGGCCTGGAGCGGGCGCGGACCCAGGCGCAGGTGGACATCATTTACCGCCGCGCCCGCATCATCCGCCTGGCCATTTTGTTTTCCGTCACAAGTGCGCTGCTGGCAGCGGTGCTGGTGGTGATGGTGTTCGTCTCGGCGTGGCTGCAATGGCATCAAGGCTGGCCATTGGGCGTGACTTTTGTGATTTGCCTGCTTTCACTTTGCGCGTCGCTCATCGCGTTCATGGGCGACATCAATCTTTCCCTGCACGCCCTGAAGCTGGAATTGCACATGGACGGCGCCCATCCTTCACCACCGACGCCGGATCCTCCGCAGCAACCGGCGAAAAAGTGAATTCGACCGGTGCCTTCCGCCAGACAAAAAACCGTTTCCCCGGGCGGGGAAACGGCTTTGCCAACGGGACCGTGGACTTAGAGATTGAAGGTCACCGTGCCGAAGGCAGCGCTCGAGATCGAGACTTGCGTCAGGGTTTGCGCGATGACGAGGGTCGAATAGTCTTCTCCGGCAACCGGGGAGACCGTGCGCACGTAATTGTCCGTGCCCGTGCCGACGAGGTCGGTATAGGCGGCCTGCGTCGTACCTTTTTCACCCATGAACTGCTGGGCGGCAGAGCCGATAATGCGGAGGTTGTTGGTCACCGCTTTGAGCCGGGATTGCTGGCGCACTTTGCTAAATGCGGGAATGGCCATCGCGGCCAGAAGACCGATGATGACCACGACGATCATGATTTCCACCAGGGTGAAGCCCGGGCGGCGAACGGAATGATTAATTTTATTCATATTTTTAGGATTGTTGGACAATTGCGATTTGGCTTTGCAAATTCGCCATCCGCACGGCGGTTTGCCTGCTCTCACTACTATACAGGATCGCGGACGCCCGCCCATGAGGTTAAACCCTACTGGAAAGCAGCAAGGTAATTCAGCGCCAAACCGCCCGTCGCAGTGCGAAGCCAGACCGTTTCCGATTTGGGCTCGATAATTTATTTGCCGGCGGCGACCATCATGCCGCAGCCGAGTTTGGGTGTGGCTATCAACTATTGCAGCTGAAAGTTGGCCTATTTCGGTCCCCTCTGTAACACCGCCCTCGACAGGCCCCAATGGAGACGGTAGACGTTAGCTTCACCCGAACGACCCCCATGACGGCAAAATACATGCGGTTTGGCGCTCTATTGCGTGCAGGAGTAACCCTTCTTTCCTTTTTTGCCCTGGCGGTGGGCCCGGCCTGCCAGGTTGCAGACCCCGCGCCAGTTTCGGCGAAACTGGGTGCACTGCTTTCGCATCTCGCCGCCGACTCCGGCATCAAGCTGGTCAGGATTCCCGCGGGCACGTTCCTCATGGGCAGCGCCGGGGGCGAATCCGGCCGGGCGAATAACGAGGGCCCGCAGACCCAAGTAACCCTAACCAGGGATTTTTTCGTCGGCGCGACGGATGTGACACAGGGCCAGTATGAAGCCATAATGGGAACGAATCCCAGCTTCTTCAAGGCGGCGGGCCGGGACGCGCCCGTGGAGAGCGTCACTTGGGATGACGCCATCGCGTTTTGCCAAAAGTTGACCGAACGCGAGCGGGCCGCCGGGCGTTTGCCGGAAGGCTGCGCCTTTACCCTGCCGACGGAGGCGCAATGGGAGTATGCCTGCCGCGCAGGGACGACCGGGCCGTTTGCGGGCGACCTCGACGCGATGGCGTGGTACAACAAGAATAGTGGCCGAACCACTCATCCGGTGGGCCAAAAGCAACCGAATGCCTGGGGCCTTTACGATATGCACGGCAATGTCTGGGAATGGGTGCTGGATTGGTATGGGGACTATTCGGGCGGCGCGGTCACCGATCCGGCGGGGCCCACTACCGGCGCCAACCGCGTCCACCGCGGCGGAAGTTGGAGCAATGCCGCCTCCGATTGCCGCTCCGCCGACCGTCATGGTGACCTCGCCTCGGACCGCAGCAGCCACTCGCTCGGCTTCCGCCTCGCCCTCATTTTTGCCCGGTAGGACTCGGGTACTTAATCCCAGCATAAGACGCTGGGAGCGGGGAAAAGGGCGCTGGAAGCTGGAAGTTAAAAGTTAGAATAAGCCAGTCCGAATTCTGGTTTTTCGCACGCCATGCGCGAATTTTCAGCCTCATCCGCGCCATCCACGGAATAGAAACCCTCTGTCCCTCTGTACCTTTTCCACACCGCATTGGCACAACCCGTGCTCAGATCGTGGTTATTCCAAATCAAAATGCTTCTGTTTTGCTGGAATTACCATGAAACGCGTGATCACTTTTGGCCTTTTGTTTTGGATTTCCATTCTTTCCACCCAAGGCCAGGTGGCCGCGACGGCCACTGACACACCCACTCCCGCTACGCCGGTACCAGCGGCTACCGGAGATGCCGTCGCGTCCGCCCCTGCGGGCGATGCGCCCAAGGCTGGCGCCAACCAGCCGCCTGCCGCCACTTCGCCGTCCGCCCCGGCCGCTCCCATCGCCGCTGCCATCAAGGCGGCGCCCGAAAGGGACGAAGTGAAAACGCGGGAAGACGACACGCCAAAAAGTCCGCCTGAACGCAAGGACGCAGAAATCACCGACTGGCTCATCGCCGCCGGCGGGTTGCTTATCGGTGTCTGCGCCTGCATTCAAATTGGCTGGATGAAGCGCACCGAAAAGGCCATCTCCGCTCAAGCCAGGTGGATGGAGGGCACGGAAGGCGTCATCCGCCAGCAGGCCGAAGCGCTGGGAAAAACCGTGGCCGCCATCGGCGACGCTGCCGAAAAAGAGCTGCGGGCCTACCTGGCCGTCAAACTCGAACCCGCCAATGGGCTCGACCCGCTCTACACCGAAAGCATGCACCCGTATCGCGCGTTTTTTGATTTCAAATTGACTATTCAAAATTTCGGCAAGACCCCCGCTTACGACGTGCGCTTTGCCGGGGGCAATTCGGGCATCTTCCCGCTTCCGCTGCCGGCCGATTGGAATGAAATCAAACCTGTTGACCGCACCACTCCCGGTGTTTCCGTGAGCCTGGGAGGCGGGGAGATCATAGTCCTTACGGTGGAAAAACAGTTTTACTCCCAGGAGGAGTTGATGGAATTCACCAACCTCGACGCCGCATCGAGGCGCATTTATGCCTACGGCCGGATTGACTACCGCGACGTTTTCGGGAAACAGCGATTCACCGAATATTGCGTGGCCCTGATCCCCACTCCCGGCAGCATTGTTCTGCGCATTCTTTCAAGCGACAAAGGCAACGAGGCGGAATGAGGCGATAGTGGATAATAGATAGTTGATAATGAACAATTCGCCATCGTCGCTTCGGCGTTGTCGGCGAGGGCGGAAGCACTTTCTCGATGAGAAAGATATTTCGTTTCCTTCAGCAGTGAAATCCAATATTCCGTCTCGCTGGCTTCCTTGCGTGCGATGGCCAGCTTGTGGACAAAATCTGGTTTGCTTTCCGCCTGGTCCGCCTCACGCACCAGCGCCCCAATCGCGGTCCCCGACCGGAGTAATTGCCTGGAAAGCACAAATTCCTTTTTCACAATCGTGAGATATCGGTGCAAGTTAACCATCCGCACCGCAAATGCGAAAGATTTTTCCCTTACCCCATTGGCCGTGACCAATTCTCCAACAGTCATTTTCCACTGTCAATTATCCATTATCAATTGCACCGCGCTTTCCGCGCCCGCGCGAACGCGGCGTCAATATCCGGCAATTTGAACGGCTTGGTCACATAATCATCCATGCCGGCGGCCAGGCAGAGTTCGCGATCGTCCTGCATCGCATTGGCCGTCAGCGCAACAATCCAGGGGCCGCGCTTCCCTTCCGTGGCGGCGCGGGCGCGAATCTGGCGCGTCGCCTCCAGCCCATCCATCTCCGGCATTTGCACGTCCATGAAGATTATGTCATATGGCTGGCGCTTGACTGCCGCCAGCGCCTCCAGCCCGTTCCCGGCGGGATCAGCCCGGTAACCCAGCCGGGAAATCATGGACATGGCCACCTTCTGGTTGATCGGGTTGTCATCCGCCAAAAGCACTTTTTCGCTGTAAATGACGGCGCCCGGTTGGGCGGCGGCCGCGGCCGGCGCAACGGCCCGCTCGGCCCGGGCGGTGGATAATTTTGCCAGGGCGTTAACCAGCTGGTTCGGCTTGGCCGGCTTGATTAGCGAAGCCGCAAACAGCGTCTTGTCCCCCAAGTGGGTGCGCTCGCCCTGCGACGACAACAGCACCAGCGGCAGCGCTTCCGCGCTGTATTGTTTGCGAATGGCCTGGCCGAGCATCACGCCGTCCATGTCGGGCATTTGCATGTCGAGAATGGCAAAATCAAACTTGGCGCCGGACTCCAACAACTCCAAGGCTTCCAGCCCGGATGCCACCGCGTGGGCAGCCAGTTTCCACCTCTGGGCCAGGAGCAGCAGGATTCGGCGGTTGGTCTCGTTGTCGTCCACGATGAGCAGGCGCTTGCCCGCCAGGGGGAGCATGCCGGCCACATGGTATTGCCGCGGTTTGATCGGCACGTCCTCGACGACCACACTGAAGCGAAAAGTTGAGCCGCCGCCCACTTTGCTTTCCGCGGTCATTTCACCGCCCATTAATTCAGCGAGCCGTTTGCTGATGGCCAAACCCAGGCCGGAGCCACCATAGCGGCGCGTGGTGGAAGCGTCGGCCTGGGAAAAGGACTGGAACAACCGACCCATCGCCTCGGCCGAAATGCCGATGCCGGTGTCGCGAATGGAAATGAGCAGGCGTACCCGCTCCGGCCCGGCCGCCGCGTCGGTTGGCGGCGCCGGCTGCGCGCTGAGCGTGAGTAATACCTCGCCGCGTTCGGTGAACTTGATCGCATTGCCCAGCAGGTTGACCAGAATTTGGCGCAGCCGGGTCTCGTCGCCCTTCGCGATCGGCGGTACGCCGGCCGCGACCTCGTAAAGCAAGTCGAGCTTCTTTTCGGCCGCCTTGGGCGCCAGCAGGTCCAGCGCGTCCTCCACGCATTCAGTCACGGCGAATTCCTCGTTTTCGGGCGTGAGGCGGCCGGATTCAATCTTGGAAAAATCCAAAATGTCGTTGATCACCGACAACAGCGCGTCGCCGCTCTGCCGGATGGTTTCGACACAATCCCGCTGCTCCGGCGTCAGCGAAGTATCGAGCAGGATGGACGCCATGCCGATGACGCCATTCATCGGCGTGCGGATCTCGTGGCTCATCACCGCCAGAAATTGGCTCTTGGCGAGGCTGGCGGCGACCGCCGCCTCCTTCGCCGAAACCAATTCCCCCTCAATTACCTTGCGTGCGGTAATTTCCTGGATGAAACCCTCGTAATAAGCAACCTTGCCATCCGGACCGTGCACCGCGCGGGCCTGCTCCACAATCCAAATTATGCTCCCGTCCTTGCGGTAAACCTGGTATTCGAGCCCGTTGACGAACCCGTCCCGCTCGATAAGGCGCTTAAATTCGTGGCGCATCGCCTCATCCACATAGACGCTTTTGGAAATGTCGCGCACGCTGACGATCATCTCTTCCGGGGACGTGTAGCCATAGATGCGCGCGAGCGCGGGATTCACCAACAGATATTGGCCGTCGGGCGTGGACTGAAAAATGCCCTCCACGGCGTTTTCCACGATACTGGAATAACGCTCAAATAATTTTGCCAGGTCGCCGTCGGAGGCGCTCGGCATTCGCCGTGCATCATCTACCGAACTCATGGGTGGAAAGGTTGGTGCAAATCCCATGCCAATCGACCGTTTGGAGCAAGGGAATTATCCCCGGATCCGACCGGAAATTTTCAGCCCGACACGCGGTCGATCTCCCTTTTGCCCCGGCGATTGCCCTTTGGCCTCAAGCTTGGCCCGTGCCAAGCGAACGGCATCATGCAGTTTGCGCTCAAGTTGCTTCTTTGGCAGCACCTTCGTAAAATAGGACGACACCCGGATGCCGCTCTGTTCCAAGTCCAGCAATTCCACCGTCTCCTCGCGTTTCCCGGCGCAGAGAATCAACCCAATGGGCTTCGCCTCGCCCGGCTTTTGTTCGTGACGCTCCAGCCATTTCAAATAGAACTCCATCTGGCCCTTGTCCCCGGGCTTGAATTCCTCCAGCTTTAAGTCAATCGCCACCAACCGCCGCAAATGCCGGTGGTAAAACAGCAGGTCGAGGTAATAGTCTTCCCCATCCACGGTGATGCGCTTTTGCCGCTCGAGAAACGCAAAACCCGCCCCCATTTCCAAGATGAACGACTCCATCTCGCGGAGAATCGCCGCCTCCACGTCCTTTTCCACGTAACTGTCCTGCAACCCCAGGAAATCCAGCAGATACGGGTCGCGAAAGATAAGGTCGGGCGTGAATGGCGCTAAGTTAGGCACAGCCGGGGCGTCGGACCTAACGGCGAATA
>CAZLPS010000101.1:0-14600 GCA_964561455.1 uncultured Opitutales bacterium
TTTATAATCTTGGCCGCATCAGCGTCGTCACCAGTGACCGCACCCAGCAATACGCCGCCAAGGGCCTGCTCGGCGGTGCCACGCTTGACGGCTTGGAACTCACCGGCTGGGACATGTATTCGCTGCCTTATGCCTCGGCTCCCAGCCTCAAACCCGCCGCCTCACCACAAATGGGCCCCGAGTTCTACCACGCCACGTTCACTCTGAACACTCTCGGCGGCACTTTTCTGAATATGAGCAACTGGAGCTTTGGGGTCGTCTGGGTCAACGGCCACAATTTGGGCCGCTTCTGGGACCGCGGGCCGGTGCGCTCGTTATTCGTTCCGCAGAACTGGCTGAAGCAGGGCCAGAACGACATCGTGGTTCTTGAATTGCACGACGCTCCGTTGATACCCGAAATCACCGGCGGCAAGGAGCTCATACAGCCGCAGGAGGCCAAACCCTTCGCAGTTAAACTCAGCGCGGACCCAACGGCCGCGAAGTAAACTCCTTCACCTCATTCCTTAATTCCGCGCCCCATGCGCATCACCGCGATTCGCGAACAAACGGCCCGCATTGCTTCACCGATTGCGAACGCCTACATTGATTTTTCCAAAATGACGTGTTCGGTGGTCGCCGTCATCACGGATGTCGTGCGCAACGGCCGGCCGGTGGTCGGTTACGGTTTCAACTCGAACGGCCGGTACGGGCAAGGAGCGCTCATGCGCGAACGCTTTATCCCCCGCGTTTTGGAAGCCGACCCGGCGTCGTTGGTGGATGAAGAAAACGACAACCTCGACCCGCACAGAATCTGGGCGCGGTTGATGACCAACGAAAAGCCCGGGGGCCACGGCGAGCGCTCCGTCGCCGTCGGCACAATTGACATGGCGGTGTGGGATGCCGTGGCGAAAATTGCCGGAAAGCCGCTCTTCCACCTGCTCGCCGAACGATACGGCCACGCGCAACCCGACCCCAGAATCTTTGTCTACGCCGCTGGCGGCTATTATTATCCGGGCAAGGATCTGGAGGGCCTCCGCCGAGAAATGCGGAGCTACCTCGACCGCGGCTACACGGTGGTGAAGATGAAAATTGGGGGCGCCCCGCTGGACGAGGACCGCCGGCGCATTGAAGCCGTGCAGGCCGAACTTGCGCCCGGCCAGCAACTGGCGGTGGATGCCAACGGGCGCTTCGATTTGCCCACGGCAATTGCCTACGGCAAAATGCTCTCCGATTACAACCTGTTTTGGTACGAGGAAGCCGGCGATCCGCTCGATTACGTGCTGCAGGCGGAACTGGCGAAACACTACGTCAAACCCATGGCCACAGGCGAAAATCTCTTTTCCATGCAGGACGCGCGGAATCTCATCCGCTACGGCGGGATGCGGCCCGACCGCGACTGGCTCCAATTCGATTGCGCGCTCAGCTACGGTCTCGTCGAATATTTGCGCACCCTGGACATGCTCCGCGAGCACGGCTGGTCGCCCCTTCGGTGTATTCCGCATGGCGGCCACCAAATGTCGCTCAACATTGCGGCGGGCCTCGGCCTCGGTGGCAACGAATCGTATCCCGATCTCTTTCAACCCTACGGTGGATTTCCCGACGGTGTCGAAGTCAGCAACGGCCATGTCACGCTGCCGGATTTGCCCGGCATCGGGTTCGAGGGCAAGGCAGCACTTTATAAAAAGATGAAGGCGATCAGCGATTGATTGCCGTTTGCGCGGCCCGCCATGACCAAGCCTCCCCAACCCGCGCGCGGCGGAATTCTTGGCCAACTGTACGTCCAGGTGCTGGCGGCCGTGGTCGCCGGCGTGCTCATCGGCCATTTCTTTCCGGCCACTGGCAAGTCCCTGCAGCCGTTAAGTGACTGGTTCATCTGGACTGTGCGCCTGCTGCTCGTCCCGGTGGTTTTTTGCACCATTGTTTCGGGCATCGCGCGCATGGAAAATTTGAAGTCCGCCGGTCGCATCGGCCTGAAGGCCCTGATTTATTTTGAGATCGTCTCCTCCATCGCGCTGGTGCTTGGCCTGCTGGTCGTCAACGTCCTCCGCCCCGGCGCGGGAATGAATATCGACCCGAAAACTCTCGATGCGTCGTCGCTGGCAAAATTCACCCCGCATTCACCGCCGGCCACAAGTGTGGTTGAAGCCCTCGCGCGCAATCCCATGCTGCAGGTCATTCTTGCCGCCCTGGCCGCCGGCCTGATCCTTTCGTTTTTCCGCGCCAAACTTCAGCCGGTGTTCCGGTTACTGGAAAAAGCCACGCAGGGCCTTTTCTTCGCGGTTCGCCTGGTCATGCGGTTGGCCCCGCTCGGCGCGCTGGGCGGCGTGGCCTTCACCGTTGGCCAATACGGACTGGGCAGCCTGGGCCCACTTGCCCGGTTGATGCTCGCTCTTTATTTAACATGCGCCCTCTTCGTTTTCGTCGTCCTGGGCGCCATCACCCGCCATTGCGGTGTCAGCCTGTGGAAATTCCTGCGCTACATTAAAGAGGAGATCTTCATCACCTTCGCCACCGTCAGCACCGAGGCCGTGCTTCCCCGCCTCATGGAAAAATTGGAAGGCCTCGGCTGCCCGGAGCCCGTCGTCGGTCTCGTGTTGCCCGCCGGCTACACTTTCAACCCCGACGGCACGGCAATATATCTTACTATGGCCTCCATTTTCATCGCGCAAGCCACCAACACGCCGCTGCACTTGGGCGACCAGCTTTTTGTGCTCGCCGTGTTGCTGCTCACGTCCAAAGGTTCCGCGGGAGTTGCGGGCGCCGGTTTTATCGCGCTCGCGGCCACGCTCTCCTCCCTCCATCAAATTCCCGCCAACGGCCTCGTCCTGCTCCTGGGCGTGGACCGCTTTATGAATGAAGCCCGGGCGGTCACCAATCTCATAGGCAACGGCGTGGCGACCATTGCTGTGGCCACTTGGGAAAAATCGTTCGATGGGCAGCGCGCCGCAGAAGTTTTGGGCCGTCCGCGCGCAACGTCCGGTCCGCCCTAGGCCGCCGACCGCCGTTTCCCACTCAACCCTCGGCCGGGATATTGTTTGAAATCTTGGCGCCTTCGTTAATCCACTGGCGGATCATCTCGATTTCCTCGGCCGTGGGCTTGATGCGCCCCTTGGGCATTTTACGGGAGACCAGAACATCATAAAGATCGCTATTGTCGGCATCGCCCGGGACAACCGTTTGCAAAATGTCCGCCTTGTTATCGAACCCGATCCCCGACGCCCGGCCCTCTTTATCATGGCAGGAATAGCAGTATTTGGCAAAGAACGGCGTCACCTGCGAATCAAAGTCAATGGCCACCCCGCCAGCGGACTCAGGGGAAGTATCGCCTCCTGACGAAGCCTGACTGGGTTCGGCGACGGCCACCAGCGCCGCCACTTGCGCAGGGGCGGCAGGCTGGGCGACCACCGCCGGCCGCAGGGGACTGTCGGGTACTGCCGGCGGGGCGGGCATGGCGGGCAAGGCCACGGGCGCAGCCGGCGTCGCGGATGCCGCAGCAGACGATGACATTGGCGGAGCGTTGGTGGAACAGGCCACCAGCGTAAAACCCAACATTCCCAAGACGACTAAATAAGGCGGGGGGGTACTTTTCATGGGGATCAAAGCACCACAGAATACGGGAACTCCAGCGCCCGGAAAGCAAATTTTTCGACCGTCCAAACGGTGTCGGCCGCCAGCAAATATTTTTTAATTCCGCGCTTTGCTCGGGGGCCGGGATTCTGCTAGCGTGCCCGCGCTCATGGAAGCCATCTCCAACGTTCTCGCCTCCCGCTATGCTTCGGCCGCCATGCGCGCCGTTTGGTCACCCCGCGGGCGAGTGCTGCTGGAACGTGAATTCTGGATCGCGGTGCTCAAAGCACAGCGCGATCTGGGGCTGCCGATTCCGGCGGAAGCCATCACGGCTTATGAACGCGTGAAGGAGCAGATTGACTTAGATTCCATCCGCCAGCGCGAGCGCACACTGCGCCACGACGTCAAGGCGCGGATTGATGAATTTTGCGCCCTCGCCGGCCATGAACACATCCACAAGGGACTGACTTCACGCGACCTGACGGAAAGCGTCGAGCAACTGCAGATTTTCCACGGCTTGCAACTCGTACGCCTCAAGTCCGTGGCGGCGTTGGTGGCTTTGAGCCGGCGGGCGGCCGAATACAAGAACGTGCTGCTGACCGCGCGCACCCACAATAATGTCGCGCAATTGACCACCGTCGGCAAGCGCCTGGCCACCTTTGGCGAAGAAATGCTTTTGGCGGTCGAGGCGCTCGACCAGTTGATCGAGCGCTACCCGGTGCGCGGTTTGAAGGGCGCCGTCGGCACCCAGTTGGACCAGTTAACGCTCTTTCACGGCGACGCTGGAAAAGTCGTCCAGCTCGAAGGCCACGTGCTGGCGCACCTGGGCATGAAACGCACCCTCATGGCCCCGGGCCAGGTTTACCCCCGCAGCCTGGATTTTTCGGTCGTCAGTGCGCTTTATCAAATTGGCGCAGGACCTTCCAGCTTCGCCAAGACTTTGCGCCTAATGGCCGGTCACGAACTCGCCGGCGAAGGTTTCGCCCCCGGCCAAGTCGGTTCGTCGGCCATGCCGCATAAAATGAACGCCCGCAGTTGCGAGCGGCTTAACGGCCTGCATGTCGTGCTGCGAGGCTATGTAACCATGGCTGAGGGCGTTGCCGGAGACCAATGGAATGAAGGCGACGTGTCCTGTTCCGTGGTGCGACGCGTCATGCTGCCGGACTCCTTTTTTGCCCTCGACGGTTTGCTCGAGACTTTCCTCACGATCCTCGCTCAAATGGAAATCAATCCGGCGATTATCGAACGGGAGGTGCGCCATTACCTGCCCTTCCTGGCCACGACCACCATTCTTATGGAAGCCGTCAAAGCCGGGGTGGGCCGGGAAACCGCCCACGAAGTCATCAAGGAGCATGCCGTGGCCACCGGGCGCGACCTGCGTGCCGGCAAAATCCGCGAAAATGACCTCTTTCAGCGTCTCGCTGCTGACCCTCGCCTGCGCCTTGACGCCACGGCGCTGGACCGCATAGGGCGCGAGACTCGTACCCATGCCGGGTCGGCCGCCGCCCAGGTGGACTGGCTGATGCGCGCCGTGCTCCCTTGGCGCGAGCGCTTCCCCGCCGCAGCGAATTTGAAGCCCGAGCCCATTCTATAACTGTAGGAGTAAAGGATCTGAGGATAAATGTGCCGTGGGCAGGGCCCAGGAACCATTGGGTCCTTGCCCTAGCGATAAAGTGAACCTCTTTGCTGCTCCGGTCCTTTGCTCCTTTCTTGGCCCCCCATTGCTTTTAGGTTGCCAAGTCCCCTGCGGGTCTCCAATTTCGACGGTTCACCCTATTTCTCTCCCTATGGCAGAAGAACTCACTGGCAACTTGCTCGTCGCTCAACACGGCAGCCTCACGTCCGCCCTCAACGCCAGCCTCGCTGGCGTCGTCACTGAGGCCCTCAATCACGGCGAAATCGAGGAAATTTATGGCGCTCTGCGTGGCGTGCAAGGCCTGCTTCAGGAGGAGATTATTGATTTGGCCGAAGAATCCCAGCAGACCATTCGCGGCCTGCGGCATACCCCCGGCGCCGCCCTCGGCACCACCCGCTACCAATCAACCAAAGATCAGGACATTGAGCGCCTGGTTCAGGTTTGCGAGGCCCACAACGTCCGGTATTTCCTAAGCATTGGCGACCTCGACGCCATGTCCCTCTCCGCTAAAGTCCATGATATGGCCGTCGCCAAGGGTTACGCCCTGCGGGTAATCGGCATCCCCAAATCTTTTGGCAATGCCCTGTCCGTAACGGACCATTGCCCGGGTTATGGCAGTGCGGCCAAGTACGTCGCCACCGCCGTGCGCGAACTGGCTATCGAACACGAAAGCGCCAGCAACCACGATTTCGTCTCCATTTTGGAGGTTGGCGGTCGCAACGCCGGCTGGATCGCCGCCAGTTCCGTGCTGGCCAAGCGCAAAAACCAGCTCGACGACGCCCCCCACCTCGTTGTTCTGCCCGAGGTTCCGTTTAACCCTGAGAAATTTACTGAGGCCGTGCAGGCAACCCTCAAGCGCCAGCGTTATTGCCTTGTCGTCGTCGGCGAAGGCATTGTGGATGCCAACGGCAATTATGTCGGTGCCGGCACCACCAAGGATGCCTACGGCCAGCCGACCACCGGCCACGCCGGTGAACACCTGCGGAACCTCCTTGAACAGCAACTTGGCGTCCGCGCCCGGGCGTCCAAGCTCGGTCTCCTCCAACGGGTTGCGGCCCATTGCGGGTCCCAAGTGGATAATGACGAAGCCTATTTGTGCGGCCAAGCCGCCGTGCGCGCAGCCGTGGCCGGCGATTCCGGCCAAATGGTCATTCTCGTCCGCGGCGATGGCGATCATTATACGTGTGAAACTGGTCTCGCCAATCTCGCGGATGTCATTGCCGGCGCCAAACCCTTCCCACCGACGTGGATTAACGAAGATGGCCTGAGTCTGAACTTCCAATATACCAAATATGCGCAACCGCTTATCCAGGGCGAAGTAAAGGTGCCCTTCGAAAACGGAGTGCCCAAGTTCGTCACGATTGCCCGCACCCAAGTCTCCCGCCGCCTCGAAAGCTACGTACTGGAATAAAACGTTATTGCCATGGAAGTTCGCAGCATCGAAGCGATTGTAAGGACGCTTAATGATGCGAACGTCCAATACCTCATTGTTGGCGGCTTGGCTGTCAACGCCCACGGCTACGAACGCCTGACCCGCGACGTGGACTTGGTCATCGGGTTGGAGCCGGGCAATATTATCAAAGGCTTGCGGGCGCTGCAGGCGATCGGCTATCAAATGTCGATTCCAGTGACACCGGAAGAATTTGCGAGTGCGAGCCAACGGGAAATCTGGCGACGGGAGAAAAACATGATTGTCTTGAAACTGTGGAATGACGCCCATCGCCGCACGCCCATTGACGTTTTTGTTTACGAGCCGTTTGATTTTGCCCGGGAATTTGCAGCCGCGCAACGGCTGCCGGTCGGCGGTGACTTGAAGGCTCCCATCGTGTCGATTGCGGCGCTGGTGGCCATGAAGCAGGCGGCGGGCCGCGACAAAGACTTGCAGGACATTCAGGCATTGCACAAAATAGAAAAATATCGATGACCAAGGAAGAATTATACGCCCATCCGGGCTGGCAATGGTGCACGGCGGAAGGCGCCGAGTTGCACACCCTGCTCATTGGATTGAAAACCACCTTCCGCGAAAAATTGGAGTGGCTGGAAGAGGCGGAAACGCTGACCCTGCGCCTGCGCGAAGCGCGGGAAAAGGCCGCCAAATCGGCGACGGCGGGCTGATTATTACGGCAAAATCTTCATTTTACCGCCGGGCTCCTTGCTGAAGGCGTGGACCTGCTTCAAGTCCGGGTCAAAGTGCCGCACAATGACGCGTTCCTTGTTGAGTTGCAGGTGGGTAAACCCAAAAACCTCGCCGGCATAGGGACCACGTTCGGGCTTTTTGATCTCGTAGAGATTCGCGCCACCGGCGCCGGAGCCGACAAACGAGGTGGGGTGGTTTTCGAATTCGAGATGCTGCAGATCATGGTCGTGCCCAAAGAAATAAAACTGCACGCGGTATTTCTTAAAGAGCGGCTCCCAATCCGCAACGAGCGCGTCATCGTCGCCGTGATGGCCATTACTGTAAAGCGGATGGTGACCCATGACCATGAGGTAAGGCGTGGCGCGGGGTTTTTCGAGTTCGCCCACCAGCCATTTCATTTGCGCGGCCTTTTCCTCCGCCGTCAACGAGACCGCCGAATTGTGGTAGTCACTGTCGAGCATCAGGATGGTCGCCAGCGGCTTCTTCTCCGGCAAGTCGAGGCGGTACCACTTCGCGGGCATGGTCCAACGCGTACCCGGTTTGGCCTTGGCGTAGGCCAGTTCAGCTTGGAGCTTGTCCACCGGCTCATCGTCATAATCATGATTGCCGAGAATGGCCCAGCAGGGGCCGGGAAAGGAGGCGGCGGGATACATGTCCTCGAAATCGTCCTTCCATCGCGGGCAATCGGTGCCTCCCTTGAAGGGGCCGTAAAAATTGTCGCCCAGCAAGAACAGGCCTTCAGGTTTTAGCTTTTTAGTCTCAACATACGTCTTCATGCCCTTGGCCACGGCTGCCTGGTTAATGCGGGTTTTCTCATAGCCCCAGTCGCCAATCATCAAGTAATGGGTATCGTCGTCCACCGGCATTTCAGCGGACGCGCCAAACATTTCCGTTCGCGCGCCCAGGGTGAAGGCGGCGCTGAAGAAAAAGGATTGCTGCAAGAAACGGCGGCGGGAAAGTTGGAGGTGCGGCATGGTTGGGTGTGGTGGTTCACGCGCACCCTAAGCTTTTCTTTGCGAATGAACAGGGCGCATCGTTCCAGTTTGCCAACATGTCACGCGGCTGTTGCCCCGCTGTTGAAATCCCAGGCGGCGCCGCGCATTTGGCACGCGGCCTTCACGTCATTGCCACGGGCGAAATCACCCCAAATTATCGCAAAGGCAAATCCCAACCGGCCCTCCGCCGTTGCCGCCCTTTGGGAAAGGGGAAATCGCCGGATGCCCAACCCGGTTGGGTCATTTCCGGGTGGTCAAGAACCACCAAAGACCCAGAAACGATAGAACCCACAAGACCACGATGGCGATGACGATCGGCGCCATGCGGCGGGCCCCGCTCCAGGGCTGGGGTGAGCGCAGGCGCTCGTACCGATTGGTGAGGCTCACCGACTCGTAGTTTTCGAGCTCACTTTTCATTTCGCCCGCATTTGCGTAACGTTTTGCCGGGTCCCGTTCGAGCGCGTGAAGAATGATTTCCTCCAGGACCGGAGTCAAATGATGGTTAAGTTTGCGTGGAGCCTCAGGATCACCGGTCACACGGGCGTTCATGACAACATACGGGCTCTCGCCTTGGAACGGCGTCGAGCCCGTGACCATCTCATAAAGAATCGCCCCAAGGCTGTATATGTCACTGCGGTGGTCGCCCCGCTTGCCCCGCACCTGTTCCGGCGACATGTAGTCTGGCGTCCCCATGACCGGCGAGAAGCCGACAAAAGTCAGCCGCCGCGCGCCCTCGGCGCGGGCAATGCCAAAATCCATCAACCGGATGCCGCCGTCCGAACACAGCATGATGTTGTGGGGCTTGAGGTCGCGGTGGGTGATGCCCTGCTGATGCAGGTAGGTTAGTGCATCGCAAATCTTGGCGGTGATTTTTACCGCTTCAGCCTCCGGCAACATCTTCTGCCGCGCCAACAAATTGGCGAGCGTTTCGCCATCGAGAAACTCCATCACCAAATAGGGCCGACTCTTGGTTTCGACTTTGATATAGCGCAACACCTCGGGGTGTTTCAGCTTCAGGCCGATTTCCTCCTCACGCTTAAAGCGGTCGAATCCGGCGATATCGCTCTCCAGCGCCATGAGCGGCAGCTTGATGGCCACACATTCCCCCGTCTGCTTGTCGTCCGCGCGGTAAATAGACGCCATGTTGCTCCGGGCGATGAGGTCCGTGATGATGAAGCGGCCATCGAGCAACGAGCCCACCAGCATGTCGCCAGTCTGGGCCGACGGCTTCTGGGTCGGGTCTACCGTGGCCTTTTTCTTCGAAACCGTTTCCCAGTCATTGACCTGGAGAAGTTGCAGGGAAAGATTGTCGTCGGATCCGCGCTTTTCGGCCAAGGCTGACAATTTGCGGCAGGCGTCAAACGGGTGGCTTTTGGAAATGATGTCCGCCATTTCGTCATCCAGCACAAAGGCGTGCAGGCCATCCGTGCACGTCAGGATAAAATCCCCATGCTGGATTTCCACGCTGGTAAAGTCCGGCTGGCAAAAAGGCTCGGTGCCCACGCTGCGGGTAAGCTGACTGCGTTGCGGGCTCGCCATGGCCTGGCGTTCGAGCATCAGGCCCAATTTGACCGTCAACGCCGTCGCGATATGGTCGGAGGTCAGGCGCTGGATGGTTTTGGCGCGGACGAGGTACGCCCGCGTGTCGCCCACATGCGCAATGTGCGCGGTGCGGCTGCGAATAATGGTTGCCACCATGGTGGTCGCCATCGGTCCCAGTCTTTGCACGAGGGCGGCATCGTAAACTTTGGCGCAGGCCCGGGTAAACATCTGGCGCAAAATGGCCGCGGGCGCCAATTCGACTGGTGCCCCCTTGAATACATTTATCGCTTCCTCGATGGCCATTTTGCTGGCCACTTCCCCGTGCCCCATGCCGCCCACTCCATCGGCAATTAACGCCACGCTGCCCTGCTTGTCGCGCACCAGCGGGTCCGCTGACTCCCAAAAATCGAGCCAGTCCTCGTTGATGGGTCGAACGGGTCCGGTGGTCGTGAATTTGGCGTAACGAATGCGCATTGGGGTTGATATAAAAAACACAAAGCCCGGCCGGGCAAGCAAAAGCTTTCCCGGCCGGGCCTGGATTTCAGGTTGGCAACGGAGGTTCGGCCCGCGCGCCTAGGTCGAAGTGGCGGGTTTTTGCGTGAGGAAGATTTCCCTATTTTTCGCTTTGCTCTTCATCGCGAAGTAAACCAAGCCCCAGATGCCCCACACCGCCACCACTGCAAGCGCGATGTACGGCTCATGCCAGCTCATGCCTGCCACCAGGCTGGACCCATTCACCGGTAGCGGCCCAATCAAGTAAAACAGCATGCAGATGAAGTTGGCCAGCACCCCGAACACCGGTACCACCACGTGTTTGAACCCGTGGAAGGTGTGGTGTTGGCGGAAGGCCACGATCGCCACCACGCAAGTCGTCATGTAGAGCAGGAACGTGCCGAAGTTACTGATCAAGGTGACAATGAGCACTGTGTTGGGCAGCCAGGTATAGGCGTGCGGCGAAAAAATGCCGAAGCTGTACCAGAAGTTGTGCTTGTCCAGCGGCGCCAAATCCGCCGACTGGCCGCCATCCCAGATCGCCACCGTGACGATGCCGATGAAGATCGAGAGAATGCCCAGAGCCCAAATGGCCTTGTGGGGCGAGAGCGTCTTTTCATGCAGCAGGCCGAAGTGCGCGCCCAACTCCTCATCGCGGCCCATCGCGTATGTCACGCGCGCTCCGGTGTTCAGGCAGGCCAGCGTCGTGCCAATCAGTGCGAGAAACACCGTGAAGGCTTGCACCTCCATGAAGGCGACACCCGCGTTGGCGCTGCCAAAGGCCGACATCCCGACGATTTTCATCATGTCCCCGATGGGCGCGCTGGACGCACCGGCCGAGACCATGGTGTAACCGCTGTTGAGGAAGTAATTCGCGCAGAAGTATTCGATCAGGTAGCAAAATGCCCCTTGGATCGCCAATGAGAGAAGAATGGCTTTCGGAATGTCCTTCTTTGGGTTCTTGGCTTCTTCACCCATCGAAGATACCGACTCGAAGCCGACCAGGCAGAGAATCGCGATACAGGCCTGAACGATGATGTTACTGAAACCATGCGGGGCCACAACGGCGCCGGCCGTTTCATGGTAGTTGAACATCTGCGGATCCTTGGCTGAACCCTCCGTGCCGCTGATGCCGCCATCTTTCGCTGTGTAACTCACCGTGAAAGGCACGGGGATCAACTTGCCATCAGTTCCTTTGACGTTTTTGCCATCCTTGTCCGTCTGGAATAGCGGATACGGGTCGCCGCTGGACAAGCCCATGCCTTTCAGCGTTGCCAACACATCGGCGTCCTTGTTCTTGGCTGCGTCAAGGTCATCGTCCGCCACTTGGCGGTCCGTTTGCTTGATCGCCAGGACCGGTTGGAGCTTGCCGTCCTTGTCTTTCACGTATTTGCCGTCCTTGTCCTTCTGGAAGTCGGGCAGCACATCGCCCACCGCCAGTTTCATATCTTTTATGGCGCCCAGCTGGTCCGCATCCTTGTTTTTGGCGGGATCCAGCAGGTCGGCAGTTACATTAGCTGAAGACTGGTATTTCGCCGAGCCGTCGGCCCAAGCATCCGGCGTCGGCGTCACGACGCCTTTATCATCCGTGGTAGTAACATTCGTTTGGGCCACTTGGTAATTAATGGCCGTGCCGTTCGACAGGTGGATGGCCTGGGCTCCCTCCTTGTGGCTCATGCGATAGCCCACCGCCATGAATGAAAACACCAGCAACGCCACAATTTGAATGATGTTCATCGCAATATTCACCCCGGTCGAGCCGTTGACGCCCCGGTAGGCGATGTAGGTCACCAGCAGCGAAAAGACGATGCAGACGATGATCATTTCCAGCGGGCTATTGTAGGTGGAACTAAAAGTACTGGGCCAGATTACCCCGGAAAGGTAACCCACCAACAGGGCCGTCACTCCGACCATTAAACCGGGATACACCCAGTAATAGAGGTGGCTGGCCCAGCCAATGAAGAATTTGACCACGCGGGCCCACTTGAATGTTTTCTCCTTCGAAAGAAAGGCCTGTTCTGCGTAGAAATACGAAGAACCAGCCCCAGGATAGAGCTTCGTCAGTTCGGCATAGCTTATCGCCGTGGCAAAGCAGAGGAGTAAGGCCATCAAGAAGCCAAACCACATGGAACTGCCGGCCATCGGCGCACCATAGAGGCATTGTTCTTCATACGTCAGCCAGAGGAAGGCGCCCGGAGCGATGAGCGCCATCGCGTTGAAGGTTAGCCCCGTGAGGCCCAAGGTAGGCTTCATAGTGGGGCTCGTTGGTTTTGTTATTTCGGCCATGGTGAATATATCGTTTGAAGGTTGAACTGTCAGATCGAAATCATAGCAACCGTTGGGCCACAACGAGTTAAGAAAGTAATAAGAAAATATTAATATCCGTTTAAATTTCGTTTGTTAATGATGGTCAATGTGTTAAGGAATAGATAAGGAATAAGCCAAAGTTATGAAAATTTCATGAACGCGTGGCATGGAAGGTGCTAAAACCGGGTCATGACGTTTCGTCGTCTGAATCTCCAAACCGTGTGGTACACGATCTGATTCAGAGGGAGAACGTTCACTCTAACCATCAAATGTCTTATAACCATGGCCGATAACACCACACCCACGAGTCCGTCCGCCAAGCCAACACTGGGCTTGACCGGTCTGACCAGTAATGCGATGGCGCTCATAGCCCCGGGCGCCTTCCTCTGGCTAACCTACCAAGAACAAGCAACTTATGGTGCGCCGCTGGCCGGCCAAGCCATGTGGTTTGGCATTATCGCCGCTCTACTGCTCTGCTTGGCCACGGCGGTTAGCTACGCGGAATTGTCCAAGCTCTATCCGGGCGCGGGTTCTTCCTATTTCTACGCCGAGCAGGCTTTTCTCTCGAAGGAAAAAGCCTTCAAGTATGCCCGTATCGTCAAGTTCATGACCGGTTGGGCCAGCCACTTGTATTACTGGGTCTATCCTGGCTTGATGGTCGGCGTCACTGCCCTGTTAGTCGGATATCTGGCCGGGATTCTCATGCCGGGAACCTTCAGCTCTACTTATAACAGCCCCTTGTTGATGTTCCTGTTCTGTGTCGTGTTCTCGATCGGCGTCTCTTACATCGCCTACCGCGGTGTCGGTGGCACCACCGGGGTCAACCTCGCCATTAACATCATTCAAATTGGCGCTTTGCTCGTGTTCTCGGCCATCGCCCTCGGCTATCGCCTGAACCATGCGCAAGACTCCCAAGGCTGGCACCTCTCCAACGGCAATGTGGTTAACTACAACGTGGACTCCGTCAACGCCCCCGGCGCGGACGGCAAGGACCAGCCGGACTCCTGGCCCGATGGCACCCCGAAGTACACCACCAGCAAGGACCTTACCGCCGATGACTTCGATCCCGCCAAAAACAAGGACGCCGAGGTTCTCGCCGCCTACAAAGACCTGAAACTCGTCGTCAATGACCCGGCCCCCGACTTCCAAAAGGACAAGGACGGCAAGTACGTCAAAGACAAGGACGGCAAGCTCCAGCCCGTCGTCGCCATGAAGACCACGGACCGGGCCGTCACCGCCGATGACTTGGACAAGACCAAGAACAAAGACGGCGAAGGCGCTGACCGCCTCGCGGCGCTGACCGCCATGGGCCTCGGCGTCGGCGACCCATACCCGACCTTCACGAAGGACAAGGACGGCAAGTTCGTCAAGAAAGACGGCGTCATGCAGCCTGATCCGTTTACCGTGAGCTATAAACCCTCGGACGCCATGTCTGGCTATGACGGCAACGCCAAACAGCCGCTGACCTTCAACTTCCACGCTTCGGCGGGCTCGGTCATCTCGCCGCACAACTTCAACCTGGTCTTCATCCAGGCCTGTATCGCGATTCTGATTCTGGTCGGCTTCGAGTCCGTCTCCGCGATGGGCGAAGAAGCGAAGAACCCGAAGCGCGACATCCCGCGTGCCATTCTCCTGGCTCTGGTCATTCAAGGTGCGTTCTGCTACGCCATTGAATACTTCTGTGCCAGCTACATGTTGCACAACGGCTACACCATGGGTAACGCCTCCGGTTCCGGCGCCCCCATCGGTGACTTGATGCAAATCGCCGGTGCCTGGGCCTTCGGCAGCGCGAAAGCTGGTCGGGCCTTCATGCTCGTCCAAGCCTTCACCGTGTTCCTGGCCCTCATCGGCACGACTCTGTCCTGCTTGAGCACCGGTGCCCGCGTGACTTACGCCATGGGCCGCGACGAAGAACTCGGCGCGCACTTCGGCCTCCTGCACCAGA
>CAZLPS010000102.1:0-14462 GCA_964561455.1 uncultured Opitutales bacterium
CCCTGCATCCTGCAACCACTGCCTCACGGCAACCACGGATATTGGCGGAAATTGGGCGGGCGTTTTTCGAGGAAGGCGCGTTTACCCTCGGCGCCTTCTTCCGTCATGTAGTAAAGGAGCGTGGCATTGCCGGCCAGTTCCTGCAAGCCGGCCTGTCCGTCCACATCGGCATTAAAGGCGGATTTCAAACAGCGAATGGCGAGGGGGCTTTTGGCGAGAATCTCTTTTGCCCACTGTACGCCCTCGGCTTCGAGTTCTGCGACCGGCACCACTTTATTCACCAGGCCCATGGCCAGGGCATCCGCGGCATTATATTGCCGGCAGAGGTACCATAATTCCCGGGCCTTTTTTTGCCCCACGATGCGTGCAAGGTAGCTTGCGCCGAAACCACCGTCAAAACTGCCAACCTTGGGGCCGGTCTGCCCGAAGATGGCATTGTCGGCGGCGAGGGTGAGGTCGCAAATCACGTGGAGCACGTGCCCGCCGCCAATGGCGTAACCCGCCACCAGCGCAATGACGACCTTGGGCATCGAGCGGATGAGCTTTTGCAAATCGAGGACGTTGAGCCGCGGGGTGCCGCGTTTGTCTATATAGCCCGCTTTACCGCGGATGCTCTGGTCGCCGCCAGAACAAAAGGCATACTGGCCGTCGGTATGGGGGCCGGCCCCGGCAAGGAGAACGACCCCAATGGCGGGGTCTTCGCGGGCGTCGGAGAAGGCATCAATCATCTCGGCGACGGTTTCGGGGCGGAACGCGTTGCGCTTGTGCGGACGGTTGATGGTCACTTTCGCGACGCCGTCGGCCTTGTGGTAGAGGATGTCCTCGTAATCGCGGACTTTTTTCCAGGTCATGGGGATTTTTTAACGCGAAGGAGCGCCGAGCGCAAAGAAGTTTTTAGGGCGTGGCGTAGATATGAATGGACTCGAAGGAGGGGGCGAAAAGGTCCGATAGGTCCGACGGGTCCGACAGATTTGAATGTTTTGCGAATGACGAAGATTAACCTCTATAATTTTTCGCTGACTTCCCTGAAGAGGGCGGTGCGGAAAGCGGCGTCGCGTTTGCGGTTGGTGCGGAGTTCAATGAGGCGAACGCCACTTTGGGGAAGCGGGAGCAGCGTGCATTCAAAGTCCTTCCACGTGCGCGGGCAAGTGTAGGTGATGCCATGGAAGGCGGCAAATTTTTTAAAGTCTTTATTCTGCGGGGTGGCGAAGAAGCGCTCGAAGGGCGGGTCAAATTTGGCGATGGGCAGGTGCTCGAAGATGCCCCCGCCGTCGTTATTGATGCAGACAATGGTCAGGCTGGCGCCAGCGGGCAACTCGCGGGCGGCGAGCAGGGCGTTCTGGTCGTGCAGGAGCGCGAGGTCGCCAGTATAGAGGACGGATGGCCGACCGGTGGCATGGGCCACGCCGAGCGCGGTGGCGACCGTGCCATCGATGCCATTGGCGCCGCGATTGAAATAAAAATGCTGGCCGCGGCCGGCCTCCCAGAAAAATTCGCAATCGCGCACGGGCATCGAGCTCGCGGCAAAAACCGGCGTGCCTTCAGGCAACTTCCGTGACAGGACCCAAGCCGCCTTGCCTTCGAAAAGTGAATTGTCCGTCAAAAACCTTTTGGCCAAAGCGTCGGTTGCCGTTGCTTCCAACTTCTTCCAGCGCGTGAAGCAGGCCTTATCCGGAACGGGTGGTTTGGCGTCCCAGGCCGCCAACTGGGCCAGGCTGCCGCGCCAATGGTGGACGGGGCGGTGCAGCGGATCCACGTTCTCCGGGCCTTCATGGGCGATTAAAACCGGGGCATGCAATTGACCGAGCCAGCCGCGCAAAACCTTGCTCGTCGGCAGCGGGCCGAGCTGAATGATGGCTTCCGGGACGAGATTGGCCAGATGTTTGGACGAGCGCAAAATCAAGTCATAATGGCTGATAACCTGTGCAGAAAGTTCACGGGCATGGCGGAGCGGGCTGAGGGCGTCGGCGAGAATGGGCCAGCCGCGGCGGCGCGCCCAGGCCGTCACTTGCTTTATGTACATTGTGCGGTCGGCGGGTTGGGCGGGACCGGCGATGATAATTCCCGACGGCGCACGCAATACTTCGCGCGCGCCCGAGGAAATGGCCGCCGCGGGCCATGGGCCTTTTTCCGGGCGGACTGCGGGCTCGCCGAGGATGCTTTGCAAATCCACCAAGGCTGGCGCCGTAAAGCCCGGCTGGGGAACGGGGGCGAGAGGTTCACGGAAAGGAAAGTTCAGCTGCACCGGTCCCGGCCACGGTGCCTGGGCGCGTTCCACGGCGTGAATGACCGTCTGACGCAGATAACGCAAAAGCTCGGGCCGGTTTTCCGGCAGGGCGATTTCATGCTGCCAACGCGGGTAGTGGCCGAAGATCTTTACCTGATCAATGGCTTGGCCGGCATGGCAATCTCGCAACTCGGGCGGCCGGTCGGCCGTGAGGACCAGCAAGGGCACGGCGCTCAAACTTGCTTCAATCACGGCCGGCAAATAATTGGCCGCGGCCGTTCCCGACGTGCAGACCAGAACCACCGGCCGGCCCGTGGCCCGCGCCAATCCCAACGCGTAGAATCCGGCCGAACGCTCGTCCAACACCGAAACGCACGCGATGTCCGTTTGCCGCGTCAAACCCCAGACCAGCGGCGCCGACCGCGAACCCGGGGAGATGACCGCCTGCCGCACCCCCAGCCGCGCCAGCGTTCCGGCGACGACTTCACCCCACAGGCAATTGACATTGGGGATGGACGATGCAAGGGGCATGGGGATTACAAATAAACGTCACAAAAACGCTGGGTTGGCAAAGAGAATAATTGGATGGTTGCCAAGGGCGGACGGCGTGATGGCTTACGGTATACGGTTTGCGGTTTACAGTTGGGGTTTGGGGATTGAGGTAAACTGCTTCCGGGCAACCACCTGTAACTTCGCTCCCCCGCCCTTTTTGCCTTGCCAAACCGTCCAAAACCCGGTTTGTTGACCAATTCCACTCATCTCTTCGACCCTCAACCGTTTACCAATATGTCCCGCATCTGCAGTGTTACCGGCAAAGGCCCCACCAAGGGCAGCATCGTTCACCGTCGCGGCGTCGCCAAAAAGGCCGGCGGCATCGGCACCCACGTCACCAAGCGCACCCGCCGGGCCTTCCGCCCAAATTTGCAGCGCATCCGCGTCAAGCTCCCCAGCGGCCAGATCAAGCGCGTGTGGGTTTCGGTCAAGTGCCTGAAGGCCGGCTTGGTGCAAAAAGTCTAGGGCTAATTTCGTTAGTATCTCCTTAACGGGCGACCGGCCGGAGGATTCGGTACTTATTCAAACACTCGTTTGATTGGCAGTTGACAACAAACGGCTCCATCCATAGAAATTCGGGTTCCCGCCCACGGCTGCGGCCGCGGGCCGACCCATGGAAATTTCCCGCCAATTTGTCCCATGAATGCCCCGAGACCCCACCTTCCGCCCGCCCTCCGATGTGCCGCCGGACTCCTGGCGGCCGGGCTGCTGGCGACCCTGCCGGCCTGCGAAAAACCGAAGCCGGTGACGCTAAGCATGCCGGTGCTGCCGCCCCGGGCTGTTTCCGCAGCCACCGTCACTGCCCGCGATGTTCCACAATTCCTTTCGGCGGACGGCCAGACCACGGCCTCCCAATCGGTGAATATCGTCTCCCAGGTTGAAGGCCAGATCAAGGAAATGCCGTTTCAGCAGGGCACCCTGGTCAAGAAGGGCGACATCCTCGTGCAAATAAATTCCGAACTTTTCGAAGCCGCGGTCAAACGCGCGCAAGGCCAGGTGGAAACAGACAACGCCAATTTTAAACTGGCCAGCGGCACGTTGGAGCGAAATCGGCTGATGGTGCCGGAGAAACTCGTCTCCCAGCAGCAAATTGACGTGTTGGAAGCCCAACTGGACGCCATCAAGGGCCAACTCGCGGTAGACGAGGCCATGCTTAGCACGGCGCAAATAAATCTGGCCTATACGACGATCCGGGCGCCGATTGACGGCATGGTCGGCACCTTTCGCATCAACGTCGGCAATGTCGTCAAGGTCAATGACGTCCCCATTACGACAATTCAAACAATGTCGCCCATTTACGCGGACTTCTCCATTTCGGAAACCGATTTTCCACTGCTCCGTAAATATTTTGACGCCAACCATGGCCGGTTGCCGGTTATGGTGATCAGCCTGTCCGACGCGAAACAACAACAAAGCGGTGAGCTGACCATCGTCAGCAACGCCGTCGCGGCGCCGACCGGGTCCGTCATGCTGCGCGCGACGCTGCCGAACAGTGAGCGGCTTTTCTGGCCCAACCAGCCAGTGCAGGTTCGCATTCTCCTCGATACCTTGCACGATGCGGTCGTCGTGCCGGAGTCCGCCATCTTGATGAGCCAGCAGGGAGAATTTGTGTTCGTCCTCGGCACCCCCGCCAAAGCTGGCGACCTGCCTCCGGCGGAAATGCGCGTGGTGCAGACCGGCCAAACCCAGGACGACGGCATGAAGGTCATCACGGCGGGGCTCAAAGCCGGCGAAAAAGTGGTGGTGGAAGGCCAGTTGTTCCTCGCGCCCACGATGCCGCTGATGGTCAAGGTATTGGACGGCAAGGAGGTCGCTCCGGCCACGCAATTGGCCGGTGCCTCGGGTGCCACCGGCGCCGCTCCGACGGCCAGCGGCGCCTCCGCCCCGGTTCCATCTCCCGCTGTGGCCAGTGGCGGTGGCGCGGGTGGAAAATCGTAATCGCGGCCACTTGCTTTTCCCGCCTGCCCTTTTTATTCCGCCCACCGACCGATGAAAAGTATCGCCGACCCGTTTATTAACCGCCCGGTGATGACCATGCTGGTCTACCTGGCGATTGCGGTATTTGGCGTCTACTCGTACCTGGCGATGCCCGTGAGCGACCTGCCCACGGTGGACTATCCCATTATCCGGGTGTCCGTCTCCTACCCCGGCGCCAGCCCGGAAGTGATGGCCCATAATGTCGCCTCGCCGCTTGAGCAGCAATTCCTCCAGATTCCGGGCATCGAGTTGGTGGCGTCGAACAATTCGCTCGGCAACAGCCAAATCACGCTGCAATTCAACCTCGACAAGTCCATTGACGGCGCGGCGTCCGACGTGCAATCGGCCATTGCGGCGGCTTCGGGCACGCTCCCCCAGGATCTGCCCTCGCCACCAACTTTCCAAAAGGTCAACCCCAATGACCTGCCCGTCATCTTCTTTGGCATGATTTCCTACACGATGACGGAATCACAGCTGTATGAATACGCTTCCACCAACGTCGCGCAGCGCATTCAGACGGTCAATGGCGTGGCGAGCGTGGGCGTTTACGGGACCCCCCGGGCCGTGCGCATCGAGGTGGACCCGCGCAAGCTCACTTCCCGGGGCTTGACGTTTAGCGACATCAACGCCGCCATCAAAAGCAACTCCACCCTGCAAAGCGCGGGCCAGATTGTCGGCGACACCATTCAGCTCACCGTCAAGCCCCAGACCCAGCTCGAGAAGGCGGCCGATTACGGCAATATTATCATCGCCTATAAGAACGGCGCGCCGATCTTCCTGCGCGATGTGGCCGAATGCGTGGATTCAGTGCAGTCCGAATACATGAAAATGGCCTATATGGCGCGCGGCCTGAAGCCGGGTTCGGTCGGCATTGTGCTCGCGGTGACCAAGACCAGCGGCGCGAATAATGTGGAGGTGGCAAAAGGGGTGCTCAAGCTGCTGCCGGTCATTCAGGCCAGCATGCCCCAGTCCATTCAGATCATTCCCATTTACAACCGGGCCATCAACATCCAGCACTCGGTCGAGGATGTGACCGTGACGCTGCTCATCGCCTTCGCGCTCGTGGTGCTGGTCGTGTTCCTGTTCCTGGGCCGGGTGCGCGACACGCTCATTCCCGCGTTTGCGCTGCCCATGTCGCTGCTGCTCACATTCATTATCATGCATCAGTTTGGCTATTCGCTGGACAATCTTTCCTTGATGGCGCTGACCCTCTCGGTCGGGTTCTTGATTGACGACGCCATTGTCTTTTTGGAAAACATGGTCCGCCGCATGGAGGCGGGGGAAAAAGTCTGGACGGCGGTGTATGCGGGCGCGCACGAAATCAGTTTCACCATTCTGGCGATGACGCTTTCCCTGGGCTCAGTCTTCATTCCCCTGGTGGGCATGGGCGGGATGATGGGGCGGGTGTTCCGCGAATTTGGGGTGACCATCATTGTTGCGGTCGTCGCCTCGGGGGTGGTGTCATTGACGCTGACGCCAATGATGTGCTCGCGGGTGCTGAAGGAATACAATGAGGCGACGCGCTCATGGCTGGAACGGACCGCGCATCACCTCGAAGACCGTTTTCTAAAGCTCTACAGTCCGGCGCTGACGTTTGCGTTGAAACACTGGTATTTTTCGGTGCTGGCGTATGCGGCGTGCCTCTTTGGGGTCGTTTGGTTCTACAATGCCGTGCCCAAATCGTTTCTCCCGGTTGGTGACAGCGGATTTATCTTTGGCGCCTGGATCACCAAAACGGCCACCTCTCCGGCGGAAATGCAACGTCTGCAGGACGGCGTCGTGGCGGCCATTCAAAAGAACCCCTACGTGGCGGGCTTTGTGACGGTCAGCGGTTTCTCGTCGCGCACCAATTCGAACACGGGCATCACCTTCATCGCCCTGGATGACCCCAAGACCGGTCGTCCCCCCATCCAGGATGTCAATAACGACATCATGAAGAACATGGCCCAAGTCCCCGGGGTGATTCCCGCGATCCACCCCCGGGCGAGCCTGCAAATCAGTGCGGGCGTCGTGGCCAACACCACCGGCAGCTATGCCTATATTCTATCCGGCCTCGACAAGGACCAGGTTTATGCCAGCGCCCTTGCCATGGTCGCCGCCATGCGCGCCCGCACCGACATGTTCAAGTCCGTCAATTCGGATTATTTTGCGGACAACCGGCAGATTGAATTAAACGTCAACCGGGACCAGGCTTCCTCCTTTGGGGTCGGCGCCACCACCATGGCCCAGAACATCGCGAATGCCTATTCCCAAAATTACTCCTATCTGATCAAAAGCGATTATCTGCAGTATTGGGTGGTGGTCGAGGCTGCGCCCGAGTTTCGCAACAAGGTGGGCAGCCTGACCGATGTGTATTTTAACTCCCTGGTCAACCAAAGCCCCTTGTTCGCGCAGGACCAGGGTGACGCCATCAACCAACTCAACAGCAGCCGCATGGTGCCCTTTAACTCCGTGGCCACGCCCAAGGTCACTGTCGGCCCGCTGGCCGTCAACCATTTCAACGGGTTCACCTCCGTCACCATCACCTTCGACACGAACAGCGGCATCCCCATTGGCGCGGCCACGGACTTCATTGACCAGACCGCCGCGAAAATCGTCCCGCCCGGCATCGTGGGCGGGTTCCAGGGCGACGCACTGGTCTTCAAGCAGACCGTCACCCAAATGCTGTTGATGTTCATCGTCGCCTTGTTTGTGATGTATATCATCCTGGGCATTCTCTACGAAAGTTACATTCACCCGTTTACCGTGCTGCTTTCGATCCCTCCGGCGATTGTCGGCGGCCTGGCCACGCTTTACTTCGCCAACAAAATGTACCCGACTTTGGGCGTGGGCGAGTTATCGCTTTACGGGATGATTGGAATGTTCATGCTGGCGGGGATCGTCAAAAAGAACGCCATCATGATGATTGACTTTGCCATCATTCGCCAGACCGAGGGCCGCACGCCGTTCGACGCCATCCACGAAGCCTGCCTGGAGCGCCTCCGGCCGATCATGATGACGACCTTGGCCGCATTCTTTGGCTCCCTCCCCATTGCCATGGGATTTGGCGCGGACGCCGCCACGCGGATGCCTCTCGGGCTGGCCATCTGTGGCGGGCTGGTGCTGTCCCAAATCGTCACGCTTTTCGTCACGCCGGTCACCTATCTGGGCTTTGAATGGCTCCAGGACCATGTGCTGGATCGCATTCCCTTCTTTGCCCGCCGCCAAAAAGATACATCTCCTCCTGCGCCAACTACGGCAAAACCGCAACCCCAGCACGCCTGAATGCCGCCCTGCCCGCTCATGAAATTTTTACGCTTTTCACTGCCCGGCCTTTCGCTTGCCACCCTGCTGGCGGGCTGCCGAATGATGAGTATTGACGATCAAGTCGCTTCCAGCCCGCGCGAGATTTGGACGCCGGTGGCCAGCGCCCAGCCCGCCCAACCGCTCACTTTTGCCCCCATTTCCGGCAACGTCTCAGGCGCGGAGCTCAGTCTGCCAACGCTGATTGACCTCGCGCTGTCCAACAATCCGCAAACCCGTGCCGCCTGGCATGACGCCAAATCCGCCGCGGCCCAACTCGGCGAAGCCAACAGCGCCTATTACCCAACGGTCTCCGGCAATCTAGCCTTTGACCGCAACAAAGTGCGCACGGTCGGCGTCAATGGCTCGACCTTTGCCGGGACCACCTACTCGACCACCTACGGGCCGTCCCTGGGCATTAATTATGTGCTGTGGAATTTCGGGAAGCGCGAAGCGCAGACGGAGGCCGCGCGCCAGGCGCTCTACGCCGCGAATTATCTCTATAACCAGCAAATCCAGGATGTGATTCTCGCCACGGAGCTGGCCTATTTCAATTTTGATGCGGCGGAGGGCTTTGTGGCGGCCGCGCAAGCGATCTTGGATGACGCCAATGCCAGCCTGAAGGCGGCCGACCAGCGCCTCAGCGCCGGGCTTGGCACCAAACAGGAGGATCTGCAAGCCTCCGCTCAAGTCAGCAATGCGGAATACCAATTGGAAGTCGCCCAGTCCCAGGTGGAAACGGCGCGGGCCCAGCTCGCGTTGAGTCTCGGCATCCCGGTCACCGACAAACTCAATATTCAGCGCAGCCAGAAGCTCGACAGCTCAGCCAAAATTGACGACGACATTTCGCAATTAATGGCCCTGGCCATGCGCCAGCGCCCTGATTTGATGGCGGCCTATGCCACGGTGCTGGAAGGCGAGCACAATGTCGAAGCCGCGAAAGCCGACGAGAAACCCGTGATTTCGGCCATCAGCAATTTGAGTTACGGGTATGTCTCCGCGGGCGTCACCCACGGCAATCCGCAGAACAATTACATGGTCGGCCTGCAAGTGTCGTGGCAGATTTTCACCGGATTTGAAAAAACCTACGCCATCCTCGACGCCCAGGAACGGGAAGACGCCGCCCGCGAGGTTTTGCACTCCCAGGAACTCAAGGTCGTCACCGACGTGTGGAATTTCTTTTACTCCTATAAAAACGCCCTGCGGCAGGTGGACTCGACCAACGCGCAAGTGGCGGCCCAGCAGGAAGCTTTCAATGCCATCAACACCGGATACAAAGCCGGCCTCAATACGTACGTGGACTTGCAGACCGCCCTCAGCAGCCTCGCCACCGCGCTCCAGCAGCAAGTCCAGGCCGAAGCCACCCTTGGCGCCTCCATCGCCAATCTCGCCCATGCGACCGGAAATATGCCGGCAGGCCAGGCCGGAACGGCAAAGTAGTTGGGGATTGAGGATGGCTTGTCGCTTGCCTTTTGGCCCGGCGCGGCTCAGGCTGGGGACAAAATCATTCGATTTGAAATCTTTGTGATGAGTTCGCTTGCGCGCTAACTATGGATTGGTCTCCTTTGAATCTCACCGTGCGCGTCGGGTGTTATATCGCTTACGATACGCCCAGGCCGACGCCTGTGCTGTTGGTGCTCAAACCCAGGCTGGAGGGCCGGGTGTTCGTGATGAAGGAGCAGCTGACGTTCGGCATCGGGCTGCCCTCGGCGGAATTTCAGGATTCTCATGGCAATATTACCTACCGTTCGACGTTAATGCCGGGCCGCAACGAGATCCGCCATGACGCTCTCGTCGCCGTCTCCTCCCTGCCGGACACCCGGCAAATTAGCGGTCCCCTCGTCCCGGTCGGCCAGCTTCCCCATGAATTATTGCGCTACACGCTGCCGAGCCGGTATTGCGATTCCGACAAACTGATGAATTTTGCCTGGACCCATTTTGGCCAGACCACCCATGGGCTGCCGCGCGTTCAAGCCATCTGCGATTGGGTCCATAATAACATCGAATACCGCCATATGTCCGGCCGCCCGGACCTGTCGGCCTCGGAAGTGATTGGCCGGCGGTATGGAGTTTGCCGCGATTTCGCCCATGCGGTCATCGCGCTGTGCCGGGCCTTTAATTTGCCTGCCCGCTATGTAACCGGCCACCTGCCGGACATTGGTTGTTTCGATCCGGGCTCGGCCATGGATTTTCACGCCTACTGCGAAGTTTACCTAGGACAGGAATGGCTGACCTTTGACGCGAGGTATAACGTCCCGCGCATCGGCCGGGTCAAGGTCGCCCATGGGGCGGATGCCGTGGACGGAGCCTTTACGACCATCTATGGCGAGGCCAGTTTGATATTCTTCCAAGTCTGGGCCTACCAGGTCAATCCGCAGCAGGTTTCGGTGGGCGATCCGGTGGATTTGTCGAAACGGCTCGATGGCAATCCGCTGATCCGGTACAGTTAAGGGTGGGAATTTAGAATCTGAATTTTCGAAACTGGAATTTGATGAAAACAAAATTTATTGGCGGGCGGAGGGCGCAGCAAGACTGCGCCCCCACGGTTCGCATGGAACGGGCGTTGTCCGGGTTTCGGCGTCACCTGCACCAGCATCCGGAATTAAGTGGCGGGGAACTTGCGACCACGGCATTTTTGGCGCGGCAATTGGCGGCGGCGGGGATTCGGCACCGGTTGGGCGCGGGGAAACGGGGCATTATTACGGGGATTGTGCCCGGGGCATCGCCAAAGGCTCCGGTTATTGCGCTGCGCGCGGATATTGATGCGCTGCCGATAACGGAAACGAACCAGGTTGCCTACTGCTCGAAGAATTTGGGCGTGATGCACGCCTGCGGGCACGATGCTCATTCAGCCATTTTGCTTGGCACCACCCTGGCACTTCATCGGGCCGGCCCACTCCCTGTGGCTTGGCGGAGCATTTTTCAACCCGCGGAAGAAACCGGCGATGGGGCTCGCGAATTGGTCGCCCAAGGCGCGGTCAAGGGCGTGGACGCCATCTTGGCCTTCCACGTTGATCCGAGTCTTCCGGTGGGCATGGTCAGCATCACGCCCGGCCCCCAATCTGCTTTCTGCCAGGATTTCGTCATTGAGGTGCGGGGCCAAGGTGGCCATGGCGCGCGCCCGCATAACACGATTGACCCCATTGCGGTGGCCGCACAGCTCGTTACACTCATTTACCAGGCTGTCCCGCGCCAAACCGATGCCCGCGATCCGGTCGTGGTGACCATCGGCATGTTTCAAGGCGGGCAGGCGCCGAATATCATTCCGGATACCGTGACGCTGAAGGGTACGATCCGTTCGTTTGATCAGGCCGTGTCCAACCACGCCCGCCAGACTATTGTCCGGCTCTGCGCCGGAACGGCCCGCGCTTTCCGCGCCACCATCGCTCCCACTTTCGACGATTTGCTCCGCGGCGTCATCAATGACCCGACCGTTACCGAGATTTGCCTCAAAACGGCGCGGGACCTTTTGGGGCCGCAACACGTCGAGACCAACCGCCGCCCGAGCATGGGCGCCGAGGATTTTGCGAATTATCCGGTGCCGGCCTGCATGATGCTGCTCGGCGTGAAGCCGCCCGGGAAGAAAATGACGCCGCTGCACACGAGCACGTTTGATTTGGATGAGAAGGCGCTGGTGGTGGGAGTCAGGTTGTTCGCAAAAATAATTGGCGGATGGCCTGCCCGGCCTTAAATTGCGTCACCACCCTACGGCTTGCGTTTTTGTATTTTTCGTTTAAGTAACATCCATGAGGACACCCTTAGGGCGCAACAAAAGGTGGTGGTTGGCCGGCCAACTCGTAGTGATGGTTGGCGTATTCGCGATGGGCTGGTATTCCGGTAAACAAACGGCGCCCGGTGGGAATATGGCCGGCGAGAAGACGGCAAAATCCTCGCAATCCTCCGCCAAGCCTCAATCCAAGCCGGTGGTAATCAGTGAAGCTCAAGCCAAGGCGGACCTTGCGCAAATGTTCAAAGCGGCGAAGGACAGGGACGATTTCGATAGGATTCAAGATTACATTGAAACTTTAGGGGCTGACACCATAAAAGCTTTTCTTGACGATCCAGATCCGGCCGCCCAGGCCTTGCGTGATCAAATGAATCTTGGTGTCTTTATCAGCCGATGGGCAGAATTGAATCCCAACGCGGCCCTTGACTGGACGCTAAGTCATGACCTGGCCCATAAAGACAGCGTGATTAGAGACGTATTCAATAAATGGCCAATGAATGACCCTGCGTCCTTTGCCGCATTGAATCAAGTGAAGGGAAGGCTCCACGACGAGATCTTTAGAAATTTAATCGACCTCTATGCATCCCAGGACCCAGCGGGTGCCTTTGCGGTGTTGAGCAAGGAGCCTCTTAGCCAAGCCTATAGCAGTTACCCGACTGTTTTCAAATGGTGGGCAGAGCATGACCCAGCAGCGGCAGTCGCGGCCGCGCTCAATCTGCCTCCCAGTGGAATGCGCGACAGTACCTTGGAAACTATTGCCGGTACCTGGGCGGATTCTAATCCAACTGCCGCCAAGGCCTGGGTCGACTCCCTGCCCGCCGGCCCATCAAAGGACAAAGCGCTGGCGCAAGTAGTCATGGCCTTGAGCAGCGCAAATCCGTCTGCCATAGCTTTCTCACTGGCCGACTACAATATTCCCCCGGGTGCGGCCCGCGACGAAATGATTGGAGTCATCGCATTAGACTTTGCCGCCAAGGATCCCGCCGGCGCTCTGGCATGGGCCGCGGGAAAGCTCACGGGCAAGGATTTTGAGACCGCGTCGGTCGTCGCATTGCGACAAATAGACGATGTGGACCCGGCTACGGCCGCGGCTTACCTGGCTAAAATTCCCGATCCCGCCGTAATTGACAGAGCCTTGCCGATGATTCTCTCAAATTGGGGGCGCCAGGATCCGCAAGCGGCGCTCGCCTGGGCGCAAGCGCTGCCCGCCGACAACGCCACGGAGCGCAATTCCGCCATCTCGAGTGTGATGTCAACTTGGACACCCTTCGATCCGGCGGCTGCGGGCAACTACGTCCTGCAAAATCTTACTGCCGACCCCTCATTTGTCACTCTCGCCACCCAAGTCGCGACCAGCTGGTCAAATGTTGATCCCCAAGGCGCGTTTAATTGGGCGCTAAGCCTGCCGACGGGAGGCGGCGCGAGGATCAACTCCATCACCACCGCCCTTGGCGCGCTGGCTGATGTTGACCCGCAAGCAGCCTGGCAGGACGCTCAAAAATTGACGGGGAATAACGCCACCAGGGCAGAGGCCAGCGTGATCTCGGCTTGGGCGAACCAGCAACCTGGCCAGGCAGCAGTGGCATTGCAAAACCTGCCTCCGGGCAGCAATCTCGACACCGCCACCGCAAATGTCGCCAAGAGCTGGTTGACCCAGGACCCGAACGCTGCCTCGCAATGGATAGACACCCTTCCGCAAGGCTCCGCCCGCGACGGTGCCGTCACCCAGATTATCGCCACCGTGGGAAAAAACGACCCGGCTGCGGCATTCAATTGGGCGGTATCTATTGGAAACGAGACAACTCGCGACGCCCAAGTGGTCAAACTCGCCACGCAATGGTCGAAGCAAAATCCCGCTGCGGCCGCAAGTGCGATTCAAAATGCCTTGGGAAATTTGTCAGGCCTGACCGCTGACCAGCAGGCATCTTTGCAAAAACTCGCGGCCAAGGCACCGGTCCCTTAGCCAATGCGATCACGTTGCCTGAGGTAGCGCGGGGGCTACACTCTCTTTTTCCCACTTGAGCTTAGGGATTGATATAAGGGCATTTGCGAAACAATGGATGGTTTTGAGGATACCAATGGGGCAAATGAGTGGGAACGAACCAAAGCCCACCCTTAAGCCCGTTGCCACCTGAGAAATACTGTTAACCTCCCCTTCACAACCCCAGCCATCCCAAAAAATCAGCTTCCTGCCAGTTTGTCAGTTCATTTTCAGTCAGTTTAAGCTGGCAAAAGAATGGTTTTGTGCTATACTTCCTAACGCGTGAGTGTTTCACGTACATAAGTTCGGCAAAGAAAGTTTCCCCATGACCACAGAAATTAACTCAACCCAAATGGGTGCCGGTGATCCCAAGGTGCCCTTCAATGCAGCGGCACCTTTTGTTTTTTTGTCAGGATTCGTAAATGTAGCCTTGGCAATCCTGCTCTTCAATCGCGGCGCCAACGTCGTCGGCGCCATCCTGGCCATCGCGCTGCCGCTGGGCGCCTTGACGCTGGTTTATCAGATGGTTCGCGATGGCGGTTTTCGCACGAGCCGGCAGTTCGTCTCTGCACAGGACACGCCAAAGCAATATTGGCTCACGGTCGGGACGCTCACGGGCCTCTATGTCGTCGCAACCCTAATGCTGCTCGTTTTGTTCGCCGCTCGCTATCGGTAAAAGCGGCGGGCGCGGACCAATGGCCGTGCCCCTCAGGTAT
>CAZLPS010000103.1:0-14200 GCA_964561455.1 uncultured Opitutales bacterium
TCCCTCTGTCCCTCTGTCCCTCTGTCCCTCTGTCCCTCTGTCCCTCTGTCCCTCGGCCCCTTTCTTTTCCTTGCCACCCGTCCTCCCCTTAGTGGTAGAATCAACCCTTTCCACCCTTCCGTCCACCGTTCTGCATGGCTAGCGACACGACAGCACCCATCTTCCTCGTCCACACCAACGGCGATCCCATCGTGCTGACGGTGGTCGGCCGGGCGAGCTACCTGAATTGCGCCCCCGTGTCGCAGTTCTTCGAAAAGCTGCTCAAATCCGGGCGGCGCCGCTTCGTCCTCGATTTCACCCGCTGCACGGGCATGGACTCGACCTTCCTCGGCCTCATCGCCGGCGCCGCGATGGACGCCGCCAAGGCGACGCCCCCAGGCGTCATTAGCCTCATGGGCCTCAGCCCGCGAAACCTGGAACTCGTCCGCAATCTCGGCCTCCACCGCCTCCTCTGCGTGGACTGCGGCGACTACCCGATGAATTTCTCCCCCGACCAGGCCCGGGCGCTGATTACCCCCGATGAGCAGGAATTGGCCAACGCGCGGATGATTTTGAAGGCCCACGAAAACCTGGTAACGGCGGATTCGGCGAATTTGAGCAAGTTCCAGGATGTGCTGGCGTTTTTGAAGACGCAGACGGAGAAGGAAGTGATTGCGGGGAAGTGAAGGAATTAACGCGAAGGTGCGATTGGTACCCGCGTCCCATTGGGCGCCAACTCAAACAGATAAGCCCATTTCGGGGCAATTAGGCCCTTGCTTTGTCCGTGCGTTCCTCCTGATCCCCCGCTGCTGTTATAGATGTCCTCATCCCACTCGGTTAAGGGTCCACCCGCATTGGAAGTTGCGCTGTCTCGAAAGGCCAGCTCGATGTGCTCGCCTTTCCCGAGCCATAACGCATCGGAGACCATGGCCCTCTGTAACATGACATCAGCCCGATCCGAGCCAACGGCGCTCGTCAAATTCGTCGAGAATAGCTTTTGCAGGGACGCTCTTTGGCCGTCACTCATTTCGGGAATTTGGTAAAGGGTTACGTGTCCCGGAGCTTCAAAGACATAATCCCAATTCCCCGGCTCTTCCATTTGCTCCCGGGTCACTTGTTTTAGATTTGCTCGCTGGTAATCTTGAATCCGAACTTTCATTTCGTTGAGCACGGCTTGTGCTTGATTAGCCTCCGTCGGCGTGAGCCCCAAAGCACCTTTCGCCAGATCGGTAAGTATGAAATTCTCGTCAACCAAGTCAAAGTGGATGGATTTAAGGATCTCCTTGTCGACCCCAATTGGCTTCGCGCCGCTCACGGTTGGCTGAAGGGGCGTAGGCGCCGATGGCGGGGGGCCGGAAATACTTTCCGATTTAGCCGTCAAGCGGCTCACGGTCGCCTGAAGCGCGACGTTCCTTTTGACCATATCGGCATTAAGCTTTTCCACCTCGGCCATCCGCCGATCTTGCAGAACTATTAAAATTGCCTCGAGGCCCAGGATGACCGCGATTAACAGCAGCGTTTTGGTGGTGGCGGACATGGCAATTGGTTCTTCAATTTATTCTACAAGCTGAACGAGATGATCCCAAGGCCCGGTGCATTAATGGATATCGTTGTGTCATTTTGGTGGACCACGATTTCCCGATAATCCTCCCCCGAAACTGGCGTGACCGGCTTGACAAACGGATCAGGGCCGGAGGTCAGCTCGTCGTAGGTGACTTGCTTTACCCCTTTCTCGCCCATGTACGTCTGGGCCATCGCGCCGATGGTGCGAAGGTTGTCTTGAATGGCGCGGATTTGAGGCGGCGGCATTCCTTGCGCAACTTGGGCGGGACTATTGGATTCCTTAAACAGGAACGACCATTGGGTCGGAATGGCTCCTTTACTACCCCGGGTTCCGGAATTGAAATTGCCAACTTTGCTACTAACCAATTGAACATTCCATGCCGTTCCCATGGTTTTGCCGTCTAGTTCCAGGTAATCTGAAAAAGCAATCGTGCCATGCTCACCCGGTTGCAGCCAGAAATCCCGGGATTCTGCCGCCTTGGAGACGAAAACGTCGGCGCGATCTGGCCCAATTACGCCAGCGATATTGTCAGAAAACCATTTTTGCAAGGAGGCAAGCGCGTCATCGCTCATCGCCGGCAGTTGATAAACAGATTGCTTGCCGGAATTACTGTCGAGAAATCTGCGGGTGGTTGAATCGGCCACATCTTTAGGAGCAATTTCCTTCACGGAGGCCCGAAGGTTGTTCTGCACTTGGTCCCGCAACTGGGTCAAAATCTTCTGCACCTGACTCGCTTCATCAGGAGAGAGACCCAAGAGGCCGATCGCCTCCTTGCTCAGAGTGAAATTTGCGTCGGCAATCGAAAAAGATAGATTCTTGATTGCCGCGAGTTCCACAGGAATTAGTCCCGAGTCTTTCGTTGACACCACCCACGTTAAGTTTTGGCCTTTGCTCTTAGCCTGCAACTGGTCTACCTGCGCGGATAGAATTGCATTCCGGCGCGCCAAATCGGCGCTTAATTCGTCCATTTTGGCCAGTTGATGGGAATGCAACGCCATGGGAACGGCGGCCAATGCCAGCAGGACGATGGCTGTGACGCCTGTTTTGGTTTTTGTGTGCATGGTAATTCCATTTAATATGCCTGCAAACACGCCCACCTTCCCTGCCTGCGCCACCGCCACCACGCCCAATTTCCCCGCCAGCCCCGCCGGCGCCGCCTGTACCGAGTTCGCCGTCATCGCCCCGGCCAGCACTGCTGACGACACGGTCACTCCCCTCCGCGACAGGTACACCCGCAGTTTTTCCAACGCGCGGTCGATGCGCTTGCGGGCCAGAGCTTCGTTTAAGCCCAACTCCGCCCCGACTTCGCGGTGGCTCTTGCCCTGGAAGAAGCGCAACAGCACGGCCTCTCGGTCCACGGCGCGGAGGCTGCCCACGGCGTCGTCGAGGGCGGGCTGAAGTTGCATCCAATCCATGGCGGTGGTGGCGGGTTGGTCATGCATGGTCGTGCCTGCTTCCTGTTCGTGCGTTCGCCGCCGCCGTTCCCCCCGCACGGCGACGCTGGCGGCGTAACGCGTCGTCGTGTGCAGCCAACCCAGCAAATTCTCGCGGGTGGAAAGCGCCGCCGCCTTCCGTGCGAGCGTGGTGAAGACCTCTTGGGTGACGTCTTGGGCCAAAGCCGAATCGCCGGCCACCAACCTCAGCGCCGCGGAATACACCAGATCCATGTGCCGGCGCACGACCTCGGCAAAGGCGGCCTCGCGGCCCTCTTGGGCGTATTGACGGAGAAGTTCGCGGTCAGATTCCATGCAGGGTTCGGTAAGTAGCGTCCGGCCAAGGGAGGACGTGACAGGGAAGATAGCAAGTAGAGCCGGAAAGTCCAAGATCGGGGATTAGACGGCTCGATTGGCTGGTGGGACGCCCGATCGAAGTTGTACGCAGCCCGAAGAGCGGTCGGAGCTAGGCGGGGCCTCCGGACCCGCTTAGCGGAGCTCGATGTATCATGCTCATTACAAACATATTAAGAATATAAACAAAAATAAGAAATTAAACACAACAATATACTATACTCTTGACTTTTATTGTGAATAACGTACCTTAGATCTTATGGCCCATGACTTTCTGACTTCGCTTCACTCCCATGTCATCGATACTTCGGGCGGGAGGAAGGTAGGACCTAAACCGCCGGATTCGGGCCCGAAAGATATCGATCCACCCGCCTCTTCGGTGCCGCCCGAGCCACCCGCCGAGCCCGACGACCGACATCGGACCATCGGCATTTCCATGTCTCCCAGCCTCCGCGGGCGCGCTGCGGCCCGGGCCGCAGAGGTCGGACTTTCGCTCAGCCGGTATGTTCAATGGTGCATCGAGGCCGAATTGGACGGCGCGCCCCTTGAATCCCGTTTCAAAGCCAGGTCCGACGCCGAGAAACTCAGCCCCAGCCCAGGACCCGGCATTGGGCGTGGGGGGAAGGGGATTGGGGGGATACTGCGGGGAAGGACGCTTTAAAAGTGCTTTAGTTTCTAGTTCTTAGTTTTTAGTTGGCCAATCCACCCAATCCGGGATTAATCCCAAACTAAGAACTAAAAACTAGAAACTAGAGCACTATGTATCCATCCCCGCTCTTACTCAGCGCCGGCATACCGCCAGCCCCGTCAACCACGGTCGGCGTGGTGGAGTTGATCATGGTATCGCTGGTGGTGGTGGCGATATTGATGGTGCTGGCGCGGAAATGGCAGATCCCCTATCCTGTCTTGCTGGTTATCGGCGGACTTGGCCTGAGTTTCGCCCCTGGTCTGCCGAAACTGAACCTTGATCCGGAGTTGATTTTTGTTTTCTTCCTGCCCCCATTACTCTATCCGGCGGCGCTCTTCACCTCCTGGCGGGATTTTAGCGCCGAACTGCGGCCAATTCTCCTGTTGGCCATTGGTTTGGTGTTCTTCACTATCCTCGTGACGGCCTTGTTCGCCCACGCTTTTATTGGGATGGCGTTGGGCTCAGCTTTCGTGCTCGGGGCCATTATCTCGCCTTCGGACGCCGTGGCGGCGACCGCGATCTCGCATCGACTGCGGGTGCCCCGGCGCATTGTGACTATTCTGGAAGGGGAGAGTCTGGTCAATGACACCTCGGCTTTCGTAGCCTACCGGTTTGGGGTGGTGGCGGTGGTGACTGGTTCTTTCTCCCTGGCCGACGCCAGTTTTAAATTTGTCCTGGTGGGCTTGGGTGGAATTGTCGTCGGTCTTGCATTTGGCTTCATTGCGACCTCCATTCATCGCCGAATGGACGACCCTCCCGTCCAAATCACCCTGTCGCTCCTGACCCCCTTCGCGACGTATCTGGCGGCCGAGGCACTCGGCACGTCGGGCGTGCTGGCGGTTGTTGTGTGCGGACTGTACAATGGCTGGCGCAGCCCGGAAGTCATCAATTCCCGCACGCGCCTCAAGGCGGGGCCGGTGTGGGAGCAAGTTGGATTCATCCTCAACGGGCTGATCTTCATCCTGATTGGTCTGCAGTTGCCGGAAGTCGTGCAATCGCTCGACGGGAATTCCCTCGCCGGACATTCCCTGGGCCAGGCCATCGTCTACGCCCTGCTGATTATCGTTCTCGTCATCGTGATTCGTCTCGTCTGGACGGTGGTCGTGACGTATGTCCCGCGCGCGCTGAGCCGTAAAATTCGCCGGGATTATCCCGCGCCGCCCTGGCAGGAAGTCGTCTTGATAGGCTGGACGGGGATGCGCGGGGCCGATTCGCTGGCGGCGGCGCTGGCTCTGCCGCTGGCCACCGCCAACGGCACGGCATTTCCCGACCGGGGTTTGATATTCTTTCTAACCTTCAGTGTGATTTTCGGCACGCTGGTATTGCAGGGATTGAGCATGCAACCGGTAATTCGCTGGTTGAACCTGGAGGAAGATCACTCGGCGGAAAAAGAGGAGCGGCACGCCCGGCTCACGGCGAATCGCGCGGCGCTGTCGCGGATATGCGAACTCCATCAGGTCCGTCCGGTGAAGCCCAACACGCTGCAGCGCCTCAAACTGGAATACGAAGACCGCATCCGCCAATTGGAAAGCGAAACGGCCGCGAACGGTGCCACCGGCGTCAGCCTGTATTCCTCCGAATATGAGGAACTCTCGCAGCAGGCCCTCGATGCCGAACGGGAAATGATCATCAAACTCCGCAACAACCGGGCCATCAATGACGAGGTGCTACGCCGGATTCAGCTCGATATTGATCTGGCGGAAGCGCGCCTCGGGCATGATGAAACGGATGAAACAAGCTGAAGTGTTTTAGTGCTTAGTGTTCTAGTGCTTAGTGCTCTTCACTCCGAAGTCCCACATATAAACCCCGCAGGCAGCCTGCCATGTTGAATGTGCGGTTTCGCGAAGAACTAAAACACTAAGCACTAAGCACTAGAACGCTTGGAAATTTATAATTTCCCCCGGTGGGCCAGTTCTTGGATAATCTTCACGGCCAGGCCGGTCCACCCCGTTTGATGGCTGGCGCCGCAGCCGCGGCCGGTGTCGCCGTGGAAGTATTCGTAGAATAGAATGAGATCCTTGTAATTCGGGTCCTTGGCGTAGCGCGCATCCTCGCCGTGGCACGGGCGTTTGCCCGTTGCGTCGGGGAGAAAGACGCTGACGAGGCGCCGGCCAATTTCGTCTGCGGCCTCGCCGAGCGTCACGTGATGGCCGGAGCCGGTAGGACATTCGACCATCAGGCCGTCGCCGTAGAAGAAATCGTAGCGCTGCAGGGCTTCCATGAGCAGATAATTCGCCGGGAACCAAATCGGTCCGCGCCAGTTGGAATTGCCGCCGAACAGCCGCGTGGTGCTTTCGCCGGGCACGTAATCCACGCTGTATTCCCGGCCATCGAGAACAATCCGCGCCGGGTGTTCCGCGTGAACCTTCGACACGCTCCGCAAGCCATGGGGCGACAGAAACTCGTTCTCGTCGAACACGTATTTCAGCACGCGTTCGAGGCGGTCACGTGCGGGGATGGCCAGGAGCATCTTGCCGGTGCGCACGCCGCCTTGCTCCATGCAGGAGATGTGCTGGCGCAAGTCCGGCCGGTGATCCAAAAACCAGCGCATGCGTTTGCCGAACTGGGGCAGGCGCGCGATCACTTCCTCGTCGAGCACTTCGACCGCCAGCAGCGGGATCAGGCCGACCAGGGACCGAACCGGGAGGCGCAGGGTGGTGCCCTGGCACGAAATCTGGTCTTGGTAGAATCCGACATCGGGATTCCAGAGGCCGGTGCCGCCAAGAGTGTTCATGGCGTCAGCAATGGTAATGTAATGCTCAAAGAATTTCGATGCGACGCCCTCGTAGGAATCGTCGTAACCGGCGAGTTCAAGGGCCATGGCGAGCATGGTGCCGCAGTAAAAGGCCATCCAGGCGGTACCGTCGGCCTGTTCGAGGTGGCCGCCACCCGGCAGCACGATATTGCGGTCGAAGGCGCCGATGTTGTCCATGCCCAGGAATCCGCCGCCAAAGACGTTATTGCCCTCGGGGTCCTTGCGGTTAACCCACCAGGTGAAGTTGATGAGGAGTTTGTGGAAAGCTTGCGCGAGAAAGTTGAGGTCGCGTTGCCCCTTCCCGGCGGTCATTTTGTAAACGCGCCAGCAGGACCAGGCGTGAACAGGCGGGTTGACGTCGTCGAAGGAAAATTCATACGCCGGAATTTTCCCGCTGGGGTGCATATACCACTCGCGCAGGAGCAGCAGCAATTGCTCCTTGGCGAACTGCGGATCCACTGCGGAGAAGGGAATCATGTGGAAGGCGAGGTCCCACGCCGCGTACCACGGATATTCCCATTTGTCCGGCATCGAAATAATGTCGCGATTGAACAGGTGTCCCCAATTGGCATTGCGGCCTTCGAGGCGGGCGGCGGGGGGCTTGGGCTGGGAGGGGTCGCCGTCGAGCCAGTCGCGCACGGAGTAGTGGTAGAATTGCTTGCTCCAGAGCAGCCCGGCCAGGCCCTGCCGCATGACCTGAAGATGCTGGTCACCCATCGCGCCCGAAGAGCGGCGCAGGAGATGGTAATACTCATTCATTTCCGATTCGCGGTCGGCAATAATCTCGTCAAAAGACGGGCCAAATAATTTGAGCGGGGCCTCGCGCTGGCTGGTGAGGCGCAGGTGGATGATGACCTCTTCGCCTGCGGGAATGTTCAGTTGATACCACGCCGCCGCCTTGGTGCCGGTCTTGAGCGGGTTGACCGCCGCCTCGCGATTGTGGACCACCCGCTCGTGAAAGGCATCCTTCACATACGGCGTATATTGCGGCAGCCCGTAGAGGCGCTCGGTGTTGGTTTCGTTTTCAGTGAAAATCCATTCCGGCGCCGGCTGGCCGTCCACCTTGTCGGCGGCAAAAAGAAAGGGCTCCAAATCCTGATGCTCGGCATGAACGACGCCGTCGCCGGACATAAAGAGGCGCGGCTTGAGCGTGCAGCCCTCGTAGCGGCAGCCCCAAACCCACGTATTGCGGAACCACACGGTTGGCAGAACGTGAATCTTCGCGGCATCGGGGCCGCGGTTGGCGATGCGGAGACGGATGAGGGTGTCATTCGGACCTTCCTTGGCGAAGACGGCGAAGACATCGAAATATTTGTTGGCGTCGAAGACGCCGGTGTCGGTAATTTCGAATTCACGGGCATCAATGCCGCGCGATTTGTTCTCCGCCACGAGGCGCTCGTAGGGAAATTCCGCCTGGGGATATTTATACAACGCGCGCGCGAACGAATGGGTCGGCGTCGAATCGAGGTAATAATAGAGCTCCTTGACGTCCTCGCCATGGTTGCCCTCGGCGTTGGTCAGGCCAAAGAGACGCTCCTTGAGAATCGGGTCCTTCCCGTTCCACAGCGCGAGGCCGAAACAGAGGCGGCACTCGCGATCCGACCAACCCATCAGGCCGTCCTCACCCCAACGGTAGGCGCGGCTGCGGGCGTGGTCGTGCGGGAAATATTCCCAGCATTCGCCAGTTGCGGAGTAATCCTCGCGCACCGTGGCCCATTGGCGCTCGGAAAGATACGGGCCCCAGCGCTTCCAGTTCTTGTGGCGCGTGGCGTCGTCGGCCAGGCGCTGGCCCTCGGGCGTTTCCGTGGTATCGTCCATTGCGGCCGGCCCACGGGCGGGGGCCGGGGCGATTTTGGCAAACCGCGTGCCCGGTTTGGGATGGTGCACCGGCGGGTGGGTGATGCCGACTTGGGATTCGTCCGCCGCGTGGACCACACGCTCCGGCAGAAAAATACTGCCGGAGGGAGGGTTGGCCGAGGAGTCGGGCGAAGTGGGGGTGCGCTTCGATTTGCGGGGCATGGGGGAGGACTATAAGCACTGAATAGGGAATGCGGAATGAAAATCGGCGGGAATTGAACCAGGGCAAATTGTCCGTTTTGGCGATATTTTTTGGGGTGGTAAAGACGGCTCTCCGAGCCGTCCCCCGCAGCTCTAAATCAAATCCCGATTTTCACGCAGAAAAGCCACCGTCTCGGGCAGCCGTTGTTGAGCCAGAATATCGAGGTATTCTTTTACGCTTTTGGGCGGGTTTCTCAGCCGCGCCCGGGTCTTCCGCGCGCATTCGCAGACCTCGGTCGGATACAAAATCCAGAGATTTCTCAAAAATTCATCGGGATGCCGCGCCCGAATGCCGTACGGCTTGAGCACCGCGGCGGGAAAATGCTTGAGGTTAAAGGTAACGATGATGTCCGCGTGCCCGTGAATGGCCGCCGCCAAGACGTGCCGGTCGTTTGGATCCGGCAGGACCAGAGAGGAAATCAGGGATTCGTAGCCTTCGACGAGGCAATCCTGCACGTGTTGGTTCATTAACTCGCGCGTGCGCCCCAATTGTCGGCAAGTCAAGTCCGGGCGTTCGCGCAGGACGGCATGAATCCATTCGGCATGGATCGCCTCCGTCCATTTCGCCCGAAAGCAACCGGACAAGGCCAGCTGCATGAGCAGGTCCCGCAGCGGAGCGGGATACAATACACCAGCGTCAAATAGCGCGGTGAGCGAAGTCATGCCGGATGCGAATTAGTAGCCCATTTTCAATTCCTGGGCTTCTTTGGCAAGGTGATCCAGCACTTTTTCGCGGTCGGCATCTGTTTTCGCCTTGTAGGCGAGCAAGTCCTTGTAGAGCACGCGCCGATGCGACCCCACTTTGCGGGACGGCAGTTTCTTCTTCTCCAGTAAATTGACCAGAAAGGGCCGCGAGACATTCAACAAATCCGCGGCTTGCTGGCTCGTCAATTCCGCCTTGACCGGGACAATGGCCACGGCGTTCCCCTGCTCCATTTCGGCCAGCGCTTCCGCCAGGAACATTATCGCCAGCCTGGGCAGTTTGACCATTTTTTTTTGCCGACCATCTTCAATCAAGCCAATGCTCACGCCCAAGCGCTGCCCATGAGAGGCCAAGAATCGCCGTCCCAACATGGCGAGGCTGCGATCCTCGGGCGTGGGAAGGTCGGACGAATGGGGAATAGGCAAGGCGGCGGTGTTCATGGGGAAATTGTGCGGCCAAGGCTGACGAAGGCCAACGCAATATTCGCAATATTCGAAACATTCGCAATTCTGCCAATCTGAAGAATTTCATATCACAAAGAACGCAGAGGGCACAAGATAGTCGGAAACTGCCTGGTTTTACTAACAGGGATTGGGCGGATGGATAGGATGGTTCTGTTACAAAGAAAGTAAAATCGCGCAAACGGGTGCGCCCCCTCCGCCAATTTCCCATTCCGTCAGGTCAATTTGCAATGCCGGACGCGATTTTGGCCCCACCAATTTTTGAAATCGTTTGAAGGTGCGAGCTTGCGAGAAGGCGACGCGGCAGTTAGCCCCGGGTAAAGGGAAGTCTTGTGTGCAGGCTTGCGCCGTGGGCGGGTTTGGGTAGTTTAACTCACCCCACCCCTGCACCCCATGAAGGTCCCTGCCGTTGTCCGTTTGCCCAAATCTTGCCCGGTTGAAATGACGCGGAGGGCCGTCACTAGCGACGCCCCTACATGGCATCGCATGGTAGGAGCGCCGCTTGCGACAGCCCTGCTTGTGCTCAGTTGCTTTGGCACCAGCACGGCCTCCGCCCAACCCGGCGCCGCCGCGCTGGCCGCGGCCAGCGGCGCCCCGGCCCTCCACGTGTCCTCGATCAAGCCCGACGGCAAAGTGCACAAATTCGAGGCGCGCGACCACGGGTTCTTCCTCGATGGCGAGCAGACCATGATCATCGCCGGGGAAATGCACTTTGGGCGGATCCAGCCCGATGACTGGGACACCCGCATCAAGCAGGCCAAGGCCATGGGCCTGAACACGATCAGCTTTTATCTCTTTTGGAACAATGTCGAAAAAAAGGAGGGCGCGTTTGACTTCACCGGCATGAACGACGTGCGCCGCATGTTGAAGCTCTGCCAGGACAACGGCATGTGGTGCATCCTGCGTCCCGGACCCTATTGCTGCGCCGAGGTGGATTACGGCGGCATCCCCGCCTGGACCGCCAAATATCCCGACGTGAAAATCCGGACGAACGACCCGAAATACGTCGAATGGAGCCAGAAATACATCGAAAAGGTGTACCAACAAGTCGGCGATCTCCAGGTCACCAAGGGTGGCCCGCTCCTCATGGTGCAAATCGAGAACGAATACGGCAACGGCCGCCCCACCAACAACGACTACATGGTATCGCTGCAAAAGATTTTTCAGGACGTCGGCTTCAACGTGCCGATGTTCATTTGCGACCCCCAAGTGGAGCCGGCCTCGCGCCTTCTCCCCGGGGTGATGGCAGAGCAGAACGGCTTGAACGGGCGAGCGGGCGGGCCTTTGCTCGCGGCGCTGGGCGACTTTCCCGTTTATGTCCCCGAAGTTTACACGGCATGGTTTCTGGGTTGGGGGCATACACCCGCCAATGAATATACCACCCGCAGTCCCCTCGCGTCCAACCTCTCGCGGATTAACTCCCTGCTAGATGCCGGGAATTCCTTTTGCCTCTACATGTTTTTTGGAGGCACCAATTACGGTTTCAACAATGGCTGCGTCGAGTACCTCCCGCTCCAGACCAGCTACGATTACGGCGCGCCCATTGATGAAGCCGGCCGCACCACTGAAAAATTCCGTGCCTTCCGCGAGGTGTTCAGCCGCCGCCTGGGCCTGACGCTGCCCGAACCACCGCCGGAACCGTCCGTCATCGAAATCCCCGCCTTCAAATTCGCCGACCGCGAACCGCTCCTCTCCACCCTCCCCGCGAAACCCACCCTCACCGCCGACAAGCCAGTGTCCATGGAAGACCTCAATCAGGACTACGGCTTTGTGCTTTACCGCAAAAAATTTGCCGACGGCCTCAAGGGCACACTCGAACTCAATGCCACGGACTATGCCTTGGTCATGATTAATGGCAAGCTCGTGCGCGAGTCCTACCCCGGCCTCGGCGCCGACACCAATAAAATTCCCCTCGACCAGACCGGCCCCTGCACGCTCGACATCATGGTTTACAATTTAGGCCGCGTAAGCGTCATCACCAATGCCGCAAGCGAGCCCCGCGCCCGCAAAGGCCTCATCGGCGCCACCCTCGATGGCAAGGACCTCACCGGCTGGGACATCTATTCCCTCCCCTACGCCAACGGACCGGGAAAATTTCAGGCCGCCGCGTCTTATCTCGTCGGCGATGTGGTTGTGCGTGTCGCCAGCGGGCCGGAAGAATTTCAGGCGTCCGCCCCGGCGGACGGCCCGGCCTTCTATCATTCCACGTTCAACGTGGATAAATTGGGCAGCACTTTTCTCGATCTGAGCAATTGGAGTTTCGGGGTGGTGTGGGTCAATGGCCACAATCTCGGCCGGTTTTGGGATCGGGGGACGCAGCGGGGACTGTTCTTACCGCAAGCCTGGCTGAAGCGTGGCCAGAACGACATTGTCGTCCTCGAATTGCACGACGCACCCACAACGCCGGAGATCGCCGGTCGGCTCAATTTGGCTACCGGGCCCTTAAATGCCTTTCCCGTGGACCTCACGCGCGCTCCCGGCGGCCCCCGCGCCGGTGGTCCCCGGGGCACGGCTGTCCGCGGTACCGGCTTTGGTCGCGGGACGGGCGGAGGTTTTCGCGGTCGTGGCACCACCGCTCCAGCCGACAGTGCCGGCGGTGCCTCCGCCGCCGGAAACCCCGCGCCGGCACAGTAATTGGATCCGAAAATTATCCCGCTTCCCATGAACTCGCCCAAATTCACCCGCTGGTTGACGCCCATTACTTCCTGCTGCCTGGCCAGCTTGCTCGGCCTTACCGCCACCGCCCAAACCACCGTCCCCGGTCCGATTCCACTAACGAAAGTTGTGCCCGACGGCAAGGTGCACAAATTTGAGGCACGCGACCACCAGTTCTGGATTGATGGCCAGCCGACGATGCTACTTTCCGGCGAAATGCACTTTGGGCGGGTTCAGCCGGAAGATTGGGAAACGCGCATCAAACAGGCCAAAGCGATGGGCCTGAATACCATCAGTTTTTATCTCTTCTGGAACCAGGTTGAGCAAAAGGAGGGCGAATTCACTTTTACCGGCATGACCGACGTGAAGCGGGTGCTCAAGCTTTGCCAGGACAACGGCATGTGGTGCATCCTGCGGCCCGGGCCCTATTGCTGCGCCGAGATTGAATACGGCGGCCTGCCCTATTGGACGCTGAAATATCCCGGCGTGAAAATCCGCGTCGCCGATCCGAAATTCTTGTCATGGTGCGCGCGCTACATCGGCGAAGTTTACCGGCAGGTCGCGGACTTCCAAGTCACCAAGGGTGGCCCGCTGTTGATGGTGCAGCTGGACAACGAATACGGCATTACCGATCCGCAGGCTGAGGGCGGCCCGCAAAACAACAATTACCTCATCGCCCTCAATCGAATTTTTCGCGCTGCCGGCTTCGACGTGCAGTTGTTTGTCTGCAATCCCACCCATGCGCCAGAATGGACCGATCCGGAATACCGCATTCCCGGGGTGATGATTTGCCGCAATGGCCTGAGCAACGACACCATGTACAACGTCAGCAAGGAGGCCATCGGCGACTATCCCGTGTTCGTGCCCGAGGTATACCCGGCGTGGTTCCTCGGCTGGGGTGACGGCGTCACGAAGGAGTATCACGACAAGGCCCAAATTCCCGCCATTGTCAATTGGACCTCGTACCTGCTCGACCACCAATACTCCTTTAATTACTACGTGTTTTTCGGGGGCACGAATTTTGGGTTCGACAATGGTGCCCTTTTTTTCGACTCCGTGCAAACGAGTTACGATTACAGCGCGCCGATTGACGAGGCCGGGCGCACCACCCCGAAATACAAAGCCCTGCGCGATTTAATCGGCCAGCGCCTCGGCGTGACTCTGCCCGCCCCGCCGCCGGAGCCGTCCGTCATCGAAATCCCGGCGATTAAGTTTACCGAGAAGATGCCGTTGCTGGCCACGCTACCCGCAACGCCCACACTGACCGCGGCCAAACCAGTCTCCATGGAAAACCTGGACCAGGACTACGGTTTCGTCGACTACCGCAAGACTTTCCCGAACGGGTTCGAAGGCACGCTCGAACTAAAAGATGCGCGCGACTACACCATCGTCATGGTCAACGGCAAGACCGCCGGCAGAGCCTTCATGGGCTACGGCCCCGACAGCAACAGAATCGTGGTCAGTGAATCGGGACCCGTGACCTTGGATTTGCTGGTTTATAATCTTGGCCGCATCAGCGTCGTCACCAGTGACCGCACCCAGCAATACGC
>CAZLPS010000104.1:0-13591 GCA_964561455.1 uncultured Opitutales bacterium
ACAGAGGGACAGAGGGACAGAGGGACAGAGGGACAGAGGGACAGAGGGACAGAGGCTTCTGATTGCGAAGGGATTTATTGAATCGATTCTTTGACTAAATGGCGAGAGCGAACGAAGAAACTTTAAGGATACATAGACAGCGGATTTTACCCTTTGTCCCTCTGTCCCTCGGTCCCTTGGTCCCTTGGTCCCTTGTTATTTCAACAACTGCCTCAACACGTATGGCAAAATGCCGCCATGCCGGTAGTATTCGACTTCAATGAGCGTATCAATTCTCACCTGGAGGGCAACCTTGTCTTCCTTGCCGTTGGCGCGGCGAATGACGAGTTCGAGGGCCTGCTTCGGCTTCAGACTTTCGTTGAGCCCGGGAATCGAAAAGGTTTCCGTGCCATCAAGGCCGAGGGATTCGGCACTTTGGCCACCGGTGAATTCCAGCGGGAGAACGCCCATGCCGAGGAGATTGCTGCGATGGATGCGCTCGAAGGACTTGGCGACGACCGCTTTGACGCCGAGGAGCGCCGTGCCCTTGGCCGCCCAGTCGCGCGAGGAGCCCATCCCGTAATCCACGCCGGCGAACACAATCAGGCCAGTGCCGCGTTTGGCGTAAGTTTGGCAGGCGTCGTAAATCGCCAAAACTTCGCCTTCGGGCTGGAGCTTCGTGAAGCCGCCTTCCTTGCCACCTGCCATCAAATTCTTGATGCGCACATTGGCAAACGTGCCGCGCGTCATGACGCGGTCATTGCCGCGGCGCGAGCCGTAGGAATTGAAATCCACCGGTTTGACGCCAGCGTCGATCAGGAACTTGCCAGCCGGGGTGTCGGACTTGAACGAACCGGCGGGCGAGATGTGGTCCGTGGTGACGGAGTCGCCGAGGATGGCCATGGGGCGCAAATCCTTGAGGGGCGAAATTGTTCCCGGCGTCAGCGAAAACTTTTCGAAGAACGGCGGCAGTTGGATGTAGGTGGATTTCTGATTCCACGCATAACGCTCGCCGCCGGTTACCTTGATGGCATTCCACTCGGGGTTGGCGTCCTTGAGCGCACCGTATTTGCTCGCAAACATATCCGGCTTCAAGCCGCGCGTGACGGTCTGCTGGATTTCTTGGAGCGTGGGCCAGAGATCGCGGAGGTAAACGGGTTTGCCGGTCTTGTCATTGCCGAGGGGTTCCTTGTCGAGGTCGATGTCCACGCGACCAGCGAGGGCGAAGGCGACGACCAAGGGCGGCGACATGAGAAAGTTCGCCTTGATGGACCCATGCACACGCGCTTCGAAATTGCGGTTGCCGGAGAGCACGCTGGCGGTGACGAGATCGCCTTCTTTAATTGCGGCCTCGATGGCGGCGTCGAGCGGGCCGCTGTTGCCGATGCAGGTGGTGCAGCCGTAACCGACGAGATTGAAGCCGAGCTGGTCGAGGTAGGTCTGCAATCCGGTGGCGTTGAGGTATTCGGTGACGACGCGCGAGCCGGGGGCGAGACTGGTCTTCACATACGCCGGAACGCGGAGGCCCTTTTCAACGGCCTTTTTCGCAACGAGGCCAGCGGCGACCATGACAGAGGGATTGGAAGTATTCGTGCAGCTCGTGATGGCCGCGATGAGGACGGAGCCATGGGTGATGTCCGCCGCTTCTTCGGCGAGGGCGACTCCGCCGCCTTCGGCGCGTTCCGCTTCGGCCGCGAGGCAGGAGCCGCCGGCGTGATGGCAAAGTTCACTCTTGGGCTTTCCGTAGCCGCCGTCTTTGACTTCCTTTTGGAAAAGTTCGACGAAGCGATCCTTGAGCTTGGGCAAATCAATGCGGTCCTGCGGGCGCTTCGGGCCGGAGACGCAGGGAACGATGCTGCCGAGGTCGAGGTCAATGGATTTGGTGTAATCTACTTCGCCTTTGCGCGGAATTCCCCAAAGCCCCTGCGCCTGGCAATAGGCTTTGACGAGCGCGATGTGCGCCTCGGGTCGGCCCGTAGCGCGGAGGTATTCCAAAGATTGGTCATCAAGGCCGAAGAAGCCCATGGTCGCGCCATATTCGGGCGCCATGTTGGCAATCGTCGCGCGGTCGGCGACGGTCAGCTTGGCCGCGCCTTCGCCATAAAATTCGACGAACTTGCCCACGACTTTTTCTTTGCGCAAGAGTTCGGTGACGCGGAGGGTCAGGTCGGTCGCGGTCACGCCCTCGCGCATGGCGCCCGAGAGGTGGACGCCGATGACTTCGGGGGTCTGGAAATAAACGGGCTGGCCGAGCATGCCGGCTTCCGCTTCGATGCCGCCCACACCCCAACCCACGACGCCGAGGCCGTTGATCATGGTGGTGTGCGAGTCGGTGCCGACGAGCGAATCCGGAAAGAACCAAGTCTGGCCGTTGGTCTCGCGCGCGAACACGACTTTCGCCAAATATTCCAAATTCACCTGGTGGACGATGCCAATGGCCGGAGGAACGACGGCGAAGGTCTTAAACGCCTGCTGGCCCCACTTCAGGAATTCATAGCGCTCAATGTTGCGTTCAAACTCGATTTGCAAATTTTGCAGAAACGAAGCCGGGGTGCCGGCGCGGTCCACCTGAACCGAGTGATCCACGACCAAGTCCACGGGCACGAGGGGCTCAATGAGGCCGGCGTTGCGGCTCAATTTTGCCACGGCGTCGCGCATGGCGGCGAGGTCCACGAGAAGGGGGACGCCCGTAAAGTCTTGGAGGACAATGCGAGAGACGACAAACGGGATTTCCGTGTCCACGGGCTTCGTGGCGTTCCACGCCGCGAGGGCGCGCACATCATTTTCATTGATGCGGAGGCCGTCACAATTGCGCAGGACGGACTCGAGCACGATGCGAATCGAAATGGGCAGCCGCGAAATCTTGCCGAGGCCGGCTTTTTCGAGCGCCGGGAGCGACGCAATGAATCCCTTCCGGCCATCCGGCGCGGTAAAGGGCGTTTGGGCGTTGAACGGAATGGACATAACGTAAGTGTTTTCGTGCTTAGTGTTTTAGTGCTTAGTTTTGAAGCGCTAGATTCATGTCCACGATAACATAACTGTCCATTGATGAATCACTAAGCACTAGAAAACTAAGCACTAGAGCACCAGTTATTTTAGTGCAGCTTGAATTGCGCCAAAGTCGGGCAGCACCTTCGGGTCTTCGCTGGCCCAGGAGAATTTAATGTTGCCGTCGGTGCCGATCACGAAGGCGGAGCGCTTGGACACGCCCTTGAACCCGAGGAGATCGGGATAAAGCACGTCATAGGCCTTGGACACTTCCTTGTTAAAGTCGGAGAGCAGGGGGAATTTGATCTTGAGCTCCTTCGCCCAGGCTTCCTGCGCAAACGGGCTGTCCACACTCAGGCCGTAAACGGCGGCATTCAGCCCGGCATAGGCGGCGATGCTGTCGCTAACCGTGCACATCTCCGTCGTGCAGGTGCCGGTGTAAACCAGCGGGAAAAACAGCAGGACCGTCTGCTTCTTGCCAAGCGTATCGGCAAGGGCGACGTCCTTGAGGCCGTCAGCAGTTTTGGACTTGAGCGAAAAGGCGGGAGCCTTGGTGCCGGGTTGGAGAGCCATGATGGTATTAGTTTAGTGTTCGAAGTTACATGGTAGGGCGGGGCGTCCTCGACCCGCCTAGCTGGTTTGGAACCAATGGAGCCAATAAACATACTCCTCCAACGCTCCGCCGCAAGGGGAAAGAGGAGGGGGGCCGGACATCGGTTTGGCCTAACGTTGGGGGAGCGCAGGGTGGGGGCGGGCAATTTTTTGGAGTGCGGCGGCTTGACGCCGCTTTTCTTCCGCTTTCGAACGCCTACCAGTTGATTATCGCCCACCAACGTCAAGGCCCAACCTCGATTCGGCGAAATCGGCATCAAGCCGCCGCAGTCCAAAAAATCGCGCCCCGCCATTTGAGTGATTAACCGTACTTTTCCGCAGTTGACATTCTTCACCGGCGATTTAACCTGTTGGTCATGTCGGTGATAACCCGCCCATCCATCAGCACGCGCCGCCGCATCCCGGCCGCGCGGCCCTATGCGCTGTTGCCCGAATCGGCCCGGTCATTGACCGCCAAGCAGTTTTTCACCACCCTGCCGCCCGAATCCCGCTATACGTTGATTGAGGGAATGTGTTTGGAGGATCCCTCGCCGATACCTTTTCACCAGCAGGTGACGCTTAATCTCAGCTACAGTCTCCATGCCCACCTTAAGGCGCATCGCATCGGCGGGAGGTTTTTTGGAGTTCCGGTAGATTTCGTCGTGGACCAACACAACGTCTACCAACCCGACCTCAGCTATTTCTCGCCCAAACGCGCCAAAGGAGTGCTGCGCGATAAAATCACCACCGTTCCAGAATTCGTCATCGAGGTGCTTTCGCCATCCACGGCCAAATACGACCTTGGCGTCAAACGCCGTCATTACGCGGCAAATGGCGTCGAGGAAATGTGGATCGTAGATCCGCGCAAAGAAGCGGTGGCGATTTACCGTTTTGCCGAGGACGGCGAAAAGCCGGTGGCCGTATTCAGCCGACCTTCGGACTTGGCCGAGGCGCAGGTAATTCCTAACTGGCGTATCTCGCTTAAGGAAATATTTGCAGATTGAGGATCTCGCGGCGGTAGAGCGGGAAGGTTGGATCGGCGATTGCAGGAAAGGCGGCGTTTATCGAGGAATCCAACGACGAAGGAACAACCAGTAAAGCAACCAATAACAAATCGCATTCGGGACTATAAATACTAGATATGAATCCGCGAATACACTAAATGATTTCATCAACAGCAATCCAGGAATGTGCAGAAAAAACACAAAAATTCCCCACGCGCCATTTGGTCCACTTGCGCCAAACCCATTGGTAAGTAGGGCCGATAAATCTAGCGCCAACTCAGTCAATACGGCTAAGAACAGCCCCAGCCAAATTGCTATCTTGTTCGTCATGGATTGGTGCTGAAGGTGACGATTATCTTGCGGCAAAAGGAGGTCAGCGTCAATGATGCGCCAAGTTTTCCCATTTTCCGCCTTCCCTTTCTCCCAATTTCCCTCTTCCATCTTCCTTTCCCACCCCCTCCATGTCCCCCATCGAGTCCCTCCAGCGCCACACCGAACACTTCATCAGCCCCGATGAACTGCGCGAGCGCTTGGGCGCGAACCGCCCCCTCCGCGTCAAATTGGGCGTGGACCCGACCCGGCCCGACCTGACCTTCGGCCATATGGTGGTTTTTAACAAGCTGCGCCAGTTCCAAGACCTCGGGCACCAGGCCGTGCTCATCATCGGCGACTTTACCGCCATGATTGGCGACCCCTCCGGACGCTCCTCGACCCGCCCTGTGCTCACTGAATCTGAGGTCAAGACGAACGCCACCACCTACCTGGAACAAGCCTTCAAGATTCTGGACCGCAACAAAACCGAAGTGCGCTTCAACAGCGAGTGGTTCGCCAAAATGTCCCTGGCCGACATGCTGACCCTTTCCCGCAAGATGACCGTGGCCCGGATGCTCGAGCGCGACGATTTCTCCAAGCGCTACGCCGCCAACACCCCGATTTCGATCGTCGAATTCCTCTACCCACTCATCCAGGGCCACGACTCGGTGATGATCAAGTCCGACGTGGAACTCGGCGGCAGCGACCAGCTCTTTAACAATCTCGTGGGGCGCGTCCTGCAAAAGGAGGCCGGCCAGCCAGAACAAATCGTCATCTGCACGCCGTTGCTCGTCGGCCTCGACGGCGTGAAAAAGATGTCGAAGAGTCAGGACAATTACATCGCTTTTAACGACGCCCCCAAGGAGATGTTTGGCAAGATCATGTCCATTTCCGATGAGGTTATGTGGGACTACTACGGCCTGCTGCTCGAGGAAAGCGACGAGTCCATCAAGCAGCGCAAAGCCGGGCATCCGATGGCGGCGAAGAAAAACCTCGCGGTCGCGATGGTTTCCAAATTCCACGGCGCCGACGCCGGGAAACACGAACTCGAGCAATTCGAAAAAGTTTTCGCCCGGCACGAAATTCCGGACGAGATGCCGACGTTCAGTATCGCATCACTTTATGCAAATCCGCCTGGTCAAACGAGTGTGCCCACGGTAACTGATATTCTTTTCGTTACGAATGAGTTTGAGAGCAAAAAAGAGATCCAGCGATTGATCAAACAAGGGGCCGTTAAACTCAACGGGAAGAAAGTCGATGACCCGTTCCACAAGCCAGGCCCGCCTGAAAAAGAATACATTTTCCAAGCGGGGAAGCGAATTTTCGTAAAAATCATTCCTTAAGCTGAAAGTGGCAGCCAGCAACCAATTTTTAATTATGCTCAAGTCCTGTCTGGTTGAAGTTGAAGCATTCCCCGAAAATGAACCGGCGAGGTTTAATCGCCGTCATGCCTTTGTCCGGGTGTACTTGCGCGAACTTAATTTGGCCAACGCCCAACAGACTCTTACTGAGGCATGCAAATTTATGGGCTTCAGGTTGATTAACGTTAGTAAAATAGAAGATGTAAGCGAAGAAGACCTTCCGCCAGAAGCGCAGGGCATTTTTGCCTCCCAAGGATTTGGATTTGGCACTCTTTATACCTTCCCAAACTGAGTCCAGTGTTTCATGAGCCTACGGTGAAGCAATAACGACGGATGTATTGTCTGGGCGCGTTGGCCATCCTTTATCCGTGCTATCCGTGCCATCCGTGGTAAAATCACCATCCCCTTCCCATGCCCGCTTTTCCGGAAATCCTCGATCCCGCGTTGCGGCAACGTTTGATTTCCCTCGGTGTGCGCCCGGAAGACGTGGAGGAGCGGTTTGTACGTGGGACGGGGCCGGGCGGGCAAAAAATTAACAAAACCTCCTCCACCGTCTGGCTGCGGCATGGGCCCACCGGCCTGGAGGCGCGCTGCCAGGACGGGCGGTCGCAAATCTGGAATCGCGTCCAAGCCTGGGCGGATTTGTGCGGGAAGATTGGCGCGCGGCGGGCGGGGGCGGCAGCGGAGATTCGGGATGAGCGGGAAGCCGAGCGGCGGCGGAAGCGTCAAAAGTCCTGGGGTCAAAAGATGAAGATGGTGGATTCCAAGAAGCACCGGGCGAAAATCAAGGGCGCGCGGCAACGGCCGAGTGACTGGTGAAAAATTTGGAGTGCGGCGGCTTGACGCCGCTTTTGCTGAATCATGGTGGGCCTTCGATGCTCGTAGGCGAAGATAGGCCAATAGACTTTCGAGAGCGGAAGAAAGGCGGCGTCAAGCCGCCGCACTCCAAATTTTCTCTGTGCGCCACGGCTTGCACGTCAGTCGATTTTCGGCATATTAGCCAATTATATGTATGAACGCCGCCATGAGCCGTTGCTGCCCCGCGGGATATTCGCGTGGCGGATGGTGCGGCATGCCGGGGTGGTGGTCGGGATTCTGTTTGTCTGCCTCGGCATTGGCATGGTTGGCTACCATCACTTCGAAGTCATGCCATGGCTCGACGCTTTTGGCAACGCCTCGATGATTTTGTCCGGCATGGGCCCGCTCGACCGCCCCAAGACCGACCACGGCATGATGTTTGCCGGTTTTTACGCGCTATTCAGCGGGGTGATTTTTTTGACCTCGTTCGGCATTTTGCTGGCGCCGATATTCCACCGTGGCATTCATAAGTTCCATCGTGAGTCATCGTCGCCGACCCATCCGGCCAAGCCGGAGCCGCCCATCGGTCTGGAGAAGAAGTGAAACTTGACGGCGAATGCGGAGGCTGCCTGCACCTGTCCGCATTACGCCCGGGTCTTGATCAAGTCGCCCCAGAACCAAATCATCCAGGCCAGGAGGACGATGACGACGGTTTTCCCGCTTTCATGGGGTGAAAGCAACACCAGCAGGCCCAGCAGCGCCGTCCACGCGCAAAGGCCCCAAAAATAAGGCCGGGCGTTTTTCCACTCCGGCTCAAGGACATAGCGCCATATGCAAACGGCCGGAGGCAAATAGAAGACCACCAAGCCGAAGGCCAAAGCTGCCAGTAATCCGAGGAGTTCCAACATGGCAATAATAACCTACATCAATTGGGAAAATACCGCAAGGGCCGGGCGGCAGTTTGGCTCTTCCCAAGCTTGACCTTGGCGCCCGTTTTCGCGATGCTTTCTCTTTTACAAACATCATGGCTGACATCAAGGACAAGTGGGCCGACAACATTGCCGGCAAGTTTTACGTGGACCAGCAGTGCATTGACTGCGATCTGTGCCGGGAAACCGCGCCCGATTTCTTCAAGCGCAGCGACGACGGCGGCTATTCTTACGTCTACAAGCAACCCACTGCTCAAGAGGACATTGACAAATGCATGGAGGCGCTCGAAGGCTGCCCGGTCGAGGCGATTGGGTCGGATGGGCCGGACGCGTAAGCAAGGAGCAGGGAGCGAGGAGCCGGAGAACGTTGAACATTCAACGCTCAACATTGAACGTTTAACGATTAAGTTGGGGCGTCGATGGAAGAACCGCCCCAACGGAAAGTTCTTCTTAGCGGGCTGGGGCATTCTGCGCGATATCGGTACTGCGCTGATATAATTTCCACTTGCCATTGGGCGGGGCGGGGATAACGGTTTGCGATTATGGGTACTCCTGAGAAACCGGTGGCTTTGATCACGGGCGCGTCGCGCGGAATTGGACGGGCAATAGCGGTGCAACTGGCGGCCCGGGGAATGCGAATTGCGGTGCACTACCGCGGCAACCGCAAGGCGGCAGAGGAAACCTTGCACGCGCTGGCTGGCGACGGGCATGCGCTGTTTGCGGCTGACCTGGGGCAGGCCGAGGCCCCGCAGCAATTGTTTGAGGCCGTGCTCAATGCCTTTGGCCGGATTGACGTGTTGGTCAACAATGCTGGCATGTTCGAGATGCACCCCATTGGCGACGTGGATTACGCAACCTGGCAAGATATGTGGCAGAAGACGATGGCCCTGAATCTTTTCGCGCCGGCGAATCTCACATTTCTGGTTGGCCGGCACCAGTGCGACCACGGCGGCGGGCGCATTATCAACATCTCCTCGCGCGGCGCGTTCGGCGGCCAGGTGACGACGCCTGCCTACAGCGCCTCCAAGGCCGCGCTCAATTCGATGGGCCATTCCTTCGCCGCCGCCCTCGGCCGGGCCAAAGTGCTCGTCTTTACCATCGCACCCAGCTGGGTGGACACCGACATGGCCGCCCCTCACATCCACGGTGCCCGTTACGACAAAGTGCGCGACGCCATACCCATAGGCCGCGTCAACACCGCTGAGGACGTGGCGACGACGACGGCTTGGCTCGCGCTCGACGCCCCGCAGACCATGACCGGCTGTGTGCTCGACATGAACGGCGCGGTATTAATGCGGCCGTAATTTTTTGGCATGCGGCGTCAGGGCACCCCGCGCCAAAAAGCTGCCGCTCTACCGTTCTTTCACTTCGGCCAGACCACGATCATGCGGTCAATGTTGTCCGTCCCCGCCTTGCGTCCATCGACCAGCCACGGCATTACGGAACCCGGCTTGGGCGAGACGTATATGCTGCCCACCGAACTGACGATGGTGATATTCTCGTTCTTCAGCATTTTCAAAACCTCCGCTCCCGCCAGCAACACCGGGCCGTAGCCGTGCAAGGCGTCCACACTGACCGGGTGGTCGTAGTAGTACATGGGGCTGAGGTCAAAATTGGCTCCAGTGCAGGTGCCCTCCACCTGGCCTTGCGCGTTAACGCGCGTGGCGACGGCCTTCCAGCCGATGAGGGCTTGGGTGCCAAAGACGGGACTGATCCAACCGCGGTTGACGCCATGCGCCATGGCATAGACGAACATTGCCGACGCGGAGGTTTCGAGATACGAGTCATCGCGATCGAGCAATTGGTGCCACAGGCCGGCGTGGGATTGCCGCGCGGCGAGGCCCTGCAAGTGCGCGCGAAACAAAGTGAGAATCGCGGGCCGCGCCGGATGGTCGGCGGGCAGCAAGTCGAGCACGTCGGCCATGGCGAGCGCGCACCAACCGTTGGCGCGGCCCCAGTAGTTGTCCACGCTGTCAGGATTGGTGGAGATCCAGCCATGGGCGAACAGGCCTTTCGTGGGGCGGAACAAATGTGCGGCCATTTGGATGATCTGCTTCGCCGCGTCGTCATAATATTTTTTTTCTCCGGTCATTTTGCCCATGAACGCCAGCGCAGGCGCGCCCATGTACATGTCATCGGCCCAGATGGTTTCGGGCATGGGGATGTGGCGGGCGATGGTGCCGTCGGGCAGGCGGAAGAGGGTGGTGTTAATGAACTTCATCCAGTTTTGAATGATGGGCAGGGTGTCCTCGCCGACCTTGGCCAGGCGGGCCTGGATAAGCGCCGTGCACATCGCGCCGCAATCGTCGAGGGTGCGCGGCGCCTGCAGCACCGTCATGCCGCCGCGCCCGCGGGCTCCAGCGGCGGGGGGGGCGGGCGGGGGCGCGACTGCCAGGCCGTGGGCCATCGCGGTTACGCGTTTCGCCACATAGGCGGAATAACCTGCATCGCCCGTGGCCTCGGCGGCATTCAACATTCCCGAATAAACCACTCCTTGTTCATACGCAATAATTTGAAAATGAATCGCCCCGCCGGATTCAAACGCCACGCCCGGGACAGGCTGCGAAAAATCGGTGACTTCCGGTCCGCCGCGTCCGGTTACGATCCGGCTTGCCGTCGAAACATCGAGGTAGCCGCGCACACGCTGGAGCACTTCGGCAACCTCCGCCGCCGTGGGAATCTTATAAACTTGGGAATAATAATCATCGCTTTGCGGACGGACGGGCGAGCCGCCAATCTGCACGGCCGGCGCGGCCGGCCCGGCGGCGGGTACCGCCAATTGGGCGGCCGGGAATCCCGAGGCGGCTGGGGCCGCGGGAACGGGTGTTGCTTGGGCGAAGACTTGGGGCGTGATGAAAAGCAGGCTGGCGGCGGGCAACGCCACGCGCGAAATGAGGTTGGCTAAACGGGGCAGGGTGGAGGCGGAGTTCATGGGAGGTGGGGGAATTAAGAATTAAGAATTAAGAATTATGAAGTCAAATCGCGCGGCGAAGCTGCCAGAGGGGCGGGCACGCAACCCACCCAAAAATTCATTGCCCTTAGGGTTTCGGGCGCGCTAGGCTGGCATGAGCGTGGAACTGCAAGTTCTGCGCCCGCATAAAATGCCCCGCGGAAATTCCCGTTCCCCATTGCGTCTGGCCAGCCTTCGGTTGTCGTCCAAGCCGGGCCGCCGCCGGTTTGCGCCGGGCCGGTTGGAAATGAGAATGTGGGTTGTGCTGTTGTGGGTAGTCGTGATGGCGGGCGGCATCTGGTGGGTCACAAAAGGAAATTCCGCGGGTCAACGGCCGGGGGCGGGCATTGCCAGCGGGCCGCCGACCGCGCCGGTTCCGACCGCTCCGCCGCAAGCTGGCCAAGAGTGGAGTATCGGACTGGTCGGCAATATTACGATGGACTTGGTGTGGATTGCGCCCGGGAACTTCACCATGGGCAGCCCAGCCTCGGAACCGAGTCGCTACGCCGACGAAGGCCCGCAAATGCAGGTGACGCTGACCAATGATTTTTGGCTGGGAAAATATCCTGTTACCCAGCGGCAATGGCAGGCGGTCATGGGCAAGAATCCGAGCAATTTCACCGCTGCGGGATTGGACGCTCCGGTGGAAACGGTCTCCTGGGAAGAGTCCATGGCATTTTGCAAAAAGCTGACGGATGCGGACCACGCGACTGGGCGGTTGCCAGCCAACTACCGCTATACGCTGCCGACCGAGGCGCAATGGGAATACGCCTGCCGGGCGGGCACCACCGGGCCATATGCAGGAAATTTGGCGGACATTGCATGGTATTCCGCGAACAGTGGCAAAACCACCCACCCCGTTGGCACCAAACAACCGAACGCGTGGGGCCTTTACGACATGCTGGGCAATGTCTGGCAATGGTGCCTCGACTGGTACGGGGCCTATCCTGGCGGAGTCGTGAAAGATCCGACTGGCCCAGCTTCCGGCCCCGATCACATTTTTCGCGGCGGCAGTTGGTCGTTTGCCGCCGGCGATTGTCGCGCCGCCTCGCGCAATTTTGATCCCGGATTCCGCCTCGGACTTAACGGACTGAGATTGGCGATGATTGCGACGCCGTAGTGACGGCGAATGAGCATGATGCCCGATTCAAATGCCGCCAAGAATTTTCATGTCTGATTCGGGCAGCCGGTATGGAATGGGGCAACCGCCTCGACCCAAATTTCGCCGGTCCCCGCCGGGGCGCATGGACGTTAGATTGTGGGTGGCACTGGCATGGGTGGTGATGATAGCGGCCCTAATTCTTTGGCTGGGAAACCGGAACTCAAACTCCAGCAGTCCGGGAGTTGACGTGAAGCATGGCCCTACTGCAGACACTTTTTCCAGTGTCACCGCCGGGCCGCATGCCGGACACAATGCGAAAATCGGACTGCCCGGCAACGTCGTCGTGGACTTGGTGTGGATGGTCCCGGGCACATTTTTGATGGGCAGCCCGGCGACGGAGGCCGGCCATATTGCGGACGAAGGGCCACAGACGTCGGTTACGCTGTCGAAGGGCTTTTGGCTGGGGAGAACTGAAGTGACGCAGCAGCAATGGCAGTCGACCATGGGAAATAATCCGAGCAATTTCACCAGCGCCGGGTTGGACGCCCCGGTGGAGAACGTTTCGTGGGACGAAGCCATGGCCTTTTGCCAGAAGATCACCGACTTGGAACGTGCCGCCGGGCGGTTGCCCACCGGCTACCGCTATACTTTGCCCACGGAAGCGGAGTGGGAATATGCCAGCCGCGCGGGGTCGGCAAAGCCGAATGCCGGCGTCTTGGACGCGATGGCTTGGTTTACCTTGAACAGCGGCAACACGACGCATTCCGTTGGTACGAAACAGCCGAATGCCTGGGGCCTCTGTGACATGTATGGAAATGTCTGGGAGTGGTGCGCCGATTGGTCGGGTAAGTATCCCGGTGTTGCCGCAACCGATCCCACAGGTCCGGCAGCGGGGACGAAGCGGGTTGCCCGTGGCGGCGCTTGGAATTCCGGCCGCCCACGCAGTCGCTCGGCCACCCGGCTTTTCGATGTTCCTGGCACTCGCTCCTACTCGCTCGGCTTCCGCCTGGCCTTGTGCGCCGGACCATAGGGGGATGGGGGCGAAGGCGGGAAGAGCGCTAAAATTATTCCACCCAGGTCGGCTCAATCCGAAAACAGGCGGGGAATAGGCCGGTAATGCGCAGAGTGGTGGCGCCGCGGGCGGTATTCATCACCGGCGGAGCCGCCAATCAGAATGCGAATGCCAACGGCATCTATCTCGCGGGCGCCAGAGCGGGGTCCGGCGTAATTGGGTAAGGCTCGCCAAATTCGAATATTCGCGCAACATTTTGGCATCATGAAACTTGGTCTTGGCCTTTACCGGCACATGCTCACGCCCGACTATTTCCGTTTTGCGCGGCAGGTCGGCGCCAGCCACATCGTTGCCCACTTGGTGGATTATTTCAAGGGCGGTGCCCACGCCACCAAGGACAACCAGCCCACCGGCGCCAAATGGGGTTGGGGTTTGGCCGGGGACCCAAACACATTGTGGACGCTCGATGAACTCGCCACGCTGCGCAAAAATGTCGAGGCCGAGGGCCTAAAGCTCGAAGCCATTGAAAATTTCGACCCCGCCCACTGGCATGATGTTTTGCTCG
>CAZLPS010000105.1:0-13516 GCA_964561455.1 uncultured Opitutales bacterium
CCAAAGCCGGTGGACTTTACAACCTCGGCAGCGGCGAAGCCCATACCTGGCTCGAACTCGTCGCCCCCATCTTTGCCGCCTTGGGCAAGGCGCCCAAAATTGAGTTTATTGACATGCCGGAAACCCTCCGGGCCAAGTACCAATATTTCACCCAAGCCAACGTCGCCAAGCTCCGCGCCAGCGGTTATACCGCCCCCGTCACGCCACTGACCCAGGCCGTTGCCGACTACGTGGGCCACTACCTCGCCCCCGGCCGTCGGCTGGGCGATGAACCGGCGGCGGCATTTCCGGCCCCTTCCTACCGCCCCAGCCGCAAGCTGTAAAGCCGCCGCACTTTTCCCCTTGCTAGAGGGGGCTGTTTGTTACATGGTTTGTTTTCGGAGTTTGGGGACTTCCACTCACTTTTCCGCCCAATATCGCAAAAATCGTGACAGGCCTTCGTAAAATAAGCGTCAAATACCCCGGGCTGCCCTCTCAGACTTGCTATATCCCCCAAATAACCTTATATTGCCCCCATAAATCACCCTCTTCATGAAACGCGTTGTCCTCGTTGAAGACCAAGTCGCCGTCCGTGAACTTCTCGCAACCGTTTTGCGAATGGACGATCAGTTTGAGATCGTCGCCGAATGTGGCGACGGGCAGACCGCCTGCGCCACCTGCCTCGAACTCAAACCCGATCTGGTGATTTTGGACGTCATGCTCCCCGGCCTTAATGGCGTGGACGTGCTGAAACGCTTTTCTCGGCATCTTAAGAATACCCGCGTGCTCGTATTCTCCGGTTTCCAAAATCCGACCCTCGTCCGTGAACTGCTCCAGGCTGGCGCACATGGCTTCGTTGAAAAATCCGCGCGCCTCGCGGAACTCCGCAAGGGCATCCAATCCGTGGCTGACGGCGGCACCTATTTTGGCCCCTTCATCGCTAGTTTGTTGCGCGAAGCCGTTGTGAACCCGCGCCAGTCCAACCGCCAGGACCTCGAATCCCTTACTGCACGCGAACGTGAAATTTTGCAACTCATCGCCGAGAGTTACAGCACCAAGGAAATCGCCGCCAAACTGGAAGTCAGCGTCAAGACCGCGGAAAATCACCGCACGAACTTGATGAAGAAGCTGAACTTGCACGACGTCGCCAGCCTCACCCGCTTCGCCATTGAGCACGGCATGACCAGCGCCAGTGTGTTGCCGGCCTAAATTGAGCCACGATTGCTTGGTGGTCTTGCCTTGGGGAATTCTACTGCGGCCGAGCCCTGTTCGCTACGGATTGGCGAAACGCCCCAGAAAGAGAATGCTCCCGGTGGCATTGTCCCGAATGAGGAACAGAAACGGATGATCCGCCCGGAAAACTGGCGGGGGTGGGCGCGGCCCCGGCATTGCGCCCGTCGGGGCGGCCACAATGACGGCGGTCGCCGCTGCCGCTTCCGTGCCTTGCTCATCCACTTCGACAAACGACTGGTGGATGACCTTGTCAATTTTGAGAAACTGGACGCCATTCATCCCGGAGAAATCCGCCGCCGCCTGGTCATGGTCATTCCTGGGCTCAATGAAGGCCTGGCCCATGCCGAGAGCCGTAAGATTATCCTTCAACATATAACGCTCCTCCATTTTGAATTTCGGCAGGAATATCTCCACGTCCTGGGAAGATAGCTTGCCAACCCAGGTCGCCAACTGGTCAGCCGTCAGGGATTTTTCCAGCCCGGGCAAACCGGTTGGGGTCGCCGGCAACAGCGCCACCAGCGACAAACCACCGCCATGATACGGGAGTGAAAGCATTTGGAACGAGCCCGAAGCATTGGTGAGGTTCGCATACCCTGCGCTGAACGTGCCATGCATGAGCGAAACGGATTTCGTGCTGCCACTGGCCGGGTGAAAGGCATCCGTGCGGGTCTTCCTGGCCACAAAGGGCTCATCCCACTGGCCTTTAAAGTAAATGGCATTCACCAACACGATCCGGGTCAGGGTGTCCACATCCGGCGGCGGACCCTTTTGCAGCAGCTCTTTGATCTTCTGGTTCGTTTTGTCTTCAACCCACGCATTGATTTTCAACCGGGCGGCCTCGGCATTATTTTGGAAATCCATCGGCATGACCATGGACCCAAAATTCTTTTGCACCAAATTCAAGTATTCCGGCAAAAAGGGATGTTCGGGGCTTTGTTCCGTCCAGAGCGAATTGGCAATGGCCAGTTCCACCCCGTTTTGTTTTTGCGCCAGCGCCAGCGACTGCTGCAATCCGGTGAACGCGGCCGCCACGTCGTTGACTGACCATGCGGAATATTGCAGTACCGTCGCCATTTGCGCCGCCGTGTTGCCGCGCGCCCCGGCCCACGTCATCGCCAAGGCCGTCGAAATGCTGTAGGGCGAAAAAAAGGCGTTTTCATCGGACTTCGGGCTGGCCCGGTGGAAAAATTCGAAGGCAAACCGGTTGTTAGCCGTCACCAATTGGCTGAGCGTCACCGGCGGGTTGGCCGCAAGCAACGCAGCCGGTGGTGGAACAAATATCAACTGGCCGACTTTCAGCACAGACGTGGTTCCCATATCCGGGTTGGCTGCAATCAGCTCCCTAATCGTCACCCCATTTTTTCGGGCAATGGCCGAAAGCGAGTCTCCGGCTTGAACGGCATAGACCATCCCGCCATTCGGTTGGGTGGCCGGCAATGGGTCGACCGAGGAGGCCGAGGCCATCGGCGTAACCAAGGTGCCCATAGACAAAATCAAACCAGCCAGCCCGGCAGCGACCAAACCCCAGGGGAAGAAGTTTTGCGACGATTTCATGATGGAAAAAGACGGTTTACGATGAGCGTGACAATCTTCTCCCGGATAATCCACTAAAGAATAACACCGCTTGGGCGCTGGCTCAGTTTGTAGCGCTGATTCCGAATTCGCGGGAACAGTGATAAGAATTGCACCGAAATTCCGGGAATTGCCGTCGCCGTGAAATTTCGCAGAAGTTCGGTTCTTTCATCTTCCATTCTTCATCCCCCGTCACACCGCCCACGCCTTGATGGAGGTTATACGCGGAAACTGCGCCGGCAACCGCTGCCACGTGTCACCGTCATTCGCCGAAAAAAACAATTCGCCCATCGTCGTGCCGAAATAGACCCCGGCCGGCTCCAGCGGGTCGGTGGTCATCGCATCACGCAACACGCCGACGAAATGGGACTCCTGCGGCAGACCGGCCGTCAGCGGCTGCCACGACGCACCCCGGTCGCGCGAACGCCACACTTTCAATTTGCCCTCAGGCACCACCCGGACCTCATCAGCCACCAGCGGCACGACGAACAGGCTGCCCCGCGCCGTGGCCACCATCGGAAAACCAAAATCGCTCGGCAGACCATTCGCAATCGAGATCCATGAATCACCGGCATCCACGGATTTGAACACCCCGCCGTGAAATTGCTGGTAGAGCACGCCGGGCTGGTGCGGATCGAGCGCCATTTTGTGGACGCACCGGCCCATGCCTTCGCCCTTCACGAAATCCGGCGCGACGTTATGCAGACCGGTGTTGCACAATTGCCATGTATCGCCGGCATCCTCGCTGCGAAACACGCCCACGGCCGAAATTGCCACCCACAAACGCTTTGGATTGCCCGGGTCCACCAGGATGGTGTGCAGGCACAACCCGCCATTGCCCGGCACCCAAATCGGCCGGGTTGCATGACGCGTGAGACCGTCGAGCTCCGTCCACGTGCGCCCATCGTCGCGGCTGACAAATAACCCGGCGTCATCCACGCCCGCATACCACGTGCCCGGCTCCGAGGAATGTCCCGGCACTATTTGCCAAATGTGTTTCAGCTTCGCATTCGGCCCCGTCGGCGCCGCCGGACCGCGCTCGACCGGCTCCCACGTGCCGCCGAGGTCCGTCGAAGTCCGCAAGGTGACGCCATGCATGAAATGGCCCGCGCCCGCGATCACGCGCCCATTCCGGCTGTCGCCGCACAGACTGTAAACTTCCCACCCGGCAAGATGCGGTCCCGTCAGCTTCCACTGCTCGCGGCGCTCATCGGAGTGATAAAAAAACGCCCCCTTCGCGGTGGCGATGAGGAGCACCAGTTGTCGCGGAGACGTTTTCGTAGAAGCCATGGCGCAGGTGTGGCAAAAATTAAATCCACGGGCAAGCCGTTTCTGCAAAATGAGGTTTAAACGAAAAGGGATTAAATCATTATTGATATCCCAAAAGTTTACGGACACACTGCGAAATGAACCCAGCCGACATGACCGCTGAAATTGGGCCGCCCTTTCAGGGCTTACCGGCCTTCGGGTGAAAAACCCAGGGCGTTGCCTTGGGTTGGTGTTAAACCGCCCCTTCGGGGCGGCCACGACAAACCCATTTCCGAGGCACAGCGGGAACGACGAAACTTGGCTCCCACCCATCACTCGCGGCATCTTCGGCTCCCACCCGCCGCTCGCAATTTCTTCGGGCTCCCACCCACCCGCCGCTCACCACTTCTTCGGCTCCCACCCACCACACGCCACATCTTTGGGCTCCCACCCGCTGATCGCCGTATCTTGAGCGCCGAAGGCGCGCCCCTAACCCAAACCCAGGGCAACGCCCTGGGATAAGCTCGACACTCTCTACCCAAGCCCTGAAAGGGCGCCCCAACCCATGCCCCAATCACTTGCCCGGCTCCACATCCACCTCGTCTTCAGTACCAGGCACCGGGAGCCCATTCTCCGCGACTCCGTGCGCGATTCCCTGCACCGCTACATGGCCACCGTGCTGCAAAACCTGAATTGCCCGCCGTTGCTGATCAACTCTGTCGAAGACCATGTGCATATTCTCTTCGAACTCAGCCGCACGGTGGCGGTAAGTGGGGCCGTGGAAGAAGTCAAAAAGAGCTCGTCCAAATGGATCAAGACGCAAGGTCCGGAATATTCGAAGTTTGCGTGGCAGTCGGGGTATGGGGCGTTTGCAGTATCAGAATCGAATACTGCAGTCGTGCGCGAATATATCGCAGGCCAGCAGGAGCATCATCGGAAGAAAACATTTCAGGAGGAATATCGGGCGTTCCTCGAACGGCATCGCGTGGCCTATGACGAAAGGTATGTGTGGGATTAGGCCGCCCTTTCAGGGCTCAAGGTCCACTATCCCGCAATACCCAGGGCGTTGCCCTGGGTTGGAGTTAAACCGCCCCTTCAGGGCGGTCACGACAAATCCCCGATCGGATCTTCTTGGCCGGTCATGGCGAATACACGATCGGCCTTACGCTAAAAGGAAAGTGACCCTTCCCCATGCACTCGCCTTGCGCCAAGTGCCCGCCTTGCCAGCAACCGCAGCACATTTCTGCTTCCCACAGCCACGTGCCCGCCTTGCCAGCGACCGCAGCACGTTTCTGCTTTCCACAGCCTGTGGCCGCCTTTCGCCCGCCCGCAGCACGTTTCTGCTTCCTACAGCCACTCTCCGCTCGTCGAGCGCCGAAGGCGCGACTGAACCCTAACCCAGGGCAACGCCCTGGGATTGGTCTCATCAAACCAACCCAAGCCCTGAAAGGGCGGCCCAATATGTCAACTCCGCTTATTTCACTCCGCCGCAATGAGCTTCGCCTTGCGAAACGAAAACGTTTTCTGCGCCGAGATTATCAAGTGATCAATCACCTTGATCCCCAGCGGCTGTCCAGCCTGCTGCAACGCCCGCGTCAGCCGCTTGTCGTGCTCGGAGGGCGTGACATCGCCCGTGGGGTGGTTGTGCGCGACGACAAGGTGCGCCGCCTGTTTGCGCAGGGCGGACTCCATTACCTTGCGCGGATACACCACCGTTTCCGCCGGCGTCCCGGCTTCGAGCCGCTCGACTCCGTCCTCCAGTAGTTGATAATGGTGATTGAGATACGCCACTTCGAAAACTTCCTGCCGCAACGTGCCCAGGCGCAACCGCCAGAAATCCGCCAGCTTGTCGCAGTTATCGAGCACTGGCCGACCCTCAGCCGACTGTCGCAAATAAAGCGTGGCGGCCTCGCGAATAACTCGAAGTGCCACCGGTGCCACCGTGCCGATACCCGGCACCCGCTGTAATTCCGCCGCTGGCGCATCCAGGACCCCGCGCAAACTGCCGAACTGCTTCAACAACGCCTTGGCCATCGGCTTCACATCGCTCCGCGGAATGCACAACGTCAACAACAACTCCAGCACCTCGTAATCAGCGAGGGCATCAAAGCCACCTTTTAGGAAACGCTCGCGCAACCGCGCGCGGTGGCCGGCATGGGATGGCGTCATGGCCATGGCCCGATTTTATGGCAATCGGCCGGCGGGGAGGCAACCTTTCAGTCAAACATTTGTTTTAACAGGAATTGACCCCACCCCAAACCCCTCCCCAAGGGCTTGCAAATGTCCCGATCCAAGCATATGTTGAACCTTATGAATGCGCGATACACTACCCTTTTGGCCGCCATTGTCGCGGCTCTCCCGCTGACGCTCCCCGCAGCTACCCCCCCGGCTGCCGACAACGGTTCCACGCCCGTTCCCGCCAACCCTTTCGCCCTTCCTGCAGGCGGCCAGCCAGCCGCAGCCGGCCCGGCCCCGGCCATGCCGATGGCCCCTCAGTCCACTCCCTCGCTGCCCAACGAGGTGCCAACAGCGGGGGCTTTCCCGGTTAATTCCGCGCCTGCCACAGCACCCACGCCTTCCGCGACCCCCGTGGCCACTACGCCTGCCACGCCCGACCCCATACCCGGCGATACCTACGCCAAGGTTATTGAAGTGATGGGCCGCCCGAACGGCCAGGTTGGCTTGCCAGACGGAGGCTACCTTTTGATGTTCGACCGCGGGCACGTCATTCTCTCCACCGCCAAGGTCGTGACCGAAGTAAGTTTGCAACCGCTCGAGCGATTCCAAGCCGCCCGAAATGAGGAAATCCAGCAACAAGCGGAAGCCGAGTCCAACCGCATCCATGCCAATGCACTGCTCGATATGCTTTTGACCGACCCCACGTTTCGGGGCCTGACCACCCGCGATCGCCTTCTCGCCCTCGAAAAATTCAATCGCGAACATCCTGGATCCAACGCGCCGCAAGACATTAAGGATCTCCAATCCATCTACCAGGCGGAACTCGTAGTTCAGAACCACATCGCGGATTTGGCCGATCAAACCCGGCAGGCTCAATCCCAACTGGAGACTTACCAGAAAAAGCTGGCTGCAGAAGACAAAATTATTGCCGATTTGAGACAGCGCACCGAGCAGGCCGAGGAAAAGACGGCGGAAGCCAACGTCCAACAGCAAATCAACCAATCCCAAACCTCGTCGCAGGGCATCCCGCAAACCGGCCAGATTATCATTCAAGGGAACAATCTTCCCAACCAGGGCCAGTATACCCTCAGGAACGGCGTTACGGTTACGCCACCCCCCAATCCAGTCGTGCCGGCGGGGAATCCCATGCTCATTGAAGGCAAGCCGGCCACGATGGCCACGATTCGGGCTTTGCTTCCCAACATGCCCACGGACGGTGGCGTTTACCAGCAACTTCCCAACGGCACCTATCAAAGACTCTCACCGCCCCCGGCCAAGTAAACCGCTTGGCTGCAGCTAATTCACCGTTGAAACTGCTCAACCCGGCAACTGCCGCGGCGGCCAAACGGGCCTTCAGGAGCCTTCCGGCTGTTTCTATTCCGGCTTCTTCACTTCTGGGATCGTTATCATGTCTGGCGGAACGTTGGTGAGGGATTCCAGGATGGACGTCACGCCTTCCTTTACTTTGAGCATCGTATCTTGGTGCAGGGTCTTCATGTTGCCGCGCATCGCCATGCGCTTCAATTCCGCCGTCTCAGCCTTTTGATTGATGCCTCTCGTCAATTCCTCGGAATTAGCCATGAGTTCGTGAATGCCGACGCGGCCTTTGTATCCCTTCCCGCCACAGCTCGGGCAGCCTTCAGGATTGGCCTTGAAGATTTTCCCACTCCATTTGATGGCCTTTTCCATGATCTCCTTTTCATTGCCCTCCGGCTCATAGGGTATCTTGCAGGTCTTGCACAGACGCCGCTGGAGGCGCTGGGCGCAGACACAGACCATTGAGGCGGAAATCATAAATGGCTCAACTTCCATGTCGGTGAGGCGCGCCACCGTGGACGGCGCGTCATTGGTATGGAGCGTGGAGAGGAGCAAGTGGCCGGTCAGCGCCGCTTCAATCGCGATTTCAGCCGTTTCCTGGTCGCGAATTTCCCCGACCAGCACGATGTCCGGGTCCATGCGCAAATAAGCGCGCAGGGCGCGGGCAAACGTGAGCCCGATTTGCTTGTGCATCTGCATCTGGTTGATGCCCGGGATGGTGTACTCAATGGGGTCCTCCGCCGTCTGAATGTTGATCGTCGGGTCGGCGATCTCGCGCAAGGCCGAAAACAGCGTCATGGACTTGCCGGAACCCGTCGGGCCACAGTGCAGGATCATCCCGTAAGGCTGCTGGATGCAATCGCGGTAGAGTTTCAAATTGTCCTCGGAAAAGCCCAGGGCGGTAATGGGCAGCGCGGCCTTCGTCTTGTCGAGAATACGCATGACGATCTTCTCGCCAAAATTCATCGGCCCGGTGGCCAGGCGCAGGTCAATATCAATGTTCTTCTTGGTAAATTTCTTAAAGACGATGCGACCGTCCTGCGGCAGGCGCTTTTCGGCAATGTCCAGTTCGCTCATCACCTTATAGCGGGCCGAGAGCGCGCCGGCCACCGCCTTCGGCAACCGCAATTTCTCCGCGCACACGCCGTCCACCCGGTACCGCACGACCAAGTCGTTTTCCATCGGCTCAATGTGAATATCGGAGGCGCCGGAGACGTAGGCGTCTTCGACGATGCGATTCGCCAGCGTGATGATGGGCGCCGATTCCTCGTCGTCAAAGGCGCCCTCACCGGCCTTTTCCGCCCCCGCCGCGCCGCCGAATTCCGCGCCGATGATGTCAGCAATTCCGGCAAACCCTTCACTCGCAGCCGCTGCGACTTTTTCCTCCTTGAAATACTTCTTCAACAGCTTGTCAATAAACGACGCCGGCGCAACGGAAACTTCATCCAGCGACAATTCCGTCACGCGCGAAAACGATTCGCGCTTTTGGAAATCGAGCGGGTTCGTCATCAGCGCCGCAATGGACGTCGGCGAAAGGCGCCGGGTGGGGAAAATGCCCTCGCGCCGGATGACCGCATCCCCCACCACCTCAATGAGCTTGTCATCAATCTGAATTTCCTCCTCGCCGGTCACCAGCGGGCTGCCGGTGTATTTTGAAATGAAGCGGGCGGTCTCCACGTCGCTGATTTGGAATTTGGGGTCGAGAAACCGTTGCAGCAGCGGCGACGAATAATCAGCCACCTCCTGCAGGATCACCAGATCGTGCTCCATGAATTCGGTGGATTTCGCCCCCGGCTCCTTGTTCAGCACTTGAATGGCGCCGATGTTTTTCCCGTTACCCTTGAGGGGCACCGTCACCATCGTCTTAACCTCAAACCCCGTGTCCTTGGACAAATTGACCATCGGACGCGACCGACCCTTGGTGTAACCAAAGAACATCGGCGTGCCGCTCTCGATGACGGACCCCACCATGCTCTTGTTGCCTTGGGGGATCTTCAGCTTGAGTAGTTTTTCCCGCTTTTCTGCAAATTCCTTTTCGCGGGCCGGCTCTTTTGCCCACAAAGTCGGGGAATAATAGACATGCTTGAAACAGATTTCATTGCCTTCCACCAAGTAAAGCGTCATGGACTGCGCCTCCAACGCTTCCACAACCTTCGAAGCCGTCAGTTCAATGACCGATTGCACATCCTCCCGCGTCGGTTGCGGCTTGGAGAGGACCTTCAATAGCAACGTCTTGCGCAAGACGCTGGAAATGCCGGGTTGGGTGACAGCCATGTTGGGAATAAATCTTATAGCGGTTCGCCGGACAAAAATAAACTGAAAAAGGGGGTTGTCCGCAGGTTCCGCCCCCCTGCCCATACCTCAATTCTAGTGAGGCGGTCAACTGCGCTCTTTGTCCACGAGGCCTCCCGGGGCGCAAAAACCGGCAATATTGGGTGTCCGGCAATGCAGCGCATCCATCCTTGTCACCATGGGCAAATTCTGCCAGCGTCAACCTTTCGTCCTCATGTTTCCGACCTTGCGCAATCCTCCCCCCTTCCGCACCCGGCTGTGGGCCTTTACCGGGTTCGCGGCGCTCGGGGTGCTGCTTCCCGCGTGTTCCAAAGACGACAAAGCCAATCCGCCCGCAGTGTCGGCCTCTGCCAGCGCCCGGCCAACGCCTGTGATCCCGGCCAATGCCTCGCCCACTGAACGCATTATCATTCAAGCCCGGGCCGCCTTGGGACCGGAAGACAAACTCGTGGCCATTACCACCTTGGAACTGACTGGCACGGTAATGGACGCCAAGAACCAGCCCGTCGGCCAGGTGGCCATCATGTTCAAAAAGCCCACCCGGATGCGGTCGGAAGTACAAACTCCCAACGGTCGCATGATTCAAGGATCAGATGGCGTAACAGGCTGGGAGTTCGACATTGACAAAAATAACAACAAGCGGAATGCCGTGATGCAGGCCAAAGACGAGATGCAGACCATAAATGAGACCCTCGAGAACCTCTATTTCTATCGCGGTACCGAGCACGTCACCGGCGCCGCCGTAACCGACGATGGCGAGGTTCAATATCGGGGCGCCGCCTGCTGGAAGGTTTCCTTTCATTATCCCAACGACACCATTTACGTCCGCTATATTAATCGGGCCACCGGCAAGTTGGTCAGCACCGTGCTGGAGCCGATGGGCGTGGAATTCCTCGAAGAAGGCGAAAGCCAGGTCAATGGCATTTCCTTCCCCAAGGTCCTGCACCAATACGGAAAAGACGGCATACTGGCACAGACCATTAATTTTGACAAAATCATCGTCAATCAGCCGTTGGACGACCGTTTATTCGACCAGCCTTCGCTGATTGCCTCGTTCGCCTCGCCCACGACCTCTGCCGGATCAACCCCCGCAGCAAAACCTGCAAGCAGCCCGTCCCCCTCATCGTCCGCCGCGCCCGGCAGTACCTCCGCGCCCCTGGCGATGCCAACCTTGCCACCCCTCCCCAAGGCGAATTGAGCCCCATGCTCGTTTTGGACACCACTGCGCCCCGTTTCTGGCGCCAACTTGAAACCTTTTGCGCCGGCGCGCAGCCTGATGCCGCCCTGGTGCATAACGTGGGCACGATTTTGGCCGACGTTCGTCGGCGGGGCGACATCGCCGTCCGCCATTACACCAAAAAGTTTGATGGCGCCAATGTGCCGGCGGCCCGTCTGCGGGTGCCGCCCAGGGAAATTGCCGCTGCCGCCCGGCGCGCCCCCGCCGCACAAAAGGAAGCATTTGCCGGGGCCATTCATTGTGTGCGCGCATTTCATAAACAGACTCTGCCGGCCAGTTGGCGCGGCCGCAATCCCCACGGCGCACTCGTGGGCGAAAATTTTTATCCATTGCGCCGCGTGGGCATCAATGTACCCGGTGGCCAGGTCCCGCTGGTGTCCACGGTCATCATGACCACCGTGCTCGCGCAACTGGCCGGCGTGCGCGAAATCGCCGTGTGCACTCCGCCGGACAAAACCGGGGGCACCCACCCCGGCCTGCTCGCGGCCCTGTCGCTCTGCGGCATTGAGGAAGTCTACCGCATGGGCGGAATCCAAGCCATGGGTGCCTTCGCGTATGGCACCAAGTCCATTTCCGCCGTCGACAAACTTTGCGGCCCCGGCAACGCCTACACCATCGAGGCCAAGCGCCAATTATTTGGCACCGTCGGCGTGGACTTGCTGCCCGGCCCGAGTGAGGTAATGGTCTTGTGCGATGCCTCGGCCAACATCCATTGGGTCGCCCTCGATTTGCTTGCGCAAGCGGAACATGGCACCGGCAAGGAACGACTTTACCTGGTCTCCACCAGCCGCGTGCGCCTCGCGGAAGTGCTCGTCGAGGTCCGCCGCCACGCCGCCAAATTTTCGCGCGGCAACCGCCTGGCGGACGTGCTAAAACACGGTTTCGTGGCAATCCACGTGAAAAATCTGGATGAAGCGGCAGCGGTGGCCAATTTCGTTGCCCCGGAACATCTCGAGTTGCAGGTGCGCAAAGCCGCGCTCGCAGGACTAACGCGCCAAATTACCACCGCCGGCGCCATTCTGCTCGGCGGCCAAACGCCGACCGTTTTGGGCGATTTCACCGCCGGACCCAGCCACACCCTCCCCACAGGCCGCACCGGGCGCTTCTTCAGCGGCCTGCGCGTCGCCGATTTCCTCCGCCGCTCCAGCGTGGTGGAATACGACGCCCGCAGCCTGCGCAAGGCGGCCAGCGTGGTCGCCGCGTTCAGTGCGCTGGAGAGCCTGCCGGCGCACGGTGAGAGTTTGCGGGCCCGATTGGACTAACGCTGTTTGGCGATGCGAAGAAAACTTTTTCCGTCCATGCACCCCGCCAACCCTGATATCCGGGCGATGCATGCTTACACTCCCGGCGAGCAGCCGCCAGGCTCTGGCTGGGTGAAACTAAACACGAACGAAAACCCTTATCCCCCAAGTCCGGGGGTAATGGCGGCGTTGCAAAATGAAATCGGGAAAGACGGCGCGCGCCTGCGTCTCTACCCCAACCCCACCAGCCAGCCGCTCCGCGAGGGCCTCGCCAAACATCACGGCGTTTCCGCCCACTGGATTTTGGCGGGAAATGGCTCCGACGACATTCTCAATTTGCTGATGCGCGTCTATGCCGGGCCCGGCCGCGCCGCGGGGATGACCACGCCCAGCTATTCGCTGTATCCCGTCCTGGCCCAACTGCAAGGCTGCAAATTGATCGAAGTGCCGTTCGAAAAAAACTTTGCGCTGGATGTCGCCGCCATCGCGCAATGCCGCGCCAACATCTTTTTCCTGACTTCGCCCAACGCCCCCAGCGGCGTCGGCTTTACCACGGCGGAAATCGCCGCCCTGGCGAAAAAGTTTCCCGGCATTCTCGTGGTGGACGAAGCTTATGCGCCGTTCGCCCGGGAAAACGCGGCCGGCCTCGTCAAACAATTTCCCCGCCTCGTCGTCACCCGGACTTTTTCCAAGGCCTACAGCCTGGCCGGAATGCGCGTGGGCTACGCCCTCGCCAACCCCGCAATCATCGAACTGCTCAACCGAGCGCGCGATAGCTACAACCTCGACCGCCTCGCCCAAGCCGCCGCCGTCGCCGCCATCGAAGATCCGGCCTATTATAAAAGAACGATTGCCCGGGTCGTGAAAACTCGCGACGGATTCTTGAAAAAAATTCGTCAACTCGGCTGGTACGTCCACCCCTCGCAGGCCAACTTCGTCCTCGTCGAGCCCGCCACCGCCCATGGCGAAACCGGCCCCGCCGTCGCCGAAGCCCTCTTCCACCACCTTAAAACCGGGAAAATCCTCGTCCGCTATTTTGGCAAACATCCGTTGACGCGCGCTGCCCTGCGCGTCACTATCGGCACCGATCAGGAAATGGCGGCCCTCGCGGCTGCCCTCGACTCATGGCTCAAACTCGCACCGCCACGATAACCCGCGACACCAAGGAGACCAAAATCTTCCTGAAACTCGCGCTCGACGGTTCCGGCCAGTCCGCCGT
>CAZLPS010000106.1:0-13483 GCA_964561455.1 uncultured Opitutales bacterium
TCCCATCCCGCTAAGCCGAAGCAAGCTTCGGGGTATTGAACCCATAGCGAATAAATCGAAAAGTAGACTATATATATTGCTTCTATTAGTTGACTTGAGAATAAAAATGTAGAGCACGCAACAACGAAGAACGCCATTGCTCCGACCAGCAAATAGAGCGCAGTATATCTAAATAGATGCAGGTGAATATGAGAGGCCACCGCCTCGGCTTTCGTCATCGGGACCTGATAAGGCGGTTTCGACCCGCAATCTCGCACCAACTTTTTAGCCAAAATTGCAAAAGCGACCATGAGTACGAGGTAAAAACTAACAAAACCCTGCATTACCTGAACATATTGATTCGAATATTTGTCATCAAATTGCATAGAATATCGATTCGCAGCATAAAAATATGCTGCGGTGAATGCCAAGGCCAAACCGACTCGATATTTGAGAAAAAAAAGCCGCATTTGATTTAATGGCCCTTGCCGCAGACTTCCTGGTAATGCTTCTCCATTATCTTCAGCATTCTATACTCCGCCATTATTCGGATGTCCTGCTCTTGAGGCCGAAACTGGATCAGGTTAAACCTTTCGACCCAAGCTTTTAATGGAAAATATTGGGATTAGGGCGGCGTTGGGGATCAACGGCCAGCTTATTGACATTGAAGGGTTAGTCGAGCCGAATCCCCTGGCCCATTTCATGGTTTCATGGTCGAAAGGTTTAACCTGACCCAGTTTCGAGCATGACCCACTTTCGAGCATGGAGAAGAGGGCCGGATGGGGCGGATGGCCCCAAAGCAGGGTCCAGTATTGCCGGTTGTGCGAGGACGGTGTAACTGATCCAAGCCGTTTCATTCCACCGGCAGGCGCCCCGCCCGCACGGCCTCGTCAATCTGGTTCCTGGCATAGGCCCAGAGAATTTTTGAGCCCTCCTCGATCTTACGATTATGTTGCAGCACCTGGCTTAAGACGATGCCGTGTTTTTTCCAGGCGTGGCCGCCGGTCTGGATATTGGCGATCATGGGTAGAAGGCGGTCCAGGGCATAAACGAATTTGGCCTCGGGGGTGTCCCGCCGCTCAAAGGCTTCCCATAATTCGCGGAGTTCTCCGCCGACCGCTGGCGGCAGCAGGCCAAAGATCCGCTGCGCCGCGGCAAGCTCCTGCGCGTATTTTGCCGCAGCCGCCTCCGGCTTACCGATGTAGTTATAAATAAAAATATCGCCGCAATCAATTTCCACCACGTCATGGACGAGGGCCATTTTAACCGCTTGCAACAAGTCCAATGGCTCATTGGATAATTCCGCACACGCCAGCACTGCGGTCGCCAAATGCCACGAATGCTCCGCGGAGTTTTCGGCCCGCGAGCTGTCATAGAGCAGGCTTTGCCGCAACACTCCCTTTAACCGGTCCAGCTCCATGACAAAAGCCAGACGGGAGGCGGGGTCGGTTGAATTCATGGCGCACGTTAAGAAACGATGGCCAGCCCAATCAAGGCAATCTTCCACGCCCAACCCGCAATATAACAATTCAACAATACAACATTCGCCCGACTATAGCATTTTAGAGAATCCCGTAGCCGAATTGCGACGACAGACGGAAGAGACGACTCTCCTCCGCGCCTTTCAGGGCGGTGGTGTTTTTTTGAGATGGCTCCCAGGGCAGCTCCCGCTTTGCGGGAGCTGCCCTGGGTTTGGCACCTTCGCCCCGTTGGGGCGAAGGCGGAATCCTCTCCAATCGGCTATGAGATTTTTTAAAATGCTCTAGTCCTCCACCAGCCGGTAGCCAATTCCCGACTCCGTACGCAAATGGCGAGGCTCGCCGGGATTCGGCTCCAGCTTCTGCCGCAAATGCGTCATAAACACGCGCAGGTAGTGGGTGTTGTCCTCGGCGTTCGGCCCCCACAGTTCGCGCAGAATCTGCCGGTGGGTCACGACCTTGCCCCGGTGCTGGACCAACATGCGGAGCATGCCGAACTCCCGGGCCGTCAAATGCACTTCCTCGCCGCTGCGGCGGACCAGGCGCGCCGCCAAGTCCACCTCGATTTCCCCGAATACGACCGGCGCGGGGTCGTTGCCGCCGCGGATGCGGCGCAGGATGGCGCGCAGGCGCGCCACCAGCTCGCGCCCGCCAAATGGCTTGGTCAAATAATCATCGGCGCCGGCGTCCAAAGCGGAAATCTTGTCGTCCTCGGTGTCGCGAACGGTGAGCACCAGCACGGGGATTTGGGACCATTCGCGCAGGCGCTTGAGGACATCGAGGCCATCCACATCGGGCAAACCGAGATCAAGGATAATCCCTTCAGGGCAGGCGGAGGCGGCTTCACTCAGGCCTTCGGCGCCCGTGCCGGCCTCACAGACACTGAAGCCGCTGCCCTCGAGCGTCACGCGCAAGAGGCGGCGAATTTGGGCCTCGTCATCAACGACGAGCAAAGTGGGATGCGCGACAGAACTCATTCTGGAGGCGGATTATCGGCGGCCACGTGGGGAAGGTAAAGCGTTATTATTGCGCCGCTGCCGGGTTGGCCGCCGATGACGACCTCGCCGCCTTGCGCCGTAATAAAGCCGCGCACGAGCGACAAGCCGAGCCCCAGCCCGCCTGCCCGCGCGGCGTCGCCCCGGGTGAATTTCTGGAACAGTCGCTCGCGGTGGGCCGCCGGAATTCCCGGGCCGCGGTCTGCCACCGTAAAAAAGACGCGGCCGCCACCCGGCACCACGCCGGCGGAGACGGCCACCGGGGTGCCCGGCGGGGTGTGCTGCACGGCATTGAAATACAGATTAGCCAGGGCGTGCTCGGTCAGGGCAAAATCCGCACGGATGGGCGGGAGGTCCTCCGGCACGCTGATGGAAAAGGGCCGGCCATCCAGGGCGTCGCGCGCGCCGTCGAGGGCGGCGTTGATGATGTCGCGTGCGTCACACCAGTTCAACCGGGGCTTGAGGGCGCCGCTTTCCAGCCGCGTTTGGTCGAGCAAATTTCCGACGAGGCGGTTGAGGCGGCGGGTCGCCATGCGCGCCTCGCCGAGCAAATTGGCATGCAGGGCCGGCTCGGCGCCGACCAGATTCTCCAGCGCCGCCGTGATGACGGCCAGCGGGGTGCGCAATTCATGCGACACGCTTTCCAGCAGAGTGCGGTGCAATTTGGCGGAGGCCGCGAGGAGTTTTTCGCGTTCGCCCGCGGCCCGCAAGTGCTCGCGCTCAACCATCAACGCCAGTTGCCGCGCAAACACATCGAGCAATTCGCGCTGGCGCCCGGGTAAATTTGCCCGGGGCGGCGGCTTGACGCCGAGGATGCCCAGCACCCGTTCCTCCCGCAGCAGGGGCACGTAATAGCCCAGGCTTTCCGGCATCGTTTCGGTAAAACGCCCGACGGGCCGGCGCAATTGCTCCGCCGCCTCGGCCACCGGCAATTCGCCCGCATTCAGAAAATAAGAGCTGGCCCCATGCGGAGAGAGCGAACCGCCGTCGTCGCCGCGCAGGAGCAGGGTGGTTTGCGCGCCCAGCAGGACGTCCAACAGCCGCAGGGAATTGACGGCCGCCTCGTCGAGCGTGCGCGCCGCCGCCAGCGCCCGGGTCAGATGGAACAAGGCGGTGGCATGCTGTTCCCGTTCATGCTCTTCGCGCGCTTGATTGCGAATCCACACGGTGACCTGGCTTAATACCAGGGCCAATACGATATACGGGCCCAATTGGAGGGCGTCGGTCAGTTTGTCAATTTCCCAGTCCCACCGTTTGGGAATAAAGGCGTAATCCCAAATGGCGACGCTCAACAGGCCGGCCCACATCGCGGGCCCGCTGCCGACGCGCAAACTCAGCAGAATCACCGCCAGCAGATAGACAAAGCCGAGCCCCTGGTAATATTCCTCCGGCAGGGGATTACAGATCAGGGTGAGGATACCCACCACCCCCGTCACCCACAAATATTCCTGCCAGTGAGATCCACCCGCACTGGGCCACAGCCGCAGCGACCGGCGGTGGTGGGACTCGCCCAATTGGGCCGCAGGCGGTGGCGGGAGGGAGTCCATGCATCAAAAGGGGCGGAAGGGGGCGGCACACCCGCAACGCGGCCCGCTCACCGGCCAAAGAGCCGGACCACGGTGGTGCCCTCGCGCCCCAAATCGGCGCTGTTATAGTCCATGAGTTTCTGGATTTCGTCGGAGGCACAGAGCCAGAACTTTTTTACGTCGGTCGGGCGCGGGTTGTAACTGTCCACAAAATTTACGCCAATATTGGAATATTTATACCGGTCGGTGGGCGTGAGGGAAATCTCCGTGAGGCCCTGGGCGGCAAAACGCTGCCAGAAATCGCCGGCGTAATTGTAATCGGCCAGGATGCGGTTTACCTCATCAATGAAGCTCTGCTCCTTGATATCCAGCAGGGTCGTGGTGATGTTGGAATTCAAATCGCTCAAAGCATCGGCATAGGCGCCGTAACCAATATTGGCGGAGAGCCGTGCGTTAAAGCCGGTCAACAACCGCAAAATCTGCACTTTGTTGGGGTTTACGGTGGAAGCCGGACCGGTCGGCGCGGCCGCGACGGGCAGCGGGGCCACCAGTTTGCGGAGCACGTCTTCATCGCTGGCCAGCTGGCTGGTCAGCAGCTGCATTTCCATTTGTTGGTCAATCAGCTTCTGCTGCTGATCGAGCAGGGCCTGCTGCTGGTCAATGATGGTCTTGTTTTGTTGCTCAATGAGGCCGGCAATGGTGGTGAAGCGGTCGTCCTTGGCGCAGGCGGCAACCAGCAGAGCCAGTGAGCACACCGCCGCAATTTTGGGGGAAGATTTCATGAGAGGTTTTATTTACGTTCAAACGCTCGTTTGAATAATTTGGGACGGGCATAACATACTCCACTTTGGTGAAATATACAAGCTTTGCAAATGATTGGTGGTGAATGCCTTGTGCTTAACACCCTGTGGCTCAAGCACCGGAGCCGGGAGCGCGACCCCGCCCGGGCGCGCCGGAACCCGCCGCGGACCCGGCCGGCGCGCCGGCCCGGCCGCGGGCAGGAGCCGCGCGGGTGTTTTCCGCGACGTAATTCTGCTTGGGTTCTATGGCGGGCCAGCCGTCGGCGTCCCAATGCAGCAACCGGGTCGCCAGCAGGGAAGTGCCCCGGGGCGTGGCCCCATCGTAAAAGTGGCAGCTGAACCAAAATTTGCCGTCTACTTCAATGATCCCCGCATGGCCGGGGCCGATAAAATCTCCTTCGCTGCCCAGAAACAAGGTGCCGCCGCCCTTGGCGAGGTCCACCCCCGCCTGGTCCAAATACGGCCCGGTGACATCCTTGCTGCGGCCGATCATGATTTTATAGGTGCTCGCCACGCCCGAACAACATTTACCCCAATTCACAAACAGATAATAATAATCGCCATGATGATAAATGTACGAGCCCTCGACATCATGCTGCGGATTGTTATTGGTGGCGAGCGAATAGACCTGTGAGTCCAGCGAGGTGCGCCGGCCCGTCGCGGGGTCGAGTTCGACCAGTTTGATGCCCGTCCAAAACGAGCCCAGGCACAACCAGAGCCTGCCTTCCGGGGTTGCGATCACGGCGGGGTCAATGGCGTTGAAATTATTGCCCAGGCCCGGATAGTCCCGCGGGCTGAGGGTGTTGATGATCGGCCCCTGATCCGTCCATTTATAATTGGGGTCCGCCTGGTCCAGCGTGGGATTTGTGGCCAGGCCGATGGCGGAAGTCTGCGAGCCGAAAGTCGAGGCGGCGTAATAGAGCAAGTATTGGCCCTTGACGAAAATGACGTCGGGCGCCCAATAATCAAGGGGGCGGTTACCCGGGACATAGGTCGCGACCCATGCGGGCGGCGTGACAAACACGGGCTGACCCCTGGTCCAGGTGATGAGGTCCTTCGAATGCCAGGAAATAATTCCCCGCCCCGTGTTAAACACCCAATACTCATCCTTGCATTTGACAATGGTGGAGGGGTCATGCACCAGGGCATTGCGCATTCCCATTTCCTCCCGCGTCGGCAGCGGCGGTTTTGCGGCGTCGCTCGTGGCTGCCGGGGTGGCGGGTGGCGCAGTGGCGGGCATCGCCGTCGCCGCGCTGGGCGCTGCCGGCGCGTTGCCAGTATCACCCGTTGCGGCGGCCACCGGGCCATGCAGCAGCGTCGCCGCCAAACACGAGAGCCATTTCAGCCAGCGGATCAAAAACGCCCCGCAAATTCTCGAACGCCTTGCCCCTGGTTGAGTATTAGTGACCATGGGAGAAAGGGGCTGATCCGGGCGTCCGATGCGGCAAGAGGGTGGGATTCTATTACCCGAAGCCCCAGCCCAAAGCAAGCCCTCCGCCCCGGTGCGGATGGAGCCGCCGTTCGCCCTGCGGTGACAATTAAAGGCCTTTGGGCGGATTCAGAAGCGAATCCGTTTTCAATCCCAGCCCGACGCCATAGGCCGGAATCCCTTCCGCCGGCCCCTGCTGCAATCTTTTTAATGCCCGCTGTACCGGCCAGCAGACGGTACCCCCGGGGAAACGCAGCTCCACGTTGAGTTCGACTTTGGGATCTGCATCGTCACCGTGCCAGTCCCCGCCTTTCGCCCGTCGCAGCACTTCGCCAATGTAGCAACCCACGGCAAACAAACGCTTGCCCATGTCTTGGGCCAGCAAACCGCCCGCTTTGGGCTTACCCGCAGCGGAGTGATCGTCAAAAAACCGGTCAATTTCCCGCAGGCTGGCTGGAGAAAAATCGGCCTGGTACCCTGAGCTCTGCAACGCCCGGGCAATCCAAGCAGATCCCCTGGCGATGTCGTCTTTGATTTTAGCCATCGGCCAAAGCCCTTATAAAAGAGGCAATTCGCCCCTTTGGCAGCAAGCTAAGCCAGCGACTCGATCTTGTTCCGCAAATCGGTTTTCAAGTCGGTGCGGCTCAATCCCACAATCTGTTCCTTGATTTGCCCGTCCTTAAACAATAACAGCGTGGGAATGGCGCGAATGTTGTACTTCTGGGCCAACTCAGTATTGTGGTCCACGTCCACCTTGCAAATCTGGACCTTGGCGCCGAGCTCGGCGGCCAAGTCCTCGAGAATGGGCGCGATGGCTTTGCAAGGGCCGCACCACGGCGCCCAAAAATCCACCAATACGGGCCGACCGGGCGTGTGCACCGCGGCTTCAAAAGAGGTACCGTCGAGCGCGAGAATGTTTTCGGAAGCCATGAGAGAATATTTTTAGTGAGAGAAAATTGACTGGCGGGTCACCGGCAGGCGCCGCCCCGTTTTGCCCGTCGGATGTTCCTTAGAAATAGCCAAGGCCATGAGCCATCATGACCGCAGCCGCCACCGCCACCGCGGCGGATATCAGATCAAGCACCAGCAAGGGCGCACTGACCCTGCTGCCGCCGCCGCCACCACCACGGCGGGCCATGGCAACCTTGCGCGGCATTGGCCGGGCCCCGGCCTCCGCCAGCGTGCCAGAGGCACCGATGGATAATGGCGCAGTCGGCCCAGCCGGGCCCGCAGGCGCGCTGGCCGTGCCACTGATCTTGGGCGCAAAAGGCGAACGCGTTACCTTAAACGCCGGCTTCGGCGCCCCCGGTACGGCCGAGGCCGGAGCGCTGGATGCCGGTGCACCACTCAACGGCGACATCGGATTGGGAGAGGGATTCTCGGAGGGGGTGCTCATGAGGAAAGAATTGGGGGTGAGAGGCTGATTCTTGAGGATTCTGCGATAATGTCAAGGACGGGTAACAGATTCCCGTTGGCCGGCTATTTCTTTTCCGGCAAATTTTCGCGCAACAATTCGGCCAACTCCTCGGGCGCAGCGTCCTCCAAGGCCTTGCCCTTGCGTTGCAGCTTTTCCATGGTCTTGACGACGCCCTCGGTCATGCGCTCGTGGGTTTCACTCGATCCGCCCACAATTGCAAACTTTTCGCCGCGGGTGATGCGCTTGTGGCCGTCACGCCCGTCCAAGCCCACGCCCAGCAGGGCGCTGAGCTTGCGTTTGGCATTTTGGCGGGCGGGCCGACGGGAGGACATGGAAGGATCTTAACCTACAACGTGGAACGCTCAACTCTTAACGCTCAAGGGCCTCACCGGGTGGCGGAGCCGGCGGTTCAGCCGCGAGTGCCGGTGCCGGCGGGGGCGGCACATCTTCCCGCCGGAAAATGTCAATGTCCTGAAAGTCCGCGGATTGGGCCAGTTCCATCTGGCGCAAGCGGGTGAGTTCGAGAATGGCGAGGAATGTGGCCACAATGATCAGCGGGCTGGGATGGTCCGGGAGCAGGCTGGTAAAGGTGAAACGCGGCTCCGCCTCGAGGCGCTGCAGGATGAATTCCATCCGGTCGGCCACCGTGATGTGGTCGCGGTGAATTTCCCCATGCACCATTTTTTCGGACAGACGGCGCAGCAACAGGTTGAACGTGTTCCACAACTCAATGCGGTCGGCGGGCTCCAACGGGCGGTGCAACCGGTCTTCGTCGCGTTCGCGAAAATCGCGCGGAATGTAATCCTGGGCCCGGGCGATTAATTCCTGCAATCCGGCGGCCGCATCTTTGATTTTCTGGTATTCCAGCAGTTGCTGGACGAGGGACCAGCGCGGGTCGAGGTGATCGTCGTCCTCCGCGCCGTCGGGTTGGGCGTCCTGCTCATGTTTGGGCAGCAAGAGGCGGCTCTTGATGTACATCAAGGTCGCCGCCATCACAAAAAAGTCCCCGGCAATGTCGAGATCCAGTTTCTCCATGGCATGCAGCACGTCCAGGTATTGGCGCGTGACCTCCCCGATGGGGATGTCATGAATGTCCACCTCGTTCTTGCGCACGAGGAACAACAGCAAATCCAGCGGCCCCTCAAAGATGGGGAGCCGGATGGGCTGGTCGAGCGAATGAAACAGTGGTTCCTGGACGGCAACAGACATGGGCGGGGGAAAGTGTGCTAGTGCTTAGTGTTTTAGTGCCTGGTATGCCAGTCCATAGTGAAAGCAATTCTTACGCCTTGGCCCCGGCTGGCGTTTTGCCCTTCGCGAGATCGCCGGCCCTTTTGCCTTCCAGGTGCTTGAGGAATCCGCCGATGGTCGCGTGCATCTCATCCCCCGGCTTTCGCAGCTCTGCCAATGGCGTGGGTGAAAGATAATTTTGGTCAACATGGCAAAACCGGCATTACTCCGTTAACGTTCAAAAATGCATTATTGATTGGAGAACCATGCACTAAAACACTTACTCCTGGAGAAGATAAATCCGGAAGTTGAAGCCAAAGCCGTTTTGGGTGGCGGCGCCGCGATAATACGCGAGGCCGTATTCGACATCCCACGCCTCACCCAGGCGCTGGCGAATGCCGTAAACCTGCTGGATCAAGCCGCCGAGGTGCTCATCGTAATCCCACCGGCCAAACAGGCTCATCCGTTCGCTCACGCGGTACCGGGCCTCCAGCCAGTATTGATTCAAGGTGTGCTGCAATTCATCGGTGATAAACGCCAGATTCCACCGGTCGCCATCGGTGATGGTGGTGCGTGTGCGCACCTCGCGGTTCGCGACGGCGCCCGGGTCCATCCGGTCAAACACCTCAAACCGGAGCCAGGACGCGGGGTTCAGCCCCACTTCCGTCCAGACGTCCGAAAAATCCTTCTGGCCGGTGGCGCCCTGGAAATGAAAGTCGTTGTACACATTGAAGGTGAGCAAATCGCGCGAGCCATAATCCTTCGCCCGCGTCTGAAACAAGTTTTCCAGGCCGACCCGTAAAACATTGGCACTGTGCATTTGGTCAATGCTGCGCGTGTCACCCAGGTCGAAAATGGGCGGGTAGTTGGAAAATGCGTCGTTGTCTATGACCGGAATGAGGCCCTGGCCCTGTTGCGCCGCGGGAATGTAGCGATACATCACCACGGGCCGAAAAACGTGCTGGAGGCCGTTGATCCCCCAGATCGCGCTGTCAAAATCCCAGCGGCCGGTGGCCCGCATTTCGCCATCGAAACCGATTTGCCCCAGCATCCGCGTGAACTGCCCCTGGTCGTTAAGCGCATCCTGATATTGCGTGATCCGAAAGCCCGCCACCGGCGTAAACGTTGCCCAGTCGCCGACGGTGATGGGCCGCCGCCAGCCATAATAGGCATCCAGCCGGTTGCTGTGCAGCGTGGGGGTCGCGGTAAAATTGTTCTGGATGAGTTGCGCGTAGCTGGCTTCGCCTTCCTGGTAGATGCCGGTTTTCCCCAGGGGCGTTGGGAAATAATCCAGGCGCACTTCCGGCAGCCGTTCCTGCACCAGTTCAAAATTATCCGGCCGGTAACGCGCGAAGACCGACACGATGGCATTTTCCTCGTGGTGCGTGACCTCGACGAAATTGTCCGGCAACTGGTTGTTGTTCCAGATGTCCTGGCGAAAATCCCGCAGCACATTTGAGTCGCGCCACCAAGACAGCGTGCCGGTCACATCGGCAAAGCCGCCGAGGGAGCCTTGGTGCTGCCAGTCGAGGAAAAACCGGTTCTTGGGCACGGGATTCCCCGTGAGGTCCAGCCCCCGGTTCCCGCTGTCGCGGATAAAGCCGGATTCGAGGGTGCCATCCTGCCACCAATCGGGATTGCCGACGGTGTCATATTTGAGCGCCGGGCCGGCGAGCAGCCCGCGTTTGCCGTAATAATCCAGCAACACCCCTGGCGACCATTCCGGATTCTTGGTGAAAAACGAGGTGGTGCGGATGTAGGGCCCGACGTCATTGCGGTAGCCAAAGTGCGCCTGCAAACTAATCGGCGGATTGTCGGCCTGCCCCTGCGTGTAACTCGGCACATAGAAAAACGGCATCGCGCCGAGGCGCAACGTCGCCCCATGCAACGTCACCGCCTGCGTCGTCGGGTCGTACGTCGCACTCTGCGCGCGGACGTTCACGCCGTAGGGATCCGGCTCCCCAAAATAGAGCGTGGCGTTGGCCATGGACGCATGGTCTGCGCCGACCGTAAAATTACTTCCGTCCACATACGCCGGAGATTTGCCAAACCGCACGGTATCCAGCGTCAGGACTTGCTGCTGCTTGTCGAAATCGGCCTTGCGCGTCAACACGCGCAACCCCTCCAACGTCAGTTCCACCTGGCCGGAAGTCTCGAAGCCTGCATCTCCTTTCGAGGTCAATTGATCGGACCGGATTTTCAAGTCCATGGAGTCGCTGCTGATTTCCACGTTGCCCGAAGCCGTTCCAGTGGCGTTGCCAAGGTTGCCTGCCCCTTGATCGGCCGTGACGGTCCAACTGCCGAAGGTAAATCTCCTTACGGTGGCGGGCGCTCCCTTGAGCGGGGCGGTGCCCGAAGGGGTCGTCGGCGCCGCCGCCGTCGGCGGGATTGGCGCGGTTGCCACCGGCGCAACAGGCGCAGACTCCGGCCCGGGAATAATTAAAGGCGGGGGGTCCGCCCGCGCGACACCGACCCATGCGCCCGCCTCCGCGCCCATGAGCGCGGCCAGCAATGACCAGGCCGCCAGGCGCGGCCAATGAGTCGTCGAACGTAACACGTCCGCGAATCTGCCGCGCCACCCGCCGGGGGACAAGGTCTTTTTTTCCAAGAAACTGGAAGTTGGCATCTGGAATCTGGAATAAACGACCGACCCCATACACTTCCCGCCCCGTCCAGGCAGATGCCCCCGCGCTCTACCGCCGCTTCCCCCAAATGGGGTCTGGCCTGAATGGCCTCATCCTTCATCCTTCCCCTGCCTCCACTCTCGGTTTGCAAATTCCAACTTCCAACTTCAAGCTTCCAACTTCGACTGCCCGCCCGGGTGGCGGAACTGGCAGACGCGATGGACTTAGGATCCATTGGCCGCGAGGCCTTGCAGGTTCAAATCCTGTCCCGGGCACTTTTTTTTAACGTTTGGCCCTTAAACTATGTATTCGGCATGGATAAAGGCGATCGACCTTGAACTCTGGGCTCCCCAACTCGAGGCCCGGGGTCTCTTTCCTGGAATGGTTCGCCAATTGATTAAGGCCACAACAGTAAATCAGGAACTTCTTCGCTTTCCGGCCAGTGAAGGAATTCAGCGCCCCGGTTGGGATGGCGAGTTGAAAGTTGAAACTGGCAATGCATGGGTCCCGACAGGACACAGCGTTTGGGAGCTGAGCACAAGCGAGTCGCCTGAAACTCGGGCGAATGAGAATTACGATAAACGAACCAAAGCAACCCCTGCCGCTGAAGCATCCAGTCAAGTTTTCGTATTTGCAACCCCGCGCAAATGGATCAACAAGAAAGCATGGGAATCGGTTAAAAATTCGGAGGGCAAGTGGCGGGGCGTAAAAGTGCTGGATTCCGATGACTTTGAGCATTGGTTCGAGGATGCCCCTGCCGTCGACACCTGGGCGTCCCGGCTATGCCAACCATGCCGATGAATCTTCGGAGGAACACTAAATTTGGCTTTGGAAATGAATTGGAAATGAAGTCGATAAGTGCGCGCCGATTTTCGCGACGATTGAGTCTTTTATATGTTCATGAACAATGTCTTACATCGTTTTCGAAATGTTATTGATTCGGAAACGAATTCTGATTTAATAAGGCAATGATTGCCCGCTATGAGCCTCCGCGCCACTGGATTGATTACGATCAAAGGGCGATTTTCAACGAGTTGATGGCGGCTAAGGCCGCGATGCTCGCCTTGACCCAGATTCCCTATCAGCGCAGCTGGGCGGATGAACTCCAGAAAGTGCAGCTCAAACGGGAGGTGGCCGGAACGTCGCGAATTGAAGGTGCTGAATTTACGGACAAAGAACTCGAAGTGGCCATGCACGAGACGCCGGAGCAGTTGGAAACCCGCTCCCAGAAACAAGCGGCGGCGGCCGTGGCGACCTATCGCTGGATCGCCCAATTGGCCGCGGATCGTCCGGTGGACGAAGGGCTAATTTGCGAAGTCCACCGGCGTCTGGTTTCCGGCTGCGATGACGATCATTGTCCCCCGGGTAAAATCCGCTCCCGGGATCAAAACGTGACGTTCGGTGCGCCGCGACATCGCGGGGCCGAAGGCGGCGAGGAAAACAGAAATGCGCTGGAGGGCCTGGTGGCCGCAGCGCGCGGCGCATTCCTGGCGCATGACCCGCTGATTCAGGCCCTCGCGCTGCATTACCATTTCGCCGCCATGCACCCGTTTCATGATGGCAATGGGCGAACCGCCCGCGCGCTGGAAGCCATCATGCTCCAGCGGACGGGCCTGCGCGACACCCTCTTTATCGCGATGTCGAACTACTATTATGAGCAGAAGGCGGGCTACCTCAACGCGCTCAATGCCACCCGGGCGGCCAGCCACGACCTGACGCCTTTTCTCCGCTTTGCGCTGACCGGCGTCGAAAGCCAGTGCCGCCGGCTGTTTGCCGAAATTCGCGAGCAAGTGGCCAAGGCACTCTACCGCAATACGGTGACGGACTTGTTTGGGCGGCTGCGCTCAAAGCGTAAACGCGTTGTTTCCGGCCGCCACGTTCAATTGCTCAACCTGCTCCTTGACGTGGACCAAATGACCATCGCCACCCTGGCGGAACGCACCCGACATTTGTATTTGGTCGGCAATCCCCACAAGGCCCTGATGCGCGACTTGGGGTATCTCCATGG
>CAZLPS010000107.1:0-13274 GCA_964561455.1 uncultured Opitutales bacterium
GCCTCATCCAAGACCCCAACTTTGTCCTTGCCAAATAACACCGCTGCTTCGCGTGCGAAATTCCACCCCCTATTTCCCCGCCGGTAAGAATCGCGCCCACGCCTCGGGCTCCGCTTGGATTCGCACCTCGAAGTGTTGGCGCATTTTTTCCAACAGGGCGGGTGGGGTTGGCGGCGTGGTTTTTCCTCCGACCACCGGGTGCGGCACGCCCTTCAGCCAGTCGGCCAGCGTGTCGTCCTTGCTCACGAGTTTTCCGTCCGCGCCAAATACCATCCGAAACCGCCCGATGTCGGCGGGCGATTCGATCACGCCGGTTGAGGGAATTTCATTCACGCCCCGGTAACCCACCGGACTGGTATTGAGATGAGGTTCGGGATCTCGATAAGTCACGGTCGTGCCGTTGGCGGTGCCACCTTCCTGGCGCTGGGGCCGTTGCATGATGCGGGTGACCTCATCTTGGGTCATTCCCAGTTGGATTTTTTCATAATTTGGGTCGGGCAACCGCCAGGCCCCCGCCGGCAATTCTGGCCCGCCCGGCCCAATACTTTTCAGTGTGAGAAAGGCAATGCGCTTGCGCTTCTCACCACTCAGCGGCCCCAGCTCGAAAACCTGGGTGCCGCCGTCTGCAACCACCCCCGAGACATTCAATTGCTTCACGTCCGTCACGAGGCCATTGGCCAGCATCGCCGCCACTTTACTCTCGGTGAGTTTCAGGGAATAGTGGATGCCGTTGGCAGCAATGCTTGGAGTGAGGTTGACCGTCACGCCCACCGGAACGGAAGGCTGGCTGTTCGAGACTGACCAGGCCTGGTTGACGATGGTGCCGGAGCGGGACTTGTCCGGAAGATTGATTTGCTGGCCGACGGTGACCGTGGCCGGCTCGTTGTTCATGATGGCTAAACTGGGGGCGGACATCAAATCCACGTCCTTATTTTGCGTTAGGCGGTTGAGGAGCACGTTGGCCTCTTTCCCATCGGCCAGTTGGTTGTCCTTCAGCGCCGCCTTCCAATCCGCCGGCGGAAATTTGAAGTCTTCCGGCACGGTCAACAATTTCAAGTCTGCTTCGAATTGGGCCGGCACGCCTTCCATGGCGGGGATAAGGCTCTGTAAAAACTTTTCGTTGCGGGCGTCGGTTTGAATAATCAGACTGTTGGTGCGCGGGTCGGCCTGAAGCGTGGTGGGGATCAAGTTCGGCGGCGGTTCCTGGCGGCCGCCGGCCCTGGCCGCGAGCCCCTGTTGTTCCCTGAGCAACTTCTCCACGTCCCCGGCATTGGTGCGGAGCAATTGCAGAACGAGCGTAACCGCCTGCGGCGAGGCGGAAGCCGAATAGATTGCGTCCACCGGATTCGCGACCGGTGCGACCGAATTGCTGGGCGCCAATTGCCCAATCTTCTCCAGATAGGTTTGGGCTTCGATATTTTGTGGATCATTTTGCAGCACCAGTTTAAATGTCTGTGCGGCGTCCGAATAGTCCCCGTATAGGTACTGCGCCCGGCCCCGGACCAGCAGTTGTTTGATCTCGTCCGCCGAAGGAGCGCCAGATGGTTCACCCGGCAGCGCGGACAACGTTGGAATCTGCTCGGGCGCAGTGGCCATCAATCTCGCCAACTCACTGGCCTGGTCACGGAGTTTCTGCACTTGTTGTGCTTGGAGGTCCGAAGGGCTGGGAGTTGGCTCTGGCGCCGGCTTGCCGTTGGTTGGCGCCAACCCCAACGGCTCAACGGCATGGGGCGACAAATTGGGCATTTTGTCCGGATATGGCGGATTCATAAGCGTTTGCCCGGAATCCGGATTATTAGCGGGGTTGTTCGGGTTTGCGATGGATGGGGTAGTCGGCGTCGCAGCTGGAACGCCACCGGCCTGGGCGGGTTCCGAAACCTTTGCGCGATAAGTCGTCTCGTACATGACGGAATTCCCGCCCAAGCGCTCATGTACTTCCATGGTTTTGGATCCCGTATAAGTTGCCCTGCCATGAATCAACGTCCCGTCGGTTGCCATCATGGGAAAATCTACGTCAATTTTTTGATTTCCATCCGGCAAGATCTGGCCTGTCACATTGGCGATGCGACCATCGGGATATGCCAGATAAACCGGCGAACTGGACATAACCTCGATGTTGCCAAAGTCCACGGAAATTTCATGGTCGCCCGTCTGGCTGACGGAGAGGGGCTTGAGGAGTCTCGCGCCCGCTGGCGCAAACCCGTTGGCGAAAATGGTGGTTATGCTCGTGGACGCCGAAAGCGGCAATCCAGTCTGAACCGGAGTCATATCCAATCGCTCGACGACCCCTTTCACGTACTCGTGATTGCTCCGGTCGGAGTAGAATATAATGGAATTCGTTCGCGTATCGGCATAGGCACTGGAAATTTCGCCGCCGGGCGGGTTGAGGGCCGGAGCCAATGACCCCTTGATTAAGGAATTGAGCGCGCGTGTAACGTCCTGTGCGCGCGAGTTTTTCAGGGGAAAATACAGAATTTCCATATTCGTAGCCGAAAGCGCTGATGCCGGCACCCCGGGCGCAACCGACTGGCCCGCCGCCGGATTCGCCTTAACAATTTTTATTTCGGCGTCATCTGCATCATTGCCGCTGCTCACTTTGGTCGTGGACGTCGGCGGAGTGGCAACCGGGGCCAGAATGGCAAACGCCAGAAACCGCTGATGCGATTGCCCGCCGTCGTAGTCTTTAAAGATATCTAAATTCACGACTGTCGGCTTGTCGAAGTCAGCATGTCCGCGCGCCGTGAATTCCTGGGCCTTTGCGCCCGGCAAAGGCTCGGCGGGGGTGCTGGTGAAGGTTAGGGTGTAGTTGGCGCCGGTGGCGTCGTAATCGGCTTTTGCGTCAATGCGGTATTTTTCGCCAAAGGCATAATATTTCTCGGTGCCAAAGATCTTATTCTTGTCCAACTCGGCGTACGTCGCCTTGGCGGCGTCGCGGGCCTCCTCTGATGTTCTGGTGACGGAACTCCCGACAATAATCGGCAATACGAGCGGATCGAAAGTCTTCACCCAGGTAACGCCGGATGCCAGAGCTTCGCTATAATTAATGATGATCTGATGGTCGGTTGTGTTGCGCGCCTCGGCGAAAAAGTCCTCGAATTTCTTGGGCGTGGCGTGGTCATTCACCGGCCGGGAGCCAATGAGCAACGCGAAATTAGATCGGTCTGTCCCCTTTGACGGAGCGGCTCCTGCCTTGCGTTGAAATAACCGGCCCAGCGGCGGAATTTCGCCGAGGTTCTCCGCAGTGATTTCGCTACCCGGCACACTGCCTGGGAGCACGGTGGCGCCGTCGAAAACAGTCACGGTGGTGTTGTTCACGTTCCGCACATCAAATACGGGCTGCTCGAAGCTGGATTGGACACTGGCATTGGAGCCCCAGGGGAGGGCGGTGGAAGTGCCACCGTATTCAATGAACCCTTGGAAGTTGCCGGAAGCCTGGGTTTGCCCCGGAGCGGAGGTGGATGGGTTTATGTCTACCGGTTTGGGCATCGGCGCGGCTCCGTTCTTCGCTTGTTCAGCGACCAAATTGACCCGATAAGCATCCGGCAAGGTTTCCACTCCGGAATATTGCGGTTGTGCATTGGTGGCGTTTGGCAGCGGAGAAATAGAAACAGTTCCCGCCATCAACTTCGGATCCACCATTTTGAAAGCCACCACGCCGACAAATTTGCGGCCATTAGCTCCCGGGGCCAAATCGAATACCGCAGGCAGCCCCTCGGTGGTGGTGCCTTTGAAGCCATGCCACGACGCCGCGCCGGGATTGAGCACCGCGCCCGCGAAGTCGCCGACGACGGCATACTCATATCCCGCGGGCGAAACCTTCGCCTGCACGCTCAGGTTCATCTTTGGTTTGCTGTCGCTTGACCCCGACTCGCCATTGCCGGTCATCAAGGTATGGCCGGAGCCAATCGTCGGTCCCCGGCCGGTAAAGGGCAAATCCGCGATGAAATCCGCCGCCCCGCCATCGGAAACCATCATGCTTGCGCTGTAGGATTGGACCACGCCGTCGGGGGCTTTTGGCAAAATGGTTAATTGCCCATCCAAGTCGAACACCGGAATTGTATGGGCATCAAGTTGCTCGTTCTCAGGCACGTCCAGCACCCAGAGAGATTCGACGATGGTCGGCTGGGTTGGCGTTGATTTGCCTGGCCCGCTGGTGAGAACTTCTGGTGCCGCAATTCCGGGCGGAGAATCGGTGGTGGCGGGAGTTGCCGTCGCAGCGGCAGGCGCGGCATCAAACACCAGCACCGCGACATTCTTGTGCAGGTATTCTCCGGTTTCGCCCAATTCGAAGATTACCGGCCTGCCGGGAGTGGCAGTATCCGAGGAGGTGTATCCTATAAAATTTGAGCCGAACTCAATCCCTGCGTCGTAGCCTCCGGACGAGATTAGGGGCGTACCCATGGGTCCCCGGCCCCAATGAATCACAAACCTTGCCCGGTAATGAATGCCGTCGGACAATTTCAACGGCTGCAAGGTCATCATTTCTTCCGCGGGTATCGGGACGGGTGAATTGTAGTAGGACGAGGCAGTTACGTTGGCCGTAAACGTGTTCGTCGAAGGTAAAACGAAGGTTGGAGTGCTTAGTGGATTTGGGATGAAGGAATTCTTGGATGGTCGAGTAGAAACCATGCCCGCAAGAATCGTTAGTTCCTGGCCATTCACAACCGCAATGTCCCGCACCGCCAAAACGGTAACGCCAGGCAAATCTTTGATTTTCGCCGGATCGAGTGTGGCCGGATCAAGGTGACCCGGTGGCGTTTCGAGCAAATAAAGCCTGGCGGTGATCGGCAGGGGTGCGGGTGCCGAGGATGCAGAAACGGCCGGCGCAAATGATGCGGGCTTCGCGGGCGGCGTGGCAGGCCCCGTGCTGGCTGTGTTCACGTATAACACGCGCGCAAAAGCTTCCACAAAAATGATATCGCCCGACTGTACGGTCATGACCTTGGCGTTTGAATCTTTCCGCGCGATCGCGTCCACATCCACCGGTATCTCGCGCAATTGCGCTTGGCCAGAGGCATCCTTTTCCCATCGTTGGAGGGTCACATTGCGCTTGGTCTTTCCCCAAGAGTCCCAGCCCGCATTAAGGATGGCGTCGGCGACGGACATCGGCGCGTTGGCCGCCAACGGGATTTTCACAGCGTCCTGGTCCTGCCCTTTTCCGACGACAATTACCTCGTCGTTGGCAGTGGGCCCGAACCGCGCGGCGGCCAAATCGCCGGGGCTGGCCTTCTCGATTGCTGTTGTGGACACGGCGGGCTGGGCCGCCGGCTTCGCCGCGGCATTTACGAAATCATCCTGGGTAAAGATAATGACAAGGTAGCGGTCGTGGGAGCCATCTGACCAGATATTGCGTGCGTCAATTGCTTGTGGGTCGAAGGCCGCACCGTATCTCGACCAATAGATTGGTTCCGTACCCAGGGGAACAATTACCGGCTGATCGAAGTCAACTTGCCCGCTGGTTGCCACTTGCCGGACGTTTGTGCGCACGGCAACGTGGTCATTCGCGCCGAAAGCGCTCATGACATTGTTCGCTCCCGCATATTTACGAATGGTGGCGCGAAAGGAAAAAGCGACAGCGTTGCCTGTTTGGGTCGGCGTCAACTCGAAGATGTTGGCAATCGGAACAACATCGTAAGTGGTCTCGTTTGCGTTGGAGCCGGGATCGGAATGAATCCCATACTGATACATGCCTCCAGTGCCACTCAATTCTCTCTGGCCGCTAGGTCCTCCGCCCTCAAGCCAAGCGCCCGCTCCGACGCCCTTCGGGAAGGTATTAATTGCTTCAACCTGGCGATGTAAAACATCCAACATTTTTTGTTTTGGATCGTCCGAGGTGGAGGCGGCGACCGAGGTGGCGTAGTCGAGCGCCTCTCTGGGGATCGGCACCCCTGGAGGCGTCGTAATCTCAACTATCCGAAACCTGATTATGGGCGCGGAGTCCATGGCCTTGCCAGCGGCATTGGCGACGGACGTGAATGGCGCAGCCGTTGGTTGATTTTGCGGCACCGGTTTCGAGATCGGATTTGCCGAGGGCACCTCGGGTGTCGGCGTCCCCGCCCGCAGCATCGCCACCGGAATCACCACCGCCGCGACCAACGCCAGCAACCCCAGCAGCGCCAATCGCGTCAAACCCCGTCGGTTGCGGGTGCCGTCGAGTATGGCGCGCAGCCGCGTTTCCAATTTCGAATGGCGCGCCACCGGCACCGCGACCCAGTTCAAAATCCGATTCTGCGCTGACCCAGCGGCGATTTCCAAAAGTTCGCGCGCATAATCGCGCGGTTGGGATCCACAGCGCAGCACCAAGTCATCGCAAGCCTGTTCCCGTTCGAGGCGCATGTGCCGGGCGGCGATCCAGGCGAGCGGATTGAACCAATACAGGGCGCAGGCCAGGGTGCCGAGGGTTTGGGTCAACCAGTCGAGGCGTTTTACGTGACCCAGTTCGTGCAGGAGGACGAGCCGCCGGCGCTCGAGCGTCCATGTTTCCACGGCTTCCGGAAAAATCACCACCGTCCGCCATGCGCCCCAGGTAAACGGCATTACCGTACCCGGCGCCGCCAACACGCGGACCTTGCGCCGGAGTTTCAATTCTTTCGACACGCCAGCCAGCAGGGCGCTCCATTCGGCTTTGTCCAACAACTTTCCGCGCCGCGTCAACCGCGCGGCCTGCCACCAGCCGGCGAGCAGGGGAATCAAAGCTACGAGGGATCCGATAAGCCAGGCCCACAGGAATGGGCGAAGGGCGTAGGGCGAAGGGCGAAGGGGTCTCAAACCCTCAACTTTTAAAGCCGAACTTTTAACGCTTGAGGTTGGCGTTTCGAGTTTGGCGTTTAGCGTTTTGGGTTGCGCGTCCACGATGACTGTCGCCGGAGTCAAATTGGCAGATTCGGGAGGTGTTACTTGAGCGTTAAGCGTTAAACGTTGAGCGCTAAGCGTTGAAGGTTGCGTCTTGGGTGTTTGTAACTCCCCGCTCCCCGCTCCCTGCTCCCCGCTCCGCCATTCCGGCAGCCATGGCACCCGCCACGCCGGCAGTGCCAGCGACAATACCGGTAACAGCAACACGCCCGCCAGCGCCCCGCACCACAATGCGTGCCGTGCGGACGCCGACGCTTTCCGCAAAAGCGGCGACGCCAGCACCGCCAGCAGCAGCAGCACTGCACCCTTCAGCGCGGCGTCCGCCAGCACCACCAAAACGGTGGCTCCGGCAAAGTTCGCGGGGTTTGGCGGCAACGGTGTCATTTTTTCGAAACATCCTTCGCCGGTTGGTCAATCAGGGCTTTGAGCCGGGTGATTTCGGCTTCGGTCAATTTGTCGGGTTCGGCATCGAGCAGCGCGGCCACCGCACCTTCAAGGGAGCCGGCGAAGAAGGTATCCACCACGCGCCGAATGGCCGAGCGCCCGGCGTCCGAGCGCGCGCGGGTGGGCAAATAGACAAAGCGCGGGCCGTCCTTTTGAATCTTCAACAGCCCCTTGCGGACGAGGATGCCAAGCATCGCGCGCACCGCCGAATTCCCCGGCGGGTCGGGGAGGGCGTCGCTGACCTCGACGGCGGTGGCGCGGCCGCGGCGGTAGACGGCGTCCATGATTTGCCGCTCGCGGCGGCTCAGATCGGAATGGAGTTTTTTGGACATGGGCGAAAGCGGGGAGCGGGGAGCGGGGAGGAAGAAAGTCGGAGGGTGGAGAGGCGGGAGAGACAGGAGTCAGGAGACAGGAGGCAGCGTCGGAGGGATTTGAAGGGAGAAGGCGGGAGGCGGGGGGTAGAAGAACGAGTGCTCTAGTTTCTAGTTCCTAGTTTTTAGTTGGGCATAAAGCAGGAACTAGAGGTTCGGTGATGGAACGCGGAACTGTAAACTGCAAACACCGGCCGGATTGAATGATGGGGGGCAGCGGCCTTGGATGCGAAAATTTTCGCACAGATTTCGCAGATGTCAATCCCCTAAATGCGAAAATTTTAACATTATCGGGGCGTGTGCGTGGTACTTTAGTGATTAGTGGGTGGACCCGCGAGGATAGGATACAAGTGCGGTGGATTTGGCTGCGGTGATTTCCGTGGGAGTCCCGGGGTGGGGACATGGAAAAAACTTAAAGTCCCGAAGGGACGAAAGGAATGCCGTTTTTCTTTCGTCCTTTGCGGGACTTTGGCGAGATAAATGAGCGCAGGCCCCGCCTTCCTTTTTTCGTGTTCCTTCGTGGATAAAAGCCTTTCCCCATTGGCTGCATTATTTGCTTCATCCGTCATCCGTCATCCGTCATCCGTCATCCTTCATCCTTCCTTCATCCTTCCTCCTTCCTCCCACTGCCCCATGAAAATCCTGCTCCCCGTTTTTGCTTCCCTCCTGTTGCTTTCCGCCTGCTGCATGGATGAGGCGGATGAGGCGCCCAAGGCGGTCCCGGCGCCCATTGCCGCCATCGCGCCGGATTCCGACACGCCGGCCGCTCCTGTCACCCCGCCCGTGGTTACGCCGGTTTCGCCTTCGACGGTTGTTACCGCGACCCCCGCCGTGCCAGAGGACCACCTTGCCGCCAAACCGCTTTATCACGACCCAGTCTATGACGGCGCCACCGACCCGACCATTATCTGGAGTCCGTCCGACAAAAAGTGGTTTATGTTTTACACCAGCCGCCGCGCCAACGCGCCGGGCTTGCAGAACATTGAGTCCATCCATGGCTCGCCCATTGGCATTGCGACCTCGGAGGATGGCGGCGCGAGCTGGAAATACCTGCACGACGCGAACATCATTTATCCGGATGCCGTAGCGGATAAAACCTACTGGGCGCCCTCCGTTGTCGAGCACAATGGCTTGTTTCACATGTATCTGGTCTATGTGCCGGGAATTTTCAATACTTGGGATCACCCGCGATTTATTCTGCACCTGACGAGCAGGAATTTAACTGACTGGCAGTATGAATCAACGCTGCCGCTGTCGGATCCCAAAGCAATTGACGCCGGCGTGCTTCACCTGCCCGATGGCACCTGGCGCTTGTGGTACAAGGACGAGGCCACCGGCTCCTCCTGCAATTACGCCGACAGCAAGGACCTCTACAATTGGACGGACCACGGGCGCGTTCCGGGCCTGTCTGACCGTGGCGGGGAAGCCCCCGTCGCCTTCCACTGGCACGGCCATTATTGGCTGTTTCGCGACATCGGCCAGGGTATGGCCTATTATCGCTCGGACGACGCCGTGAATTGGGTCCGCGTGGGCCCCATGTTCACCGATCGCGGCACCGGCCCGGAGGACACCGCGGTGGGCCATCATCCGGACATCATTATTTCCAACGACCGCGCCTATATTTTTTATTTCGTCGGCCTCGGCCGGCGCAGCGCCATTCAGGTCAACGAATTGCACTACGACGCAGACAAAAACATCCTGACGGTTGACCGTAACGCCCCGACGATGATCAACCTGCAGCCGCCAGCGGACGTGGAGACGGAGTCGAAGTTTAATTAAAGCAGGCGACTGAGGCGGGCGGAGCGACCGAGGCGACTGAGGGTAAGGCACCGAGGCAAATAATTTTTATTGCCATCAGGTCCGGTGTTGGCGAAGTGGCAACCCGAAACCCGAAACTTCCCTCACCTCGGCTTATTGTAAAACCGCACCCGCTGGGTATAGGTCTTCCCGAATTGCTGGACGAACTGGTTCCACGATTCGCCTTCGGGTAGGGCGTTGCCGCTTTGTTGGAGCAGTGCCACCCCGTCATCGGTCAGGATTGTGATGGAAATATCCGCATACGCCAGCCCTTGAAAAACCGGCGGATTGTTGGCGTCCGTGAAAGTATCGAGGAATCCCGGCGAATTCGGGGTGGGAGCGCCATTAACTTTTGGACCGCCGCCGTAATAATACTGGGAGGAAATCCGCGGTGTGGTCATCGGATAGGCTTGGATGGACGGCGCGCGCCCGGTGGTGGCCCCATTATATCCATAATAATACAAAAACACGGTAAACTGCGCGACGTTGTCCAGCAAGGTGGACGATGTCGTGTGTGCGCCATAGAGGTTTACGTTCAGGCTCTTGCCATTGGCCGCCACAATGGTGTTGGCCACCGGGCCCGAGCTCTTATCCACCACATTGTCAAAAGTTTGCCATAAGGTGGGATCGGAACCCTTGCCACCCACGCCAATGCCCATGAGTGCTTTGCCGTTGACGCCGCTAAAGGTTGAACTGGCATCCACCACCACCCGGTGCAGCGAAAAAGTCTTGGCGGTGCTCGAACTGTTGCCAAACGGATCCTCAAACACCACCCGGTATTCGACCGCGCAAATGTCCCCGTATATGGGATTGCCCGCGGCGCCAGGCGTGCCGGCGTCCTTGCTTTGGCGCAACGGTGTCGTGGTGTAGAATATCAGGCGGGACTCGGTGATGGCGGGGGAGGGGCTGTCTTGTGGGGTCTCGGTCGTCAAGGACAACCATTGGTTGCCGTCATTGCGGAAAATGGCGGTTTGCAAATCGGCCGAAACCAATTCGAATACCCCGCGGGCCAGGCTGCCCAGCTTCATGTCGTCCGAAGAATTGCCCCACGCCGTCAATATCTGGGTCAAAATGGTCATGACGAGCGCCACCATGAGTGTCATGATGGCGGTGGCGGTCATTATCTCGACCAGCGTAAAACCGCGTATACGGCCTGGGCGGCGGGAAGGGCGCAGGCGCGGCAAATCACGGGGAGAACGGGAAAACATGGCGATGTTTTTCAATGGGGAAGGTGGCGCCGGCGGCGTCAGTTCAGCGCAGTTTGGCTGTGGTATAGGTAAAGAGCCGGGTATTGCCCGTAAAACTATTCGTCAACTGCTGGCCGAATCCAGCCGCATCCTGCTGGGACTGAATGTTCGACGTGGGTACGGTGAACGCCTGGACGTAAATTGGAAGATAGCCTTCCGGGTACAGCCGATCCGACCGACCGGAAGGATCTGCCGACAAACCAATTTGCACCGGAAACAGGCCTTCATGGGGCGGGTCACCGTAATAGCGCCGTTCATCCCCGTCCGGCCCGGTAGCCGGGAAATTCTTGACCAGCGGCGACAGCGAGAGGGTCATCGCAATCACCGGCCCGCTAATCCGGTTTTCCGCCACGGCTTGAACGAACTCTTCCATCTTCCGGTACACCGGCAGCGACGGTACCGCCGGGTCGTTCGCATAATTGTTCACCACGGCCATGGTCGGCAGCGGAGTATTCAAATCATTGTGCTTCAGGTTATACCGCACCACCCGTTGCAGCGGGGTTTTATTGGAATCCGTTCCCGCCCCCGGCGGAATCTCGTCGTAAAAAATAAACACGGTGGGCGAATCAAAGTCAGATTCGCGAATCCACTGCCAGACGGTTTCGTTTGCCAGGGTCGTATCCGTGTCCCAAAACGGCGCCGTTTCGAGAATGGTGTTCATCTTTTCGATGCACGTCGTGCCGGCATTGATTTCCTGGGCCTGCTTCACAAAACCCAGCGTTGGCGCCACCAGGCCGAGAATGGAAATGACCGCCAAGCCCATCACCCCCAGCGCGAGCATCACTTCAAACAGCGAAAAGCCCGGTCGGGCGGCGCGCCCGGAGGGAGCGTGGCCAAGGGACCCGCGGTTACAGGCGGCAGATTGCTGGGGCAAAGTCGGCATGATGAGGGGGAAAAGCAGTTGGGTCAAAAAAGGGTGGGCGTACGAGTGGCGAACTAATTGCTGGCTCCGCCCGTCCGGGCAAAATCAGCCATGTCGCGAAATGGCGCGGCTCCGCCAAGCAGGCGCAATTGCACGCCGCTAAACGCCGTGCTCGGATGGTCGCCGGTCCCGCGAAAATCAATCTCGCCGTCCGCCATGCTGACGGCCGCGCCAACGTAGATGTTATTGTTGCTGTTTACGTTGTAAAAAAAGCCGTCGGGGGCAAATTCGATGAAATAATAATAATCGCCCGTGCCCTCCACGGTCTGCTTGGCCCCGAAGGTGATCTGCATCATTCCCGTCACGGTGCCCGGATGGATGTCCAAATTGGTCAATTGCGGGTAAGTATACGCATCGGTAATGGCATTGCTCTTGGCATCATCGGCAAAGGACGGCAAATCTTTCACAAAGGTGCTTTCATGATTGGGCACGAAATAAATGCCTTCCGGCAGCATGGCGCCGTCATTGGCGCTCACCCACGTCTGGGCGGGCCGGCCAATGACCCCGCCTTGTTTCGGCAAAACGGGATCATCGGATTCCGCATAAATCACACCGAAAAATCGCATCACCTTGGGGTTCTTGGTGGCCGAGGTTGGGTCCGTCCCGGGCACGGCATTCTTGTCCGCATAAATCACCAGCCGGGCGCGGGTCTTTTGTCGTTGGGTGCTCGAACGCGCTGCCTGAACCATCAACAGCACACTTTGTTGGGCGCTGGCCAGCGCCATGCCCTGGCCGCCGCCGCTCAGGGACAGCCCCACTACTGTGGCCAAAATTCCAATGAGCGCCACAACCGCCAGCATTTCCACCAGGGTAAAGGCCAGGATCCGGCGCGCGCGCAGGCGCATGGCGGCGCGGCTTGGCCTGGCAGACCATAACGGAAGTTGGGCAGTGGACATGGGGTGGGCGAACGATGTTCGTTCACGCTGAAACTGTCAAAGCAAGAATTGCCCTGGGCAGCGTGTTCGGTTGCAGGCGTTTTTCTATCCCTTCGCAGCGAAAACTTCACGGGTCGCTGGCGTCTTTCGCGGGGAAAATCATGATTGCTTCTTGGGCGCGAACAGCGTCGCGATTCGGGCAAAACACAACGCCCGCCGCGCTTTACAGCGCGGCGGGCGTCGGAACGGGGGGAAGGATTCTCCCCGGAAATTAAATCACTGGATTAAGCGCCGGAACCGCTGCCAGCCGCTGCACCCGAGCCACCAGGGCCACCCGAGCCACCGCGACGACCGCCGCCACCCGTGCCGCCACCACGGCGACCACCGGAACCAGCCGAACCGCCGCCGCTACCAGCGCGACCGCCCGGACCAGCAGCACCAGGGAATCCACCACCAACGGTGATCGGATCCCAAGTCGGATGGGCAGCCAGAGCCGCAGCCGCAGCCGTATCGCTGGAAAGAAGTTTCTTCAAGGCAGCGTTAATCGCAGCCAACTCAGCGCGATTGGGAACGTCCGTATTGGCGGCCGCACCAGCGCCAGCACCACCACCACGACGGCCACCACCGGAACCGGCGCCGCCAGCACCGTTACCGGCAGCTGCAGGAGGAGGAGCGGGAGGAGGAGGCGGCATGGCGGGCTGCGCCAGGACAACCGGAATGAATGCAGCCAGCGAGCTGGCCGCAAGAATGCCCAACAGTTTCTTGG
>CAZLPS010000108.1:0-13229 GCA_964561455.1 uncultured Opitutales bacterium
GCTTAACGCTTAACGCTTAACGCTTAACGCTTAACGCTTAACGCTTAACGCTTAACGCTTAATTTTCCATGCTTAAGGATTAATGGCTAATGCTCAAGGCTGAAGGGGGGAAATTTTCTTTTTGCCATGGGGGAGGGCTTGGCGGTAGGATGCGAATCCCCACGAACGTCTCGGTAGCCCTTTAACTGCGGCGTTTTCCTTTCCCCTCAAGGAGTTTTTGAATATGCGAATTCGTTTCGCCACGCCGGTATTGGTATTTTTGTCGCTGGCCCTGGTGCTATTCACGCAGGGGGCGACGCCGCCCGCGCCGGTCGTGGCCGCCAAGCCGGTTTCGCCGGAGGCGGGGCTGGAGAAGAGTTTTTCCGGGACGGTGCAGCCGTTTGTCACGACCTATTGCATTACCTGCCATAGCGGGGAGAAACCGAAGGGCGATTTGGACTTAAGCGCGTACAAGGATCTGGCGGCGGTGGTGCGGGATTATCCGCGGTGGGATTTGGTGGCGGAGAAGTTGAAGTCGGAGGCGATGCCGCCGGATGACGCGGAAAAATTCCCGACCGCGGCTGAGCGGAAGCAGATAACGGAGTGGATCACGACGACGAAGGTGGCGGAGGCGAAGATTCACGCGGGGGACCCGGGGCTGGTGCTGGCGCGGCGGTTGAACAACGCGGAATATGATTATTCCGTCCGCGATTTGACAGGAGCGGACATTCAGCCGACGAAGGAGTTTCCAGCGGATCCGTCGAACATGGCGGGGTTTGACAATTCGGGGGAGTCGCTGGTGATGTCACCGGAATTGTTGAACAAATACCTGGCGGCGGCGCGGGACGTGGCGAACCACATGTTTTTGAAGCCGAGCGGGTTTGCGTTTGCGCCGTTTCCGATGCTGGTCGAGACGGACCGGGACAAATACTGCGTCATGCAGATCATAAACTTCTACCACACGCAGGACATTGACTACGCGGACTATTTCGTGGCGGCGTGGCGGTACAAGAATCGGGCGGCGCTGGGCTATCCGAAGGCGACGCTGGCGGATTTCGCCGGGTCGAGCAAAGTGAGCCCAAAATATCTGGCAATGATTTGGGACACGCTGGAGGGCGCGAAAGCGGACGTCGGGCCATTGGCCAAATTGCAGGCCTTTTGGCGGGCGATGCCTGTGCCCTCGGCCGCAACGCCGGAGCCGGAGTGGCCGGGCAGCATTGCGATGCGCGATTACGTGGTGCAGACGCGCAAAAAGGTGGATCCGCGCTTTTTGAACATAGTGGCGGGGAAGGTCGGGGCGTCGCGGCAGCCGCTGTTGATTTGGAAGGACGTGCAGTATGCGACGCACCGGCGGACGTTTGATCCGGAGCAATTGCAAGTCGAGGGCGAGCCGCCGCCGGCGGGATCCAATGTGGTCGAGCCGGAGACGGCGAACGCATTTGGGCCGGGTAAAACGATTTTGGTGGTGAACGAGCCCGGCGATCCGGACCTGTATGTGCCAGCGGGGCAGCGGGCAAAATACGAAGCGGCGTGGGGGCAATTCTGCAGGGTGTTTCCGGACATGTTTTACAAGGAGTCGCGCGGGCGGAATTATTTTGATACAAGCAAGGACCAGGGCCGGTACTTGAGCGCGGGGTTTCACAATGTGATGGGTTACTTCCGCGACGACCAGCCGTTTTATGAACTTCTGCTGGACGACCGGCAGCAGAAGCAGCTGGACGAGATGTGGCAGGAGATGGACTTTGTGGCGTCGACGACGGCGCGCATGTACGGCCAGTTCGCCACGTTTGGCGAGGCGCGGGGGAATCCCACGGCGGCGGCGAACGGCGATGATGGCGATGTGCCGGCGGCACCGACACCGGAGGACAAGGAAGTCACCTCGGAGGCCAAGATTCGGCAGGTGGAGAAGGAGTACTTGGGGCTGGCGCAGGGCGGCAGCGAAGTGGCAGTAAAGGCGGTCAAAGATTATTTTGAATGGACGAATGACACGGTGCGGGCGACAGAGAAGGCGCGGTTGGACGCGGAGCCGGGCCACCTGGAGGCCCTGCTGCAATTTGCGGCGAAGGCCTACCGGCGGCCGCTGGCGCCGGAGGAAAAGGCGGATTTGCTGGCTTTTTACCACACGATGCGCACGAAGGACGGGTTGGACCACGAAACCGCGATGCGCGAATTGGTGGTGAGCGTGCTGATGGCGCCGGACTTTTGCTACCGCCTGGATTTGGGGATGGTGGACGAGCCGGGCGTGAAGCCATTGTCGGATTATGATTTGGCGAGCCGGTTGAGCTACTTCCTGTGGTCGAGTTTGCCGGATGACGCGCTGCTGGCGCATGCGGCCAAGGGTGATTTGCACAACCCGAAAGTAATCGCCGCCGAGGCGCAACGGATGTTGAAGGATCCGCGGGCGCGGGCGCTGGCGGTGGAGTTTGGGGGCAACTGGCTGGATTTCCGGCATTTTGACCAGATTAACACGGTGGATTTGGTTCGGTTTCCGAGTTTTACGAGCGATTTGAAATCCGCGATGTTTGAGGAGCCAGTGCGGTTTGTGCAAGATGTGATCCAAAACAACCGATCCATCCTCGATTTTCTGTATGCGAAGGACACATTTGTGAACCCCGTGCTGGCCACGCATTACGGCATGCCGGTGGCGGGGAAGTTGACGTCTGATTGGATGCATGTGGAGGATGCAAGTGCCTACGATCGGGGCGGGTTGCTGCCGATGGCGGTGTTTCTGACGAAGAATGCGCCCGGGTTGCGGACGAGCCCGGTGAAGCGCGGTAACTGGGTGGTAAAGAATGTGTTAGGCGAGCGGATACCGCCGCCGCCGCCGGTGGTGCCGGAGCTACCGCATGATGAGGCCCAGATGGACCTGCCGTTGCGCGAGATGCTGGCGCGGCACCGGGCGGACCCGAATTGCGCAGCATGCCACGCGCGGTTTGACGCGCTGGGGTTGGTGTTTGAAGGATTTGGGCCGGTGGGTGAGCGCCGCCAATCTGACTTGGCTGGGCATACGGTGGATGCGAGCGCGACATTCCCCGGCGGTAGCAACGGCACGGGGCTGGAGGGCTTGCGGCAGTACATTAAAGGCAACCGGCAGGATGACTTTGTGGATAACCTGTGTCACAAGCTGGTGGCATATGCGCTGGGGCGAAGCCTGATACTTTCCGATGACGAGTTGATCCAGAAGGTCCGCGCGCAACTGGCGGCAGGCGGATACCGGTTCGACACGATGATTGACAATATTGTCACCAGCCCACAGTTTTTAACCAAGCGGGGTCGCGAGGACCTTGCCGCAAAATGACCCAATTATGAACCCCCCACATAATTCCAAACGCAGTTTTAATCTTTCGCGGCGCACGTTTTTGCGGGGCGTCGGGGTAACGATGGCGCTGCCATATATGGAGTCGCTACCCGGGTTTGCGACCCGGGCGTCGGCGGCGACGGTGGCCGAGACGGGCAAGACGACGGTGCTGCCGAAGCGTTTTGGGGTGATGTTCATGGGCTGTGGCGTCAACCCGAACCACTGGTCGGCGACGGGAGCGGGGGCGGACATGGTGTTGAGCAAGACGCTGGCGCCGTTGGAGCCGATCAAGACGAAGATCAATGTGATTGACGGGCTGTTCAACAAGAAGGCGACGGGGCAGGGAATACACCCGGCGCAGACAGGGAATTTGCTTTCCGGGGTGCCGTTTGCGAAAGGCGCGATCATCCACAGCGGGACGAGCATGGACCAGGTGATCGCGAACCATGTGGGGCAGAACACGCTGCAACCGAGCATGGTGCTGGCCTGCGAGCAGCCGATGACGGGGTACCACGAATCAAACTTTTCAAACGCGTACAGTTCGCATATATCCTGGCAGAGCGCGGATTCGCCAGTGCCGAATGAGATGTATCCGTCGCTGGCGTTTGACAGTCTTTTCGAAAACAGCGGGAACCAGCGCAACATCAGCGTGCTGGACCGGGTGAAGGACCGGGCGGACAAGCTGAGCAGGCAAATCAGCTCGAGCGACAAGGCGAAGCTGGACGAATATTTGAGCAGCGTGCGCGACGTGGAGAAGAACATCGAACGGATGCGGGCCGACAAGGACAAGGCGGAGAGCAACGCCAAAGACAAGGGCCAGCCGGTGTTCACGATGAAGCGGCCGGACAACGGTTTGCCGGAGGATTTGCGCGAGCATGCGCGCTTGATGTGCGACATCGTCGCGCTTGGTTTCCAGACGGACAAGACGCGGGTGGCGTCGCTAATTCTGGCGCGGGATCTTTCGTCACTTTACTATCCGTTCCTCGGGGTGAGCGGAGCGCATCACGGGGCGTCGCACAACGACACGTCGGACGGTTATGAGAGCATCGTCCGTTTTCACTTGAGCCAGATGGCGTACCTTGCGCAGAAGCTTGATTCGATGCCCGAGGGTGAAGGCACGGTGTTGGACAATAGTTGCATCATGTTCATGTCGAATATGTTCTCCGGGACGAAGCACGACAACAGCCGGGTGCCGATCGTGACGGCGGGCGGGTTGGGCGGCGCGATGAAGACGGGGCGGGTGCTCGATTACACCAAGGCGGGCGAGGAAAACCGCAAGTTGTGCAGCTTCTATTTGAGTCTGATGGACAAGATGGATGTGCACCTCGAACATTTTGGCGATTCGGATGCGCGGTTGGCGGACGTTTAGGAAATTAAGAATTAAGAATTAAGAATTTGGAATTTGGAATTTGGAATTTGGAATTTGGAATTTGGAATTTGGAATTTCAGATTTCGGGGAAAGGGGGAGGTAGCGGAAAAATGGGCGAGGAGCAACGCGTTGCGGTCTGGCGGGGGGTAGGCGGGCATTTCGGACAAGAATAGACATGGAATTGCCAAGATTAGGCATTCCGCTGCTGGGGGGAATGGTATATAGTCGGTCAATTATACCCCATACCCCCTATGAAGTTTAAAGTATCGGTTGGATTGTTGGCGCTGGCGATGATGTCGAATTTGCTGGCGGCTGATGCGCCCGCGGCGGCATCGGGAACGGGCACGGGCGGGCGGCGGGGCGGGGCGGCCCGGCCGGCGGGGACGATCAACAGCAACGCCATCGCGATCCATGAGGGCGGCGCGCAATTGCCGGCTTATCCGGTGGTGGTGCGGAATGAAACGCTGGCGGCGCGGGCGGCGCGGATGAAATGGTTCAGCGAGGCGCGGTTTGGGATTTTCATCCACTGGGGCGTGTATGCGGTGCCGGCGCGGGGCGAATGGTACATGAACAACGGCAAGGTGCCGGTGGCGACCTACAAGGCATTCGCGAAAGATTTTACGGCGGCGAAGTATGACCCGGTGGCGTTGGCGCAATTATTCAAGGATGCGGGCGCGAAGTACATGGTCATCACGGCGAAGCACCACGACGGTTTTACGCTGTATGACTCGAAGTATTCCGACTGGAACGTGGTGAAGGCAACGCCGGCCGGGCGGGATTTGCTGCAACCACTGGCGGACGCGGTGCGCGCGCAGGGGATTAAATTCGGGCTGTATTATTCGCAATCGCAGGACTGGGTGAACCTCGGCGGCGGCAAGGGCAATACGCAGCCCTGGGATGAGGAACAGAAGAAGGGAGACTTTGACGAATACCTGAAAAACACGGCGGCACCGCAGATCCACGAACTGTTGGAGAAATACCATCCGGCGTATCTTTTTTTTGACACGGAGTATTCGATGACGCCCGAGCGGGCGAAGCCGATTTTCGATTTGGTGGCGTCATACCCCGACGTAATCATGAACAACCGGCTGGGCGGCGGAGTGCTGGGCGACACGGCGACGCCGGAGCAGCGAATTGCGACGGACCCGCTGGGCCGGCAATTCGAGGTGTGCATGACGATCAACAATTCCTGGGGCTACAACGCGGGCGACACGCGGTGGAAATCCGCGACGCAGTTGATCCAAAATCTTTCGGACATTGCGAGCAAGGGCGGTAATTACCTGCTCAATGTCGGGCCGACGGCGGAGGGGATCATCCCGCAGCCGGAGGTGGACCGGCTGCTGGCGATGGGCAAATGGCTGAAGACGAACGGCGAGGCAATTTATGCGACGGAGGCGGGCCCGTACGTGGATCCGCTCCCATGGGGCCGCGAGACGCTGAAGAGTCACCCGAATGGCAGCACGACGATGTACCTCCATGTCTGGCAATGGCCGGCGGACGGGAAAATTCTTTTGCCCGGCTTCAAACTGACGCCGACCTCGGGCAAATTGCTGGCCAATCAAGCGGCGGTGACGGCGACCATGACGCCGGCGGGGTTGGTGGTGACGCTGCCGGGCGCGGCGACAGATCCGGATGTGTCGGTGGCGGCGCTGGAATTTGCCGGGCCGGTGATGGTCGCGCCTGCGGGGGCCTCTACCATGGTGAACACGGGCACGGGCACGCTGCTGGATCCGAGCGCGAATCCGGGCGCGCAATGATTGGAGCGACGAGCGCCCACCGACGAAACTTTCAGGGGAAACCCGAACAACCTCCACGCCCCAACGCTCATGAATTTTCCGGTTGTCCCAGGCAAAAAGTTGGCTGGCATGGTCTGCCTGCTGGGCTTGGCGCTGCCGGTGGCGGATGCAGCGGATGGGCCGGCGGTAACCGCTGGGGCGGGAGGCGCGACAGCGGCGGGGATTGCCCCGCGAACAAATTTGCCAGCGGAAGCGGATGATCCGAATCGCCCGGCGAAAGTCCGGCTGTTGAAGCCCGGGGTGTGGACCGATGACGCGGGGGTGGATGACAATGGAAACATTTACAATCAATACAAGCGCTCGTCGTACGGGACGTGGAGCAATTATGACGAGGCCAGGGCGAACCCCTATCCGATTCCCGACGCTTTGGTGTTGAAGAATGGCCAAGCGGTGAAAGACGCGGACACCTGGTGGAAACAACGGCGCCCGGAGATTTTGGAGAGTTTTTATGCCGAGGTTTACGGCCGGATTCCCGCGAACACGCCGAAGGTGACCTGGGAGGTCGCGACGAGCGAAGTGGACGGAGTGAAGACGAAGACCATTGTGGGGCAGATTGAAAATGCCGCCTTTCCGAAGGCGAATCCGACGATCAAGATGACACTCTCGCTGCCCGCGAAGGCCACTGGGCCAGTGCCGGTGATGGTGGCGCTGGCCGCAGGGGCACCGCCGTCGAATCGTGGCGGAGGGGCGGCGGCCACGCCATCGCCGATGCAGCAGGCGCTGGCGCGCGGCTGGGGTTATGCGGTCTTCAACACGGGCAGCGTGCAGGCGGACAGCGCGGCGGGTTTGACGCAGGGAGTCATCGGTCTCGTCAACCTGGGGAAGGCGCGGACAACTCCCGACCAGTGGGGCGTGCTGACGGCGTGGACGTGGGGATTAAGCCGGGCGATTGACTATTTTGAAACGGACAAGGACGTTGATGCCAAACGGCTCGGGGTGGAGGGCCACTCGCGCTGGGGGAAGACGGCGCTGTGGGCGGCGGCGCAAGATCAACGCTGGGCGATTGTCTATGCGAGCTGCTCCGGCGAAGGCGGCGCAAAACTTTTTCGCCGGAATTTTGGGGAGACGACGGACAACATCGCTGGATCTTATTGGATGGCGGAAAATTTTCGCAAATATGGCGGACACTGGAATGATTTGCCGGTGGATGCGAATGAGTTGATTGCACTGGTGGCGCCGCGACCGGCATTCATCACCGGCGCGACGCAAGATCCCTGGTCGGACCCGCACGGGGAATTTCTCGCGGCGGTGGGCGCGGGGCCGGTTTACCGGTTGCTGGGGAAAAGAGATTTGGGCACCACGGTGATGCCCGCGCCGAACGTGGCGCTGGTCTCGGGCGAGGTGGCATTCCGCGAACATATTGGCGCGCATACCGATGTTCCCGACTGGCCCACGTTTCTCGACTATGCGGCGAAGTATTTTTCGGCGCCTGCGGCGAAGAACTGATTTTCCGACCAAACCCTCCTCCAACCCCACCCCATGAAAACAAAATTTTCCCGCCGCAAATTTTTAAAAACGTCCGCGTTGGCCACGGGGGCGGGATTGACCGCGCCGCTGTGGCGGTCGCGGATGTGGGCGGCGTCAGGCGGGGCGGCGATGCCCGCGGTGCCAGCGCCGCAAATTCCGGCGGGGCCGTTTTCCGCCAGCCGGGAATCCTTGAAAGCCTATGTGGCGCCGGACTGGTTCCGGGATGCGAAGTTCGGAATTTTTTGCCATTGGGGTCCGCAATCGGCGGCGGAGTATGGCGACTGGTATGCGCGGCGCATGTATATCGAGGGGGAGGCGCAATATAAGCACCATCTGGAGCATTACGGGCATCCGTCGAAGACGGGCTTTGCGGGGGTGATTGATTCGTGGAAGGCCGACAAATTCGACGCGGATTATCTGCTGGGGCTCTATAAAAAGGCCGGGGCGAAGTATTTTGTCAGCATGGGCGTGCACCATGATAATTTCGATTTGTGGAACTCGAAGTATCAACCCCGGTGGAACGCGGCGAAGAGCGGGCCCAAGAAGGACATCGTCGGCTTGTTTAAGCAGGCGGCGGACAAACAGGGGCTGCGGTTTGGCGTGAGCGAGCATCTCTCGAACAGCTTTTGCTGGTATGGGCCGGCGCACGGCAGCGACAAGAATGGCCCGCTGGCGGGCGTGCCGTACGACGGGCAGGACGCGCAATTTGCGGAACTCTACCATGACTACAGCAAAATGCCGGCGGATTTTGTGGACAAGGTGGTGCATGCGCCGGCGAAAGGCGCGATTGCCATGAGTGTGGAAGGGCCGCCGTCGTGGGCGGAAAACTATTTTGCGCGCATCCTGGACGTGGTGACGCAATATGCGCCGGATATTCTGTATACGGACGGCGGGATTCCTTTTGGCGATGCGGGGCTGGCGCTGGTTGCGCACCATTATAATACGAGCGCCAAGCGCAATGGGGGCAAGGTGGACGCGATCTACACCAGCAAGAGTCGGCCGGATTCGGTGTCGGGCATGTGCGTGCTGGACGTGGAGCGGGGGTTGGTGGATGGGATCTGGCCGCGGCCATGGCAGACGGACACTTGCGTGGGCAACTGGCACTACGACACACGGGCGCGCTACAAGACGCCGAAGTACGTCATTGACATGCTGGTGGACATCGTGAGCCGCAACGGCAACCTGCTGTTGAATTTCCCGCTGCCGAACAGCGGGATGCTGGACGACAAGGAGCTGGCGATTGTGACCGGCATCACGGGCTGGATGGCGGTGAACAGCGAGGCGATCCATGGCACGCGGCCATGGAAGATTTTTGGGGCGGGGCCGGGGGCGGAGATCAAGGCGGTGCCGGGCGTGCAGTTCAACGAGAACCTGCGCAAGGATTTCACCGCGGAGGAATTTCGGTTCACCACCAAGGGAAGCACGCTCTATGCGTTCTTCATGGGCTGGCCGGAAAAGGAGATTGTCATCGCGCCGCTGGCGACGACCAGCCCGAACGTGCAGGGGAAGATTGAAAATGTGGAATTGCTGGGCCATCCGGGCAAGCTGGCATGGACCCACGATGACAAAGGGCTGACGGTGCAACTGCCGGCGCAAAAGCCGTGTGATTTTGGGTATGCGTTGAAGATTGCGGGGCTGGATACAGGAGTCAGAATCTAGAATCTAAGAGAAACGGCCACGCGCAAAACATATAATTTTCAATCGCGAACAACGAACAATTAGCCATCTTTCCATCCATGAAATCTTCCATTCGTTTCGAATCACGTAAGTTTTATTCACTGGCCGTGCTGCTTGCGGCCTTCACGACCGGGCCGGCGGCTTGGGCGCAGGCGCCGGCAAATGCTTCCAGCGGCGCGGCGGCGCCGCTCGTCGAGGAGACGAACGTCATCACGGCGCCGGTGGCGGCGGGCGCGGATGCGTGGAAGAAGGATTCGCCGGAAATGGTGGCGGCGGCGCTGAAGGACATACCGGCGGCGCCGGCGGGGCCGTTCAAAGAGAGCTGGGATTCGATTGCGCAGAATTACAAAGACCCCGACTGGTTTCGGGACGCCAAGTTTGGGATTATGATGCACTGGGGCATTTATTCGGTGCCGGCGCATGGGAGCGAATGGTATGTCCGCTACATGTATGGTGGCAATGCGGGCATTATGCAGTGGCACACGGAGCATTTCGGGCCGCCGACGACGTTTGGCTACAAGGATTTCCTGCCGATGTTCACGGCGGCGAATTGGGATCCGGACGCCTGGGCGGCGCTGTTCAAGAAGGCCGGGGCGAAATACGTGATTGCCCCCGGGGAGCACCACGACGGATTTTCCAACTGGGACAGCGCGATTAATCCCTACAATGCGAAGAACTACGGGCCGAAGCGCGACCTGGATGGCGATCTGATCAAGGCGGTGGAGAAAGTGGGCTTGAAGACGGGCATCTCCGACCATTCGAGCTTCCATTTCCAATTCATCCCGGTATTGGCGGGCAGCGATGAATTCGACCCCAAGTGGGCGGCGTTTTACGGGGCGGCGGACCGCAGCAATGCGGCGCGGGTTAAATTCATGCACGACTGGGTGGCCAAGCGGGTGGAGACGATTGACAAGTACCATCCCGACATTCTGTGGTTCGACATGAACACGGACCACGCCTGGGATCCGCTGAAGATCCGGGTGGCCGCGTACTACTTCAATCGCGCGAAGGAATGGGGCAAGGAGGTGGGGATCAGCGCGAAGACGGCGGCGTGGGTCTCGGGGCAAATCATGGATTACGAACGCGAGGGCCGCGCGCCGATGGAATTGACGGACTGGGTGTGGCAGCCGGACGATCCGATTCAGGACAAATTTGGCTACGTCGAGGGCATCCATCCCGGGCCGCCCAGCGGGTACGTCGTGAGGATCATCGAGAACGTCAGCAAAAACGGCAATTACCTGCTGAACATATCGCCGAAGGCGGATGGGACCATCCCGCAAGAACAGCAGGATGTGCTGCTGGCGATTGGGAAATGGCTGGAGGTGAATGGCGAGGCCATTTACTCGACCCGCCCGTGGATAAAATTTGGCGAAGGTCCCGTGGCGGACGCCGACGCGGCGGCGATGGCCGCGACGCGCGCAAAAGGAAACTTTGCGGGGCGAATCAACGGTGACAATATGAGCGGCAACGGAGTGGGCGGCGGCGGGGTTTCGCGCAGTGGCTACAAGGCATCGGACATTCGCTTTACGAGAAATGGCGACACGCTTTATGCGACGGTGATGGCATGGCCGACGGACGAAGTGGTCATCAAGTCGCTGGCGACCGGCGAGCCGGTGCAGGGGAAGGTTACGAAAGTCGAGCTGCTGGGGGCCAAAGCGCCGCTGGCATTCACGCAAGATGCGGCGGGGCTGCACGTGAAATTTCCGGCGGAGAAGCCGTGCGACACGGCGTTTGCACTGAAAATTACGGGTTTGAAGTTGGGAGGGGGGAAGTAGGGAGCTAGAAGCTAGAATTTGGAATTTGGAATTTGGAATTTGGAATTTGGAATTTAGCAAAGAACGATTAGATGGGAGCGAAACTACAATCAAATAGTCCAATTATTACACTCTACACTCATGAAAATATCTTCTTCACGCCGGGAATTTTTGAAAACTTCGGCGCTTGTGGCAGGCGCGGGATTGACGGCGCCGTATTGGCAGGCGCGGGTCCGGGGCGCGGCGGCGACCGACGCGGCGGCGGCGCCGAAGCATATCCTGGCGACGGGGCCGTTTGAGGCCACGTGGGAGTCGCACGTGAAGAATTACACGGTGCCCGAGTGGTATCGGGATGCGAAGTTTGGGATGTGGGCGCACTGGACGGCGCAATGCGTGCCGGAGCAGGGGGACTGGTATGCGCGGAACATGTACATCCAAGGGACGCCGGCGTACAATTATCATGTCAAGACGTACGGGCATCCGTCGAAGTTTGGCTTCATGGAAATAGACAATCTGTGGACGGCGGCGAAATGGGATCCGGAGCGATTGATTGGGTTATACAAGCGGGCGGGCGCGAAATACTTTTTCGCTCTGGGGACGCACCATGACAATTTCGACGCCTTCGATTCCCAATACACGGGCTGGAATTCGACGAAGATTGGTCCGAAGAAAGACATTGTGGGCACATGGGCGAAAGTGGCGCGGGCGAGCGGGCTGCGTTTTGGAGTGAGCAATCACTCGTCATGGGCGGCGCGCTGGTTGCAGCCGGCGTACGGGTATGATGGCGAAGGGCCGCTGGCGGGGGTGCGCTACGATGCGTACACGCTGACCAAGGCGGACGGGAAGGGGAAGTGGTGGGAGGGGTTGGACCCGCAGGCGCTGTACACGGGGAACAGCGTCAAGATGCCGGATGGCCTGAACAGCGCGGCGGCGGTGCGCGACTGGTACACGAAGAATACCAGTCTGGGCGCGAGCAATCCGATGCCGGCCGCCGATTTTTGTGAAAACTGGTATATCCGGTGCAAGGACCTGGTGGACAAGTACCAGCCGGACGTGCTGTATTTTGACACGAATGAGTTGCCGCTGGGGCAAATCGGGCTGGATGTCGTCACGCATTACTACAATGCGAGCGCGGCGCGCAACGGTGGCAAGGTAAACGTGGTGGTGAACGGCAAGCACATCAAACCGAATCACGTCGGTGCGTTTGTCGAGGACATCGAGCGCGCGACGGCCAACAACATCCGCCCGGATCCGTGGCAGACGGACACGTGCATTGGCGACTGGCATTACAAGCGCTCGCTCGCGGAGACCAATGGCTACAAGACGGTGGCGGAAATCGTGACCACGCTGGCGGATGTGGTGAGCAAGAACGGCAACCTGATGCTGAACATTCCGTTGCGCGGGGATGGCTCGATTGACGACAAGGAGGAGGCGTTTCTGGCGGGGTTGACGGCGTGGATGGATATCAACTCCGAGGGCATTTACGCGAGCCGCCCATGGAAGATTTATGGGGAAGGGCCGTCCACGACGCGGACGGGAGCGCGGGCGGGCGCGGGAGCGCGGGGTGGGGCGGCGGTGGCGAACACGAGCGCTGACATTCGGTTCACGACGAAGGGGGACGCGTTGTACGCGTATGTGTTGGCGGTGCCGAGTGAGCCGCGCGTGGTCGTCAAAAGTTTGGCGACCAACTCGCCGCAAATGGCGGGGAAGAAAGTGACAGACGTTTCGCTACTGGGGTACGGCGGGAAGGTCGAGTGGACGCAGGACGAGCAGGGGCTGAACGTGAAGTTGCCGGACAAAGCGCCGAGCGAACATGCGCTGACGTTGAGGGTGAGGGGGGTGATTTAGGAATTAAGAATTAAGAATTTGGAATTTGGAATTTGGAATTT
>CAZLPS010000109.1:0-13198 GCA_964561455.1 uncultured Opitutales bacterium
CGAGCAACGGCGGCCTCCTCATCGGCGCCTGCCTCACCCAGCGCCCCGACCTCTTCGGCGCGGCCCTCCCCGACGTCGGCGTGATGGACATGCTCCGGTTCAACAAATTCACCATCGGCTGGGCCTGGATGAGCGACTACGGTTCACCCGACGACCCGGCGGAGTTCAAGGCCCTCTACGCCTATTCGCCGCTGCACAACGTCAAGCCGGGAACAAAATACCCACCGACGTTCATCACCACCGGCGACCACGACGACCGCGTCGTCCCCGCCCACAGTTTTAAATTCGCGGCGACCTTGCAAAAGGACCAGGGCGGCGACGCCCCCATCCTCATCCGCATCGAAACCCGCGCCGGCCACGGCGGCGGCAAACCGATGGACAAACTCATCGCCGAACTCGCCGACCAGTATGCGTTTTTAGTGAAGGAGTTGGGGACGGAGCTGCCGACGGGGTTTCGATTTTACGTAAATATTTCTTGTTCGGTTTCGGTGCCCAGGGGTGTCTTGTTAATTAACGGACCGTGACGACTGCTTAACTTCGTCGCCAATTGCCGACCCGCCTTCCCTCAAGGCCAATCATGAATGACAATCCAATTCAATCCCCTACCCCAAGTTCCGATGCCGAAAAAGGCCGTACCATGCGCACGGGCCTCGCTTGTTTCGTGGCCATGATCACGGTCTGTTTTTCTACGATCGTCCTGCTGATGAGCCCCTCCTGGCCCGCCGCCATGGGCATCACTTCTCTCTGTGTCATGTCGGCGGCGATTTGTTTCTTCGCCCTGCTCCAGAAGTGAAAATAGTGCACGCAAGGAATTCCCTGCGCGAGAGCTTTTGCCACTGCACAAAACCCTGCTCAATCTCGTCCCGAAAAATTGCCGTTACATCTGCTCGATGATCGCCGAGCCGAACTCGCTGCACTTGATTTCGGTCGCGCCCTGCATCTGGCGGGCGAAATCGCAGGTGACGCGCTTGGCGCCGATGGCGCCATTCAGGCCCTTTATGAAGAAGTCGGCGGCTTCGGTCCCGCTCAGGTGGCGGAACCTCATCTCGCCGCCCGGAACCAACCAACCGTTAATGACTGCTTACGGTGCAATTTGTCCAGGGGTGAACCATTTTAGTCCTGAAAACCTCCGGTAATCCCGGTCAAACGAGACTACCCCAAGGTCGTTCCCGACCATCGCCTCCGCCGCCAAAACACAGTCCAAAAAATCCACCGCGAGTTGCTCATAGAAATCCACCGCCTGGAGCAGGTGCGCATCCGCATGAATGCCCGGGTGTAACAATACCCCGCGCAACTGGCGGGCAATGGCCACCCGGTCAAATTTGTAGTAGGAACGCAAGACCCACCCAATTTCCGCCAAAGTGGCAGCCGAAAGATGCAAGACCCCCATGCGGGTCTCGGCCCAGACAAACAGTTTTCGCGCTTCCGGCGATTGCCGCGGGTCGTCAGCCAGCAGCACCCGCAGGACGACATTGGCGTCGAGGAGATAGCGCATAGCGTTTTACCTGCCGTATTTGCGCCGGGCCTCCCGGGCGCGGAGGTTGTCCAATTGCGCGGGAGTGGGCCGGGGTTTGGTCGTCTTCAGGCTTCCGTACAATTCCGCCGTGCTGGTGTGCGCGGCCTGCAAGCGCACCTGGTCGCCGTCAATGCGATACAAAAGCTTCTGGTGCGGCTTAATCCCCAAAATCCGCCGCACGTCAATCGGAATGGTGGTTTGGCCGTTTTGCGACAGGGTGGAGGTGGTCATGGCGAATATGGTGTCTGTAGTATTCACAATTTTCTGTAGATTTCGAAGAAAGTCAATTTTTAACCAGACCCCATTGGGTACGTGCCCATACCGCTCCCGCGCTCCTTCAGGGCGCGATTACATTTCCGTCCTTTGCGTCTTTGCGACTTTGCGCGAGATAAGATTACATCTTCTCAATGATCGCCGAGCCGAATTCGCTGCACTTGATCTCCGTCGCGCCCTGCATCTGGCGGGCGAAATCGTAGGTGACGCGTTTGGCGCCAATGGCGCCATTCAGGCCCTTGATGATGAGGTCCGCGGCTTCCGTCCAGCCCAGATAGCGGAACATCATCTCGCCGCTCAGGACCACCGAGCCCGGGTTGACGAGGTCCTTGTTCGCGTACTTCGGCGCGGTGCCGTGAGTGGCCTCGAAAATCGCGTGGCCGGTGATGTAATTGATATTGCCACCCGGCGCGATGCCGATGCCGCCGACTTGCGCCGCGAGAGCGTCGCTGAGGTAGTCGCCGTTCAGATTGAGGGTCGCGATCACATCAAAGTCCTCCGGCCGCGTGAGCACCTGCTGGAGGGTGATGTCTGCGATGGCGTCCTTGATGACGATGCCCGCGCCGGGTTTGCCCTCGGGGATCTTGCACCACGGGCCTTCGCCGATGACCTGCGCGCCGAAGAACTCCTGCGCCACCTTGTAGCCCCAGTCGCGGAAGGCGCCCTCGGTGTTCTTCATGATGTTACCCTTGTGCACCAGCGTCACGCTCTTGCGCTTGTGCTTGATGGCATAGGCAATGGCGGTGTGGATCAGGCGCACGCTGCCGCTGTAGCTCACCGGCTTGATGCCGATGCCGACCTTCACGTCGCTCGGAAAATCCGGCGTGCCGACCATTTTCCAGAATTCCTCCGCCGCGCCCTTGGTGCCGAAGCGGATCTTCTTGAAATCCTTCGGGAATTCCTTGGCGATGAAATCCAAAATCTTCTGCGCCTCGGGCGAGCCGGCCACATATTCAATGCCGGCGTAAATATCCTCGGTGTTCTCGCGGAAAATCGTCATGTCCACCTTTTCCGGATGCTTCACGGGCGACGGCACACCAGTGAAATACTGCACGGGCCGCAGGCAGACGTAGAGGTCGAGCATTTGGCGCAACGCCACATTGAGTGAGCGGATGCCGCCGCCCACCGGCGTGGTTAACGGCCCCTTGATGCCGACGAGGTATTCCGTGAACGCCGTAATGGTGTCGTCCGGCAGCCAGTTCTGAAATTTATCGAATGCCTTCTGGCCGGCATAAACCTCGAACCAGGAAATCTTTTTCTTGCCGCCGTAGGCCTTCTCCACCGCCGCATCAAACACGCGCACGGACGAGCGCCAGATGTCCGGCCCGGTGCCGTCGCCCTCGATGTAAGGCAGAATGGGACGGTCCGGAACGGACAGTTTCCCGGCGTTAATCGTAATGCGTTCACCGGCGGGCGGCGTGATGTCTTTGTAGCTCATGTTGGGCAACGGTTGAAAGAAATTTTAGACGCGAACTGCGGCCGGTTGGCGCGCCGCCGCAAGCTTCGCGCAAAAGCTCTTGAGGCGGTCGAGGCCTTTTTGAATGACCTCGTCGGAAGTGGCGTAGCTGAAGCGCACGTAATCGTCCGCGCCAAAAGCACCGCCGGGCACGACCGCCACCAATTCCTCTTCGAGGAGCCGGCTGGCAAATTCTTCCGAGCCCAGGCCAAACGAGGAAATGTTCGGGAAAAGATAGAACGCGCCCTCGGAGCGGAAGCAGCGCACGCCGGGAATGGCGTTGAGACCCTTCCAGAGCAGCAGTCGGCGGCGCTCGAAAACCTTCAGCATTTCGGCCACAGCCGCGCGGGCCTTGTCGGGCTGTTGCAGGGCCGCGAGCGCGCCAAATTGGGCGAAACTGGTGGCGTTCGAGGTCATCTGGCTCTGCAAATCGGAAACGGCCGCGGCGATCTTGGGCGGCGCGACGAGCGTGCCCAGACGCCAGCCGGTCATCGCGTAGGTTTTGCTGAAGCCGGAGGCCGTCATGGTCAATCTGAGCGCCTCGGGCGAAAAGGTGGCCGGGCTGGACGCCTTCATGCCGTCATAGACGAGTTGTTCGTAGATTTCGTCGGATAAAATATAAACGCCCGCCTCGACGCAGACGCGCACGAGCGCCTCCAGTTCCGCGCGCGGGTAGGTGGCGCCGGTCGGGTTCGACGGGCTGTTGAGGATCACCAGTTTCGTCTTGGGGGTGATCGCCGCACGCAATTGCTCCGGTTGCAGGCGAAAACCTGTTTCGTCGCCTGCAAACACAATCTTCGGCACCCCGCCCGCCAGCTTCACCATCTCGGGATAACTAACCCAATACGGCGCGGGAATGACGACTTCGTCGCCGGGCGAAACCACGGCCACAATCGCCAGATAGCACGAAAATTTGCCGCCGGGGCTGACAATAACCTGCGAGTCCTTCACGTCGCCGAAGCCGCGCGCCTTGTAATCCGCCGCCAGCGCCGCGCGCAGGGCGGGCAAACCGGACGAGGCGATGTACTTGGTCTTTCCTTCGCGCAAAGCCTTGGCGCAGGCCTCTTTGATGAACTCCGGGGTGTCAAAATCCGGTTCACCAGCGCCAAAAATGGCGACGTCTTTCCCCGACGCCTGCAAGGCCTTGGCCTTGGCGTCAACGGCCAGGGTGGGCGACGGCGCGATGTTGCGCGCCCAGGTGGACAATCCGGGTTCCCGAAATGCTGGTGTCATGGAGGAAGAAGCGTGAAGTGCGGAAGGGCCGATGGTTGCCATTTCACCTGCGAAGGCAAACATTTTCGGGACGGAAGGATCTTCTTGGGTTGCTCGGTGCGCCTTCATTCAAACTTCGCGCTTTGGCTGTTACTCACCCCTGTTGGCCCACCATCTACGGGGCCAAAATCTCCGGAAATTTACCGGCATTTTGTGAATAACTCCTCCTTGATTAATAAGTGTACATTAGTTCACTTATGGCATGGCCGCCCGTTATCGCGCCCGCCGTCCGCGCGCTTCGCCATTGTGGCAATGCCTCCATGCGTGCCTTGACGATTTTCACGCCGCCTATCCGGCGAAATACGCCAAAAACCTTGGCCCGCTCCGGCCCGAGGCCAGCGGGCATTTCCTGTCCTTCCTGCGTTGCGGAGATCTCGCCCATGGATTCACCCGCATCCGCTGCACCGATTGCGCCCACGAATACTTGCTCCCCTTCACCTGCAAACGCCGCGGGGTCTGCCCAAGCTGCCACCAGCGCCGCACGGTGGAATCGGCCCAATTTATCACCACCGATGTCTGCCAGCCCCTGCCCCATCGCCATCTGGTAATCACCGTGCCCAAGGCGCTGCGCTGGATCTTCCGCCGCGAGCGTCAACATCTTCGGCTTCTGTTCGACGCCGTGCGCGAAACCCTGCTTCACTGGATGCAGGAACGCACGGGCCGACCCACCGGCGAAGTCGCCGCCGTCGCCGCGCTTCACACTTTTGGTGCCTATCTCGTTTCCCATCCCCATGTCCATGTCCTCGCCGCCAGTGGCGTGTTCGACGAAACTGGCGCCTTCCACCTCGCCGCATCAGGCGGCAAAGTCGAACTTGCCGAACTCTTCCGCCACGTCATCCTGCGCCGGCTGGTGGATGAACGAATCATCGAATCCTGGCAGGCCCACCGCTTCCTCTCCTGGCGGCACAGCGGCTTCCACGTGGATGCCGGCGAAGCTCCCCTCGCCGCGGACGACGCCCCGGGCCGCCAGCGCCTGGCTGAATATCTTCTGCGCGCCCCGCTCTCGTTGGAGAAAATGTCTTGGAATGCCACAACGCGCACCGTCCTCTACCGCTCCGCCCGCAGTTGGCACACCAAGCGCAACTCCGAAATCTTCTCCGGCCCTGACTTCATCGCCGCTCTCTCCGAGCACATCCCCGACAAATATGCCCAAACCATTCGTTACTACGGCCGCTACAGCAACAAAAGCCGCGGCCAGCGCGCCCGCGCCGCCGCCCGGAGGGGGCCAAACAACCCTGAGCAACCGGTAACGATCATTCCTGCCGCCCCCACCCGCGCCCAACGGCGCACCTGGCGTGCACTCATCATCCGCGTCTGGGGCGCCGACCCCTTGCGCTGCCCGTGCTGTGGCGGTCTGATGCACCGGGCGGGGGTTATTCGAAAGCCCGATGCCATTCGCGCCTGGCTCACCCGCCTCGGCCTGTGGGAAGGCGCCATCGCCATCCCGCCCGCTCACGCCCCGCCGTTCACAGACAAAGGCCTCTGGGGAGTGGACGCCTGGGACGGCCACATCGTGGAATTCGAACCCGGCAGTGAAAGAGAAGGCTTACCCACCCGGCGCCGAAGTAAATCTCCCCGCGAACGCCACCTCAGTTACACTTGGGAAGATTGTGATCTCCAAGACCAGGAAATAGACCAGCCGGTATGAACCGGCGACATAGGTAACACTTTGTCCAGGGAGATGGGTTACAGTTTGGCTTCCCAGAACCTGCCATTTGTACCATCAACTTCGACGCGGGCAAATCGATTGCGACAGAAATGGCATTAATGGAGAATAGCTTGAATTTGAGAGCGAAAAGCAATGCCTACGCCATTTCCCAGCATCGCCCTGCGATGCTACCTCAGATCCGATCTAATCCTCGATGATGCACGACCAATTCGACCTTAAAAGTGTAACCTATGTCCCTGGACTAAGTGTAACCCATGTCCGGCTCGCACCGCCCACCCGAGAGCCACGACTCCCCACCGTCACCACTCACCCAACAACGCGACGACGGCCTTCTCCTCGTCTTCGACGCCGATCCAGCGCCGCCAGACGACGAACCGGTCTTCTGGCGGGATCCAGGCGACTGAGGCGACGGAAGCGACTGAGGACCGGCACCAATTAACAACGTCTCGCCACCGGGACGCCGACAGAGCCTTGTCCGGCGTCAAACAAATACCCTTGCAGGTAAAACTCAAACGGCTCATTTTAGCGGCCATGATGCCGTCGGACTTGGAATGCCGCCATGCCAACCATCAACCCCATTCCTTTGGGGGGCTTAAAGGGGCACTTTCCGTCCTCCCCCTTAACCCCCTCCTCCAATCCCAAACCACCACAGGAAAGCAATTTCCTATCAGTACAGGAACTTGCTTTTTCAGAGTTGCCTGGGTTCAGGGGTTGTCGTACTACGGCCATCATCCTCATCCTCCGTGGCATCCGTGCCGTCCGTGGTAAAACTGGAAGGAAATTGCTTTTTCGGGTTTGCCTTGGTTTGGAGGAGAGGGTTAAACAACCCGTTGATCCGTGATTGGAAGACGATCCCGCACCCCTACTTCACCCATGACGATTGGATCGCGACTCTACGTTTCCGCCGCCCTGCTCCTGCTCTTTCTCTTTGGCGCGTGCGAATCCTACTCGGCCATCGAAGACAGCATCCACGGGGAGAAAACCCGGGCTTGGACCAGCGTCCCGTGCCAAATTATTTCCAGCCGCGTTGGCGTACCGAAAGATTTTTCCAGCGGGAGTCTGCGCTTCCCGTTTGAGATTTCGTACGAATACAAAGTAGACGGAGTAAAATATCGCAGCACAATCCCATGGTGGAACTATACCGCCTCGAGCGACTATTACGAAGCAGGGAAGCTGCTCGAACGTTATCCCGCCCGCTCCGATACCACCTGTTTGGTCGACCCGTCCAACCCAGCTAATTCCGTCTTAACCACGCCAAATACCAAAATTTCGGCGGCCATTTTCTCGGGATTCTTCTTAATCAGCCTCTTTCTTGCTGTCGTTGGCCTGGTGGGCTTGATTTTGACTTGGTTTAAGTGGAGGTCGGATGGGCGGGGCCTCGTAATCCGCTTCCCCAACTTGATTTCCGGAGCCTTCGGCAGTTTTTTCTTCGTGGCCGGCGTGGGCCTTTTTCTGACGGACGTTCTGCCGACGCTTTACCGCGGCTTGCAGGCCCGGGAATGGCCGCAAGTCGCTTGTGTCATCGACCACAGCGGTATTCAAACCCACGAAGGCCACGGGAGCAATTCCACCACGACGTTTTCGGTTGGGGTGATATTCGAATACAACTTTGCCGGTCATCCGTACAAATCCAGTCGCTATGATATTGGCCGCGTTTCCACCAATAATTTCGACACTTATCAGAACATTGTCAACTCCCTCCCGCCTGGCGGTAGTGTCCGGTTTTGAATGAGTGATTTTTACAAGCCCAGATAAATATGGACGCCGCAGGGGAAAATTGTTAAGTTTCGATTAGTGGCAGAGGGGACGGACACCCCGCAAGGGGCACCAGAGGCCGAAAGGCTGACCGCGCCCAGGGTCTTGGGCACCGTTTGCGTTAGAGTCAGGCGCAGACATTACCTCTGTCATGTTACTTTTTCGCCTGAGACATGACGTAGGCCCGCACGGCGGTAAGCGGCGAGATTACGGGCGGCAACTCCAGCACGGCAATCGTGTTGCTGCCTGTAATGGCATCGTAGGCCCACGCATAGGCCCGCTTGGCATTGGGATGGTCTAGGAGGTCGTAAACCTCTACGTCACCCTCCCAGACCGTCTTGCCCTTGTGCGTCTCGCGCACGGCAACCGTCTCGACGTGCTTAGAGTCGGCCCCATGGACCGCTTTAATCGCCTTCCGTAAATGCTCTAGGTATTTCTCGCGGGTCATTGCTGGTAGGAGAAGAAAACGAGGTCTTTGACGGTGAGGGGTGAGCTTTCGACACCCGCAGCCATGGCCGGGGTGCAACGAATGGTAGTGTGAAACTTCACAAGGTTGTAGTAAGCGAAGTGCAGGGCAACCGCAGCCTTAAAGTTCTCCAGCTTTTTGGAGAAGGCGTTAGTGAGCCGGGCGAATCGGCGGCAGTGCATCCGCACGGTATGATTCTGCTTTTCGATATACGAGGTAGAAATCAAATTCTCATCTGGCGAGCCGACAATCACGCTCTTGGCCGAGCTAATAACATCGGGAGGGCTGTACTTACGCTGTTCTGCAAATTCAGCAGATGCAAACGACTTTACGATCTGCCCATAATCAATCCCGACTCCCCACGTCGCCTCGACGGCAGGGGCGTAGCTGTTAAACCCATCCGTGCTTAGTTGGATGCGATTGCGGAGGCGCATGGACAGGTCGCCGATGAAAAGGTTTGTGCTCTGGTAGTCCCGCTTGCCCACGAGGAAGGCCGGGACGAGCTTGGTTTCTGCATCAATGGCGACGAACGTATAGGCATCGCCGAAACCTTTGAGGGAGTCGCCGATATTGCATTGCGCCTGCTTTTTCTGGATGAAGGCCCAAAGCTCGTCAACCTCTAGGCGCTTGCAATTCAGGTTACGCATCCGGTCATCCAGATAGACCGCGCAGGCTTCCCCCACCTCTTTGCCGAGGTTCATCACGGTTTCCTTGTCCACGTCAAACATCCGGCTTGTGCCCCGAATGCTCGTGCCCTCACAGAGGGCCGAGATGATGGAAGTTTTCTTGTCGAATGAGAGGCGGTTTGACATGGCGTTTTTGAGTATTGACTTAACATAATACAATAATTAGATTACGTCAACAACAATTTTCATAATACAATAAATATGACCACTAGAGGCAGGCCAAGGCTCCCAGACGGAAGGGTAAAGGCAATGACCCTTCAAGTCAGGTTGACCATAGAGGAAAGGACGCATCTTGAGCAAAAGGCTAAAGATGAAGGACTTACGCCTTCTGCTTGGGGTCGTAAAATAATCCTTGCAAAACTAGACTAATGGTGTATGATGTATTACGGAAAATGGAGGCTGAGGGAATCCAACCCTCCGGGTTCGATGTAAAGCCGCTCCCGGCCCAGCAGGACAGTCCCCCACAATCCGAAGACGTAGTAGTCTCTGCGCCCCTTTCCGGCCTTCCCCTTCTAAAGTTGGGCCGGATTGGGGCGGTGTCTTTTATGTGTGTCGCGCTGAGTTTCGCCGAGATAACGACTTGCGCTAGGTTGTAATGGCATGAAAATCCTTGGTTTTAGGTTTCTGAAAGTTTGACCCATCCTCGGGTAGCAAGCTCAAGCCCGCTGCCGGGCGTCATAATAATCTCAGTCAATGCCTGTTCCGTGACGCCACATTCGCCCGCAAGCTGGCCTAGCCGCTTAGCCTTGCCGTCCATTCGCCATTTGATCGATTCTGGCGTAATCTTCTTGGTTTCCGGGGTGTCGTTGGCTATGGGAACTGCCGCATCTTCTGCCTGCCGACGATAACGCACTATCCCAACTGCTGGCGCACCAGTCGTGAGATTGAATGTCGCCTCCAGGGAATCAGCAAATTGCGTAAATTCCTTGGATTTCGCGCGGAACCAATTAACCATGTCTTGAGGAGTGATTTGAGCCATAGATGTAGAGGGTTTGCCCCGGTTAAGATTCCAAGCTATCACACCTTTTTTGAAAATGCAAGTGGTTATATTCAAGCTTGGGCGAAGCAATGTTCCACGTGGAACATCTTGCCCAACTAAGCAGCTTTCCTAAAGTGGTTATAATCCTATACGCAGCAGCTATGCATATTTCAACATTGCCGCCCCCAATCCCCTAGGTTACGGCTTTTCGGTCACTTATGTTCTCCGAAGGTGTGGATGCTTTTCTTAAATTCCTCAAGCTCGCCCCACGATATTGCATCGCTGTGGCGATTGTTTGCGGCATTCTTCTTTTTACTCCTCTCCATATTCTTCGGCAAGTTGCCCTCTATGACCTTACACAACACTACCGCCAGTGGCTCGGCCTGGCCTTCCTGATTTCTTCTGTCCTGTTCGGTGTAGACCGGGGCGTATGGGTTGTTGGGGTTATAAAAAATTTGATGCTCAAGGCTAAAATCCAAAAGCGCATCATCCATCGCCTGAAAAGTCTCACAGAAGAAGAAAAACAAATTTTGCGGTTTTACATAATTAATAAGTCGAAAACCAACACCCTGCGCATTCAAGATGGCATCGTCAAGGGACTCGAAGCCGATGGCGTTATATTCAGGTCGGCTAACTATGGCAGTATGCTTGAGGGTTGGTCTTTCAATATAACGGACTTCGCGTGGGATTATCTCCAGAAAGACCAGAGCTTGCTCGCCGGGAGCACAAACACCTATCGAACGGACGCCTATCCGCCCGACGATAAGCTGATGTGGTAATTCGACCTTCATGGCTCAATTGTAAAAATTGCCTCGGCATAACCGGACACTACCCGCCTGGCCAGTCAACGACTTGCTTTGTCAATCCCCTCGACCCCGCTGATGCCGTCATAGATCGCAGCTACTCCTCCAATTTATGGGTGGGTGGTTTCATGTGCGCGGGTTTCGTCCTCCTCGGCGGGTTTGTGGTGTTTTGTTCCTTGCGCAATGCCTTTGGGTGACTAAGAAACTTCCGACGCGAAACTACTCTTACAGGTCAAAAATGGGTCAGGTTAAACCTTTCGACCTGGTTTTATTGAGAAAGGCATCGGGTCGGGGGTGCCGGAGGGCGGTGGCAGCCAGTCTGCTTACATCGCCCCGGCTGGTAGTGCCGAATTCCTCGGTTCATTTCCAGATCGAATGGTTCAGCCCGACTCATTTTCGGCCTTTAAGGAAAAGATCGCGCGCGAAGGCATCACGGTTTAACCGGAACTGGACTGAATTGGTAGTAAATTGCTTTTACGGGGTTGCTTTGGTTTGGAAGGAGGGGGTTAAACTAAGTCTTCAATTTCAGTCGAAAGAATCCAGCCCCTTCTGACTGCATCGGCCATCCGCCCGTGGCGCCAATGAGCAAGATTTGGGCTATGGGCGTTGCTGCGTCGGGTGATCTCTTCCAAATCAGACGATCCGGATCCCAGATCAATGCTGAGAAGGACTCCGGTGCGAAGATTTACAGCCCAAGCGTCGCCATCCGATTGTCCGCACCAACTCGCAATGCCCAAATTAACCCCCTCCTCCAATCCCAAACCACCACAGGAAAGCAATTTCCTATCAGTTCAGTAACTCGGTCCAAGCGGCCCCAGCCGGTTTGGCCGGCGGAATGGCGGCCGCTTCGCTGGCCCGGGCCGCCGCCGGATCCGCGGGCCTGATGCCCGGGGCTCTTCTCATGACCACCAAAACAAAAATTCTTCTCGTGGTCGCAGTCGGCATTGCCTTGGCCGGAATCCCGGTCACGTTGAATCAATTCCATATCGGGCTTCCGGCAGGCGCAACCGCCCCGGCTGCGCATATTAATTCTTTGGCCGGCGCTCCGGTCAAGCCGTCGTCGGTGGTCGAAGCACCGCGATTGCCCCCACAAGCAACGGCGGGCGTGGCGGTGGCGGGAGTCGTTTCATTGCCTGGCACCACGGCGTCCGCCAGCGGCACGGCGATCCGGCAGACGCTCGTAGCCGGAAGTTCGGGAACGGCTGTCGGCGATGGCGCCTCGCGGGGCGCCACCAGCCTCTATGCCAATCCAGCCATTCCCCTGGGGCACCGAATTGCCGCGCTCAGGGCGGGCGCACCGGTGACGATTAAACCCGACATCGAAATTTGGGAGACGGATCCGGCCAATCCAAAAACCAGCCACATTCGACCGGACATCCAGCAGATTTTGTTGAAAGACGACACTCTGATCAGTCCGCAGGATTATGCCACGGGCACGGCTTATTATTTGCCCGGGGAAAACCGCTTCTACCTCGTTTGGGAGAAGACTATTTCAAGCACCATCCATTGGTACGGGCCCTTTTCGGGCAATCCGCGCGAGGTGCTCAATCTGCCGGAATCCATGTATCCCGCCAACACGGCTGACAATGCGGGGCATTGAGAAATTTTTCGAACGGCAAGATGGATATTTAACCCCCTCCTCCAATCCCAAACCACCACAGGAAAGCAATTTCCTATCAGTTCAGTCAGTCTAAGGTTGCGAATGGCAAACATGATTGTCGTGTGATGATTAATGTAAGGTTGAAACCGCCCTTGGCGAGGAATTAGTGCCATGAATACGAGCAAGCCCACACACTCCCTGCACTGGCGAAATCGGCAGGTGCCTTTGCTTAAACTGCTGACTGGTATCATTTTGATTTGTGGGGCGTTTGTGGCGGGAGTGAAATACCAGCAAGGCATCCAGGCCGCCGAGATGAAAGCCCCGAGGGACGTCCGGCCTAAACCTAGGTCCGTTGCGCACAATCCCATTAAGCCCATCGGCGAAGGTTGGAACCCACACGATGCTTTGGGTGAGATATTCTCCACGACCGTTGGCGGTCAGCGCCTCCTCGCCTTGGCCGAGTTGGTGCAGAAGTCGCCGGTTGATCAACTGGCGGGCCTCATCCAAGAGGCGATGCGTTCGCCGTATGCCGAGAAGGACGACTTCCTGAAGCTCGCCTATGCCAAATGGCTGGCCGCCGACCCGCAGGCGGCATTTGCGCACGCCTGCAGCCTTGCCCTCCACGCCAACACTTACGAGCCGCTGCCCAAGGTGCTCGCCGTCTGGGCCATGGTATGAACCGGCGAGATAGGTAACACTTAATCCAGGGAGATAGGTTACAGT
>CAZLPS010000110.1:0-12912 GCA_964561455.1 uncultured Opitutales bacterium
CGTCAATCAACGGGATGATTTCAATGCGCGCCCGTTTTTGCGCGCGGGGGGAGGGAATATTCATGAGTTCTGCTCCTTTTTGGCGCGCTCCAGCAGCAGTTCCAACTGGCTGGCGGCGTCCTGAATATTGTGCCGGGCTTCCTCGAGGCGGGCGTTGAGGTAATTGAAGGGAATGAGCGCCGTGATGGCGATGCTCAGGCCAAAGGCGGTGGCGATCAAGGCCTGCGCGATGCCGCCGGTAATGGCGGTCGGAGCGCCCAGTTCCTCCCCGCCGAGCAAACCGAAGGCGTGAATCATGCCGGTAATGGTGCCCAGCAAGCCGAGCAGAGGCGACAGCGTGATCATGGTGTCGAGGATCACCAGACCGCGATTAAAGCGTTTTAATTCCTGGCCAGCCGCAAACAAGGCGACGCTGGAAAAAGAGCCGTCCTGGTGGCTGAGTGCGCAAACCAGGACCCGCACGACGTAATCCTCACTGCGCAGGCCGGCTTTGAGCGCGCCGCGGGTGTCGCCCTCCTCGGTGCGGCGCAGGATTTCCTCGACCAAGCCCGGCTGGCGCCGGACGCGTTCGCGGTAAATAAACACCAACCGCTCAATCACCGTCGCGACGGTGATGATGGAGCAAAGCAACAAGGGCCACATGATCGGGCCGCCGTCGGAGAAGATTTTGAACATGGGGGTAGGCCGCACATCGTCCCACGAATGATTAGAAATGCCAATACATTTATTAAAGAAAAAGGCTCGATTTAAAAGCATTCAAACGGGTGTTTAAGGGGTGTGGTGAAGCGTGCACTGCGCAAGGCGAGGGGCGTGGGGCGAAGGAAGTAATGAAAGTCGAGAGCCATTGAGGTGCACGCGCGGGGGCGTTTGAATTTGGCGGTGGCCCCCGGCGACCAATCTCGAATTTAGACTCCGATGCGACACGGCGACACCCCCCAACCGCCGCTACTTCAGCAACACCCTAATCTTTAAAGAGTTGCCCGACATGGATTCGAACCATGACAAAGTGAACCAAAATCACTTGTGCTACCATTACACTATCGGGCAATAAGCAAGCGGTCAGATTAAGCAATTCCGGCTGGGGTGGTCAAGCCAAGGACGCGAAAATTGCGTCTTTGCCGGGGCGGGCGGCCGTAATTTTGAGCCTTGCGTCGGGTCGTCCGGGCGCATTCCCTTCTAGGTGTTGGTTGCTCAAGCGCAGGCGGCGACCCGGGAAGGGTCGCCGGATTCATTCACTATACTTATGAGCGTGCGGCTGGCCATCAAGGTGGATGTGGACACGGACCGGGGCACCCGGGAGGGCGTGCCGGCACTGGCGGCGGCATTGCGCGAGGCGGGGTGCCCGGCGACGTTCTTATTTTCGCTGGGGCCGGACAACACGGGCAAGGCCATCCGGCGCATTTTCCGGCCGGGGTTCCTGCAAAAGATTGGGCGCACCAATGTCGCGGGGAATTACGGCATGCGGACCCTGCTGAATGGCACCCTGCTGCCGGCGCCCCGGATTGGCGTCCGGAATGAAGCCGTCTTGCGGTCTGTGCGGGACGCGGGATTTGCGGTGGGCATCCATTGTTGGGACCATTTTGCCTGGCAGGACTACTTGAACCGATGGGACCTTGCCCAAACCCGCGCTGAATTTGGCCGCGCCGTGCTGGAATTTGAGCGCATCTTCGGCACCAAACCGCAAACGGCCGGCTCTCCCGGCTGGCAGGCCAACGGCAACAGCCTGCGCGTCTATGATGAGGTCGGACTGCGCTACGGCAGTGACACGCGTGGGCCGCACCCGTTCTTTCCACGTATCGGCAACGAGACCTACCATACTCTCCAAATCCCCACCACCCTCCCCACCCTGGATGAATTGCTGGGCCGGCCGGAATATCCAAATGAAAGAATCATTCCACGCTACCTGGAGTTGCTGAAAGAAGCGCCGGACGGCTACGTACACGTGCACACCATCCATGCGGAGCTGGAAGGCCAGCGCCATTTGGCAATGTTCAAAGAGTTGATTGCGGCGGCCCAGGCCGCGCGCATCGAATTTATCAAACTCGAAGACTGGACGGAATCGCTGCTGCGCGACCGCGCCGCGATCCGGGTGTGTGAAATCTATGCGCGCGAGATCGACGGGCGGTCAGGGACGCTGGCCGTGCAGGGGGCGCCGGCGTTTTGCGGATAGCGGCTTAAAACCATCCCAAAATCGTCTGGGCGGCGGTGCGGACGGGCCAGGGGTCGCGGAAGGCCTGGGCTTCAATGATGGCGCCGCAAAATAGAATATAAGCCGCGAGGGCGAGGCGGTCGGCTTCGAGGCGGCCGGGCAGTGCGGTGCGCACGAGGTTGCGCATGTAATCGCGGAGATAAGCCTTGTGCTGCTGGATGATGGCGCGGAGGGCGGCGGGCGGGTTGGGTTGCTCGGCGTTTGTGTTGAGGAAGGGGCAGCCGCGGAAATCGTTGTTGCGCAGCCAAACCTCGAGCAAATCAAAGAGTACGGCGATGCGGCGCCGGGAATCGGACACCGGGGAAACCCGCTCATTCAACCAACTGACCCAGGCCTCATGCTGCTGGGCCAGCCACGCCGCGCCCAACGCTTCCTTGGACGGGTAGTGAGTGTAGAAAGTGGCTTTGGCGACTTCCGCCTCAGCGATGATTTGATTGATGCCGGTGGCATGGTAGCCCTGCTGATAAAAGAGGCGGGCGGCGGTGCGGAGAATGCGGGCCGCCGGTGGCAGGGCCGCCATCGGACCACCCGCATGCGCCGAGGCCGGTTGCGACGGCGAGGTCGCCGAAGCATCAATTTCAGCGTGAGAGCGGAGTGCAGGGGTAGTCATGCCGCAGGGTGGTTGCAGACCGATTAGTAGGTCAATTTCCCCCCAAGCGCAAAGCCGGAATTTACGGTGTCGAGGATTATGCGCTTGCCCGTAGGGCGCAAAACCGACAGGAAGGTTATACTTAACTCCAGACTGCACCGGGCCCGACCAAGTTCGGGTTAAAGCCGCTGCCCTTCAAAATGAATCGCCCACCCCATCCTGCTTTGCGCCGCCCGGGACGCACCCCGCGCGCCGCGGCTGCGCGCCGCGGTTTCACCTTGGTTGAATTGCTCACGGTAATCTCAATCATGTGCATCCTCATGTCCATTCTGGTGCCGACCGTCGGGATGATTCAGCTCAAGGCCCGCGAGGCAAAAAGTTCGAACAATCTCCGGAGCCTGGGGAAGGCGTTGATGGCATATTCCCTGGACCACAGTCAACTTCTGCCCGCGCCGATCTACGCCCAATCGGGTATACCGGGTAACGCCCGGAACAGCGCGAATCCGACGGCCGCCACGTGGCTGGAAGAGCTGATGTCCGGCAATTATATTGAAGGCACATACAAGCATGTTGCCGGCTCAGGTGAAATCGAAGTAATCATCTGGCCGCCGGTGCTGACAGACCCGCAGTATCTGGCGCTGCACGCCTCCTTTGCGGATGAACATGTGCGCGGCTATGGCATGAACACGAAGCCGTATTTGGCGGACAAGGACAGCCCGGACCGCAACAAGGATTTTTCCACGCAACGGCAAAAGATGGATTTGCTGCCCAACCATTCCAACAACGTGGTGCTGGGCACGAGCAATGCAGTGACCATGGAGCCGGATTTGGACGGGCGGTTTCCCCGCGCCGGGAATGGGTACACCAACGGCGATCCGGCGCGTTACCGCGATGAGGGTTTGTTTTTGTTCCTGGATGACAGCGTGTCGGCGCTCAGTGAAAAGGAATTGGCCAAAATTCTATCCGACCCGAACACCTAGCCGGCCAGGCGGGTGGCTTGAATCACCGCGGCCGGACCCCAGGCATCGCGAATGGTTTTTTCGATCGCCGGGCGCGGGGAAGCGGGCTCGAGCAACGCAAAGCAGGCGCTACCGCTCCCGCTCATCCGGCAGCGCAACTGGAATTTTTCGCGCAATTCGTCGAGGAGCGCCGGGAGGGCAAGGTATTTGGCAAAGGCCGGGAATTCGAGATTATTAACCAAGGGCAGGGTATCCCACGAGGGGGCGTGCAGCCAGGCGGCGAGGTCTTGTTCGGCGGTGGCCGCCGGCACATACCATTCCGGCGCGCGCTCGCGCATCCGGCGGTAGGCCCAGGCGGTGGGGATGCCAAAAGGCGGTTTGAACACCAGCAATTCGCGACCAGCCAGCGCGGCGCGGGCGGCGACAGGCAAGAGCATAATTCTTTCGCCGCGGCCACGCATGACAATCGGCGCCGCTTCGAGAAAAAGCGGCACATCCGAACCCACCGCCGCCGCGCAGGCGCGCAAATCGCCCGGGGAAAGCGGCTGGGCGGCAATTTGATTCAGGCCGCGCAAGGCGGCGGCGGCGTCGCTGCTACCCCCGCCCAAGCCGGCGCCCGCCGGCACGGCCTTGCGCAGGGTAAAATGCACGGGCGGGGTGCCGGCGGCGGCAAGCTGGCGAAAGGCGGCGGCGGCCTGCAATACCAGGTTGCCGGTGTCGGTTGGAACATCGGGCATGTCACATTCGAGCGTATCCGCCGCCGCGCCGGTGCGGATGTCCATTTCGAGGGTGTCGCCCCACTCCAGCGGCGCGACCAAGCTGACCAAATCGTGGAAGCCATCGGCGCGCCGGCCGGTGATGGCCAGGAAGAGATTGATTTTCGCCGGGGCGAAAAGGGAGAGCGGCATGCCCCGAACATAACGCCCAAAGGGAAAAGGGCACGGAGAAAAATCCGCCAGCGCCCGACGCTGGGGTGATAATACTTTTGCCCTGGGCAGGAACAGATCCGGACAGTCACCGATCGAATGGACATTTCCGGCAACTGAAAATTCAGCCAATTTTTGCGGCGGAGAGGGCCGAGGCCAGGGGTAGTTTGGCCACGAACGTCGAGCCATTGGGTTGGTTGTCCCGGTAAATCAAATCGCCTTCCTGGTCGCGGAGGAGGCGGCGGGCGATGCTGAGCCCGAGGCCGGCGCCGGGTTGATTGGCCGTGATGGAATCGTCCACGCGATGGAAGGTGTCGAAAATCCGCTCCTGGTGGTCGGGCGGAACGCCGGGGCCGTGGTCGCTCACCGCGAGATAGGCGAAATGGGAATCGGTGGAAAGGCGAATCCCAATCCAGCGGCCGGTGGCGGCATATTTCATCGCATTATCAATGAGGTTGAGCAGCACCTGCTCCAAGGCGTCGCGGTCGGCGTGAATGCGCACGAGGGGCCCCGCCGGGAAACTGCTGCCGACGGAGAATCCGGCTTCATCCAACCGGGGCTTTTGGGCGTTGAGGACGGCGTCAATAATGGGCGGCAGGGCCACGTCGGTGGGATGGTATTGTTTGCGGCCCTGCTCGAGGCGGCTGAAATCCAGCACATTGTTGACGAGGCGCGTCAAGCGCTGGCTTTCGCCGATGATGGTGGAAAGATAATTGCGCTGCTTGTTCTCGTCGCGCACGCGGCCCTCGCCGAGCAGCTCGGCATACATGCGAATGGTGGTCAGGGGCGTTTTGAGTTCATGGGAAACGTTGGAGACAAAGCTCGTCTTGCGCGCCGCTTCGAAAGCCTCGCGGCGGGCCTCACGGAGGAGGAGCGTGCCGCCGACCAAAACGGCGATGATGAGGATCGTCACCATGACGGTGCTGACGGCAATGTAACCGCTGGAAAAATTGGCCGCGGGATTAAAATAAACGACCAAGTTCCATCCCGGCATCTCCGCGCCGACTGGCAGTTTATCGAGCTGCATAAAAGTGGAGCCGGGCCCCGGATCGGAAACCTTGCTGCTGCTGCTGACGGCGTCGGCGCCGGGGTTGGGATTGGGATATTGGGAAATGACCGACGTGCCGGCCGGATCGAGCAATACGAAGCCCGAGGCAAAATCCAAATGCGACGGAAAGCTGTCCGCTAGGGATTTCCGGAGAGCAACACCGGCCCAATCCAAGACCATGCCCCGCACGGGTCCGGCAAAGATGGTGCGCATCCAGCCGAGCCACCGCCGGTCTTCGGGCGGACCCACCGCTTGCCAGCCTTGCTTGGGCCGGGCCAATTCGATCACCTGGCTGTCTTCCGGGGTAAGAACTTGATTGACCACCATACCCTGGTTTTGAAATTGAATGGTAATGGAGGCCGAGGGAATGCCGGTAACCGTGGTAATCGTCGTATTCTGGGTTTGGACACCCTTGACCGCCGCAGGTAATTCCAACCGGGTACCGTCAGGAGTTTGTTGGAAGGCCAAGGCGAGGCCCACGCTATTGGCGGAAATATTGGCCGGGGTGGTAATGACGACGAAGTTGGCGCCATTCTGCGCCGAGGAATTGTTGCCGGAGTTATTCAGCGAATTGTTGGTCGGCGTGACCTGAACCGGTATGCCATTCGGGGAAAACCCGGAATGGTTGGCATTCGCCACGCGCATCGGGCTATAATCCGGCTCGCCCCAGACCCAGCCCTTTTCATCATGCAGCAACGATTCGAGGGTGGTAAAATCTGTCGTTGGACGCTTGGGCATGACCAAGCCGTTCGCGGGATCGTACAAGAAAACCATCCGGGTGTAAGGATTGGCATTGTGGCTCCACATGCCCAATTGGCGTTCGAGATCCTTGCCGTCCGGCAACTGGCCCAAGGCGAGCATCGCGTTCGTCTTGGTCTCCGCCACTTTGTTTTTGAGACTTTCCACAATCACATGGCCGGTTTGCCGTGCCTGGTCGGAGGCCAACTTGCGCAGCCGGTTGCTCTCCCCCTGCAACAGGTAAAAGGCCAAGCCACCAATGGACAGGGTGGAGACCAACAGCAGCAGCCAGTAGACGAGGACGAGGTTGCGTTTCAAGGGGAGACAGAGGCAAAAAGCCCCAACGACATCCTGTGGCAACGCGGTCGTCCACGCAAGCCCGCCACCTCGGGTCACTTGTCAAAAAAATGTCATCCCGCCGCGCGATTTGCCTTGCGAGTGGCAGCGCGGCGGGATGATAAAATGGGTTCGTTCTGTGGAAGATCTCGACACCGCCCTGAAAATTCCCGACCTGTGGCAGCAGGAGGCTTTGCGGCACCTGCAAGCCGGGCGTGACGTGGTGGTGCACGCGCCGACCGGCGCCGGTAAAACTTACATTTTCGAGTTGCTCACGCAAACGAACTGGCGCCAGCAGGCCATCTTTACCGTTCCCACCCGCGCCCTGGCCAACGACAAACTTTACGAATGGCGCGAACAGGGTTGGAACGTTGGCATCGCCACGGGTGACGTGGCGGACAACCTCGAGGCGCCGATTATCGTCGCCACGCTCGAGACGCAAAAGGGCCGTTTTCTCCGCGGCGAAGGGCCGGGGCTCCTCGTCGTGGACGAATACCAGATGCTGGGCGATCCGGTGCGGGGCGTTAATTACGAATTAATCATTGCGATGGCGGCAAAGGGCACGCAGTTGCTGCTGTTGAGCGGCAGCGTGGGCAATCCGGAAAAGGCGGTCAACTGGTTGCGTGGCATAGGGCGCGAGGCCGTGATGGTCAGCCACCATGAGCGGCCGGTGCCCCAGGAGGAAATCGAACTCGAAGCCCTGCCCGACCGCGTGCCTGCGGGTGTCCGCGGCTTCTGGCCGCGGTTGGTGGCGCGCGCGCTGATGGCGGATTTGGGGCCGATCCTGATCTTCGCGCCCCGGCGGCGGGCGGCGGAGGAATTGGCGGCCAAACTGGCGTCGGCGCTGCCGCTGGATGATTTTTTGACGCTCACCCCAGAGCAGAAGGCGCTGGCGTCCGACCGGTTGGGTAAAATGTTGCGGCATCGCATCGCGTTTCACCACAGTGGGTTGAACTATTTGCAGCGGGCGGGGCTGATCGAGCCCCTGGCGAAAGCCGGGCAATTGCGCGTGGTGGTGGCCACGACCGGCTTGGCGGCCGGAATAAATTTTTCGATGAAATCGGTATTGGTAACCGATCGCGAATACGTCACCGCCGGGGGCCCGCGCCTGGTGCGTCCCGACGAGCTGTTGCAAATGTTTGGGCGGGCCGGCCGGCGCGGGTTGGACGACAAGGGCTTTGTGCTGGTGGCGCCGACGAAGCCGCGCCTCGGGGAGGGCCGCCCATTGTTGCTGAAACGCGCCAATCCGCTGGATTGGCCAAGTTTTTTGGCGCTCATGCATCAGACCGTCTTGAAAGGGGAATCGCCCGCCCTGGCCGCCGCGCAATTGGCGAAGCGGCTGTTTACGGACCGTCCCCCGGAATTGGGATTGGAGAAGTTTTTACTCAACTCGGCGCCGGGCCTGCCGACGGCGGAGCCACTCACGAAGACGACCAATGTGCAGGCGCTCGCGAGCGAACCCGGGCAAAAGATCACGGAGATGCTCAATTCCGCCGGTCAATGGGAACGTCGGCGCCCGCCCGTGCGGGTCAAGCTGGGTCAGGCGCTGGCGTACCAGGAAGGCCAATGGCTGCCCGCGCTGAAATTTCCGCAGGCCCTGGCGGGGGTGGACGTCGGCAATCTCTGCCGGTTGCGGGGCGAGGAGACTCGCTACGGCCGCCAGGTGGCGCTCGCGGTATTTCCGCAGGAAACCGGCCACGCGAAAGTCACGCTCGTCAAATGGCTGCACAAGAGCTTGTGCCACCATTGGAAGCAGACCAAGCCCAGCGCGCCCCCACCCCCGCGGCATTGGGACCTCGAGAAATTTGAACGGGAACTGCTGCCGTTGCTGCCGCTTTTCACCAGTGGCGGGAGGTCTGCGGAGATTGTCGAGAACAACGGGCTGATCAGCGCGCGTCTCGATTATGCCCAGGCGGAGGTGTTTGCGCGCGTGGATTCGTTGGGGCGCCCCCTGCTCAATCCGCCGCGCCGGGAAGTCGAGGGCCCGACCGGAGGATTTGCGCAACTGGCCGGCTTGAAGGAAACCCTCACTGACGCGAGTGTGGCGGAGACGTGGTATCGTCTCGGTTTGATTGATGCCCTCGCCCGCCCCACCCGCCGGGGGGTTATCTTCAGCTTTTTTAATCATGGTGAAGGCCTGGCCGTGGCGGCTGCGCTCGAGGACAAGGGCTATGATGTGGCCGAGATTGCGCGCGATCTGGCCAATCTGCGCGCTGGCCACCGCTTTGAGGCGGTGGATCATGCCCGCGGGAAACTTGGGAGCCTTTGCCGCCTGACCTATCAAGGCATGACCTGCCCGGGGTATTTGGATCGCGGCGTGCCCATGGAATACGGGGAAGGCGCGGCCGAAGTCATTCAACGGGTTCGCGCCAACCCCACGGTCGCGCAACATTTTATCAATGAAACACTCCGGCCCGGCGACATCGAGCGCGCCTATCTCGAGTGGCGCAGTGTGCTTAACCACGTCATCCATGCCCCGGATTACGAATGGGGCAAATGGCGCGCATTGAAAGAAGCCGCCGCGCGGCAGTTGGAAAAACTCGGCCCACCCTCCCGCCTCACCGCCCCGCCGGCGCTGACGCACGAGCAGCGGCTGCGACACAGCTGCCGGTTGAAGTTTTAGATTCCCGCCCCGCTATGGTTGCGGGCCGGCCAAATATGCCCCGATGGTGCGATGGCGGGGAATTTGGAGTCGGTCATCTTTTCGGGCCATCGTCCCAAATGGCAACCTGATTGCCCCGGGGTTTGCCATTTCGAATCTGCCAGATGCATATCACGGTGGCCTGCGCAAGAGAGTAGTTCACCCCGCGGAAAATGTCTCGCTTGGGCCGGTGAATGAGCCCACGAATCATTTATAGCGCAAAACCATTCCATCGGTTTTGCTTTCTCGAACCGCCTTTTGCCCATTTCTTTTATGCACTCGCGCAATTTGTTCCTGCTTGGTTTGATTGGCGCGGTTTCATCACTGGGCTCGTCGCTTTCGGCCCAAGACCAAATCCCCCCCCGCAGCGCAGAATTCGATAGAGGGGGCCTTACGGGAGCATGCCTTATGGAGTCAGGCGTTGCATAGTAACATTATAATCCAATGCTATTAAGCGTTGTCGTGGTTGCGTGTATTGCCTACTGATTTCCGCATGTGCATCCCACTTTTGCGAGATGTTATCATGCAACGCCTGACCCCCTATGACGTCGTTCGATTATCTGCGGCCACCTGCCCCCGCGACTTCCGATGGGGCGCCAAACTTCCAGACAGTGGGGCCGTTGACCAACGGCTTTGGCTATAATTCGGCGGTGTGCAATGAACCCGCAGCGTCGGCGCATAAATACTGGGTCGGCCCCTCCGGCCTGGCTTTGAATAACGGCTGGCTGGCCAACATCACCAGCAGCAACTGGGGGGTTCTTTTGTTTGACGGCCACGCGCTCACCAGCAATCCCCTCGTCCTAAAAGTGGTCAATAACGCCAACGTGACTGTGGCCAGCGTATCCCTGAATCTGAATATCAGCAATATCGAGGATATGTATCGGCATTTGAACCTGCGCACGGGCCACGATGCCCCGAATGGCTTGGTGGGTGCGGGCAATACTGCCATCATGCGCGATAATGGACTATCCTCGAATTACGCCAGTAATCCGAACGGGCCGATAGGATTCCCCGATTCACTCAACAAAAATTACTGGATCGTCCAAATGCATGGCTACAACGTTAGCGGCAACGCCTCGCGCGGGTGGGAATCGGAGGTCTTCAAGGAACTCTATTGGAGTCATAGCCACGCTAAGTTTGTCGGCGTATGTTGGTTCGGCGATCCGTATGACTATTCCCCTGAGGATGAGCCCAACTATCAAACTGCCGTGCGCGAAGCACTTATCTCCGGAAGTGCATTGAAGCGTTTCACGGATGTCGTGAATAACCGGCTGGGCGGAGGTAATATAACCATCATCGCCCATAGTTTGGGTGCAATGGTTGTCTCCAGCGCCATGGAGGATTGGGGGATGAACGTGACCCACGCGATTTTTGTGGATGGAGGAATTGCGCAAGAGGCGTTCGACGGCAACCTGGACGAAAACTTGGGCAACATGACGTTGTCCTCATGGTATAATGGCACCCCCATCTACGACCGCCGCCTGTGGGCCGAGCATTGGTGGAACTTTTTTTCCAGTTCTGACGCCCGCAACGAACTCACCTGGCAGAATCGGTTCAATGGCCAGAATGTTTCTGGAAACACCTCCACCACGGCGTCGAAAGTTTACAATTTCTATTCGCCCACGGAGAACGTGCTGGCGACGAATTCGGCCAATCCTACGTACGCAGCCGTGCAACTAGTCGGGGACATTACCTACGGCGATCTCGGCCACTATTCCTGGGTCATCCAGGAAAAAACCAAAGGTAATCAAATCACGGTTCCCAACATCATCGTCTCCGGCAGCCTATACATGGGTTGGGGCTTCAACACCTCGGGCAACTACTGGAGTAGCGCCAACACTACCAGCGCAAACTCGACGTCGCTTACCCACGCCATGAGTTCTCCCCTCTTTAACAATGGCTATAACGGCACTTCTCACACCTACACCCCCGACTGGTTGCTCTATCTGTTTGACACCGGCCTTGGCAGCGGCGCGGCCGACCAATACCGCAACCAACTCCTCGCCGAGGCCATCCCCGCCCTGAGCCTTCCGGTGGGGGCGAATCCGGTGAGCAAGTTTGCGCCAAGCGGTTTAGGCGGGACTGGCGACCGCAATTCCAACATCCCGTTCCTATACGTGGATCCAAACCACTGGCCGCGGAGTCCCCTCATTGCTGGAGTGCCCAAGTGGTTTCATAGCGATATGCACGATGTGGCCTATCCCTATCTCTTTGCCCTTTATGACCAGCTGGTATATATTTCCTCTCACTAAAATGAAAACCGAAATCATTATAACGCTAGTTGCTGCGTTCCTTGGAGCCGCTGGCGTCGTTGAGTATGCCGGCCTTCCGCGAGCAAAAGCCACGGTTCATGTTCTTAACGAAGACGGTCAGCCCATCCCAGGCGCAAATGCAACTTTCGGATTTTGCGCGCAGTTTAATTTTGAGACGAATATCAAGGTTGAGGGCGTGACCGATGCGAACGGCAATTTTACTGGAGAGGGCTATTCGAACGGTATGGTTGGCAACGAGATTCGAAAAGAGGGCTATTATTTGGGCTGGGCACCTCTTCCTACATTCTATACGTCGAATGACGGCCACTGGCAACCGTGGGATCAAACCTACACAACCGTATTGCGCAGAATTGAAACGCAGATTTCGTTGTATGTGCGCAAATGGGGCGCCAAAATCCCCGCTGCTCTCAATGAATCCTGCGGTTTCGATTTGGAGGCGGCCGACTGGGTTGCGCCGTATGGCAAGGGCAAAGCTGCCGACTTCATCGTCACCGTTACCTATCTTAAATATACTGATTACAATAATAATGAGTTGACCGCGAGCATCACCTTCCCAAACGACGGCGACGGCATACAGGAGGTGAAGCTGCCGAAGGAGTTTGCCAACAGCCAGTTTAAATGGCCGCGCGAGGCACCGGAAGCGGGCTATCTGGCCAAACTGGAAGCGCACCATATTTGGTCAATGTCGCCACTTGGGACGAACATCACTGACACTTCAAAAGGTGTCGATGGGTATTTCTTTCGCGTGCGCACGGTGAAGCAAGGAAGCCAAATTACAAGCGCGCTTTACGGGAAGATAACGGGCGGAATCGGCGTTGGTCCGAACGAAGGTAAAAATGGGTATATCAGTTTCACTTATTACCTCAACCCCACCTCCCTAGACCGAAACCTGGAGTTTTCAGGCAACACCCTTTTCAAAAATCTAGCCCTAAGTGAAACCACTCATGTGCCGTAAACCGCATGGGCCAGTAGGAGAAGCCTTAAGGGGAGAGGCTTAAGGGGTCAGGCGTTGCATGGTAACATTTAAACCCCGAGACAATCGGAGGTTGTATTGGTCGCCAAAACTGGCTATTGCTCCTTTTGCAACTGACCCAGCCGATATCCTTTGTTAACATGCAACGCCTGATCCCATATGCTTCCGGGGTATTTGGATCGCGGCGTGCCCATGGAATACGGGGAAGGCGCGGCCGAAG
>CAZLPS010000111.1:0-12842 GCA_964561455.1 uncultured Opitutales bacterium
GCGGGGAGCGGGGAGCGGGGAGCGGGGAGCGGGGAAGGATGCTGGCGGAATACGGAGTGAAGTTTATCGTTTTGCGCCGGGCGGGCAATGAAGAATTGACCCGGGTTGGGCGATTGCCTCCCGGTATTAAGAATGAAAACCGCCTCGTACAACCTAAAAACGAGCGTTAAGGAAAAGCCCTCAATATTTGTGGTAATATGTGGTAGACAGGACGGCGAGGGCGGCGCCATAAGTGGCGCAGACGGCGCCAAGGATGCGGGGTCGGCTGGACTTGAAGAAGAGCCAGCCGATGAAGTCGCGGGCCTGATAGGGCATCGTGCCGAAATAGATGGAACTGACGATGGCGACGTAGACAAAGGCGTTCAGCCAAACGCGCGAATCGGGGGGCGGCGAGTAGGCCATCGAGGCGTCGAGTGCCGGGCGGGCGGCGAGAAGGAGGAGGATGGCGACACCGCGCACGGCAAGGAAATCGCGGGCGACAAAGAAGGCGCCGAGGCCAACGGCGGCGAAAACGGCGACAAGAATTTGGCGATAGTCACCGAAGTCCGCGGGGCCGAGGTGGGCGACAAGGTAGAGAAACCACAAGCCAGCGCTGCCAAAGAAAAGGTAGGAGGCGACATCGGAACGGGGAAAGGCGCGGGCGGTGCGCTCGACGATGGGGCCGTTCCACAGCAGGACCGCGCCCGGCACGAGGAGCAGGGCGGCGGCGGTGAGGGTGGCGGCAAAGAGGGACATGGAAGGATGAAGGATGAGGGATGAAGGATGAATGTAAACCTCAATTAAAACGATGGTTGTAAAAAATGTTTAGCGGGCAAAGTACGGGATTTGGAGTTCGCCGGGTGGTATTTCATCCTTCATCCTTTTGTTTCCACTTCCCCTTCCAGCGCAGCCACGGTGGCGCGGGTGATGCGGACGGGGACGAGTTCGCCGAGGCGATGGGGCGGGGCGTCGAAGAAGACTTTGCGGTAGCTGCGGGTACGGCCGAGGAGGCGGCCGGCGGGACGTTTGGCGGGTTCCTGGGCGAGGACTTCCTGAGTGGTGCCGACGAGTTCCTCGTGGCGGGCGAGGGAACGCTTTTCGAGGATGGTCATCAATTCCTTGTGGCGGCCTTCGGCGACGGGGGCGGGAACCTGGTTTTCCATCTCGGCGGCGGGGGTGCCGGTGCGGGTGGAGTATTTAAAGAGGTAGGCCATTTCAAAGCCGATTTCTGTAAACAATTCGCGGGTGGCGGCGAAGTCGTCATCGGTTTCGCCGGGGAAGCCGACGATAACGTCGGTGGAGATCCACATTTTGGGCTGGGCGGCGCGGAGGTTTTCAATGAGGCGGAGATAGGTGTCGCGAGTGTAGGGGCGGTTCATCGCCTTGAGGATGCGGTCGGAGCCGCTTTGCATCGGGAGGTGGACGTATTCGCCGAGCTTGGGGAGATCGCGGTACGCGGCGATGAGGTCTGATTTAAAACCGGAGGGGTGGGGCGAGGTAAAGCGGAGGCGATGAAGTTGCGGGAGGGCGGAAAGCTTTTCGAGCAATTGCACGAAGGGCGTCTTGCCGGCAACCATGGGGAATTCGCGGCGGCCGTAGCTGGTCACGATTTGGCCCAGGAGGGTGATCTCGCGGGTGCCGTTGGCCAAGAGTTCCTCGGCTTCGCGAACAATGTCATCCATGGGGCGCGAGCGTTCCTCGCCGCGGGTTTTGGGGACGATGCAGAAGGTGCAATGCATGTTGCAACCCTGCATGATGGAAATATAGGCGGAGATTTGGGGCGCGGCGTCGGCGGGGGAATCATCGGCGTGGAAGTGGCCGCGAATTTCGTTTTGGGAGCCGACCTCGGCTTCGAGGTCCACGAGGGTATCGGGCGCGGGGCCGAAACCTTTTTGGGTGGCGAGGAGGTTGTCGAGGTAATCGGGAACGCGATGAAATTTCTGGGTGCCGACGAGAAGGTCGAGGTCGGGGAGGCGGTCGAGGAGTTCGACGCCGCGGTTTTGGGCCATGCAGCCGAGGATGCCGACGAGGAATTTCGGATTGCGACGCTTGCGTTTTTGGAGGTGGGCGGCCTTGCCGATGGCGCGCTGTTCGGCGAGATCGCGGACGGAACAAGTGTTGAGGAGGACGACGTCGGCGTCGGCTTCATCTTCGACCATGGCATAGCCGCGTGCGCGGAGGAGCGAGGCGACGGCTTCGGAGTCGCGCTCGTTCATTTGGCAGCCGTAGGTTTTGATGTGGACGCGGTTCATTTCTAACTAAATGTGCTTTAGTTTCTAGTTCTTGGTTTTTAGTTGGCGAAGGCGACTGAGGCGACTGAGGGAAGGGAAGAATATAGAATTGAAGGGGGAGGGCCAAGGCAAAATGGGGGGCGGGGGGTCGGGATTTGAGATTTGAAATTTGAGAGATGGTAGAGCCAAAAAAGACCGAAGAAAGGTGAAATCCGCAGCGGATGCCTGGAGAGGTTCAAGGTTGGGGAATTGACTTGGGGCGGGTGGTGGATTGGATGGAGGGATGTCTGATAATTGGTTGATATTGATTCCGGCGGCGGCGGATTATGTGCCGACGGTGGAGGCGCAGGAAAAGGCGGCGATACTGATGAAGGAAATTGCGCCGGGGGCGGGGGGAGTCATGGGGGAAGAGAGCGCATATCCACAATTCATCTTTTGTGGAGGCAATTTTGAGCGGATTCTGTGTCCGGATTGCGGGAAGGAGATCGTTACGAAGTGGTGGTCGGAGGCGATGAATGAAGAGCACCCGCTTAATTTTCCGTTGCGACCGAGGACGCTGCCCTGCTGTGGCAGCAGTCGGAATTTGAATGAGTTAATTTACCATTGGCCGCAGGGATTTGCGCGGTTTACTTTGGAGGCAAAGAATCCGGGAATACCGAAAATTGCCGGAAAAGACCTGGAGCGGATGGAAAAGATATTGGGGTGCCGGCTGAAGGTGGTGTGGCGGCACATTTGAGAAGAGAGCGAAGTTGGAGAGTCGCTCCAAATGGCTGAAGTAGGTCGGACGAGTCGGACCAATCCGACATGTCCGACTTGTCCGACGGGTCCGACAGCTCTGACGGGTCGGGCGGTTGGTGCCGGAGTCAAAAAATTCTGCTTGGGGCTTTCGGCGGCGAATGGCATAATGAAGGGGTGAGCGTAAAAATTGACCTGCAACTTTTTGTGTACGGCTCGCTGGTGCCGGGCGGGGAGTATTGGGGGCGTTTTTGCGAGGGGAAGGTGGTGGCGCGGAAGAGGGCGCGAGTATGGGGAAAGTTGTTTAAATCGCGGGACGGATATCTCGCACTGGCGGAGGAACGCTTAACTTTTAAAGCTCAACGCTTAACGTTTAATGCTGAAAATGCCAAGAAGCCACCCGAGGCGGACGAGATGCGCAAAGAAGGCGGCGAGGATGCAGACTTAAACGTTGAACGTTCCCCGGCTTGGATTCCCGGCTGGGTGCTGACTTTGCGGGACGAGGCGGCGCTGTGGGCGATTGACGGGCTGGAGGGATATGCGGAGGGGCGGGCGGAGGGGGAGAATGACTATCAGCGAGTGCGGGTAAAATTTTTTGCGGAGGACACGGAGGGGGCGGAATCGGAGGAGGCGGGGGAGGCTTGGTGTTATGTGATGATGGCGGGGCAGTTGGTGCGGGCGGTGGCGGTGGGTATTTAGGCTTTGGCGAGGGCAGAGTTGGCGGCGGATTTTTCCGCAAAATTCATGGCGGCATTGAGGGCTACAGTGAATTCTTTAACCTTGATGGGTTTGGTCAGGTAGCTGAAGAATCCGGCTTCCAGACCCTTTTCCACGTCGCGGGGCATGGCGTTGGCACTCAGGGCGACGACGGGGATGTGGGCGGTGGCCGGGTCCTCGCGGAGGATTCTCATGGCTTCGATGCCGCTCATGCCGGGCAGATTGATGTCCATGAGGATGACTTCGGGCAGGGCGGAGCGGGCGAGTTCGATGCCGAGGGCGCCGTCCACTGCGGTCAACATTTTCAGTTTGGAATGCTGGGCGATGAGTTGTTCTACGAGCATCATGTTGGCGGGATTGTCTTCGACGTAGAGCAGGGTGCGCTGTCGGGCACCGGCGGGGGAGCGGGATTGGATCGACGCAATGGGGATGGGAGAGTTTTCCGTAACGATGGGTGCGGCGGTCGAGCGGAGATCAATCCAGAAACGGCTGCCAGCCCCGACGGTGCTCTCGACGCCCAGTTCGCCGCCCATTAATTCAGCAAGTTGTTTGGTCACAACGAGGCCGATGCCGGTGCCGGCGACGCCGCCGGCCTCCTGGCCGAGGCGATTGAAGGGTTGAAATAATTGCGCGAGTTTTTCATCGTTCAAACCGGAGCCCGAGTCGGTGACGCTGAGGCGGGTGCGGTCGGCTGCAATTTCGGTGCAGGTCACGACGACGGTGCCGCCCTTTTTGTTATACTTAATCGAATTGGAAAGCAGGTTGATGATGATTTGTTTCAGGCGGGTGCGGTCGGCCCAGACATACAAGGGGCGGTCGAAATGCGGGTAGGTAATGCGAATGTCGCGTTGCAGAGCTTGCGGTTCCATCATGGCCTTGCAATCGGCGACGGCGTCGACGAGCGACACGGGTTCCTGCGACAGGGACACTTTGCCGGACTCGATGACGGCAAGGTCCAAGATTTCGTTTATGAGATTAAGCAGATGCCAGCCCGCCTGGAGGATCTGGGTGATGCGCGCCTCCTGGACTGGCGTGGGCTCGGGCGTGGCGGTTTCCATCAATTGCGCAAAGCCCAAAATCGCGTTGAGCGGGGTGCGCAGCTCGTGGCTCATGCGGGAGAGGAAATGGGATTTGGCGAGATTGGCCTTGTCCGCGGCGGACTTTGCCTTTTCCAGCTCGATGTTGGACTCCTGCATGGCGCGTTGCGCGGCGTATTCCCTGGTGACGTCACGAAATACCAGGACAGCGCCAATGACCTGCCGGTCGCGGTCACGAATGGGCGCGCAACTGTCCGCGATGTCGCACTCGGCGCCACCGCGGGCAATCAGGACGGTGTGGTTGGCGAGGCCGTGAATTGTGCCGCGCGCCAAAGTGTCGGCCACCGGAATCAACGCCGGCAGGCGGGTGTCCTTGTTGATGATGCAAAAGATCTCTGCCACGGGCCGACCGGTGGCTTGCAATTGGGTCCAACCGGTAAGTGCTTCCGCCACGGGATTGAGGAGGGTGACGCGACCGGCATCGTCGGTGGCGACGACCCCGTCGCCGATGGAGTGGAGCGTGACGGCCAGGCGCTCCTGGCTGACCTGCACGCTGGCGATGGCGAATTGCAACTGGCGGTTAGTCTCCGTTTGCTGTTCGAGCAGGTGCTTGGTTTCAAGATGCACGCGATTGCGGACCGCCTGCCTCGCCTCCCGATTGAGCAAAAAGACACAGGAGAACACGAGCAGCAACGTGACGAGGCTGGCCACGGCAATGAGGGTGAACAACCGGCGCAGGTTTGCCTGAAAATCGGCTTCGCGCAGGGCCAGCGTCCCCTTTTCGATTTGGAGGAAGGCGGCCATTTCGCCCCGCATATCATCCATCAATTGTTTGCCCCGGCCGTTGCTCACGCGGTCAATGACGGCAGGAATGTCCTGGTTGCGGCGCAGGGCAATCACGTCCGCCAATTCCTGCATTTTCGCCTCGAGGAGGGGAGCAATGGCGTCCAAATGTTTTTGTGCCGCGGGGATCAAGGTCAGGCGTCGCAATTCCACCAGATCGGAGTGGACCCTGTCGCGCACCGCCACATAGGGCTCCAAAAAGGTTTCGATGCCAGTCAGGGAAAAGCCGCGCTGACCGGTTTCGGCGTCGCGCAATTCGGACATTAATTCGTTGGCGCGGTCAATGACGAGATTGGAATGTTCGCGCGCGGCGGCGGTGTCCTTGACCTGTCGGAAGGCCGCGAACGAAGTTCCCACGCCCAAGGCCAGCAGGAGAGCCACCCCGGCCAGCGCGGCGGCAACTTTGGGAGAGGTTTTCAAAGGCGATTCTCCGTTGGGCTGAAACCTGGCCCCGTGGCCGACGTCAGGGAACTGCGCGGGCGAAGACAAAAATTTGGGCGGGGGGGCATAAGGGAAGCGGCGGCGCACCCGCGACTATTGTCGGGAGTCCGCATACCGCAGGCGGACCAATCATGCGCTCAATGACCCGAGTGGGCCATGGGGTGTTACCCTATGCGAGCGGAAGAAATCTGGAACCGGCCTGCGCGCTCATTTTTTTACTTCGGGGGGCGGGGGCAGGGGGGGCGGGGTGGGGAGCCGAGGGAGGATGGGGGAACCATCGGCGTTGGCGGGATAGCCGGGGATGGCCGGGCCTTCCACGGTATGGTTTTCGAAAAGGCGCAGCGGGTTCATACTGATGTCCCATGCTGGTTTTTCCACCTTGCCATGCAGTTTGAAGGTGACGGCGTTGCTGAAAAAATTGGAAACGCTGGAGAGGGGGTTCAGCAGAAAGGAATTCCATTCAGCGAGGGGGAACATGAGAACATTAAAATCGAGGTCGCCCGGGCCGATATGATAAGTCCCGGCGGCGACCACCCGGGCGGAGGGGCCGGTGACAACGACGTCGGTGAGGCGCAGGTATTGGTGGGCGATTTGGAGAACGCCGGAGGCATCAGTGAGATTGAAATCGCCGAGCGGGACTTTGGTGTTGGCGAGGGCGCGGGAGAGCCCGCCGAGCATGTGCAACTGGCCGAGTTGGCCACCGGAGAGACGGCCAAAGCCGGTGGCGGTAAAGGAGTCGGCGTCACCGAGCATCAGATGACCCCCGATGGCAAGATCGAGGTTGGCGGGGCGCGCCGGCTCTGCGGGGGACGGAGTGGGAGACGCGGATGGTTCGGGGTTAAGGAGCGGGGCGGGTGGCGGGGAGTTGGCGGGGGAGTTTTGATTTGGGTTAAACTGGCTGATTGCGCTGACGAAATCAATGCTGCGGGCGTGGGCCAGCAAAGTGGAAAAGGTCAACTGGGCGGGTTCGCCGGGGGTGCGGACAAGAGTGCCTTCGGCGTGGCCCACACCGCCGGCGAGATTGAAATCGAAACGCGGGATGTCGGCCCAATTGTCGTAATTGGCGAGGTCAAGGATGGCGGAATCTATGGGGACATGGTAGGCACGGAAAGGGGTGGCGATTTCGGCATGAATTTTAGTGGCGGTGACGAGGGGTTGGGCGTTGGTGAAGTCGGCGGTGCGCTGGTCAATGTGGACGACCGGCGGCGTCGGGCAATCGAGGGGGCGCACGGCGATGGCGACCTCGGGGCCACCGAGGTCGCCGAGGGCGGCAAGCGGCAGATTGGCATCCCAAAAGGAGCGTTGCTGAATGATGTGGGAATAATCGGGCTTCATGACCCAGATCATGGCACCCGAGATCTGACCGCCGCCGGTGGCCGACGCATGGAGGTCGTAGACGGCAATGTAATCAGGGCGAATCGTAGCGCGGAGGGTGAGGCGGTCCATGGGGACGCCGCGTACGACGGGGACGGGAATATCCACAGCGACAAAGAGGGCGTTATTCTGGGGGCGCCGATCCCAATTGCCGGCGAAGGAGAAGTAGGCGTGGGGCAAATGGCTGGTGAGGACAACAGACTGCCAGACTTGGGGCCACCATTCGTAGAAATAAGGATCGAGGACACGGGGTTCGACCTCGCCTTGCGCCTGAAGAGAAAAATCATGGGTGCGAAGATTTTCGAAATAGGCGCCCTCGGCCTGCCAGGATGGGTTGGTCGCGACGATGCGCGGGACATCAATCACGAAGCCACCGGCGTCGTCGCGGGTGAGGTGGGCTCGGGCGAAAAGGGTATCGAGGGCGATGCGCTCATAGCGAATGGCGCCGGTGCGGACGGTAAAGTCAGCGGTCTGGATTTGTTGATCGGGGGCGATGGTGGCGCGGGCGTCAACTTCCACCGGGCCCTGCAATTCCATCCCGTTGAAGGAGGCGGGAAGATTCTGATGGGTGATGTCGAGCAGGGTGACAAGATTGGCCTTTGCGTGGACCGTGACGTTGCCGCCCTTCCAGGCAAAGGCGGCGCCATCGAGTCCGGCCCCAAATTGACCGGCGACATGAAGAGAAACGGGACCGCGAGCAGCGTCGGCGGCGAGGGAAAGATCAGGCCATTGACGCAAGTCGGCATCGGCATAGGCGCTGTCGAGGAAGTAATCGCCCAATTTCAAGGAAGCGGCCGCCACCGTGCATTGGCCGGGCCACGCGGAAAAAATGCCGTTGGGACCATCGGCCAGGGGAAAGCGCGCCCAAACCGGGCCCACAGAAATAACTTTTTCGGCTGCGGGATCCGCAGGGTTGGAGGAAAACGCGAGTGAATCCGTTTGGGCGGTAACGATGCCATTGGGGTGCAGCGTCTGGCCATCCCAAGTAGCGGCGAAACGCACGGAAGTGCGGCCAAAGACGAGGCCGACGGGAGGAGGCTGAACGCGATGGGCGGAGGCGGAAACGTTGAGCTTGGTGAGGCCGGGTTCCTCGCCGGCAATGGTGAGTTCAATCACGGGTTCTTCGACTTGCTTGAATTGGGGGGCCAAGCTGACAATGGTGCGGGACCATTGACGGTAGAGCGCGGCGAGGGTGACGGAGGGCTGGACAGTGGAGGGCGGCGCGACGAGGAAAGTGCCCTGAGCAAAAACGCGGGTGTTGAGAAAACGGGTGTGAAAGTGGTCGAGCACCCACCAATAATTGCCCTGGCTGACCAGGGCCATGTCAAGATGCTGCACGAAAGCTTCGCGCACGCCGGTGGGGGAAATTTCCGCGGGGCAATAAAAGCGGGCGTTGACCAGGCGGAATTCGCTGAACGAGAGGCGGTGATTCCAGAGGAGCGCAATCCAGTCGGGTTCGACATGGAGATAATCGGCCTCGGCCACGGGCTCGGGGGAGCCCACAACATAGACTTGTGGATCGCGCAGGAGCAGGCCGCCATTGAGACTGAATTCGAGAGCGCGGAAACGAACGCTCAGGCCCTGGTCATCAAGGCGCGCCTCCAGGGCATGGCGGAGGAAACCGGGGATTTGCAAATGCTGGTCAGTGGCGAAAAGAACGACGGCGAAGAGCTGGAGCCCGAGGAGGGCGAACAACGCGAGATTCAACAGCCAGCGCAGGAGCCGGAACCACCAGGACGTCCGGCGGCGGGCAGTGGTCTGGTTTGGCGGAAGGTCGGGCACGGCAGTTCGACAGGCGGCAGTGGCCGCGGTGGCGGGACGCCTGAAATTCAGGTGGTTAAAATAATCCAGTGCTTAAGGAGCGGATGCGGCGGGAGCGGCGGGCGCAGCCGGTGTGGCGGGTGCGGGGAGGGGCGAAGTGGCCAGAGCAGGCGCCAATGCGGGTGCCGGCGCGGCGGCGGCAGGCGGGTTGGGATTTAGCGGCTGCGAAAGTTCGGTGATCGTTTTTTGAACTTCCGGCGGAATGTTGGCCGCCTCGGTGAGGCCGTCGAGGGTGCCGGCCAATTTGGTGGTTAGTCTGAAGATGGCGGATGGGAGATTGGGGTCGCCGGGGGTGCCACCGATTTGCACCCCATTTTCATCCTTTTCGGAAAAATAGAATTGATGAGCGAATTTCTGGGCGGGGGTCTGGCCAGCGGCGGGAATTTCCACCGTGAAGTCAAGGAGGTAGCGCCAGGGTACGGCCGTGGAGGCGCCCGGCGGTGTCTGGCCGTTAAGGGAAAAGGCCGATGCGCGATAAAAGGCCACTTCAAATTTGGCCAGGCAAGCCAGCAGGGTGGTGAGGTCGGAGCGCCGGAGATTGAGTGGGGCGTCGTTGGCGAGGGAGGGATGGCCTTTGAGGAAATCGTCCCACTTGGGTTTGGCGTCGGGGAGGTCGAACTTCCAGAGGTCGCGCTGGTTTTTGAGGTCGGTGAGTTTGAAAGAAGTGATGAGGGCGCCGGTGGGAAGCTGCTCGAAGATGCGGTCGCGGTAGACGAGGGGACTGGTGTCGAGGAGATCGAGGATGTCGGTGGTGATCTCGTAAACGGAATCGGTGTCGGACGTTTTGGCATAATAGCGGAAGGCGCCATTTTCACTGGAGCGGCCGAGGACGAGGGTGAGGGGCTTTTCGGCCTGAAGCACAACTTTCCAGAGCGGGGGATTGGTCGTGCTGTTGGGATCGAGTCCGTAGGCAGCGAGGGAATCGGGGGCGTCGCTGGAGAAATTTTTGGCGGAAAGATTGCGGAGATTTTCGAGAAGACCGAGCATGATGGCGGAGTCGGCGGCGAACACCGGGCGGGGGGCGCCGGAGGGGTCTTTGTCGTAAATCTGCCAGGACTGGCCCTCTTTTTGCAAGCGCAGTTCGCCGAAAGCTGAACTGAGATTCAGGGCGGAGACCTTGGCGGGGTCGAAGTCGAGGAACTGGTGTTGCCGCAGTTTTTCCTGAGCTTGGAGCAGGGTATCGAACAAATCGAGTTTGCGGACGGTGAAGATGATTTTGCTATCCTCCAGTTGGGCGTAAACTTGGGGCTGGGGGGCATTCGGAACATCGTCGCCGAGGCTGAGTTTTTGGCTGGAATTGCCGGAGAGCTTGAGGGTGAGTTTGGGTTGGGCGAGGCCGAGGCGACCGGGGTCGGTGTCCTTTGCAGGGACAAAGGACACGACCGATAGGCTGAGGAGCTGGTTGATGACTTTGCCGAGGGCAACGCTGTCCGCCGGGCGGCGCAAGGGGGCGTCGAGCTGCCAGAGGTCGGTGGCGGGATCCTTGACGAATTCGACCAGTTTGTTGGGGGCGGTCCAAAGGGAAAGGCTTTTGGTGAGGAGGGCGTTGGAGGTAAAAATGCGGTTGTCGCGCAATTCCTCAATGGGGGCATAAAGGCTGGAGACAGCGCCTTGAGCGACGACGCGAACAATTTCGTCCTTGGGGTTCATCACATAGAGGCGGCCGGCGAAGACGGTTGGGCTGCCGACCCAGAGCTCCTGTTTGCCTTTGCTGTTTTCGAGGGTGACTTTGAGAATGGGCTTATCGAGGCCGAAGTCCTTGAGGCTTTGGCCGCCCTTGGCCAAATCAGCTTTGGAAAAGGAAATTTCGACATCGAGGAATTGCAGGTCGGAACTGATGGCCTGAATGGCGTCACCATTGGCGGGCCAACTGATGGGCTGGATGATTTTCCAACTGCTATCGTTGGCATCCAATTTGAATTCGCGAACCTGCGTGAGGTTGTTGGAATTGTCCTCAATGGTGATGTGATCGTAAAAGTCCTTGGCGATGGGGCCGGGGGCTTTGGGGACAATGGCGGCGGGCTGCTCGAGCCGCCAGAGAACAAAGAATACGGCAAGGTTGGCCAGGAGCAGAGCGATGGTGAGTTTGAAGCGCATGGCGGCCGGCGGAGGGAATTTGGGAAATGCGGGGAGGGAGGCGGCAAAAAATCACGAGCGATTGCGCAGCCAGAAAACGATGAGGCCAAACAGCGCGACCACAGCGGGCACGATGGTGAAGCGCCAAGCCAGACCGGTGAATTGGGCGGTTTCGTGGATGCCCAGGCTGGATTGGTTCGGGAGGTGGGGCTGGATATTGAGCAAATTCTCGTGATTGGTGAGATAATTAAAACATTTCAAAATGAATTCCGCATTGGCGGAGCTGTTAAGGAAATAATCGTTGCGGATGAAATCGGTCGAGCCCAGGGCGAGCACGCGGCCGCCGTCGAGCTTGACGGCGTCAGAGGCGCGGCGTTCAGCGAGGGCGGCGAGGGAAAAGGAGCCCCGGCTTTCCGGTGGACCCAACTTCTTGGAATCAACCACCACGGGCAGCGGCAATTTATAGAGGCCGGAAGTTTTGGAACTGTAAAACAATTCGGAGACCTGGCGGCGCTCGTCATTGGATGAGGTCAAGTCCTCGACTACGGGGCGGGTAAGGCCGAAGCGGAGGTAAAGTCCGGTTTCGCCGCCGGCACCGGAGCCCATGGCGAGGAAGCGCACGATTTCATGGGGTTGCTGGGTGGTGCTGGAGGGCTTGATGATAATGTCCTTTTCGGGCGTGGTGTAGTTGGGGTCATCTTCGACGACCAGGTTGTTGGGGGAGCGCAGACCCCACTCGTGTAGCAGCGGGTCCAGGCCGGGGTTATCGGTGGGCTCGAGAAAGATCAGCAGCCGACCGTTGCTTTGACTGAGGTATTGACGAAGCCGCTCAATCTCGAGCGGGCTAAACTTGCTGACGGCATCAACGATCACGACCAGTTTGGCGGTGGCGGGGATTTTGTTGTTGGCGCCGGTGAGGTCGAGGGGTTTTAGGGTAAAGTGGCGGCCCCGCAAGAATTCCTTGAATTGGGAAAGGCCGTACGTCGGGTCAGTGCTGTCGAGGTTGCGTTCGCCGTGGCCAGTGGTGAAGTAAACTTCGTCCGCATCTTTTTGGGCGACGTCAAGGATGGCGGAAGTAATGGCGTTTTCGCCGTTGAAGACGTCCTCTTTTTTGCTGTTTTTGTTATACAGATCGGCGTTGTTCAGGTCGCGAAAGCGATTGCCGCCCAGGATGAGCACGCGGGTGGTGTTGGCCATGCCCATGTGGAGGAGATTGTTATAAATCTCCTTTTGCAACAGGGGATCCACTTTCTGGTACTCCAAATGAATGGGACCACTGGGCAGGCGGTGTTTGGCGTCGTAGACGTATTGTTCGGCGAGGCGATTGATATTTTCAGTGGTGATGCGGGAACTGTCCGACTGGTCGTCGGGCAGGATCTGGACGATGTACAAGGTGTCGGCCAGGGACTGGCGGACTTTCTGGTCAAGGTAGGAAAGAGTTTCGGAACTGAGGGTGTAACGATGGTCGGCAGTCAGGTCCCAGCGGAGGAAGTGGCGGGCGGCGAGATAGTTGAGCGCGGCGACGAGGGCGAGGCTGAAGAGAATCTGGGTCCAGCGGTTGAGGCTTTTGACCCAGCGGGCGAAACGG
>CAZLPS010000112.1:0-12704 GCA_964561455.1 uncultured Opitutales bacterium
ACTTTCAAAGGAGACGGGAGCGAGGAGTTGATAAGTGATAGTTGAGAGTTGCAAGCGGCGCCCGGCGCTCTTTGGCATTTTCAACAATATAGCAATGCAACAATATAACAATAGGTCACCCCAGCAATATAACAATAAGCCACCCGCCCCAATCGCCTCCGTCGCCTCAGTCGCCTCAATCGCCTTCCCCTAAACGAACTTAATCACCAGCGAATACATGCCCATGCCGCAGACGCCGCGGATGCTGTCGCCGGCTTTTTGTGCCGGGATGGTAATGGTTTTCTCTCCCGTGGCCTGCAGGGACTCCCGGATGTTGAGTTGGGGAATCGCAAAAGTGCTCGAACAATCCAGGGTGCCTTGCGTCTTCATTTTCAAAATGACCGGGATGCCGGCTTTGGCCGTGATTTCCCTGGGCGTGTACCCCTCCTTCACCGTGATTTCAAAAACCTGTTCTTTGCCCGTGGGCGCGGCGGGCGCGGAAGCAACAGCGGGCGCGGCGGCATCCGTCGCCGGTTTGGAACAGGCGAACCAGAAACCGCCGAGGGCAATGGCGGCGGCGGCGAAAACGATCTTCATTTTGTTCATGGTGGAGGGAAGATTAAAAATTAAAAACCGGCGGAATGACACCGTAACCCGCCAGACTGTTTAAAATATCATATGCGCCAAATAATACAACGAGCAATCCGGCCGTCTTGAAAAACACGCCCGAACGGCCCCGGCCGCGGGCGCCCAGCGGGCTGAAACTCAACAGCGCCAGCATCGGCAAGGTGCCCAGCGCAAACGAGAACATCGTCAGCGCCCCGGCGAAAAAATGCCCAGTCGTCAACGTATAGAGCTGCATGGACTGGGTGAAGCCGCAGGGCAGAAAGAACGTGGCCACCCCCAACGCCAGGGGCGCAAACCAGGCCCGGTGGCCCTGCAGCGCGTGGACGCGCTCGCCCAGGGAACGGGGCAGCAGCACTTGAAAACGTTTCACCCAGGGAAAGACATTGAGCAGGCCTATGCCCATGATGATCATAATTCCCCCGACCAACACACCGAGCACCATGGCGCCCTTCGGGCCAAAACGAAAAATGGAGCCGGCCGCGCCCGCCACCCCGCCGAGGCCAAAGAATGACGCCAACCGACCCGCGTGGAAAAGCAGTTGCGGGCGCGTCTTCTCGCCTTTGCCGGCATAATAAGCCGACAAGGTGAGCACCAACCCGCCCACGATCGCCATACAGGAAGACAGCGAGGCGACGACGCCAACCAGGAACGCCACTCCGTAGCCAATATGCGAAGCATCCACCAGGTTTCCCAAATGCAGTTCCTGCGCGAAGATGAATGCCGCCATCAGTGCCACCGCCGCGGGCAGGGCGAAGGCAAACTCGCGCCACTTAATGGCGGTCCGCGCCGGTTCCAGCGAAAGCACAAAGTCATGTTTTTGCACGAGCGGCGCAAAAACCGGCAGGAGTTCCGCCGCGCCGCGTCCGGTAAAATCCCCCGTCACCTCCACCTGCTGGTCGGCCAACGAAGCCTTGACCCCAGTCACACCGGGAACCGTCCGCAATTCCGCTTCGGTCAGTCGCACGCAGGACCCGCAGTGCATGCCGCTAATGTGAAAGGTTAACACCGGCGCAACCGGCCCCCCACCCAGCGGCAGCATTTTCAAGCGCAACGCGTTGGAAACCACCGCCACGCTGGAAAACGCCATGGCAATGCCCGCGAAGACCGGAGAAAGCGTCCAGCCAAACCACGGATAAAACACACCCGCGGCCAGCGGAATGCCGATGATATTGAAGGCGAAGGCCCAAAAGAGATTCTGCCAGATCACCCGCATCGTGAGGTGCGAAAGCCGGATCGCCTGCACGAGTTTCGAAATATCTCCATGCAACAACGTGACGCCGGCAGTTTCAATGGCGGCATCGGCGCCCGTTCCCATGGCAATGCCGACGTGGGCCTGGGCAAGCGCCGGGGCGTCATTCACGCCGTCACCCGCCATGGCGACAATGAGCCCGCTACGCTGCAGTTCCGTGATCTTTTCCAATTTATCCGCGGGTAGGGCTTGGGCCGTCACTTCCTCGATGCCAACCTGGCGCGCGACAAAGCGCGCGGTGTTCTCATTGTCGCCGGTCAGCATCACCACGCGGATGCCCATTGCCCGCAATTGGCTGACGGCCGCCTTGGCGGATTCTTTGGGCGCATCGGCAATAAAGGCCACGGCCTGCAAACCCTGGGCCGAACCCAGCAGAATGGGGGTGCGGCCCTCGCGCGTGGCGTCCGCGAGATTCAATCCGTCGGTCGCAAACCCGCGCTCGCGGGCGAGGCGTTCGCTGCCGGCAAAGTATTCGGTGCCTTCGATGACCCCGGCCAAGCCGCGGCCCTTGAGCGCGTTGAACGAGGATACGGCGGGAAGCGGCAAATTCCGGGATTCCGCCGCAGTTACGATGGCGTGGGCCAGAGGGTGCTCGGAATTTTGCTCGAGCGCCGCCAGCAGGGCCAAAGCCCGGTCGTCGCTCAAGCCGGCGAGCCCACGTAGTTCAACCAATTCGGGCCGGCCGCGCGTGAGGGTGCCCGTCTTGTCCACGACGATGACGTTGACGTCGCGCAATTTTTGGAGCGTGGCGGCGTCCTTGATTAAGATTCCGGCGCGCGCGCCCTTGCCAATGCCGACGGTCACCGCAGCGGGCGTGGCCAAACCAAGCGCACAAGGGCAGGCGATGACCAGAACGCAGACCATAGACGATAGGCCCAAGGTCAATGCGTGGGTGAAGCCCAGGGAAGCAGCACCCAAAACCAACCAGAAGATCAGCGCCAGCATCGCAATAATCAGCACTTTGGGGACGAAAATCTCCGCCAACTTGTCCGCCAGCGCTTGTACAGGCGCCTTGCTCGCCTGGGCTTCCTGGACCAGGGCAATGATATGCGCCAGAAGGGTTTCGCCGCCGACCTTGGTGGCGCGAAACGTGAAGGCACCCGTCGTGTTCAGGGTGCCCGCCACCACAGCATCACCCGGATTCTTCCCGACGGGAATCGGCTCACCGGTAATGAGGGATTCGTCCACGTGCGATTCACCTGCGACGAGCACTCCGTCCACGGGAATTTTGCCGCCCGGCTTGACGACGAGCAAATCGCCGACTTTTACCTCGCCAACGGGCACCTCCAGCTCGACGCCATCGCGCCGGACCAGGGCATTTTTGGCCTGCAAGCCCAAGAGGCTTTCCAGCGCATCGCCCGTCCGCAACCGCGCCCGGGACTCGAGATATTTGCCCAAGGTAACAAAAGTGATGACTACGATAACGACATCATAGTAGTTCTGGGTGACGTCGAGATAGGGCCGCAAGGGTTCGACGAGAGCCGTGAGCAGGAAGCTGTAGATAAAAGCTGCGCCGGTGCCCAAACCAATCAGCGTGTCCATGTTCGCCACGCCGTGGCGGAAAAAGCGCCACACCCCGCGCAAATAGGGCGCGCCGGTGACGAACAGCACGTATGAAGCCATGATCGGCAGCAGATGGTGAAAGAACTCGTGCAGCCACAAGGCCGGCGCGGCCACCCAGCCAAAGTCGGCAAACAAGTCCCAGTTCATGATGACGATGGCGGTCACCGCCAGCGGCGCGGCCAGCAGCACGCGACCGCGCAGGGCGGAAACCTCCTCAGCCGCCTCCCGGCGGGCGGTGTCAGCAGGTACCACCGCCCCGCCCTTTACCGGCACGATTAAGCCGTAACCCAGTGGAGACAGCACCTGCACCATATCCTCCGGCGTTACCTGAGTTTCATCGTAGGAAATTTTGGCCGTGCCGTTGCTGTAATTGACGTCGGCCGTCGTCACGCCGGCGCGCTTGCGCAAGGCGCCTTCGACGATGGCGGCGCAGGAGGCGCAGTGCATGCCGCGCACTGAAAATTTTTGGGCCGTGGTCATCTTACTTCGAGAGACGGTAAATCTTCATCAGCTCACGGATGGCCGCACTCTTGTCCTCGCGGAGGCGCTTGACGACGCAGGTGTCCAAGTGGCCAGCGAGCAGTTCGCGCTCAACGGATTGGAGGAGGCCGACGACGCTGCTGGTCTGCTGGATGATTTCCGGGCAGTAGGCGTTGTCCTCGATCATGGCGATGACGGTGTCAAGGGTGCCCCGCGCCTGTTTGGCCAGCTTGAGGGATTTTTCCTTTTGGGAGGGCAATGATGGTTTCATGGATTTAACCTGCAACCTAGGTGGGAGGTTAGACAAAGGCAAGCCAATTTGAGATTTGAAATTTAGGATTTGAAGTGGGGATTCAGGAGACAGGATACAGAAGGCAGATCAGACGGGTCAGGCAGGTCGGACTCGTCTGACAGGTCGGACTAGTCTGACGGGTCGGATAGGGCGGCCGGGAAGAAATTGGATTTTCGGATGGAAAAACCAACCCGGCGACTACTCGAGCCCGCTCAATTCGAGGACGCGGGCGATTTGCGGAGGGAAGTCAGTGACTATTTCGTTATTGCCCTGTTTGACCGGAAGCACGAAGAGGGAAAGGATGCCGTCGCGCTGCCAGCGGGCGAGGTCGTAAGTTGGCTCCCATTCACCCAGCGGTTCGGCGAGCACGTCCATCGCCTGCCAATGCGCATAGGGCGGGCGGGCGGCATAGAGGCGCAGGCCGCCACCAAATTCGGCATCGCGGGTGATGACATACGCGGTGCCGGAGCGACTGATGGCCAGTTCCGGCCGCGACATGGGGATCTTTAACGTTCCGATGCCGCCGAGGCTGAAAGTTAGCGTGCGCTGGCTGACTTGTTGGGTGGACCATTGAGTGCCATCAAACCAGAGATGGAAATATTGCGGCACGCCATCCGGTCCATTGCAGTAATAGGCAATATGCGGGTGGCCCTGGGCATCGGTGGCGAGTGAGCATTGATTAATGAGGTTCTGGCCTTTCGCAATGGCGAGCACGCGGGCGTCGCTCTGGGCGGTGAGGGGCACGCCAAGCACCGTTCCGGCACTGTTTTCCCAAGTTTTACCGCCGTCGTGCGACCGCGCATAGTAAATATCGTGGTTGGTTGCGGCATTCGCGGAGTCGCGCCAACACCAGGCGAGGTGGAGCACGCCGTCCGCACTGATTTCCGGTCGGCACCAATAAGGGCTGCTTTGCCCGGCCCCTTCCACCAAGGGAGACTGCATGACGCTCCAGGCATGGGTGGCTGGGTTATAGCGATTGAGGCACAGGCGACCGTTTCCGCTCTGGCCATCGCGGTAGAAGAAAAACAATTCGCCATGCCGGCCCGGAATGAAAGACGGATAAGTCACCCGGGTTTCCAGACGGCCCGTCATGGGCAGAGCTGCGCCCAAATCCGCCCAGTCAGCGCCGCCGGTGGAATGCTGGTAGCGCAAAGGCGAATCATGATGGTCGTAGGAAAGATGCAACAAGCCATCGCCCGACAGCCCCAGCACCACTTCATTGTGGGCGTCACTGACATTCGCGGTGATGGCAAGCGTGCGCAAATCCCAGGCGCCACCGGACAGCGCGCGGCGCGCGACGACAATGTGGCGGGAAGGATCGTAATACGTCGCGTATTGAAAATTGCCGTCACTAACCAAGGCTTCGACGCGGAAAATCGTCGCGTTAATTTCGGTTGCGGCGTACGCCTGGCCGAGGGGAATTTCGTGGACCGCAAAATGGCTTTCCGGGATTTCCGGCAACGCCAAAGACCCGTGGCCATCGCCCGTCGGAATCGCGCAGGACGTCAGCAACAACGTCGTCGCCAGATTCACTGATGCCGGAAAGTTGCGCATGGGCAATTTCGCGAAAACGCCCTAGCGCAGGGCCGCTTTGGCGGCGCGGGCCTCGGGCAGGGACTTTACCACCTCTCTCGCCAAATCCCCGATGAGCAAGCTAAGGGTGTTAACGTAGCCCACAAACGGGTCCGCCCCAGAATCAGCGTGGCGCGTAAAAGTCGAGGGGTGAGCGGGTACATAGTAATTGGGTTTACCGCCGGGCCCGGAAATGCGCCATTGCGCCAGCAAAGTCACGTCGCCGCCCGGGGCACCATCAAATTGCAAGATTTGCACGGAAAGCTCGAATTCCTGGCCAAAACCCGGCGGCACGGGAAAAGCCGCCACGTGCGCTGAGTCTGAAAATAAAGTCACGTCCTGCGCCAGGACGCGCGCAAAACCCGGGCCCATGGATTCCGTCCAGCGATGAAACTCATCAATACTGACTTGACCGCCTGGGAGGCGGATAAACATTTGCGGGCGGTCAAGGTAGTCGGGCACTTCCGGGCTGTTTACCGCCAGCGACAGGGCGAGGTCGGGGGCCGGCGACGGCGCCACTTTGGCGGTGAGGCCGGTGAGAAGATAAGATTGGGACAAATCGGGCTTGGGCGACAACACCGAGCAACCCGCGAACAACCCGCAGGCAAAAACGAGGGCAAAGGGAGAGCGCGGATTCATGGGAAAGGGAACACTGACTTGACGGGAATTAAAGATTTGAAATTTGAGAGAAGAGAGGACGGAGACAGGAGTCAGGAGACAGGAGTCGAGGGAGGGGGCGCAACGATTTAGGTCTAAAGCCTAAGGTTAAACGCTTAAGTGCCGCAATTGGGACGGGTAAGAGTGGATTTGCGATTTGGGATTTGGGATTTGGGATTCGTGATTCGTGATTTGAGCGGAATGGCCCACAACTATTTATTTAGACCGCCGGTGCGCTCCACTGCGGGCGCGGTGGCCGGAGCGGCGGGAGAAGTGGTGGTGGCGGCGGGCGCGGGCTTGGCGGGAGAGGGCAGACCCGCGGGCGGGGATTTGCCGAAAATCAGCGTGGCAGGATTTGCCTCAAGATAATCGGCGAGGATGCGGATGGCCCGCGCGGCGCTCGTGATTTCCTGGAGCGTCCGGTCCAACTCTGTATGCAGGGCGGAATCGGGTGCGATCAAATCGCGGACGGCGGCCAGGGTTTGGTTGATTTGGTCGAGCGAGGCTCGGGCGCTTTCGGCCGTGGCTTGAATTTCCTTCGTGAGAGGCTGCACCTGCTGGTTGACACTGTTGGCAAGGTGGTCGAGGTCGTCGAGGGTGCTGCCGAGTTTGTCGAGCGCCTCCTTGATTTTCGGGTCGGCGAGGAGGGCGTTGACGTTTTTGCCGGCCGAGATGAGGGTGTCGTTGATACCCTTGAAATCGAACTGACCCACCCCGGTCGTGAGTTCGTCGGCGAGGTGGTTGATTTTGTTGGCCATGTCGGCAAAGTCCACCTTGGAGAGATTTTCCAAGGCGGTGGTAATGGATTGCACGACTTCACTCAAGCCGGCGGGAACCGAGGGGATTTCCTTGTATTGGTGCGACAAACCAATCGGTTTCGGCGGCGTGCCGCGGCCGATATAGTCGAGTTCGATATAAAGCTGAAAGGTGACAAAACTCTGCATCTGCAACCGCGCGCGGAGGCCGTCCACGAGTTGCTGCTCAAAGACGACCGGGTCGGCCAAATCGGTGTCGTCGCCGAGATCCCGATGGAGGCGGGTGGTGTCAATTTCAATCATGACGGGGATGTCGTCGCTGCCGACGTCCCCCTGGTCGTAGTGGATGAAAATGTTGGACACCTGGCCGATTTGCACGCCTTTGTATTTGACCGCCGAGCCCACTTGGAGCCCGTTCACTGAGTCGGCAAAATAGATGATGAATTTCTCCTGATGATTAAACACCTTGCCGCCACCAAACATAAGGACCGCCGCCACCGCCAAAACCGCGGCGCCGCAGACAAAAATGCCGATGATGGTGGGTTTGGCGCGAACGCTCATAAATTCAAATCCAGCATGACGGGAGGCCGCGCCATTGGGAAGCCGCAATTACACCTGGGGGGTTTTATGGGTGAAGAGAAACGGCGCGCCCGTGGCGGGGTCGTGCATATGGCGCTGGCCGACCATGCCCCGATTGAGGAAGAGCCGCAGGTGCTCGTTTTCGCTTTGCACCCGCATCAACTTGGGCTTGCCCAGGCCGCCCACGCTGCGGGTCGAAGCGTCGAGGAACAGCGCGCGGTCGGCAATGGCGAAAATGCTGGCCAGCTCGTGCGTGACCACGACGAAGGTCGTGCCCAGGGTGTCGCGCAGCTCGATGATCAATTCGTCCAGCCGCCGCGCACTCACGGGATCGAGTCCGGCCGAGGGTTCGTCAAAAAAGAGAATCTCGGGGTCGAGGGCCATGGCCCGGGCCAGGCTGGCGCGCTTGCACATACCGCCGGAGATTTCCGAGGGATAAAATTTCTCGTAGCCGCGCAGGCCGACGAGGGCGAGCTTGAGTTGGACGGTTTCGCGAATCGCCGCGGCATTGAGGTTGGTGAATTCCTCAAGGGGGAAGGCGACATTTTCCGCGAGGGTCATGGAGCTCCACAAGGCGCCGCCCTGAAACATGACGCCAAATTTGTGGAGCATTTGGTTGCGCATTTCCTCGTCCGCGGAAGTGAAGTCCACGCCGTTAAAGAAAACCTTGCCCGCCGCCGGGCGCAGCAAGCCGATGAGATGGCGCATCAGCGTGCTTTTCCCGCAGCCGGACCCGCCCATGATGACGAAAATCTCCCCGTGCCCGATGTCGAAAGAGAGGTCGCGCATGACGACGAAGCTTCCGTACGCCATCGTAAGATTGCGCACGGAAATTGCCGGGGAGAAGTCGCTTGGAGGCATGATCAAAAAAAAGCGCAACCTACATGTGCAGCTGGTTGAAGATGATGGCGAAGATCGCGTCAGCGACCACGAGGCAGGTGATGCCGGAGACGACCGCGCTGGTGGTGGCCAGGCCCACGGCTGCGGAACTGTTGCCGCACTGCATCCCCCGCAGGCAGCCGGTCGCCGCCACAATCAGACCAAAGAAAAAACTTTTGATGATGCCGATGGAAAAGTGGTTCAAATCCACGGCGCCCGTGAGTTGATGCAGGTATTGGGCGTGGCTCAAGCCCATGGACATGGCCACGACGAGGCCCCCGGCCATGCCGACGAAATTGGCGTAAACGGTCAGAAGTGGAAACATGACAAAGAGCGCAATCATGCGCGGCAGGACGAGGTATTCAATGGGGGACAGACCCATGGTACGCAGCGCCGCAATTTCTTCGGAGACTTTCATGGTGCCGAGTTGCGCCGCGAAAGAAGCGCCGGTGCGGCCGCTCATGATGACGCCCGTCATCATCACGCCCATCTCGCGGACCATCGCCAAGCCCACCAGGTTGGCGACGAAAATCAGCCCGCCGTAGGGGCGCAGGGTCACCGCGCCGACATAGGCCAGAATCAAGCCCATGAGAAAGGCAATCAACGTGATTATGGGCAGGGCGTCCGCCCCGCAATGCTGGATTTCGAGCAAAACATCGGCCCAACGGAAGCGCGCCCGGAACGAGATAAATTTGAAAAGCGCCTGCGTGCAATCGCCGAGGAATTGCAGGACTTCGAAAGTGTCTTTGGCCGCATTCATCGAGTGGGTGCCAATGCGGGCAAACAGGTTCATGGCTTGCACGCGGGCGTGCACATCCTCAGCCTGCGGCACACTTGTAGCCAGGCGGAGCAACTGGCGCGGGCCTTCAGGGAGGCTCTCCAACTCGAACTTCGTCTTGGTCTCGATGCAAATATCATGGCATTGCAGCAAAAAGGAAATGAGCGCCGAATCGTATTGGGTCACGCCCTTGAGGTCAAACCACATGGCATCGGGCACGCGGTCATGGTGGGCGAATTCCGCCCGTACGACTGCGGGGGTGGGCCGTCCCGGCGTGGCCTGGGTCCAAGTACCATACATTCGCAGGCACAGCACGCTACCGTCACGGGTCATGACGAGCGATTCGGCGCGCGATGGGGTGGCTCCGGGTGACATGCCAAAAAAATAGGTTCAGTCTTGAAAACTCCGCGCGTTTTGCGCCTACTGATCAAGATGCAAACCCCGCGCGCCGCGAGCAAGGCCATTCTCTTCGACCTCGATGGAACCTTGGTGGACAATTTTGGCGCGATTCACCGCAGCATCGTGCACGCGCAGGAGATGCTGGGGCTGCCGCCATCATCCTATGACCGGGTGCGGACGGCGGTGGGCGGCGGAATTGAGCTGACGTTGGTGCGGCTGGTGGGGGCCGAATTGGCGCCGGCCGCCCTGCCCCACTTTCAAAAATACTTTCCGACGGTCATGCTGGCGGAACTTACCCCGCTGCCCGGGGCGGCGTGGTTGTTGGAAAGCCTGCATACGCGGGGAATTCGCCAGGCGGTGCTGACGAACAAGCATGGCGATTCGGCACGGGCGATCATTCGTCATCTGGGATGGGACAAATGGGTCGAAGCCGTGGTTGGGGACAAGGACACGCCATGGAAAAAGCCGCTGCCGGAATTCAGCCTCCATGCCCTGACCAAGCTCGGGGTGAACCCGGAGGAAGCGATGATGATTGGCGATTCGCCGTTTGATCTCGATGCGGGGAGCAACGCGGGCTTGCGGAGTCTGGCAGTCACGACGGGCAGCCACACACGGGAGCAATTGCTCGCGCACCAGCCGCCGCCGGAAGCGGTGTATGATAGTTTAAACGAACTGGGAGTGGCCGCGTTTGGGTTCAATTCTCCGTCGCCGGCGGTAAAGTAGCCTGGGCCTTTGGTGGCCGTGTACAGGTTTTAATGATGAACCCGATCGTGGCCCCGACGGACAAACCGAGACCCAGGAAGAAACAGAACATAAGCACGGCCCAATTGACCAGGAGCACATTGACCGCGAAACCAGCCGCCAGACCCAGCAGGGCCGCCAACCAGACGGTGCGCGCGGACCGGGGATCGAGGCCCAGCGCAAACATCACCTCCATAATGATCGTAAATCCAATGGCGGGCAAACCCGCCACCAGACCGGCCGCGATAATGGCCAATCCAAAATCGTCGCGCACTTCCCTAATTGGCACACCCGGGAAATGTCCGCCCGAGGCAATGAGGCAATAGAGGAAATAATAGATTGCGCCCAAGACCGGCGGACCCACCAATTCCAAAAAGATCCGGCTAAAACGGGTCATGATCGAAGTTTATACGGTAAAGTTCGATTTTTCCACAAAAAGCGGCCGGAAGCGACCTAGACCGAATGAAATGTGGCAAAACTGAACAGCACGGTAAAGGCGGCGAAGAGAACCGTAAGCAAGTAATAGCCGGCCGTCAGCCACCACTTGGTGAGGTAGGGTTTTACGTCGAAAACTGCCTGGAGGATTAAACGGACGCCCCAAAACACGGCGATATAGCCACAGACGATGCGGGCCAACCGGCCGCCGCCCGCCAGTTCGTCCGGGGCGGCCAGGCAAACGGTGCCGTTAAAAATAATCGCGAGGCCGACATAGCCGCCGTAGGTCCAATACATCTGACGCAGCAGGCGGGGCAAAGCGGCGAAGCGGTTTTTCCAATCAAGCTGGTCGGGCACCAGCGCCGAAGCCACGAGGACACTCAACTGACCAATGCCGGCCAATCGAATCAGGAGTGGGAGGTTCATAAATGAAACTATTAAAGAGCGCCGGTGGCGCGCATCATGGGCAGGACAATATTTTGAATGAAGGGCGTGGGAAAGGCGAGGCTGGCCATCGCGGCCAACTCTCCGACCACAAACGCCCAGCCGCGGATACCCTGGCCAAGGCCGAGCGAACGGCCGAAAGGCGAACGCTCCAAGAGAATCAAAACGCCCTGCAAGGTAAAGAACACGGTGGGCCCGCCGTAACCGCCGCCAGCGGGCGCCGTCACCACAAGTTCATGCAGGAGGCCACTGAAGAAGAACCCCGCCAGCAGAGCGCGGCGTGCCCCCCAACGGCGGGTGAGCGGCTGAAAGAGGACGCGATAAGCGAGGTCGCGAAAGGCAGTATTCCAGCGGCGGCCCCAAAACTCGCTGACGCTGGTGGAACGCAAGGGCCAGTTCATCAAGGGGCGCGCGGCGATGCCGCGGGATTGCCAGAAGCAGCTGAGGAGTTGAAAGAAACCGCAGTGGGCGGCGAGAATGAAGCCCGTCATGCCGGTCCAACCGCGGGCCCACCACCACGATTCCGGCCATCGACGCGCGACCACCCAAAAGAACACAGTACCAAGAACCAAGTTGAATGCCGCAAGCACCCACGCGCTCCGAGTTGGGCGCGCCGGCGGGCGGACCCCGGGAAATAAAAAGGCCGGAGCATCAAGACCGGGCCAGAGGAACAAATAGGCCACCTGCCGCCACGGTGGAATGCCGGCCGGTCGCGCAGCCCGCCAGGTGAGCCATTTACTCCCGGCAAAAATGGCCACGGCCATCAGCCACATGAGCTGCCAGCGCGGCCAGGTTGAGCCCCAAATGGACCAGGCAAGGCATGCGCCCGCGGGTAGAATTGCCAGCGGGAGATAGCGTATTTGCTCGAATGTGTAATGCTGTTTCGACATGGACAATAATGCTTGGTTACAGTCAATCAAGGCCACCAGCTAGTTTCGGGTGCACTCGGGCTGCATATTTCCAATTGAACAGGGCAAGCCCGGCTCCAACCAGGAATCCAAGTCCGGTATTAATCAATAAACAGATGATTGACATATCGGTCATATCGCCGGACCAATTCAGCAGTAACGGGCACAACATGGCAAATCCTGCCGCCGCTCCCAGAAGCCCGGCAAACACGACCATTCGCGACGAACGCGGGTTCAGCCCGTTGTCCAAGGCCCAGTCCATAAATAATGCACAAACAAAACTTGGTATTATGCCGATTAGAAGACCCCCAAGAGTAAAAATCCCCGGAGCAAGCTCCGGGGCATTGGTCAATACAGCCCCAAGTCC
>CAZLPS010000113.1:0-12696 GCA_964561455.1 uncultured Opitutales bacterium
TCTTTTATTCGCCGTTAGGTCCGACGCCCCGGCTGTGCCTAACTTAGCGCCATTCCCAACTGACCCTTTTTTGGCCCAATAAAGTTCCTATTTCTTGGCTTCGTCGTGACTGTGTTTGAGGGCAAATTCCAATTCCTCAGGATAGATTGTCCCAACTTCGCCACATCGTGCGACAAATGCGTTAGTCCAGTTTTCGCTTACTTCGCGCTTCTTAATCATTCGCGCTGCGACGAGGAGTGGATTTATCATCAAAACAAAGCCGAATTCCTTATTGCCATTAGCTTTGGACCAAATGAACCCCTTTTCTTTTAAATGCCCCATATGCTCTTTCCAAGTCCGAGTCGCACGACTTCCATCATATTGAACTTGGGATTGTCGTGAAGAATGGGCTGAGTCAATATTTCGCGGTATAGACCACGCCCTTTCTTAACCGTCATTCCCTTCCAGGTTTCAATGAAGGAACCTTCACTTCCCTTTCGAATTAACCAATGGACAAGAATAATTACCATATGAGACATTTCCTTTTAGGTGATTTATGGAGAAGTAGTTTGATCGGGTCCTTTGGCTGGGGCATCAACGCCAAAACCCTGTCGAATAATTTCAATTTCACGCACAACAATGGGCGACAAACTTAGGCCGGAAAGATCGTGTGATTGCAGCCAGGCAATACAATTAGCGCGATCGTAATCCGTTTTGACAATTAGCTCGGAAAGTTCAATTGCCGCTACTCGCGAAAGTCCTATATCCATAAGCGACATTTGTGTTTTTTGCGATGCGCCAAATTCAGCGTAAATCTGAAGTTGTGGAATGCGTTTTACAAGGTCAGGGCGCTCTAATTCTGTGAGATGCTGTATTAGCACGTCAATGTAACACGAGACAAATTTCACAAAGGTAAAGCGAGCAAACTGTTCAACATCTTCCATCGTCTTACGTATGATGTTTGGAATCTGTCCGCCTTTAGGTATCCAGTACGTAATGTTTTGGGTAATCATTCGACTAAGCGTCACGCGGAGCACCTTCTATCGTAGCTATCATATCTATGATAGACTGGGCGGATGGCTACCATAACTGAAGCAGCGGCGGAGATTTTGGCACAAGACCGGGTTGGACGGATCCGGACGCCGCGCGAGCAGCGCGAAAAGCTGCTGGACGAATTTGAGCGCAGCGGGATGCGCGGCACGAACCGGGCAGATAAGTGACACTTAGTCCAGGTTGATAGGTTACACTTTTGGGCTATGCCCTGGAAGAGGCCCGACGGGGTCAGGCCGATGATGCTAACATACTTATCCAGTGGCTGGCTCACGCACGCGGCGATGAAAACAGGCCCCGGCCACGCTCAGATTTCACCATTTTACCTCCATTTCCCACGACCACGCCCGACTCGACCCAAGCCGAACCACCCAGGCTGCCTCCCCGCCCCCCACTAGAAGCTGCCACCTCCGTCCCGCCCCCATTTTCACTCTTCACTCTTCACCCTTCACTCTTTTCCGCCGATCCCAACGCAGCCAACGCAACCAACCTATCCAACGCATCAAACCCAGCCAACGCAGCCAACGTATCGCTATCTTTTTTCAAACCACTTGTGCTAGGGTGGGGAAGAACAAGGAGGTCGAAGGCAGTAGGTAGAAGGTAGAATTCGGAATTCTCCTGGAAGCTAGAATCCCAAATCCAAGCGATGGACTCTGAAATTTTGCATTCAGAAATAACTAAGAACCAGGAACTAGAACACTTTCACCATCCCCAACCCTAAACCCTGTAAACTTCCCCGCCCCCCCCTTTTTTGCCCCTCGGTCCCTTCTCCAAAAGAACCATTTATGACCATTTATGGCTAATTACGGCCACCCCCCCTGCCCCCGGGGTTGGAATATAAAAGTTAAACGTTAAACTTTAAGCGTTAAACGTTCGTCCGCCCTCCCTCCTTTCTCCCACTTTTCGAATTCATCCTTCATCCCTCATCCCTCATCCTTCGCCACGCCCCCCAAAACCGCCAACCGTAAACCTCCTCGTCCCAACCTGCTCCAACCTGTCCCAACCTGCTCCAACCAAAAATTTCACCGCCCCCCTCCGCGGATCAAATTGGAGCGTTAAGCATTAAACGTTAAAAGTTATGCGTTAAGCGTTCCTTCCCCGTCTTCTGCCTCCCGTCTCCTGACTTCTGTCTGCTTGATGGCCAACGATAAACAAAGCACTAGAAACGAGAACACTCCTTCGGCTCTGCGGTTTCATCCTTCATCCCTCATCCTTCATCCTTTTTGAACTTCCCTCCCCCTCCTTCCCCCTTCACACTTTGTCTCCCCCACCCCCTTCGGGGATTTGAGTTTTCGGAAGCCAACCCCGTTCAGCCACGTTTTACCCTTTACTCTTTACTCTTCTCCCATCCGCCCTCCCGCCCCAGTTCGTTAGAAGCCAGGCATGAATTCATCCTTCATCCTTCATCCTTCATCCTTCATCCTTCATCCTTCATCCCTCATCCTTCCCCCCAAATTGCGCCGCAATTTTTTGGAGTGCGGCGGCTTGACGCCGCTTTTCCGAACTCCTCGAAAATCCGCAAACTCTATTTTTGCCAACTACCCTCAAAGGACCTCCCAGCCCAAACAAAAGCGGCGTCAAGCCGCCGCACTCCAAAAAATTTCCTGTTTGGAAATTTGACATCCCCACCTCCCCCACCCCTGCCACCCCCCCCATTCCCCGTCCTGGAGGAATTCAGAATCCAGAATTCAGAATGCAGCGGCCTGATCCTGGCTTCCGGCCTCCCCTCCCATAACTAAAAACTAAGAACTTGAAACTAGAACACTTTATTAGCCCCCTTCGTGCTCCTTCGTGGATAAATTCCAGATTCCAACTTCCAGCTTCCTTCGCCTTTCGCCCCTTTCGGACTTCTTAATTCATAATTCTAAATTCTTAATTCAATGAACCCCCGCTCCCTGCTCCCCGCTTTCATCGCCCTCGCCCTCGCGACCGTCTCCGTTGCCCGCGCTGCCGACAGCGCCGCCACCGCTACCCTGCAGAAAAGCTTTGAATCCCCGCCCATGGACGCCCGCCCGCTCGTCCGCTGGCATTGGTATGGCCCCTCCGTCGTCAAACCGGAACTCGAAAAGGAAATGAATTTGATGAAGGCCGGCGGTTTCGGCGGCTTCGAAGTCCAGCCCACCTACCCGCTTGCGCTTGACGGCCAGTACCCCGGCTTCAAAAACTTCAAATTTCTTTCGCCGGAGTTTTTCGACATGCTCGGCTTCACCGCCGCCAAGGCGAAAGACCTCGGCCTGCGCTTCGACCTCACCCTCGGCAGCGGCTGGCCCTATGGCGGACCCATGTTCAGCCACGAGGAAGCCGTGCAAACCATCGCGCGCCTGAACCCACCCCTCCCGGTTCAAACCGGCCAGAATTCGGTAACGGCGCCGACCCCCGCAACTGGCGCCCGGCCCATCGTCGCCGCCGTCTTGGGCCCGGTCAAGGATGCCGCTCCCGGCGCCTCCCCCTATATCGCCCTGAAAGTCACCGGTCGCACCGCCCAGGTGCCGTTCGATCTTCACGGCGCATCCCAAGTCACCTTCTTCACCGTCGCCGATCCGGCATTGCTCATGGTCAAGCGACCCGCCCTCGGCGCCGAAGGTTACATCGTGGACCACTACAGTGCGGCGGCGATTAAAAAGTTCATTGACCAAATCGCCCTCCCCGAAATCAACGCCTGCGGCCCGAACACCCCCTTCTCCATTTTCTGCGACAGCCTCGAAATCCAGGCCGAGGGCTGGACGCCCAATCTCCTCGCCGAATTCCAAAAACGCCGCGGCTATGATTTGACCCCGTTCCTCCCCGCCCTGTTTGACAACAATTTCCCCAAAGGACCTGAAATCCGCGCGGACTACGGCAAAACCGTCGCCGAAGTCTTCAATGACAATTTCGTCAAGGCCTTCACCCAATTGGCCCACGACCACAACACCCGCTTCCGCATTCAGGCCTACGGCACGCCGCCCACCACTTTGATGACTTATGCCGACGCCGACCTCGACGAAGGGGAGAATCACAATTGGAAATCGTTCTCCGGCACGCGCTGGTCCTCCTCGGCGAATCACCTGCTTGGCCGGCCCCTGTCCAGTTCCGAAGCCTTCACCTGGCTGCATTCCCCGGTATTCATGGCCGCGCCGATTGACATCAAAGCCGAATCCAATCTCCAATTCCTCAACGGCATCAATCTGTTCCTCTGCCACGGCTGGCCCTACACGGCCCCGGGTGTCGAGTATCCCGGCTGGCGCTTTTACGCCGCCGCGGTGTTCGACGACAAAAACCCCTGGTGGATCGCCATGCACGACGTGAACGATTACCTCGCCCGCGCCTCCTACCTCCTCCGTCAGGGCACGCCCGCCAACGATGTCGCCCTCTACCTGCCCGAGGAGGACGCCTACACCAAGTTCACCCCCCAGAACCTCGCCATGGCAACTTCGAACAACGGCAACGGCGCCATCCTCAACGGCATGGTCGCCAATCTCATCCCCACCATTCTCGAAGCCGGTTATAATTTCGACTTCGTAGACGACGGCTTGATTGCGTTGCGCGGCAAAGTCGAGTACCACGCCCTCGCTTTTGGCGACTTGAAATTCAAAATCATCATCGTGCCCAACGTGACGCGCATCCCGCTGGCGACACTGAAAACATTTGAGGAATTTGTCAAAAACGGCGGAATAATTATTGCCCTAGACCGCATTCCAGACCAGGCACCCGGCTACCTCGCCACGGATGCCGATAATCAGGCGATTAAAGACCTCAGTGAGCGGATTTTCCACAGCGCGAATTACATGGGCTATATCATCCCGACCAGTGCGCTTGGCGCCACCTTGCAGGCCAAATTGCCGCCGGATGTCGCGTTCTCCAAAGTTCAGCCCGACCTCGGTGTCGTCCACCGCCACACGGATGGCGGTGAAATCTATTTTCTCGTCAACACCTCCAACCGGCCGATTAGCGATAAAGCCATATTTCGGGTTGCGGGCCTGACCACGGAATGGTGGGACCCCACCACCGGCCGCGTGACGCCGGAAACCAATACCCAGCCGTACCAAGGGGGCACCGGCGTTAGTTTCAGCCTGCCGCCCTATGGCGCCCAGTTCCTGGTCTTCTCGAATCGTCCCGCGCAGTATCCCTCGTCCGCCATCGGCGCGGCGACCCGCCTGCAGCTGATGCTGGATCTGAGCAAAGATTGGAACGTCACCTTTAAAAATGCCTCGCCGGAGCCCGATCCGGCGCCGCGGCGCTTCGCCATGTTGACGGATTGGACGACCGACGCGTCGCTGAAATACTTCTCCGGCGTCGCCACGTACGAAAAAAACATCACCCTTACCGACAACCAACTGGCCTCCAACCTGGGCCGGTTGTTACTCGATTTTGGCGAAGGCAAGGTCGCCCAGATCCCCGGCGGCACCACCGGCAATCCCTTCCACGCCGATTTCCAACCGCCGGTGGCCGACGCCGCGGTCGTCTGGGTCAACGGCCAGCGGGCCGGCGCCGTCTGGTGCCCCCCCTATCGGGTGGATGTAACCAAGCTGCTAAAGCCGGGGTTAAACAACATTCGCATCCAAGTCGCCAACCGCGCGGTTAATTACATGGCCGACTTTGCCCACCACCCGCTGCCGGACTACACCGCATTGAACGCCACCTACCCGCCCAAGCGCTTCGACGCCCAAGACATGAATATGATCCAAGTCCTGCCCTCCGGCCTCCTCGGTACGGTCCAGCTGACCGCCGAATCCCCCTAGCCAGTTTATCCTTCACTCTTCCCCTTTCCCTCTCCACACTTCCCCTTCCCCCCCACCCCTTCCCACCCCCAAAACCCCCGGCACCCCATTGCCCCGGCCAGCCAAGCCGAATGCAGAATGTAGAATGTAGAATGTAGAAAGTCGAATGGCACCCCGCGCCTTCTAACATTCAACTTCTTTGCTTCCCATTCCTCCCATTTCCGTTTCCGAATTCTGCATTCTCAATTCTGAATTTCCATCCCCCCCCACCCCTCAGCTGAATTAAGAATGCAGAATTAAGAATGCAGAAGCCCGATCCTGGCTTCCGGCCTCCCCTCCCATAACTAAAAACTAAGAACTGGAAACTAGAACACTTTATTAGCCCCCTTCGTGCTCCTTCGTGGATAAATTCCAGATTCCAACTTCCAGCTTCCAACTTCTCCTCCCATCCCAATCATTCTAGCTCCTAGCTTCTAACTTCCAGCTTCCTTCGCCTTTCGCCCCTTTCGGACTTCTTAATTCTTAATTCTTAATTCAATGAACCCCCGCTCCCTCCTCCCCGCTCTCACCCTCGCTGCGCTGGCCCTCGCCCCCGCCGCCTCCCTGCGCGCCGCCGACGTCGCCGCCACTGAAAATTTGCAGAAGAACTTCGCCGCCCCGCCCATGGAAGCGCGTCCCCTCGTCCGCTGGTGGTGGTTCGGCCCGGCCGTCACCAAACCCCAGCTCGAGAAGGAAATGAACACCATGAAAGAAGGCGGCTTCGGCGGTTTTGAAGTCCAGCCCACCTACCCCCTTGCCACCGACGGCCAATATCCCGGGCTCGTAAACCTCAAGTTTATGTCGCCAGAGTTTTTGGACATGCTCGGCTTTACCGCGGCCAAGGCCAAAGACCTCGGCCTGCGCATGGACCTCACCATCGGCAGCGGTTGGCCCTATGGTGGCCCAACGGTCACACGCGAAGAGTCGGCCCAGACGCTCGCCCAAGGCGGCACCGTCGAAATTACCGCCGGGCAAACCACCGTATCTCCCGGTGCTGCGGCGGCAGCCGGTGGCGCGGGCCGGGGCGGTCGCGGTGGTCGGGGTGGAGCCGGCGGTGGCGGCGCCCCCATCATGGCGGCTTTGCTTGGCCCGGTGACCGATGCCGCGCCCGGCGCCAGTCCCTATATTTCGCTGAAAATTGAAAACGGCGCGGCCGTATTGCCGGCCAATTTGCATGGCGCAACCCAAGTCACCTTCTACAATTCCCGCGAAGGCATTATGGCCGTGAAGCGCCCCGCCTATGGCGCGGAAGGCTCCGTGGTGGATCATTATGGACCGACTGCCATCAAGGACTTCATTACCAATATCGCCCTGCCCGAAATCAATGCCTGCGGACCCAATGCCCCTTTCTCCATTTTTTGCGACAGCCTGGAAATCAACGGCGAAGGCTGGACCCCCACCTTCCTGGCCGAATTCCAAAAACGCCGCGGCTATGACCTGGCCCCGTTGCTGCCCGCCCTCTTTGACGCCAATTTCCCCAAAGCCCCGGAAATTCGCGGCGACTACACCAAAACGGTTGTTGAAGTATTCAATGATAATTTCGTGAAGACCTTCGCCAAGTTGGCCGGGGATCACAACACCCGCTTCCGCATTCAAGCCTACGGCACCCCGCCCACTGACCTCATGAGCTACGGCTCGGCCGACCTCGACGAAGGCGAACAATACAATTGGCGCACGTTCTCGGCCACGCGCTGGGCCGCTTCGGCCAGCCATATGCTCAGCCGGCCGGTGGCCAGTGCGGAAGCCTTTACGTGGTCGCACGATCCCGGCGTGTTCTACACCATGCCCATTGACATCAAAGCCGAATCAAACCTCGATTTCCTCAACGGCATCAACTCCTTTTGCGTCCACGGCTGGCCCTACAACGCGCCCGGGGTCGAATATCCCGGCTGGCACTTTTACGTCTCCGCCATCTTCAACGACCGCAACCCCTGGTGGATTGCCTCGAACGACATGACCACCTACCTCGCCCGGGCGTCGTACCTGTTGCGCCAGGGCGCGCCCGCCAACGACGTCGCCCTCTACCTGGGCGAGGAAGACGGCTATACGGGTGGCACGCCCGGGAGCCTTTCCACCGCCGGTGCCAATGGCGGCCTGTTTGCCCGCAGCGCCAGCGGCCTCATTCCCACCATCCTCGACAACGGTTATAATTTCGACTTCACCGATGACGGCGTCATCGCCCTGCGGGGCAAAGTGGACGGCAAAACCCTCGCCTTCGGCGACTCGAAATACAAGGTCATCGTGCTTCCCAATGTAATTCGCATGCCGCTGGCGACCCTCAAAAAATTTGCGGATTTCGCCAACAATGGCGGCATCCTCATCGCGGTTGGAAGCATTCCCTCCCAAGCTCCCGGCTATCTCGCCACCGCTGCCGACCATAAGGCCATCCAAGACCTCGCCGCCCAAATCTTCACCGGGCCGAATGCCAAAGGCATCTCCGTCGCCGCGGGCGATCTCGGCGCCGCTTTGCGCGCCAAATTGCCGCCCGATATTTACTATTCCAAAGCCCATTCCGAACTCGGCTTTGTCCACCGCCACACCGACGGCGGCGAAGTTTATTTTATCGTGAACACCTCGAATCAACCCGTCAGCGACACCGCCGTCCTCCGCGTGGATGGCTTGACCCCCGAGCGTTGGGATGCCGTCACCGGAAAAGTATCCCCGGTGACTGACGCTACGCCCTATACCGGCGCGACCGCGGTTCCCGTCAGCCTCCCGGCGTATGGCACCCAGTTCATCGTGTTCTCGAGCCGCAAATTGCCCGCTCCCGCCAAAGCCACCGGGGCGGTGCCCGCCGCCTTGGACCTCAGCAAAGGCTGGTCGGTGACCTTCAAAAATTCTTCGCCCGAAGCCGACCCGGCCCCCGCGAAAATGGATGCCGGCTCGTCTTGGACGGCCGACCCCGCGCTCACCAGTTTCTCCGGTGTGGCCACGTTCCAAAAGCAAGTGGATGTGCCGGCGGCAATGTTGGCCACAGGCCTCAAGACCAGCATCTATTTCGGTGAAGGCCAGGCCGGTGGCGCTGGCGGCGGTGGAGGTGGCGGTGGCGGCCACTTTACGGCGGCCATCACGCAACCCATCGGCGACGTCGCGGTCGTCTGGGTCAACGGCCAGCGCGCTGGCGCCGCCTGGTGCCCCCCTTACAGCGTGGACGTGACCAGCTTCCTCAAACCGGGGGCCAATGATATCCGCATTCAAGTGGGCAATCGGGCGGTCAATTACCTCTCGACTCACGCCGAGCCGGACATGGCTACGGTGAAATCGGACCCGCGCCTGGGCAGCGGTAATCGCTTTAGCAATCCGAACATGGCTGGCGCACGGGTCCAGCCCTCCGGCCTCCTGAGCGTGGTACAGCTGACGGCGAGCGCCAACTAATTCAGCGAAAGCAGAATTGTTGTATTGCTGTATTGTTATATTGTTTGGCCGGCAAAAAAGTGCGATGAGGCTTTTAACAATACAACCATTTAACAATAGAACAATTCATCCGTCCCCACCCCATGAAAACCTCCCTCCTCCTCCTCGCCGCCATTCTCGCCGCCGGCGCCGCCGCCCCCACCGTCCATCCTGTTCCCGATCCGGCGGGCAACGCGGGATTCGTCCCCATCTTCGACGGCAAAACCCTCGACGGCTGGGAAGGCGACAAAATTCACTGGCGCGTCGAGGACGGCTGCATCGTCGGCGAAATCACGGCGGCCACCACCATCCAGGTGAATACGTTTCTCATCTGGCGTGGCGGTACTCCGCGCGACTTCGAACTCAAGGTTGATTACCGCATCTCGGACAAGGGCAACAGCGGCATCAATTACCGCAGTGCGGAGATTCCGGGTCGCGCCTTTGGCGTCACCGGCTACCAGTTCGACCTCGACGGCGAAAACCGCAACGCCAACGGCCTCCGCTATACCGGACAAAATTACGAAGAAGGCGGCCGCACCTTCCTCGCCCTGCGCAGCCAAATCACCCGCGTCCCGCCCGGCTTTCCCAAAGTTTCCCCGCAAATCATCGGCTCGGTTGGCGACGACAAGGATTTGCAATCCGTCATCAAGAACGGCGACTGGAATCAAATTCACATCATCGCGCGCGGCAATGTCGTCACCCACATGCTCAATGGCCGCGTCATGAGCATCACCGTGGATGAAGACCCCGTGGGCCGCCGCCTCAGCGGCCTCATCGGCGTCCAAGTCCATCAAGGGCCGCCCATGAAGATCGAATATAAGAATTTTCTGTTGAAGAATTTGGATCCCATCCCGGTTGACGCACCCAAGGCGGATGCGGCAGCTGCCCCGGCCGCCAAATAAGGCGCCCACCAAGTCATCATGCTCAAGGTCGATTCGCCTGCGCCGTAACCCCGTATAATCGCCGAGGCAAAGGTAGGGCGGGGCGTCCTCGACCCGCCTAGCTTGGTGTTCTTAAACGCGATTTGAATCTAGGCGGGTCGACGACGCCCCGCCCTACCATCTGACGGGTTTTTTCGTTTGCTCACGACCACTACGGACCTGAACGGAGGGCGAGGCGGAAGCCGAAGTTGAAGCCGCGGTCGCCCGGCATGCCGCTGCCGCGGAGCGCGGAGCGACAATACGCCGCGCCGACGCCCCAACCGCCCCCGCGGACAACGCGGCCGGAGCCCGAAGCAGGACCTGTCGGATCGGTCACACTACCACCCGGAAGACTACCGACGTACCAATCCGCGCACCACTCCCAGACATTGCCATGCATGTCGTAAAGTCCCCAAGCGTTCGGTTGCTTCGTCCCGACAGGATGCGTCGTGTGGCCGCTATTAACTTCATACCAAGCCATCGCATCCAGATTGCCCGCATACGGCCCGGTCGTGCTCGCCCGGCAGGCATATTCCCATTGCGCCTCTGCCGGCAACGTAAAGGCATAGCCATCCGGCAACCGGCCGGCCGCCCGCTCCTGTGCGGTCAGTTTTTGGCAGAACAGCATCGCGTCATCCCATGAAACCTGCTCGACCGGCACGTCCTTCCCCAACGCGCTGAAGTAGCTGGGATTTGAGCCCATGACCGCTTGGTATTGCCCCTGGGTTACCAAATATTTTCCCAGCCAAAAGCCCTTCGTCAGCGTCACCTGCGTCTGCGGCCCTTCGTTGTTATTGTGGCCCACCTCCGTTGCCGGACTGCCCATCGTAAAAGTGCCGGGCGCAATCCAAACCAGGTCCAATGCCACGTTGCCGGGCAGCGAAACTTTCCAGGGCTTTCCCGCCGCCGCCGGACCAGCGATGACCTGCGTCGTGGCCGGTTTGACCTCGGCCACCGGCTTGCTGGACGAATCCCCCTTGGTTACCCACCAGATTAAGCCCGCCATTCCCACCACCCACGCCAGCGCCACCCACATGCGCAGGTCCATGCGACCCGGCGCGAATCGGCGAAGCGCCGACTGCGCCGCAGGTACCGGCACCATTCTTTCTTTTTGCGAACGGGAGGTGAAAATATCGTGGGGCATATTATCGAATCGCTGCCTTGGCCGCGCTAAACTCAGGCTGGATTATCTCGCAAGAGAATCGCCGGGCAATGTTTTAGCAAGGACCAGTTGCTGAAATGGCGGCAAGTGATCGAGTTTTGAAGTGCGCCGGCATCATCGCCCATCCCTCACCTGTGGCACCCATCGGCTACGGTGCGGATCTAAGCGCAAGACGAAAACCCAGGCTCTCACTGCGGTAGCCCGGTTGGATGTTGGTGCTATACGCTGAACGACAACTTGCTGCGTCATTATGCCAGCTGCCCCCACGAAATACCCGGCCGGGTCCCGACGCCGCACCTGCTGGATCGGTTTCACTCCCGCCAGGATACGGCCCATACCAGTCCGCACACCATTCCCATACATTGCCGTGCATATCGTAAAGTCCCCAGGCATTCGGTTGCTTTGTCCCCACGCGGTGGGTTGTGCCGCCGCTGTTATCGGCATACCATGCCATTGCCCCAAGATTGCCGGCAAACGGCCCGGTCGTTCCGGCCCGGCACGCATATTCCCATTGTGCCTCCGTCGGCAGGCTGAATACGTAACCCGAAGGCAACCGGCCGGCCGCCTTTTCCTGCGCTGTCAATTTTTGGCAAAATGTCATCGCGTCGCCCCACGCAACTTGCTCGACCGGTGTATCCTTGCCTGCCGCCGTAAAAAAGCTGGGATTCATTCCCATCACCGCTTCATATTGACCTTGGGTAACGACGTACTTCCCCAGCCAGAAGCCCTTTGTCAGCGTCACCTGCGTTTGTGGTCCTTCGTGCGCAATTCGCCCGGCCTCCGCTGACGGACTCCCCATGGTGAAATTGCCGGGCTCAATCCAAATTAGTTCCATCTTCACTTTGCCGGGCAGCTCCACATTTCGGTTCTTCATCGCCGCAGCACCCGGCGGTGGGCCCGACATTGCCCCTGCTTGCTCATTAACTGAGCCACTGCCAGGGCCCAATCGGCTCGTTGTCCACCAAATTACTGCCGCCATTCCCGTCACCCAAAGCAAGACAATCGCCATTCGCGAGTTCATCCGCCCCGGCGCGAATCCGCGGAGCAGGCTCCGAGTAGGCCGAATATCAACCCGGCGCAGCTTGCTCGCCGGTTTGCTGGAAATATCATTTGGCATTTTGTCGAAAGACCGCTCCTGGCAGGCGGCGTCAGATTATCGGTCCGCAGGCGGCACCGACAATGATTATCGCCCGAAAATCGGGTTTGGATCAGACGAGTGTTCGGGTGGTGGCCGCGCAGTCCCGTAGAATCGCCGAAACCACTATAAGCTTTTTGCTGTCCATGGATAGGGCGGGGCGTCCTCGACCCGCCTTGAAATGGATCGGTGATTTTGAATGCCAAGCTAGGCGGGTCGGGGACGCCCCGCCCCACCATTGCCGATCCGTTTCCCGCCCCAAATCTTTTGAGCTTGCCTCATTGAGAAAGAGTCGCAATTCTCCATTCAGTAATTGAGAAC
>CAZLPS010000114.1:0-12582 GCA_964561455.1 uncultured Opitutales bacterium
CCATGGCGGTTTCTAATTGTCGTCAGTGGCGAGAAATAATTGTCGTTGACGACTTACTGCAACACCGTTCAACTCCCCGCCACCGTCTCGCTCTACCCACCCACCTTGCCCGGAGCGCTCGCAGCGCCGCTGGTACCTCGCCTGGCCCCGCCGGTCGGGGGTTGGCTGGGCCACCGGGGTGGACGATTGATTAGCGCGAACCCCGTCTAACCCCTCGCCACCGTCCGCTCTACCCACCCAGATTGCCCGGAGCGCTCGCAGCGGCGCCGGCACCTTACCCTGCCGCCGGCTGCCTGATGGCTGGGCTCCGGGGGGGGCGAATCGGGCGCTAATCGTTTTCAGGCCTACCGCTGGTTAAGTTGGGGCATCGAATTGATGATTTTCTGGGTTTCGAGGCTGACGGTGATGACTTGGCCGAGGAGACGGAGGATATATTGCTCGTCGTCGGGGCGGTTGGGGTCGTTGGCGATTTGGCCCTTTTCGTCGCGGGTGACGCGATACTGGTCAATGACCCACTCCACCGCGCTGCGGTTGCCGAGCTTGTAATCGAGCGCCTCGGGCGGAATGCCGGACAGGGTCAGGAAGTCGTTGTAGACAATGGCGGATTTATCCTTGGAGAGCTTCATGGCTTCCACACGCCAGTCGAGCGGCAAATCCTTGTTCTCGATTCGCTTCAGTTTATATTCCTTGGCAGCCTCATAATTGATATGCGAATTGACGAGCTTTTTGCCGGCGGCAGCCATGGCCTCAAAGACATCGATACTAAAGGCTGGGTCATAATCCACCCTCTTTCCCTTGCGGAGATTTGCCACTGTGGTCGCGGGGTGGAATACCGCCGGAGCGGAATCGCTGCTCTTGCCTACGAATGGAATGCGGGGGAGTTCGCGCTTCAAGTTTTCGGCGTATGCCGAGCGGTAGGCAGGATGATGCAGGATGGCGTAGACATAATGAAAAACATCCTCGCGGGTGATCTCCTTGGTGTCGTAGAAGATAACGAACAGTTTCAGGGCCTCATCCGTAATGTTGTTCCGGCGCTCTGCGGCTTCCTCGGTATAAGTGTAAAGAGGGAAGCATTGAGTGCTGGCACCCGCGCCGACAAGGTGAAGGTCGGCAACGCGATCTGTGGCGAGAAGCATGAACGGCTTCTCCGAGCCGGCATCAGTCAAGCAAATGGCCCGGTTCTCCGTCTTTAGTTTCGGGAAGATTTCCGGAAACCCATAGACTTCCTCGTTCATAATCCGGTCAAAGAACAGCCAAGACCGGGTAAAAGGGCGGTAGAGGCTGGGCCGGACTTTCTCATTGTTGAATTCTGCTTTCCGATGGCGCAGTAAGTCATTCTTTAAATCTCGGCTCCAGGCGATAGTGCCGGATTCGTAATCAATGAAATCTTCGACCTTGATGGGCTTTTTCTTCAGGCGATGATAGGCCGCTACCTGCTCATTATAGGCCAAAATCATTTTACCGGTGTTTTTGGCCAACGTTTCCTGGCTGAAATTTATGACCGTGTCGTCCCGGGAAGTTGCAATTCCTCGCGAATAGTGAAAAAAGATTGGCGGGAAGGAGGTACTTGCTGGCACATCTCGGCCGCCAATCGGCAGGAACTCATCGAACTCCTCACACAGGCCGAGGTCGAGCCAGTTTTCCTTTTTATCGGGCTTGAGGGTCTTCCATTTGATGCCGGCCGCGCTGACCATGGCCTCGAGGAACTCATACTTTTGCTCCCGCCGCCAGTCCACCGGCACCGCGTAATGGTAGATTTTGGCGGCGCGCGGGGCGTCTTTCGACTTGCCGGGCTGTTTGACCAGCAGCGTGACACACACGCCCACCTGAATGCCAAAGACATTGTGCGTGGTGCCCGACAGCTTGGGATTCCGGCGCACATTGCCGCCGAGGTCGAGGAGGTAGATCGCGTCGAACTCGCGGGCGAGGTTCTTCCGCATCCCGTCGCATGACATGCTGTCCACAAAGGCGCCATTGGTCACGTAAGCTACGACCCCGCAGTCGGAAATTTTGTCCGACGCATACCGGAAGGCCTTAACGTAGGGGTCGGAAAGGGAATTTTTGTTCTGCGCCTGGGAGTCTTTGCTGTAGGTTTCCTTCACCCGCTCGTCAATGCGGACGTATTTTTCGTTGCGGTTGTTATCGTTTTCATCCGCCTGCCAGGCGTTATACGGGGGGTTGGCAATGACCACCCGGATGGGCATGCGCTTCTGCCGCTCCACCCGCTCGGTGTTTTTCTCGCTGAGGAATGCGAATTCCGTTTGCGGGGGGTCGAGCGTGCGGAAGGTGTCCACCAAGACGATTCCCTCAAACGGGGCGTATTTGCCCGTGGCCTCGTAATAGGCGTGCTCGATGTTCATCGAGGCGACGTAATACGGCAGCAGCATGATCTCGTTGCAATGAAGCTCCTCGGCAAACTTATGAGGCAGGGCCGTCTTCGGAATCTGCCGCATGATGTTGACGATGAAATTGCCCGTGCCGGTAAACGGGTCGAGAATATGCACGTCGCGGTCGGCTAGGCTCTTGCCGAAATTCTCCTTGAGCAAGTGCTCGGCGCTGGCGACCATGAAATCCACCAACGGCTGCGGCGTATAGACAATACCATGCGTGTCGGCCACCTTGACGCAGAAGCCCTGGAAAACCTCTCGTAGACGGTGTTGAGGAACGTCTGTTTCTGGGAGAAATCGGAAAAAGTGGCGGCGGCAACCTCAATGGCGCCGTAAAAGTGTTCCAAGCGCTTGCTGAAATCGTCCCGACTGAAAGACCGGGAATTGAGAGCGGCAACGACCTTCTCGATCTCCTGGGCGATGACGTTGCGCTGGATGAAGTCGCCAGCGGAAAAGATTTTGCGGAAAATGCGCTCGGTAAGGATATGCTGGATAATCATTTCCTCCACCGCCTCCACCGAGATGTTTGGGTTGAGGGAACCCCGGCACAGTGAGCAGAACTCCCCAAATGCCTCAACGAACCTCGGGTTGGTTTGGCGCTCCTCCTCGATGAGCAGTTTGAGGCTTTTGCCGAGCTGGGGTACCTTTTCGCGGAATTCCTCCACCGCCAGCTCCCATTCCTGAAAGGCCGGTGGCTTATATTCAAAGAAAAGGGCGAGGATTTGGACCAGGGCCTCGGGGGTGGATAGGTCGGCCACGAAATATCGAACGCCGTTTTGGTAAAGGATGGCACGGTCGGGCTGCCAAAAGATGATATTTTGCTTCGGGTAGCCGATGGCGAACTTGTGCTTAATCTCCTTGTCAAGGTCGTCGGCGGAGTCCTTGGCCTCCCAGAGACCATGGTTGAGGCCGTAATTGTCGAGCAGGGCGCCGTCGGCCTTGGCGTCTGCTTGGCCCCGGCGCCGGATGGGGTATTCTGGAACCAACTTCCAGTCGAACTGGCGGGCGCAATGCTCCAGAAGCTCTTGAAAGGCCGACCGTACCGCCGACTCATGTTTGATGCCCAGTTTTGCGAACACCGCAAGGCTCTCGTAATAGACGGCAACGGCCTTGTGGGAGGATTTCAGCGACAAGCTGGGCATGGGCTATTCTTACATGAAGCAAAGCCCCGGCAGCAATCCTGAGTTTTTGCCACCCTCGCCAGCGAAGCCAAAGACGAATCACTTCCGTTCTCGTTGTCCGGAAATCTCCCGCAGCCGAGATTTCAGCCGCATTAGGGCATTCTCGCCATATTCTTTGCGAAAATAAGTATCGGTTAGGGCATTTCGTTCGTCATGTACGTACGATGGCAAAATGAGCCGCGCTCCGATCTCCCGTTCAATTTCAAAGGTAGCGCGATCTAACTCAAAGAGCTTCGCGTGGTCGTCAAGTCGATAGCGTCGAAGTAAGTAGGGGAATATCGTATCCCATATATTCGCAAGGATCTCTCCAAGCCCTTGGTCTAGCTTCAAATAATCGGGCGGACCGTTCTTATGCATCCAATATTGACCCTCGGACAATCCCTCACGACGGCGTATGGCGTCCATTTGAGCAGATAATTCCGCGAGGGAATCCTTATTCCACGCCACGGATTCGACATCTTGAGCAATCCACCCAGCACCTTTCGCAACATAAAACGTCTTAATTTCCGGCAAGAACGAATTATCGCGGCATAATTCATGAGCTCGAATCATCTCCAGGTGAGCCATCTTGGCCTCAATCTCGTCCGTTCGGAGTTCCAGCGGCATTTGATTCAACGACTCAATCTCTTTCGAAATTTCGAGTAGGCGCCCATTCGCGTCCCGCAATTCACGATCTATCGCCGATTGCGAAATCGCGAAGAGAATTTCGAGCGTCTTGGCTGGATTCGAGGTCATTGTGAAGGAAGCGACAATTAGTCTGCCGGTACCGGTTAGCGCTGTACGGGAATGTCCATACGTTTTCTTCTCATTCAAGGCAAGTTGACATTCTGCCGTCTTTGGGAGTAATTAGACTCAAATGGGACACACGATTCGTATCCATGGAATTGAGCGAGACGAAGTCATGTGTCTGGTGCGCCATGTGTTCAAAAATGGCGCGGTGCTTGATCGGGATACCGCCGTCAAAAGAGTTTGCCAATTGTTGGGATACAGTCGGCCTGGGGCGACAGTTCGGGCGATGATCAAGGGGGACGTGAGTACCGCTTTGCGCCGCGGGATAATTGACCGTCAAGTCGGTCAATTACGCCTTTCGAGCGACCATATTCATGGATTCACACGGGTTTCGATGAAAGAGGTCTTCTGCTCCACGCTTGGATACAGTTGGACGGATCGGGGGGCAGCCATTCGGGCGTTTGCGCGCTATTTGGGTTACGCGCGCACGGGATTAAACATAGACTCGACCACCCGCTCAATGATAACTGGCCTGCTTCGCGAAGGCCGAATAGAATCGGACGGCTCTCGCATTCGTCGAATTAAGAAGCAATAAATTTATGGCAAAAATTTCACGCCTTTCTTTTAACTCGGGTGGCTGGCAGAGGCCAACCGGGGATGCCAGTAGATCTGAAGCGGTCGGCACCTACAATCGGAAATTTGGCTTCGGCCATGAGGACTGGCTTTTTCGCAATGAATGGCAGATTGCCGGGTGGCGCTATGCCTTCATCCAAGGAGTGAACAAGAGCCGGAAGAAGCTGGTCAAAGCGGGCCACGTTATTGACCTTACGCTTTTTACCATCCAACGAGATAAGAGGCGGCGGCTGGTCGCGAAAATCTGCGGCATGGAGTGCCTGGATGACCGGCAGGCAGAGGATGCTCTTGAGGAATTCCGGCGGCGGGGCTGGTACGACACCATGCTGCAAGAAGTCCAAGCCGTCGGCGGAGACGCCACGGCTCTGGGCGCGGCGCGCTGGGCCAGCCATGTCCTCAATGTTCGATTTCGGCTGGAAAACGTCATACTCTACCCCCGCAGCCAATATATTCCCGCCGGAAATCGGATTTTTCAGCTAAACCGCTACATGCTCTACGATTTTGAGCGCAATGCACCGGCAACTGGCAGGGCGGCAGTGGGCGGTCGACTGGGGTCAACGACGCCGCCAAGGGCCCAGTCATACCGGCGGGGTGGGTCGCCGCCGGTCGAATGCAGCCCGGAACACGCCCGCATGCAGGCGAAGTTGATGTCAGAGTTGCGGGCGGTGTACCCGGAGGAGGCCGTCCAGCGCGAGGAGAATTTTATCGATGTTTCGGTGCGGACGCCGCACGAGCTAATCCTTTTCGAGATCAAATCCGACCTTGAGCCAAGGAGTGTCATCCGGCAGGCACTGGGGCAGATTCTGGAATACGCCTACCACCCCAGGCGGGAACACTCACTGCCCGTGAGACTGGTTATCGTTGGCAGGGGAAAACCGCTCGCAACAGACCAGGCTTATCTGAACCGGCTGAAGGCAGATTTTAGGCTACCAATTGAATACCGGGTGCTGTCGCTCTCGTGAGCTTAGTGACACATTCGACAGACGCGTGGGCGCAATTGACTTTCGAATTTGTCTATTTGGAAAGTGGCTGAGGCTCGAAGGTTTGTTATATGGTTTTCCCTTTGACAGACGAAACGACTTTGAACAAATTCTGCCGACTAAAATGAAATCCACTCTTTTAGCGAGCGGTTTAACGCGGCGTACCGTCAATTGCCTGACGAAGGCAGGAATCCCGATTGAGAGGGCGGCTATCATTGCCGCGCTCGAAAATGGATCGCTGCACCCGGCATGGAGGCCCCGCAATTACGGGCGAATCACCCACAAGGAAGTATGCAAATGGGCAGGCATTGGTCTCAAATTTTCTCAAAAGACCGCCAACTGTCTGAGAAGCGCAGGAATTCCGTTGGAGAAAGATGCCATCATACGTGCGTTGAATAGCGGAAGATTGTATCCGCGCATTCGCCCGCACCTCTACGGGAGGAATACGCACTTCGAGGTGTGCCACTGGGTTGGCGTTGACCCATGGGATTTTATCTCTATTGCCGAATTCGAGGATGCATCCTGTACAGACGGGGTGGAATCGAAACAACTGACGTCGCCGCTGGACTGCCTAAAAATGCCGTGACACTTACGGCTTCCACCACGGGTGTTGCTTGTCGGTGACGCCTTGTTCCAGCCTCTCGCCACGACAGCGCTCTTTTACCCGCCGACCTTGAATCTCAATATTCTCCTTATGGGAGGAGGTATTATCCCAGTGGTACCAAAAAACCGTTAGATAGGCGTTTACGCGTTGATTTTGACGAGGCCATCCCGCCGCTCTCTCAATAGTTCGGTTCCAGCCCTTGGCAATTGGGGTTATGGCAAGCCGCAACTCAGCAAGGCCGGCTGCCAATTCCTCGACCCTGTTCGACGCCAAAATCTCCCGATATACTTGTTTGCACGCCTGTTCGTTGGCGCACACCTCCATCGCCCAAGTGGCATGCTCACGAACCCAATAACTAGGGTCGGCATCTTTCATTTTGATTAGACAATCGAATGCCGCCTCGTCTCCTTCAAAAGCCAACAGAGTGACCCCAAGTGCGCGGTCTTTTGCCGATGAGGCAGCTACGCACTCGTCGGCAATGCCCCGGATCCCAGCTATGTTTTCGTTATGGTGCGCGGCAACGGAATACCACAACAAAGATTCATCGTCGACTGCGCCAAACAACAATTGTCGGCGCAGGGCAAGAATTTCGCAATTGGCATTGAATCGTGACGACCATATTTCATGCTCATTCACGTCGATACTGCCACCAAGCATAGTTACCCGTGACCGAGAGCCCGAAACGGGCCATTCTTGGAGGCTAAGGGCTCGGGTGGGGTTGATTCTAAGCAGGGCATTGGCAACAGTAGAAATAAACCCAGCCATCTCATAATGCTTGTTGAGTCCTTCCATCTTCAGTTTTCCAAAGAATACCTCAGCAAAACTCAGAAATTCTCCGGGCTCAAGGTGAGCCCAATGATGAAAGGGCGTTATGACATTGAATTCAAATAAGTCGTTCCAAGTCGATTTTCTCATGGCTTCAAGGTCCCTCAAGTATTGCTCTTGGTCCTTTTCGTATTCCGCGTGTCCGTAACCTTTTCCTTCATGGTGGCGGTCCACCCCCCACGTCGGACTTGTAGGCCCATACGATGAAGTACCCCTGGTATCAGCGTGCTTAAAGCTGACCCCGTCAGAAAGTAAGTCGCTCCCAATCCCCACCTCAAATGCAGTACCCACCTCAGGAGGAACGGCGTCATTTTCAAGCAATCGAAGTGCATGGGCGGTCAATGCGCGGCCCCAAAGTTTGAGTTCCTCGTCGTTCTTCGTTTTATATAAAAGCCAACCCGAAACAGTAAGACTAGTATGGGAGCTCAGCTGGCTAAATGTAAATCGGGGATTCGTCGAATCCGAAAGGCCTTCGCCCCACCGCCACGCATTGAATCCTGTATGAAAACGCTTGAAAGCAGGGTGCCGAAGGGCCTTTAACAAAAAAACGTCGTCAGTACCGTCGGCGACCAAAAGGAGCAGGGGAAACACAAATTCCTCTTTGTCTATCGCAGTGTCCGCCAGTTGCAGTGCCCATTTGCGGATTTCCGTATCAGGCTTTGAAACGTACGCATAGATTTGCAGCCAATGACAGCAAGCCCGCTTGCTCATCTCGTCATGAGGGTTGGATTTCCAGCCGGTGAGAGAATTTTCAAACTCCCGTAAAGCGCTCTCTGCGAGCCCACCGGGAGCGAGCAATTCGAGCATATCTGGAATCGGCAGAAAGCTAATGATCGGGTAACTCCCCGGATTGCACACTTTGCTTTCAAGTTTCTTGAGCCATTGAAAAACTTCTCCCGGGTCGCCATTCAAAAGCATTGCTTCAGTTAATGAGACTGCGGCGGTGATAAATGTTTTCTCATCTAGCGATCCCGGCTCTAAATTGAGAATAGCATTGACGAGTTGCCTGGCTGCGGTGTCCAGCGGAGCGAGTCCGCTCAAATAAATAAGGCATCCCAGATTTCTTCCCACTGACAGAATCCTATTAAAGTAATTTGCATAGATTTCCTGGTGCTTTGCTGGGGCATACCGAGCCAGCCACGGGATGATCATTTCAAGCTCCTTGTAGTCTTGAGAACCGGGAAAAATAGCATCAAAAGGGGCCCTCACCGCCAATGCAGACACGTGCTCAATTAGGCCATCAATCTCAGCGCCATCTAACGTCGGCAATTCTCGCCGAATCGCAAGGTGCCCCAAATTGCTATACCGAAGAATCAGTTTATTTACAGTTGGGTCCTTCTTTAGAAATTTTTGAAAACTCAAAAAGAGCTCCATTGTGGTTGTCTTATCCTTGCTCCAAATGTCTTTGCCTGGGCCAATTTCAATCGGCAGTTCAGCTATCCTCAGATGGCGGGAAAACCAAAGTAAATCGTCCGAGGTGCACGGTGCCGGCAGCCCTGAATTCAGGATCTTCGTGAGTTGAATAAATACGGATTCGGTGTACCCCCAACGCAACAGAGTTCCAATGGGATGATGGGCACTTTTGACCGGCAGACGAAATGGCTTCCCCCCAGACCCATGGTCCATATAGCAAAAATCACACGATGAAAAACACACGAGTAAATCGGGGAGCAGACTGATGTCAGGCCGGAAGGAAATGATGCTGATGGCCGAATACGAAAGTCGAACTTGCTCCCGCGACGCAGCCTTGGTCAAGGTGTTTGGCGGTGTTTCATCTCCCTCCTTACTACCGCTGGCGTCACCGGGGAATATTAGCCTGAGCCATCGTTGCAATGTGTCTCGAAGAAGCTGCAAATCGCCTGTCTGATCTTTCCACTGTAAGGCCAATGGCGCAATTAAGGCAGTCTCAAGTCCACCCTCCAGATAATGCGAAAACAGATGCTCAACGGCGCCAATATACGCGGCGAGGTCGTTTTTCGCAAAGAACTGTAATTCTTCCACCGTTGCTCTCGCATTACGGTTAGCGACCCAGATGCTGAATAGAGTAGCCCGCCCGCAGGAATTTTCGACAGGAGCCTCTTTATCTTCGAGAAACGTTAGGAGCGCCGCCAAATGCACCGCCCGCATTTTTTCGTCATTGGATGACGCCGGCTCAAGCTCTTTTAACAGGCTATCCCTAAGTTGCTCAATTGATGTATCCGCCGGTGTCAACGCCAGCCGCCTCAGCACCAATGCCAGGCCCAGGACTAGATGGTCCGCGCTGAGGGTTGTTACTCCGGGATTGCTCCCCACCACGATGCGTTGTTCTTGAAGGTCAGCTTGGGCACTCTGGAAATTAGGGAGGTGTTGCAAAATCTCGGCCGTGGCGATTGTGGATTCACCCTGGGTAGGCCAAGTAACATTCTTCGCCAAGTGGGCCAGAATTTCTTCTGGCGTGCCACCCAGCGCCAATCTCAGTTTCTCGATTTGCGGGTCACGTGATGAAAGCTTTTCTCGCAGGTCTTCCCATAACACGATTTCCTTTGTAACCAAGCCAATGGAGTTCAGGCGGTCTCTCAGCTTTATGCAAAGGCGAAAGTAGCGGGGGATTCTTGCGAATGTACGGAGAGATGGAGAAACCGAGGTCAATGGAATCTCTGGTGTGATTTTGGCCAGTGCTCGCTGAAATTCCGCCTCCATAAACGGGCCAACGGGAATGACCACTCCTCCATGCCAAAAGCCGTGGTCTCGCTCATCACCTTGGTCTAGCGGTCGAGTCGTGAATAAAATGCGCAAGTGGCCAAGGAGGGCGCTGGCGTTCTTGTTGTAATGCGCTAAAATTCGTTCAGCAGCCAGTTTTGCTCCCCGTTCATTAACCCCATCTAAAATCAATAGTATTGGCCGCGACCACCGTTTAAATATCTTCCGGGCAATCCGTGTCCGCAAATCTGGGATTCCGACAAAGGTGTCTCTTAGGGCAATTTCCACCACGCACTCAACGTCCTTGGCCTCAACCCATGACAGGCTGTCCAGCCAGAATACCACCGGCGCTTCTGATTTTGGCATCCCATCTACAAATTCGGCGGCCACCCATGTCTTCCCCATTCCCTCCTCTCCGCGAAGAACGCAGACGGGCTGCGATTTATCCTGCCACCATTTGCGCAGTTCTGCCAGAAGGCCCTCTCGGGTTGTAGCTTGGTCGATCTGCACGTTGTTATAGGCGTAGCCAGCCGGATTAGTGCTATGAAATCGCTGACCAAGTTGCTCAAATGCCTTTTCGGATACAAATTTTCGTGTCGCCAGGCCATCAATAGCCTGCCTTAGCCGAAGTAAGGCAGCCTTGGTTTCTGCTTTACCGCATTCTTTGGTAGCCCAATTTTGCCACGCCGCCCCGAGCTTGGGGGAAAATTTTGCGACCGTTCCCCAATGAGTAACGCAAAGTGCGCCAAATTCAGTCAATTCGTCTCCGAGATCTAAAGGCAAAATATCGAGACCGGTCTCCTTCGTCTTTCGTTCGAGTTTCACGGCCAGTTGAGCGATCGACTTGGTCACGGCCACAACATAAACATCGAGCCCCGAAGCGGGTCGCAAAACGTCATCAATTTCGCCCTCAATTTCTCGTTCCGAGACTTTTGAGCTTTTATATCGCTTAGCCTGTAAAATGATCGCGGCGTTCGGACTGTAAGCGTCCCCAACGGGTTGGTCGCCCTTTCTGGCCAGGTAAAAGCTGCTTCCGGTCTCCGCTTCAAATAAGTGCGCCACCAAGCCCTCGAACCCATCTTTGCCGTCTGGGGGTAGGTCGCAAAGGATCAGACGCAGATTAGCCCAATTTGGGGTCTTTGATGGAGTCTTTTTGGGCATGAGGGTCTGGCAGGGGTGGGGTAGTGACCATGAAGCCGCGTCTCGTGCGCATGTCAAAGAGAATTCAAAGATTTTCGAAGCAATTTGCCATTGCCAGTCGGTGTGCAGGTGCCGACCACACCCTGCTCGGTGGATGGCCCTACTGGTAGGCGACGGCGAGTGCACACCAGTGTAAGCCCGCGCCCCGAGAGCGGCAAAGGCGAAAGGCCGGAAGGAAGCCCCTGTTACAGACCACTTACGAGGCCATACTCCCAAAACCCGGCGGCGTTGACTTTCACCGCGGCACCATCATCGTGGCAGCATGGTAGCCCCCATCCGCAAAAGGCCCTCCCGGCCCCGCCCCGAGCGAGTAACACCAGCTGATAAGCGCCGGGCCCGCCGTGCCATCCTAGCCATCACCCCCGAGCAACTGGACCGCGCCGCCGACGAACTGCACGCCGAGATGGTCGAGGAGTCGAAGCCCAAAATCAAAAAGCTGAAAAAGTAGCAGCGGCCTGGTCTGGCCCCAAAAACAACCACGGTCGTATTTTTTGAATCTCTCCAAAAAGAGAAGGCCGCAAGGCCTTCCCTCGTTTTAACCCCACCTTAGACCGTTGCCACCGCAAGCCTTCCCCCAGTTTTGGGCAAGCTGGCAGGCATGAAACGCGCGGCGCTTTCAGCTTCCCACCCTAACAGGGTTAATCCCGTTTCCACTTTGGCGCGCATTGACTCGTAACTGTCTGCGTAACCGTTGCCCACCTTTTCGCCGTTCAAGACCGCTCGCACAAGCCCGCGCGCGTGGTCATAACCCTTGCTCGCATTCTTCCCGGCGGATTTGCGCCAAGCGTGCAAAGCGCGCAAGACCATCATAAGGCGCGCAAACCGCGCGCGCGTTTCCTTTTCCGCGCGCGCTTCCACTTCCCCCGCCATGGCCTGATTTACTTGCAACTCTTTAGGCGTTAGTGTGATAGTATCTAATACCACGTTGCCTTTGCTGCGTGCCATCCGGCGGAGGATTTTTTGGGTGTCCGCAAAGACCGCGCGGATTTCATCCTTTGGCAGGGCTTGGCGGAGGACAAGCGCGCAAGCTAGACAGGGTTTCGCAGCGATGCGCGCGCCTATTGCGCTGCGCGCTTCGATTTGCAACTCCGCCCGCGCGTGGTCCCATGTTTTGCCAGGGCGAGCATCCGGCCTAGCAAAGCAAACCCTTTGCGCCTTGCCCTTGCTATCCTTCCAAGTGGAAACCACGCGCGAAACCGTCGCCTTGCGTTCCCTTCCCCCACTAGCGCAACGCAGGATTGATTCCGTTACGCGCGCCGCCAAGTGGTCTATTGCGCGCGCCAAAGGCGACCGCAAGGCCATCCGTTCATCGCGCTTGCGCTTCATTTCGTCGCGCAAGTCGTAATGAGGGTTGCCCTTTCCGC
>CAZLPS010000115.1:0-12575 GCA_964561455.1 uncultured Opitutales bacterium
GATTATTCTCCCAATTCCACACGTCTGAAACTGAACCCCCGATTCGTTGCCCCACGTCCTTTTGCAGGAGCTTTAGGTCGAGGCGACGCTTGCGGAGATGGTCACCTAGCGTCTTTAGCTCCTTGGGATAATCAGAACTCTTTGGCTTTGAGCCTGTTAGTGAAAAATGTATAAAGGGCAACGCACCCATGCCCGTGCGGTTATCTTGGAGACGGTAAGAGAGAATGTCGTTGCACAGTACCCAATATCCAAAAATATCGTTCGCGCATATCCGGCCCTTTACTCGATAGAATAGATTTGCACGTTGAAGCGCCATCGCTGCCATTGACGGAAATGCAAAATTCGACTCCCGGAGAAACGTCGGCCGTCATTCGCGAGCGCATCCTCGCGGCGCGGGTGCGGCAGGGCAAGAGATTTGCGGACACCCAAATGCGCCTCACTTCCTGCAATGCGCGAATGACTCATAACGAAATCCGCAAACATTGCGCGATCGACAAGGGTCAAACCGAAATGCTCGCGCAAGCGATGGAGCAGCTTTCGCTCTCCGCCCGGGCGTATGACCGGATTTTAAAAGTCGCACGCACCATTGCCGATCTGGCGGGAACTGAAAATATCGAAGCGCCTCATCTGCTCGAAGCGATTCAATATCGCAGTTTGGACCGAGCGTTGTTTTATTAAACTGAAAGCAGGAAATCGTTTTTTCGGGTTGCTGGGGTCGGCGTGTGGGGGTTAAACACCGTCATGCGCCAGCAAAGAGAACGCTATGGTGACGATACCAATCACTCGTAAAGCGCTCCGTCGGATCGTGCGCTTGCTTCAACTGAAGAAATTCACGGAAACGCGGGTGGCAGGCTTCAACCTGTGCACGCGTCGCCCAGCGATGATAGGTGAGATAGTAACTTCCACCGAAAACGATCGCCAAGTCGATCAAGCCCCGAAATGCCGCCTGGGCCTTGGCTAGGCCCGCTGGGGTGTGCTCGACATGCAGGTTAAAGATTATGCAAGCCCATGGTTCACGCGCCCACGCGAGGAAGCTTTCGACATCTCGCTCAACCAACCGGATTGTTCCATATATCACTAGATTACGGCCATCGCGGAGCTGTTCGGCTGCTTTGTCCATAAAGGCCGCGATTGCCACACGGGGCACGTAAATTTCCGTAATCATCTCGCTGCCTTGGCACGAGGCTCCAAGTCGGCGATCAAGCGCCACATGGTAGTTATCGAGGTAGGCACTGAGCTGGTGGGTGTCGCTCCAGTAGCGCTGGCCGTCAGTGGAGAGATAGTAATCGGCGTATTCTTGAAAAGCACGCGCGCGATCGGTATGGGCCAGAAACATCAGGCGCTCCCAATCCTCATCACGCAACTGCTTGTGCTCTATCGGCATCGATGCATCATCAGCGATTCGGTGATAGGCGGAAAAAACACCGCGGTGTAAAAAGTCCGGCGATCGCTCATCGATGGAATATTGGAAGTCGCCAAATAACCAGTTGTTCGTATCGCGCTCCTCGGGCACGCGGATAAGTTGATCAAGGGTCAACACCTCGACCCTTCGCTCAATCTTTGCTCGTGGCATCAGCCGCAGCGTTACGTCGGCAATAATTCCAAAAAGACCATAACCTCCTATGGCGAGGCGAAAGAGATCGCTATTCTCAGTACGGGTACAGCGGCGGGCGTCGCCACTCGCATCAACTAGCGTGAATGCCTCAATATCTCCGACGATCGGCGGGAGCCGCAGGCCGCGACCGTGGACGTTGGCGGAGAGCGCACCGCCAAGAGAGAGCCGATCAGCACCAGTCTGTTTCTGGCGGATGCTCCAGGCAGGGCCACCGGCGCTTTGTTGGGCCAGACAGCCGGCTATCAACTCCGGCCATTGGATACCGGCACCGACTGTGACGAGTCCGCGTTTTGAATCAAAATGCTGAAACGCGGCGTACCGATGCATATCTACCAGCCAAGTGTCGGCACCAAATTGTTGGCCGCCCATCGCATGCCTGCCACCGCAAATGGAAATCTGGGCGTTCGCGGTGGTTGCCGCGCGCACGAGGCCGACAATTTCGTCCAAACCGGAGGGTGCGAGCACGCGCATCACTCGCGTAGAGTTGAGGCGGGAGTGAATATCGTTGACTAAGAGGGACTCGTTCATGTCGTGGATGAGAGAATGCAGAGGCATTCGCCCTCAGCAAGCGTAGTTGAGGCCAGGCCGGCGGGCACAAGAAATTCGGCGCGCAATTCATCCGCCCCGACAATGGTGCGAACCTGGAGCCCCAGCGGCGCCACAAAATCAGCGAGCCGTTCCCGTTGAATCGCCCACGCAAACGGTTCTCTTCGCCACCGTAACCACTTATCTATTGCCGGGCTGCCTCCTCGAAAAGCTGCGTGACCGTCGGAATTTGGCTCCATGAATGTGCAAACAATCTCCGATGTTTGGTACTGCGCCATATTTCGCAGCACCTGAATGACGCGGTTTTCAGTAAGATACATGAGCAAACCCTCGGCAATAAAGCAAGTGCGACGGTGCCGGTTGAACTGTGGATGTCGAGCCAGCGCATCGAATGGTAGTTCGCTTCGCAGATCGAGGGGAACCAGGAGCAGATTTCCGGCAGGCGCGAGTTTATTGAAAGCGACCGACTTGGGTTGCTGGCTGGCGGGTTGGTCCAGTTCCCAAAACAACACGTTGGGCCATGCGCGATGCAGTCGTAATGCCAGCGTATCGAGGCCGGCTCCCATAACTACGAGTTGATCGCAACCATTGGCCAATGTGTCCGTTACAACACGCTCAATCCAACGTTTCCGGACAAGGTAATGAACAATAATTCCGGGCAGAATTGTCCGCTCCAGGATAAGGAGCGACGCACGTGTCCATGCATGGCGCAACGCAAATCGAAACCACGCGTTGCCTCCGTCCGCCTCAAGCATCGTGACAAGCGCCTCTTCCACATCGACCGGCACAAGCGCCTGGAGGGAGGGGTCACGGCCAGCGAGCAGTGTGCTGCGGGCGATTAACCGAGCGGTGGAACTCGATCGGTGGTTATGCATTATGCTTAGCTCCTAGAATTTTCTCTTCAGCGGAGAAACCTGGCGGATAGGGATTCGAACCCCATGTTGGACTAGCGCCCACGCAACATTTCCTATGTTACTTCATGATATACATTACGTTATCACGGCCTGCCGGGGTTTGGAGGTACGGGTTAAGTTCCGCATTCGGATTATGACTGCATTTCTAGCAATGTTTTGATATTCCGTAAGTAGTGTTCCACATTGCCTTGATTCATCTTTTGGACAACGTCTAATTTGATCTTGTCAATCCATGACTGTGGGGAGTTATACCCAACATCCAAAGTAAAATGAGTTCCGCCGTTTTTTCCTGTCATGCGTTCCACCCACTTGCTATCTACGCCACCACTAATGGTAAAATCATAGGCGGACGGCCGTTCTACTTTATCAATAACCGTTTCTCCATTTATCACGACTCCGAACATTTGATATTTGAAGTTAAACTTCGTCCCTACCTTAACCGGTAGTGGTGGTATGTTGCTATTCTCAATAAGTCCGGGCAGCACGAGAGGAATATTATGCGGATCCGTGAGAAAATCAAAAACTTTTTCAGGAGCAGCATTTATCTCTATCTCGAAATGAATTTTTTCCTTGTACATAGATTATAGGGTTGTGGGAATTGGAGGTGGGGGTTGCATCGGCGAACCGAGGCGCAGCTCGCAACCGATGGTGGGCGTCCGATTGTAGCAACTCAGGATGCGCTTAATAACCTGAGCGTGCTATGGGGTATAACCCTCGTTGAACGTGGAGCGGCACCCAGATTTTCATCTCACGGAGGCTGATACCACACCAAATGCTCAGGCAACGCCAACGGTTACATTCTTGACCAAAGTTAGGAAAATCAGGACTTGCCGAGTTCGCTGACCCTTGTGCCAAACAAGCCAATTGCCAGCCCAGTGAAGATGAGGAGAATCCCAGCCATTAATCCAACATAACCTTTCGTCCAGGCAAAATAGGTGTTAACGCATTGCTCGAGAAAATGGATGTGGAAATATTTTTCGTTAAGTCCGCCAAGCAATAGTGCGAACCCTTCGATAATGAGCACTGCCAAACCGGTTCCAAAAATCCGGAGGGCAAGTTTACGGCCCTTGATTGCCATGCCGCCACTGAATACGAGGAGAGCCGCTAAGAACAATGCTCCAAAATCGGAAAGCTCACCGGAATTGGGGGCGTCGCTTTTGGCCAGACTCGGGGTAACTGCTATCGGCTGCATGAACCACCACAGGGAAAGGCTCACGATGACTAGCAAAAAAACAGCCAAAAAAAGTGTTTTACGCTGCATGTTGGCCTATTTACGTCCTTTTTACCAAAAAAAGCAACGGCGGAACAAGTGACCGGATATTCGAAATAGAGCACAAAAGCTTGCGGGCGACGATGGAGAAGCACGCCAAGGAATTAAGCGAGATTGGGGTTGCGCATACTGGTCCGGAGGCATGTACGTTTTGGCGAGCAGCGCGAGATCGCCGCTCCTGGTCAATCGTGCGATGTCCTGAATGGTCGTTTTCAAATCTGTCTGCGGATTGCTCGCAGTAGATTGTTTCGCAGTCCCAAGCGCTGGCGAAGGAGCCGGCGAGAGTGTAGAACCGGCTGGAGGTGTTGCCACGGCTTTCGGTTGCGTTAATATGAGGAGCAGTGCCTGAGCATTGGCATCACCTTGATCCGCAGCCTTTCGATACAGCGTGATCGCCTGCGCCACCAAAGTCGCCGCATTGGCATTACCCTGATCAGCGGCCTTGCGATACCATTTCATGGCCACGGCAACGTCCTTGGGCACACCGACGCCAAGGGCATACATCTGTCCAAGCTGAATCTAGGCATCGGCGGACCCTTGGTCAGCAGCCTTGCGAAACCACTTCGCGGCTTCCGCGAAATCCTTTGGAAATCCATCGCCTTTCTCATACATTCCGCCAATGGCGACCTGCGCGGCGATATTGCCCGATTCGGCTTTTGCTCGAATATCATCGAGAGTCGTCGTTGCAGGCGGCGGCGGAACAACCGCCGCTGCAAAAGCAAACGACGGGATTAACATGGCCGCAATGACGCTGCCGGTTAGATTTAGCAATGGCTTCATATCATTAGGGGTTCAGCCCTTGCTTTCAGGGCTATTCTGGCCTATTTTGCAAGTTATGAGTGTCGAATCTCCCATCTGGTTTGCAACCCTAATACTCAATGGATTATTTCTAATTTTCCTCAATGTCATGGTCTGGAAGAAGACGGTCGGGCGCAGGGCGCTTTGGGCGGCACATTTATCGGCGTGTTGGAGTTTCTTTAGCGCATTTTTGGCAATTTCATTTCTTTACGAAATCTTGTTTCTTCCCTTGGTGTATGGTTCAAAGCTCAAGCTTTATCCCTACGCATGGATGAACACCGTAGCGGCCGGGGCAGTCCTGCTCCTATTATTTTTCATCGCCGTTGAATATCTTTTTCTCTGGCGCATCGCTGGGCGTTTGCTCAAGCGGGCACAGGGCAAGCCCACTTCCCGCTGGATGCCCTTTGTATCGCCCATCGTGCGCGAGATTAATGCGCACATGACGAATCCCGAGAGAAGCAAAGTGGAATGGTGGGCGGTTCGCTACGGTCTATGGGTCGGCGGCACGTTCGCCCTGCCAGGGATGACTATTATCGAGTACCACAGCAACCCCCTCGTCGCGTCGATTTCGGCCATTTTAATAGCTATTTACGTCGTCTCCCTGCCGCACTGGCTGAAGATGCAAAAGCAAATTCTCTGCTCGACCTCTTGGTCGAAAGAGCAAAGGCTTACGCCACAGGAAATCAAGTTGTTTGCGTTTAAGTGAAGCTGGTTAGCGGGTGGGCGGAGCTAGGGCCCTCCGCAACTCAAATTACCTCGCTCGCTGTACTCGTTTTTACCCCCCCGCCCTTGATGGCGGCATTGCTCAGTTGCTTTCCATGACAAATGCGCGCCTATTATAATGGTGTCGGCGGCATGCCTTCATGCTCAAGGAGAAAAAAGTTCGACGCTGGCAAGGGGTTTGTCCTGAAATTCAGGGTCTGAGTCGCCACCTGTGATTAAAACTTTGCCGTTGGCGAGGAGTGTGGCCGAATGGTCCGAACGGGCGATATGCAAAGACCCTGCGCTGGCCCATTTGCCAGTGGCGGGGTCGAACAGGGCCATTTTTGCTATCGGGTAACCGCCAAATCCGCCGCCGTTTTCCCCGCCAGCCACCAGCACTTTGCCGTTGGCAAGCAAGGTGGCAGACCAATTCCGTCGCGCTGCGACCATCCCAGATGGAACCGGCCCCTCATTGGCCCATATACCGGTGGCGGGATTATACAATTCGGCGGTGGGTGATTCAGCACGCAATCCCTGATAGCCGATGGACAGGACTCGGTGATCTCGTAACAAGGTCACAGTTCCGGTATTTGAGTTGGACAACGAGCCGGTGAGCGTCCACTGGCCCGTGGCCGGGTCAAACAACTCGCAGGTGCCGGTTTTCTCGCCGCCGACCACGAGCACTTTTTTGTTCGTCAGCAAAACGGCAGAAAAACAATTGTCGCGGGCGACATTCATCGCGCCGGTGGCCGTCCACTTTCCCGTTGAGGGATTATAGATTTCGGCGCTGGTCAATCGGCTGTTGGAATTTGGGTCAAACCCGCCGCATACTAAAACGGTCCCATTAGAAAGGTGCGCCGCAGCATGGCCGGATCTTGGAACGGAAAGGGAATCGGTAACGGTCCATTGATCAGTAGCGGGGTCGTAAAGTTCTGCCCCGGTCAATGGGGAGGGCGGTGTGCCATAGCCGCCACGAGCCACCACCAGCACGGACCCGTTGGCGAGTTCAAAGGCACTGGGACAGGAGCCGAAATCTATCGGTGATTGGGTAAGATGCCATTTACGAGAGTCAGGATCGAAGATTTCAGCGGTGTGTGAATCATCGCCGCCCAGCAAAATGATCTTCCCGTTTTGCAGCAGCAACGCAGCGTGGCCTTCGCGGGGATGCTGCATTGCCCCGGGCATGACTGAAGTGCGGCTGCAAGCCGTCAGCGCCAACACCACGAGCGCGTGGAGGGTAATGCGGATAATTGGTTTCGCGGTCATGACAGGCAGTTTTATGCTCACTCAATCCAAAAATAAATACCCGGTTTCCATTCGACATAGGAAGTGCGGTCATTGTCGTCAGCTGACGGGGGGACAACTTTGAATGTCGGTGGGCCAACACAGATGCCAAAATGCCCTAATCCCCCACCCCACTCAAGGTAAACGGCTCCATCGCGAACCCGCGGTTCCTTCAAATAAAAACCCTTGGGGTTTAGAATATAGGCCGGCACTTTGTCCGGCGGAATCGCGACCGCGGAATTGGTTTGTGCCCGCGGTTGAAGCATGGCCACCGCCCAGCGCTGGAGTTCCTGCGGATCAACCGTTTTCCTGGTGTCCTCGAAGTAGTCATGGGCGCTTTGGATTATCCCCGGCTCGCCATTGACCCAGCGCCGGAGGTGCCCGGGAATGCTTCGCCCATCGAATACCGCATCGGCGAGGAACAAAACCAGAAGCGCAGTGTAAAAGGAGAGAAAAATGCGGCGGTATTTGCTGCGCTTTAGGGCCAGAAAAATTCCGCCGATGCTGAAGGCGAACCCCAGCAAAAGAACCAGTCGGGGTAAAAGTATAATGCCGAAAACTAAAATCCCATTACTTCCCGCAGACGAAAAGTAAATGCCCTTGAGTCGGAAATAGAGGTAACCCGTGATCGCCAACACCAAGGCGATTAATGCCGCATACCGGCAGGCTCGGGCGTTCGCTTTTATCATCGAAGAGTTTTTGCTGGTTTAACGTTTCGCCGGAGGATGCCAGGTTTTTAGATACCAAAGCCCACCGATTTTAACCAAGGTAATGGGTTGTGGCGTCCCGTCGCCTTCCCCGGGTGGCGGCGACATCATGTAGGTAGCCTCGTCGCCAGCCGTGTTATAGGTCGGGGTCTGATCTTTAAGTGCTTCGAACGCTTTGCCTTGTGCTTCTGAGGCCTGTTGTAACTGCGGCAATATTGGTTGAATTTGCGGGTTCTTTGCCATTTCGGCAAAGTTTGGCGTCGAGGCATATTGCGCCGACGATTGCGCATACTGGTCCGGAGGCATGTATGTCTTGGCGAGCAGCGCGAGATCGCCGCTCTTGGTCAATCGTGCGATGTCCTGAATGGTCGTTTTCAAATCTGTCTGCGGATTGCTCGCCGCGGCCTGTTTCGCAGTCCCAACTAGCGGTGAAGGGGCCAGCGAGGGTGCGGAACCGGCTGGCGGTACTGCTACGGCTTTCGGCTGCGTCAATATGACGAGCAGTGCCTGAGCATTGGCATCACCTTGATCCGCAGCCTTTCGATATAAAGTAGTCGCCTGCGCCACTAATGCCGTCGCATTCGCATTTCCTTGATCAGCGGCCTTGCGATACCATTTCATCGCCTCGGCAACATCCTTGGGCACGCCCACGCCGAGGGCATACATTTCGCCGAGCTGAACCTGGGCATCGGCGGACCCTTGGTCAGCAGCCTTGCGAAACCACTTCGCGGCTTCCGCGAAATCTTTCGGAACTCCATTGCCTTTCTCATACATTCCGCCAATGGTAACCTGCGCAGCGATATTGCCCGATTCGGCTTTTGCTCGAATAACATCGAGGGTCGTCGTTGCAGGCGGCGGCGGAACAACCGCCGCTGCAAAAGCGACCGAAGCCACTTTAATGGCCGCAAGCACGCCGCCGGATAGATTATGCAATGGCTTCATAACTGGTAGGAAATTGCTTTTTCGGGGTGGTTTGGGATTGGAGAGGGGTTAATCAAATCGGTCTGCGGATCAGCGATGGGTTGACGGTTGGCAACTGGCGCAGCGCCAGGTTTCGGAGCGGGCGACGCGAGGGGTTGGGCAATGAGGGCGAGGCGGAAACCGAAGTTCTCGTCTTTATAGTCATGAGGAAACGAGACCCGCATCGCCGATCTACAAGTGTCGGCGGGGACAACACAACTGCCGCCGCGAAGAACATGGTCGGTGCCCGAGGCAGGACCCGTTGGATCTGTCACCGCCCCGCCAGGGTGGTGATCAGACCAGCAATTGAGGCACCATTCCAAGGCGTTGCCGTGCATATCGTAAAGGCCCCAGGCATTGGGCTGCCTCATGCCCACCGGATGGGTCTTGTCGCCGCTGTTATTCTCATACCACGCCATCGCATCGAGGTTGCCCGCGTACGGCCCGGTCGTCCCGGCGCGGCATGCATACTCCCACTGCGCCTCCGTCGGCAGTGTGAAAGCGAATCCCTCAGGCAGGCGTCCGGCGGCCCTCTCCTGCATGGTCAGCTTCTGGCAGAACGCCATGGCGTCATCCCAAGAAACCTGCTCCACCGGCGCATCCTTGCCTGCTGTCTTGGCGTGACTCGGATTTGTCCCCATCACCGTCTCATACTGGCCCTGCGTCACCTCAGTCGCCCCAACGAGAAAATCTTTCGTAAGGGTCACCTGCGTCTGCGGGCCTTCCTCATCGCTATAGCCAAGTTCATTCTTGGGACTGCCCATGGTGAAGTTGCCAGCGGGAATGGGCACGAGTTTGATTCCGGTGTTGGCCGCCAGTTGCGGAACATAGATGGCCAGCTTGCCTTGCAGTACCGCTGTTTGCGCGGTGGTCAGCGGCGGGGCCCGAACGGGTGCCGATGTGGCTGGAGGGACAGGAACAATTGTAGGAGCGGGAGCAGGAGTGGGCCTGCCCTCCAGCTTGGCGATGGCGGCGGCAGGCACGTCAACTTTCGTCACCCCGATGTCCTTGATTTCGGTCGTCACGGTGCGGTCAACAACCGTGCTCCTACCGCCAGGAGCGATGGCAGTTCCTTTGAAATGCACCTCATATTTTGCGAGTGTGCCGTCCTTCAGCCAGATTTTTAGCGTGCCGGAAATGTCCTTGGGTGAAAACGGCGCTGTGGCATAGGTGCTCCCGGTGAGACGATCCAGCAGTTGCGCCACGATGTAATCAGCCGCCAAATCGCCCGTGATCACGCCATCGGCGGACTTGAACTCTGTCACTTTGGCCGCCAGCGAAGCTATTTCGTCGCCGGGTGCCACCGGGCCGGCCATCAGCTTGGCCGTTATTGCCACCATTTGGGCGGGAGGGAGGGGCGGAGCGCCTGCGGGCAACGCTCGGGCCATCAATTCCTCTGGCGTAGCCCAAGTTCCGTTGGGCGATTGACTCACGAACTTGTCGCCCTTGCGGACGACAGTAGATGTACTCGTGCGCTGAACCCCGCCGATGTTCATGTCGGTGCGGGTGACAAGGGTTAAGAAGCCGCCTCTCTCGATTTTGCCCTCGGGCGGATGGCGGATGGTAGATGAGGGAGTGGCGTCGCCCCCGGCCGCGGAAGAAGAGTCCACATCGGTAACGACCCAACTGTAATTGGCGGCGTCCGCCAGGTTCTTGATGGCGGCCTTAACCTCATCGGCGGGGGTCGTCGTTGCCGCAGGCAGCGCCGTCGCAGGCAAAACCGCAGCGGAGAATAGGCATGCGAAAATAAATTGTCTCATGGAATTAAGGGGTGGGGTTAAAGACTCACGACTTGCTCACAGATGGATCCAATCTACGCTGAGGGCGAAGGTGACCGGCTTCACCCATGAGGGCATGTAATGCGCCTGCATAGTTTGGCAAAGCTAGTAGTAATCGTCGGCTTTGTCCATTCATCAGACGCGGAGCGGAAAGGCGCAAGCAGCAAGTTTCAACCGAAAAGCGCGAGTCTTATGCGAGGGCAGAGCCAACGAGGGAGCAGTACTTACCTGTCGGAGATCGCTCTCCTCTCTCCCACCTTGCCAGCGTCGTCTGGTCAACCCCCAGCACTTTGGCAAACGCCTCCTGTGTCCACCCCTTGCACCGCCGGAACCACACCAGCCGTTCAGGCAAGGCGACCGGCGGCGGCAAGGGGTTGTAGCCAAGGAAGGCGATGATCGCCGGGATGAACTTAACCGCTGGGGATACCCAATTATTCTCCCAATTCCACACGTCAGAAACTGAACCCCCGATTCGTTGCCCCACCTGCCTTTGAAGGAGCTTTAAGTCGAGGCGACGCTTCCGAAGGTGGTCACCCAGCGTTTTTAGCTCTTTTGGATATTCAGAACTCTTTGGTTTTAAGGCTCTTAAAGAAATTTGTATAAAGGGCAACGCACCCATGCCCGTGCGGTTATCTTGGAGACGGTAAGAGAGAATGTCGTTGTACAGTACCTCATATCCAAAAATATCGTTCTCGAATATCCGGCCCTTTGCTCGACAGAATTGATTTGCACGTGGAAGCGCCCTCGCTGCCGTTAACCGAAATGCAAAATGCGACACCCGGCGAAACGTCGGCGGTCATTCGCGAGCGCATCATCGCCGCCCGGGTGCGCCAGGGAAAACGCTTTGCTGACACCAAAATGCGCCTCACCTCCTGTAATGCCCGCATGTCCCACAATGAAATCCGCAAACATTGCGCGATTGATAAAGGTCAGACGGAAATGCTCGCTCAGGCCATGGAGCAACTCTCCCTCTCCGCCCGCGCGTATGACCGAATTTTAAAAGTTGCGCGGACGATTGCAGATTTGGCAAGCACGGAAAATATCGAAGCTCCACACCTCTTAGAAGCGATCCAATACCGCAGCCTTGACCGCGCCCTATTTTATTGATGGATGCATGTCTCGAAATCGTAACAATATACTTCTTGAGGTATATCCTGAAACGGGCATATCTAGGGCATGAAGCTTGTGAGCATCTACCAATGTTTCTGCGACCAGACCCGGCTGCGGATTCTCCACCTATTGAGTCAGGGGCCTTTATGCGTCTGCCATGTTCAGGTAATTCTTGGCGAAACCCAGGTGAAAATTTCCAAGCACCTTGCCTATCTTAAAGGTCACGGCCTAGTCGAGGCACACCGGGAAGGCAGTTGGATGATCTACCAGTTACCGGCCAAACAATCGCGCGAGCTTCAGGCTAATCTTGCCTGCCTTCAAGACTGCGTCGGGGAACAAGCCATATTCCGCAAGGACTCAAAGAAGCTAAAGCAACTCAGAGCCAAATTCGAGAAAGGCAGTCCCCTTTGCTTGGTCAAACCCACATCACGCCAACCCGAAAGCACCTGCATCAGCCAATGAAACCAAAAAAAACCTACAAGGTTCTCTTTCTTTGCACTGGGAACTCCGCCCGCAGCATTATGGCCGAATACATCCTCCGTCTTCGTGGGAAAGGCCGCTTTGAAACCTATAGCGCAGGGTCAACCCCGGCGGGTAAAGTCAACCCGATGGCAATTGAAGTGCTGGAAAAGGCGTTTGCCATTGATGCGCGTGACGCCCGGAGCAAATCGTGGGACGAATTTCGTAACATCGAATTCGATTTTGTCATCACCGTTTGCGACAACGCCCGCGAAAGTTGCCCGGTGTGGCCTGGCCAGCCAATTGTCGCTCATTGGGGTTCGCCTGACCCAGTTCTCTTTGAGGGGACTCACGAAAAGAAATTTCAGCATTTTCGCGACGTGGGTTCTCAGATTAACAGCCGTATCGGAATCTTTTGCGCTTTTCGCGACG
>CAZLPS010000116.1:0-12457 GCA_964561455.1 uncultured Opitutales bacterium
TGTCTGACTACGGATCAGAAGGTTGCAGGTTCAAGTCCTGCCGGGTGCACTCTTTCAAAATGCAGTCCATCGGCGCTGGTGGCGGTCCAAGTTGGACTATGGCCTTTCTGCTCAATGGACTCCGGATGAATGTCTTTTGGATAGAATTGTCTAAGGGTGACGGTGAAGTCCCATGAGGGAACGCACTTCCTGCCCGTTCCTTAACCAAAAAAGTCATTTTCCAGTAAGTTTGGCCGCGGTGGCCCGATCGTCCGCAGCGCCGGCGGCGTCACCCATTTTTTGCCTGGCAAGGGCCCGATTAGTATAGGCCATGGCAAAATTTGGATCCAACTTGATGGCGGCTTCGTAATCAGCCATGGCTCCGGCCGAATCGCCCTGCATGGCCTTCACGCTCCCACGATCATTGCGGGCTTCAGCAGAGGAGGGCTGCAGTTGAATCATCGTGGTGAAATCGGTGATCGCCCCGTCCAAATCCTTTTTGTTTAACCGCACATTAGCGCGGCCCTTCAAGGCCGCCACATGTTTTGGGTCAACGATTATGGCTTTGCCATAGTCGGCAAATGCGCCATCCAAATCGCCTTTGCGAAATTTAGCATTGCCGCGATTGGTATAGGCGTCGGCAGCGGCGGGTTGCAGTTCGATAACTTTGGTCAAATCCGCGATCGCGCGATCGTGATCACCCCTTTCCTCCTCAACGTCGGCACGGTTAAAATAGGCGTTGGGGTCTTTTGGAGCTAATTCGATGGCCTTGGAAAAATCCACCATGGCTCCGTCGTTGTCTCCCTTATCCTGTCGGGCCCGGCCCCGATTATAATAGGACTGCGAGATCTGAGGATTAAGCGCGAGGGCTTGGTTGTAATCCGCGATGGCTCCGTCGTCATCGTGCTGGAGGCTTTTCGCCATGCCGCGGTCGTTGTAAGCTGGAGCAAATTTGGGATTAAGCTCCAAAGCTTTGTTGAAATCCACAATCGCGGCGGCGGTGTCGCCTTTGTGAAACTCCGCGACACCACGGCCATAGAAGGTGACACCGTCATTCGGGGCGAGCGCAATCGACTTGGTCAAATCAGCAATGGCTCCGTCGTGGTCACCCTTATCCTCCTTTACCAGCCCACTGTTTTTGAAATCTCTTGCGGCGGTGGAAGCGACCGCCGGGTCCGGGGTTGATGCGGCCGCCGGGCCGGCTTTGGATTTCAGCGCCTCGGGCACGGGGCCGTCGATATTGGTAACCTGGTTATTGGTTAATACGATGAGTAAATCGCCCTTGAAAATCATACGTTCCGAATTCCCATTTGGGAGATCGCCCTCCGGCTCACCCAGCGCGGCAATGACGTCCTGTCGGGTCAGCCCATCGGCCCAAGGTTTGGGTGCAGGGCTGGCTGCGGCAGTCAGCGCCAGCACCAAACCCAGGCAAAACAAAATGCGGTGTAACATTTTACCTGTGCTATATAAAAGCGGCTATCAGCGTTCAAGCCCTTAATTCGCAATTGATGGAGGACTGCCTTCATGGCTGGCCAGCTGGCGGGATGTTGAGACAACCGGGATACCCTTTACAGAAGAACTCTTTCTTGAAAGAATGGGCGGGCTAACATTTTAGCGATCAGTTTTTTCTCCTCATGCCCGCGGAACCCGCCACCATCACCCTGGAGGACAATTTTGACGACGTGCTGGCCAAGGCCCAGCGCGGGCTCGGTTTCACCGATGCCGCCATCGCCGCCAAGGCGGGCCTTGCGGTGGACACCTGGTCGGCCTTGCGGAAGGGCCAAGTGGACGAACCGGCGCTCGCGCGCGTCGCCCCGGTGCTGAATTTGCACGGGCCGAGTCTGCTGGCGCTGGCACGCAAGGCGTGGTATCCGCGGGTGCCGAATTTGGCGGGGGTCGCGCAAGTGAGTACGGCATGGAAGGATTTTCGCGTGAACGCCTTTGTCATCTGGCATCCGACGACGAAACAGGCGGTGGTGTTTGACACGGGCACGGAGCCGGGGCCGGTGCTGGCGGTGGTAAAGGAGAATAAACTGTGCGTCGAGCTTATGCTCATTACGCATACGCATGGCGATCACGTGGCGTGCTTCGCGGACTTGCGCAAGGGCTTGGGCGGACCAAAGGCATATGTGAGTGTGCGCGGGAGTTTGGCAGGCGCGGACCCGATTGATGCGGGGGCGACATTGTCGCTTGGGCCGTTGCATATCGAAGTGCGGCGCACGAGCGGGCATGCGGCGTGCGGCCTGACGTATGTGGTGCGGGGGCTCGCGCAGCCGGTGGCAGTGGTGGGCGATGCACTGTTCGCCGGTTCGATGGGCGGGGCGAAGAGTGTCGAGGCGTATGCCGAGGCACTGCAAACAAATCGCGCTGCAATTTTTACATTGCCGGATGACACGGTGATTTGCCCGGGCCACGGGCCGAGGACGACGGTCGGGCAGGAAAGGAAAAACAACGCCTTTTTTCCGGAATTTAAGAGCGGGGAGCAGGGAGCGGGGAGCAGGGAGTAAAGCACCAAAATCCAACAATCGGAAATGTGAAAATGGAAAAGCAATTCCGATTCGAGGGACCGACTGGGTGGCAGCGGGCTGCCGCGATTGGTCCAAAACTTTTTATGTTGGCGAACTGGCGTTCATACGAACCCTGAAGCGCTAGTTCATATTGTTCATTTCTGACTCCCCACTCCCCGCTCCCTGCTCCCCGCCATGGACCTCCACCGGAACCGGTCGGGCAGCAATGGGCCACCGAGTGCCACCGCGCTTAAGCCAAAGACAATGGCGGAAACGCCCATGAGGAGGCCGAGCGCGCCCATGCCATGGCCCGGTGGGCGCAGCAGCCACCAACTGCCAAGGCCGGCGAAAACGCAGCGGGCGGAAGTGGCCACGAGCGACGTAATGGGTCGGCGGGCGCCCTGGCAGGAGAAAGTCATGCCGACGCCGAGGCCCCAGAAGCCGTAGGCCCAAGCGCTCCAGTGGAGATATTTTACTCCGGCGGCAATCGCGACCGGGTCAGCGGTGAAAAAGCGCATGGTGGCCGCCGGGAAAACCCACATGAAGAGGCCGACGACACCGGCGACGCCGAAGCCAAGGCCCGCGCCCGTCCAGGCCAGCCGCCGGACGTGCGGCCAGTTGCCCGCGCCGACATTCATGCCGACCAGCGGCACGAGGGCGGAGCCGATGCCAAAGACAAAGGGCATGAGCAACCCCTCAATGCGGGTGACCGCACCATAGGCGGCCAGTGCCTCATGGCTGATCTTCGCGGCGACCATCGTCGCCATGACTTGGGTGCTGACAGAGAGCAGGGTGTTGAACGCGCTTGGGCCGCCGACATGGAGGATTTCGCCGAGGTGTTTCCAGGAAAACGGGACGGGCTTGTTCCGACCCCCGCGGCCGATTTCGTGTTTTAGCAATTGCCAGGCAAAGACGAGGGTTAGCACAAAATAATAGAGCACCATCACCCAAGCGGCGCCGGTGACACCGCAGGCGGGGATGGGCCCCCACCCCATCACGACTGGCGGAATAATTAAGGCGATGCCGAGCGTCACGATGGCGTTCCATTTGGCGGGAATCAGGGTGTTGCCGAAACCGCGGAAGACGCTGGCCAGGATATTGCCGGTCCACATGAACGTGCCGCCGGCGATAGTGATCACTCCGTAGACCGAGGCGGTCACCAGCACCTCGCCGGTTCCGCCCTGCGCGGCAAAGATGGTGGTACTGAACATCGCGATGGCCGTCGAGAGCACCGCCCCGATGACGCCCGCGATTAAGACCGCATGAACGACCAGTTCAAGCACTTCATGGCGCCGGCCCGCGCCGAGCGAGCGCGCAATCGCCGAGGCCACGCCGCCGCCGATGCCGCCCGCCGCCATCATCCCAAGGAGCATGAGCCAGGGGAACACGAGGGCCGCGCCCGCAAGTTTGGTGGCGCTGATTTTGCCAATGAGCGCGGCCTCCTCCGCCAGCAGCAGGGAATGCAAAACCAGCGCAATGATGGTGGGCACCGCCAGACGAAGAATGGAGCCAAGCGCGCCGGATCCGGCGAGCATGGGCCCAAAACCGCCGCGTTCGCCTAAAATTTCCGCACCGGGTTTGGCCTGGAGATTACCAGGCATAAGCTGTGGGCGCCTCGCCGCCGGGGCCGGGCCAAATGTCGTCGAGTTGCTTGAGCGTCTCGGGCGAAAGCGTAAGTTCCAGCGCAGGCAGTGCGCCTTCAAATTGCGACACCGTGCGCGGGCCAATGATGGGCGCGGCGACGCCGGGCTGGTGCAGGAGCCAGGCGAGGCCAACCACCGCCGGGCCTTGGCCGAGCCTGGCGCAGAGGGCTTCATATTTTTCCAATTGCGGGCGGTATTTTTCAATTTCCGCCAGTTTTTCCGGCTCGGCGCGGCGGCCTTCCTTCACCTTTTGCAGCGCGCCGCCGAGGAGACCGCCAGCGAGCGGACTCCAGGGAATCACACCCACGCCGTAATGCCGGCAGGCGGGCAGGACTTCGAGTTCGACCATGCGCTCGGTTAAATTATACAAACTCTGCTCCGAAATGAGACCGAGGAATTTTCGTCCCATGGCGGTGAGGCAGGCGGTGGCAATGTCCCAACCCGCGAAATTCGAAGAGCCGACGTAAAGAATTTTTCCCTGGGTGACGAGGGTTTCCATGGCCAGCCAGATTTCGTCGAACCGGCACTTGCGGTCAATATGGTGCATCTGGAAGAGGTCAATATGGTCGGTCTGCATGCGGCGCAGGCTGTTCTCACAACCCTGGATGATTTTGCGGGCGGAGAGGCCGCGGTCCCAATTGGGGTCATATTGGTCGTCGCGGTGCATGGCGGCAAAGACCTTGGTCGCAAGGACGATGCGCTCACGCCGGCCCCCACCCTGGCCCAGCCAGCGGCCAACAATCTTCTCGGTGATGCCCTCGCCCTTCTTCCAGCCGTAGATGTCGGCGGTGTCAATGAAGTTGACGCCGGCGGCGAGAGCGCAGTCCATGATGGCAAAAGAATCGGCTTCCGTGGTGTGGGGCCCAAAATTCATGGTGCCCAGGCAAAGGCGGGAGACTTTGAGGCCGGAACGGCCCAGCGGCATATATTTCATGGCGTTATTCTTGGACGAAAGAAGGGAAAATGGAAGATGGAAAATGGAAAATGTTCGCTAAGAAGCGAGGAACCGGGAGATATGGGAGGTATGGGAGGTATGGGAGGCTCGCCGATGATGGCGCAAGAGAGCGGTAAGCTGGGCGCATCGCCAAAAGGCTGACTTGGCGTTCACTTCGCGCTTTTCATTCGCTCTACAACCTTCTACATTCTGCCCTCCCTCTTTTCGATTCATCCTTCCTCCCTCATCCTTCCTCCTTTCTTTCCATGCGCATACTCGCCATGCGGGCTGACCGCCCGCCACCCAAGGAAGCCGGCCGCGTGGCCTCGCCGCCCTATGACACGTTGAACACCGCCGAAGCGCGCACCCTCGCGGAAAGCAACCCGCTGAGCTTCCTGCACGTGTCGCGCTCGGAGATTGACCTGCCGGAGGGCACCAACCCGTACAGCGACGCCGTGTATGCCGCCGCCAAGGATTATTTTGAAAAACTGCGGCGGGATGAGCACCTCATCCGCGACAGCGAGCCGGCGATTTACATCTACGAACAGCATTGGCGCGAGCATGTGCAGCGCGGCTTTGTCGTGCTGTGCCATGTGGATGACTATGAGGCGAATGTCATCAAGAAGCATGAGAAGACGCGTAAAGTCAAAGAGGACGACCGCCTGAAACACAACCTTACCATCAACGCGCAGCCCGGGCTCGTATTCCTGGCCTTTCGCGACGATGCCGCGACCGACGACCTGCTGAGCGACCTCGGCACGGGCAAGCCACTGTACGATTTCACGGACGAGAATCAGGTACGCCACGCGGCCTGGCGCATTATCGGCTCAAAAGCCGGGGATGTGATTGCGGCATTTGCCAAAGTACCGGCCGCCTATATCGCGGACGGGCATCATCGCGCCGCCAGCGCCCACCGCGCCGCCAAGGTTTTTCGCGACAAGAATCCCCGCTATAACGGCAATGAGCCGTTCAATTGGTTTCCGGCATGCATTTTTCCGGCCTCGAGCCTCCGCATCCTGCCCTACAACCGGGTAGTGCGCGATTTGAACGGGCTCTCGCCGGAGGAGTTTTTGGTTCGCCTGCGCTCGGCGTGCAAAGTCAGCGAATACGCCTCGCCCGAGCCGGAATTTCCCGGCCAGGTGGCGATGTATATGGGCAAGCGCTGGTTTGGCCTGACCTTCGATTTGCCGAAGGTCAAGGACCCGATTGCGCGGCTTGATGCCAGTATGCTGCAGGACCGGGTGTTGGCGCCGGTTCTGGGGATTTTGGACCCGCGAACGGACACCCGCATAGATTTCGTCGGCGGCATCCGCGGCACGGGGGAGCTGATGCAGCTCGTGGACACAGGGGCCTTTGCAGTGGCGTTTTCGATGCGCCCGGTGATGATGGAGCAATTGATGGAGATCGCCGACGCCGGCCAGGTGATGCCGCCCAAGAGCACCTGGTTCGAGCCGAAATTGCGCTCGGGGCTGTTTGTGCATCCGTACTGACAATGGGAGCTATGGGAATTATGGGACAACAATAATAGGCCATGAACCAAACCGCAGGCTGGAAAAAATTCTTGCTGGTGCTGGCTGGCTCACTGCTGTTGGCAAAAGGCCGGAGCGCTGAGGCGATTCTTTCGGCGACAGCGGACTTTACCCCGCCAGCGACCACGGATTCAGCGGCGGCCAAACCGGCGGATTCCGCCCCGGCCCTGGATCGCAAGCCGCCGATTGCCAGTGTCTGGAAATCGGCATACGGTAAAACTGCGGATGGGACCGTGGTAGACCTGTACACGTTTACCAACAAGAACGGAGCCGTGGCCAAAGTCATCACGTATGGGGCGACGATCATTAACTTGGAAGTACCGGACCGGGACGGGAAACTGGCCAATGTGGTGCTGGCCACGGCGACGCCGGAAGCGTTCCAGCGGTTTAGCCAATCCGCCTCCGTCAAGGGCCGGGTGGCCAACCGCATTGCCGGGGCGGGTTTCGCGCTGGACGGGCAGGAGTACAAGCTGGCGGCGAACGACGGCAAGAACACATTGCACGGCGGGAAAATTGGTTTTGACCAAGTAATTTGGAAGGCGGAAATTCCCACCGTGGCCAACGATGCCGGATATGCCGTGAAGTTTTCTTATGTCAGCAAGGATGGCGAAGAAGGCTTTCCGGGCACGCTCACCACTACCCTAACCTACCGGTTTACCGACGACAATGTTTTGCGCTTGGAATACACCGCCACGACGGACAAAGCCACGCCGGTAAACCTCACGAATCACGCCTATTTCAACCTGGGTGGTGGCACGGGCAACGTCGGCGCTTATGAGATGACGGTCAACGCCGACCGCTACACCGTCGCGGATGCGACCAACATTCCCACGGGTGAAATCGTCCCGGTAACAGGCACCGCCGTGGATTTTGTCAAACCCACGACCCTCGGCGCGAACGCGGCCAAACTGGCCCCCAACCGGAACTTTGACCACAACTTCGTCTTAAACCGCACCACGGACGCCGGAAAAATCCTGACTTTCGCCGCCCGCGTGACGGACCCGGCCACCGGGCGAACCGTCGAATGCTGGACCAACGAACCCGGCCTCCAACTCTACACGAACGCACTGGCGCCGGCCCCTGCCGCCGGAGCCCGCGCGGGCCGCGGGCCGGGATTCTTCACGCTCGAAACCCAGCACTTTCCGGACGCCGTGCATCATGACAATTTTCCGTCCATCATTGTGCGGCCCGGGGAGACGTTCAAGAGCACGACGGAATACCGGTTTTCGGCGAAATGATACGGTGGGCGATGCGACGCTGTGTTTTTTAACCACAAAAAACGCAAAGGACGCAAAAAAACCCTTCTTCGTGATCCTTCGTGGATAAATGGCCTCTCCGTATGCTCCGTGCTCTCGGTGTTTCAATTAAAATCCCCATTAACAGACGAGGCTGGCAAAATCGGCGAAGCTGGCGTCGAAGCCGTTCGGGAGGCCTTTGCAGACGACCGCCACGGCGTCGTGGGAGTGCAGCGATTCGAGGTGCGCGCAGGCGATTTGGAAATCGCGAATCCGGGCATCGCCGTTCAGGCGCTCGTAAAGCAGGCGCGCGGCGTCCTCGACAAATTTCTGGAAGGCGCCGTTGAGTTCCGCAAACGCCTGTTCATCTTCGCGGCGCACAAAAACCTGGGTTTCGGTCTGGAGGGCGGCGAGGCAATGCGCGTGCAGATCCTCGATGGTGACGGAGGCCCCCGGCTGGACTTCAATGCTGAGCCGCGCCTTGCTGCGCTGGGAGTGCGGAATGCCGTAGGTGGCGCGCGCTTCGCGGGCGTGTTCGGTCAATTCCGCGGAGCAGGGGCAAGCGGAGGAATAGACGAAATCGAAATGGATGAATTTGCGGAACCAGTTGAGGTCGCAAAGCGTGCCTTCGTAGGCGACCTGGTAATACTGGTATCCCGAAAGCCCGCTGCGCAGGCTGGGCCGCAGGAGGGGATAGTTAAAGGCCAGGCGCAACCGCGCACGCGTGCTGCCGAGTTCCTGTTTGTAGCGCAGCAGGACTTCCTCGAGCAAATCGGGCGTGAAGACGCGGTCCTTGAATTCGTAAAAGCCGCGCATGATGCGCGACATGTTGATGCCCTTTTGCTCGGCCGGAAGCGAGACCGTGCCCGTGACCGTGGTTTCGAGGGAAACTTGTTTGCAGTCCGCCGTCAGGTAATGAAGGGGAAGTCGGAAGCCGGATACACCAACCTGGATGATCGGGATGTGCGCGCCTTGAATGTCGGCGACTTCGGCGTTTTGGACGTCCGGCAGGCTGGCACGGTAGTCCGGCGTGACGCGGAAATTGGCGTCATACTGGCGCTGCAACGCCGGGCGGGCGGCGTCCGGAACGGGCGCGGCGCTGGTCGAAGCTGAAGGCTGGTCGTGCTTGCTCATAGAAGATGGGCGAAGTCGCAAGGGTTGACGTTACAGCCTGAGGCGGCTGGTGTCAAAATGGAAAAGTGGCGCGGTTTGGCGCGTCTTCCCGTTCAAAACCCACTTCGTGGCTGCTTCACGGCATCAGGCCAAACCCAGTCGCCTTTTTTTGAGTCGGGGGCTCCCCCATCGGCTTGCAGGACCACCTTGCCGCCGTCGTCCTTGCCGTCCCAGCCGACTTCGTAGAGGAGGAAATGGCCATCGGCCTTAAGCTGATAATGTAATGGGCCGTCGGTGATAATGTCCGTGGGAAGCTTGGCGATGAACTTCGGCGCGAGTTCGTCGAGTTTTTCCGGCAGTTGCCCGTTGGCCAGGCGAAAGCGTTCAAGGGCGCAGGCAATTTTGGCTTCGTCCAGCCAAGCTTCCTGTTCGGCGAACAAGGTACTGAGGCTGGAGATTTGTGAAACGGTAAACGCCACCCAAACCTTGAAGGGATCATCCAGCAGTTTTGGGTTCTCAATTCGCTTTTGGGCAGGATCTCCTTCGGCCAATTTGATTTTCTCCAAATCCACCCGATGGTGCGGAACATCAATGGCCGCCAGGAAATTCCCGTAATTCCGCAGCAAAGTAATGCGATCCAAGTAGATCCAGCCACGAGGGAAAAAAGCTTCCACCAAAGTATGCTGCCATTGAAGGTCGCCCTTGAACCACTGATCCAAACCGCCCGGTGCGGACGCCGCCCGGGACAGACGTTCATCGAAAAGGGCCCGCTCGAACTGCAAGGATCGAAATTCGGCCTGAAGGTAATCAAATTTTTCCAGTTCCCGCGAGAAATCCACCAACTGGGAATCCGACCATTGATGAGCCGTCACACCTTCCCAGAAAACTTGCATAGCTTGCCCGGCATCGGTCAGGGCGGTTAGCTGAGACAACATATAAGGCACATCGCCCTCGGCCTTTGCCAATTGGAAAATGGTGATAGTGTCATCCGCAGCGCGTGCGGTTTGGCCGTCGGCCAATTCGGCCAACGCCCGGACTACATAGCGCCTGGAGAGCTGCAAAAAAGTTCCAAACTCGGCCAAATTTACCTTTCTAATGTCCAAGGTCGGGCGGAAATACGGTCGGCGACTGGCCAGACTGATCTCGTCAAGAACGGGATCGTATTTTTTCAGCGCTTGGAGGAGGTCCGGCTGGCCAAGAGATTTCCGCCAAGCCTGCAGGTCAACGGTCTGGCCCAGAAACCATGAGCCGGACACGGGGGGCAAAAAGTTCTCCAGGTATTTTCCTCCGGCGTCCACCCACATCAACCGATCTCCAAGCTCCGTGGAACTCTTTTGGTTCTGCGCCGGTGAGTTTTCCGAAAAAAGCGGTTTGAGCAACGGCGTCATGGCAAAGTTCTGTTCGTCGGGCACCGGAGGCGGGGTGAGCTTTTGCAGATCAATCGTACCCCCCAGGGCTTCGATCTCCCGGCGATAGGCCTCCCAGGCGCGTTGGCCGCGCCAGAGTTCTTCCAAATAGAATCCGACGACCAGCGTGGCAAGAGCCGCAGTCCCGAGCAAAGCGCGGCGCGCATTGCGCCAATTAAAGACGGCCCGGAGGAGTTTCCGGAAGGTGGGAAACTTGCTGTCATGTATAGCCATGTTTTTCCTTTTTGACGGAATTAACAGAATCGGGGGAAATCATCGGCCAGCCATTGGGCTGACTTGGCGGGCGGCCCATCGCCGGAAGCCGGGCGGGCGGGCGCCGGGGCCTTCGCCGGAGCGGACGGCGGCCGGTCCAGCAATTGGGCGAGGAGTTGTTCCTCCTCCACCCAACTGGTCATCGGTTGCTGGCTGGCCGCGTGGGCAGTTGGATCATACGGACGCCGCGTGGTGACGTAGGCCACTCCGAGCACAACCCAAACCGCCGCCAAACCGGCCCAAGTCCGGCGGGAGGGCCAGATCAGTTCCAGCCACAGCTTTTGCATCATGGCCCCGACCGGATTGGCGCGGCCCCGCGACGCCTTATGGGCTGTCCCCAATTCGGCGGCAAGCACGGCCTCGCCCAGCCGGTCAAGCCGGGGTTCGGCCGCACGGTGGCTTTCCAAAATAATTTCCCTGGGTGTTTTCATGGTTGGTGCTCCAAAAGTTTTTTCAAAGTGCGCTTGGCGTGGTGGAGGCGGGACTTCACCGTGCCCGGCGGCGCGCCGGTGATACCGGCAATTTCCTCAATCGAGAATTCCTCGAGAAAAAACAAAGTAATGACGGCGCGCTGCGGGGGCGGGAGTTGGGCGAGGAGCGCCCGGAATTGCGCGGCCTGCTCGGCGCGCACGAGAAGTTCCGCCGGACCTTCGCCCGATTCATCGGGCAAATCCGCCGACTCCTCATCGAACGGCTGTTCCATCCGCGAACGCCGCCAATGCTGGATGCATTGCTGGTGGGCGATGCCGAAGAGCCAACTGCCGAATTTGGCGTCGTCGCGCAGCCTGCCAAGGTGGCGCACGGCGCGGATAAAGGTCTCCTGCACAAGGTCGAGGCTCGTTTGGTCGTGGCGCACCAGTTCATGGACGTAGGAATACAGCGGGAGTTGATAGCGGCGAAAGAGAATGCGCCACGCCTCCGCCCCGCCGGCCCGGGCTTGCGCGACGGGCAATAATTCAGGTTCGGCCACGGGAGGCATTCTCACCCAGTGGAATGCGAATGACGAGGAAAGGTTCAAGGGAAAGTGTGGAGTGTGAAGTGTGGAGTGTGAAGTTCAGAAGGCACCATACAATGGGCGCAGAGCGGGGGGCGAAGTTTGCCCGGAATAAAATGCGAGGGAATAGAAACGCAGCGGTGGAAAATGGAAGTATGCGAGTAGTTTGAACTCCACACTTCACACTCCACACTAAACTTTTTCATTTGAACCCCAAGATTTCCCATGCCACACTTCGCTCTTCGCCCGACACCCTACGCCTTCCCCCATGCCTTCCGTCAAAAAACTCCTTCACACCCGGATGCGGGTGGACGACCACGAACGCACCGTGAAGTTCTATACCGAGGTTTTGGGCCTCGAATTAGTGGACCGGCGGGTTTCGCCGCGGGGGGCCAAATTGGCCTTTTTGCGTACTCCCGGCAGCGAGGAATTGCTGGAAATCACCTATTTCCCCGATTCCGGGCCGGTCAAAGTCCAGCCGGATTTGATGCATCTGGCGTTCGAGGTGGACAACTTGGAGGAGTATCGCAAGTACCTTGAAACCAAGGGGATAAAGTTTTCTGATGGGCCGACGGAGAGCAAGAGCACCGGGTCGGTATTTGCCTTTATTGACGCTCCGGAAGGTTATGAAATCGAGCTCATCCAGCGCGGATAATAGCGCAACGGAATCGCGATGAATTGCGGTTAACTATTAGCGTTCCTTTAGTGCTTGCATTTAAATGAAACCTAGCCGTAATGGCGGGGTTTGCATAGTGTTCAGTCTACCCCCTTAATCCTATATGAAAAACTCCAAGAAACTGTTGGGCATTCTTGCGGCCAGCTCGCTGGCTGCATTCATTCCGGT
>CAZLPS010000117.1:0-12094 GCA_964561455.1 uncultured Opitutales bacterium
GCGACTGAGGCGACTGAGGCGACTGAGGCGACTGAGGCGACTGAGGCGACTGAGGTGGTGAGGTTTTAAGGGGACCGCACAAAGTCAATTAAACAATTCCCAAGATGAAGAGGGCGAAGTGCAGAATTCAGCATTCAGGAATCAGCATGGTTCCACCCTTCAGTCGCTTTAGTCGCCTCAATCGCCTTTGTCGCTTTCGCCCAGTCACTTCCCTGCTGCTTCGCGCAGGAGATCGGCGAGGTTGAGGAGCGCGTTCTGCAAAAACACTTCCGCGTCGTGGCCGTCGCCGTTGGTCAGTACCGCGATGGCGGTACGGTATTGGGGCAGGATGGCGACAAGTTCCGATTGGTGATTCTGTTCGCCCATGTGGCCGATAATTTCCACGCCCCGGTAATGTTGCTGGGCCCAGCCGAGGCCGTAACCCTGGCTGTCGAGTACCGCGGCTGGCCGCCAGCGCGCCTGCACGGCAGCCTCTCCGAGCAAGCGCTGCCCGTTCGGGCCAAGGCCGCTGGAGATTTCACATTGCAGCCAAGCGGCGACATCACGGGCCGACGCCTGCAAGCCGAGAGCGGGCAGCAGCGCCTGACCGGGCGCCGCTGCGGCGGGCGCGGGTTGCCAAGAGCCCTTTCCATCGCGGATGTGGCCGACGGCATCGTCGTCGCCCGGAGCAGCCGATGGGGCGTCGTAGGTGGCGCGTTTCATCCCGAGGGGCTCGAATAGTTGGGTGTTGGCCAGCGCCGCGTATCCGGCGGCCAGGCCAGCGGCGGGCGCATGATGTTGATTTGCGGCATACACGGCGAGGTATCCCGCCAGCGCCGCACTGGCATCGCTGTAATTGAACGCGCGCCCGGGCTGGGCGGTGACGGGAATTTCGCCGGCAATGGCGAACAAATCGGCGGGACTGCACCCCGCCGCCTTTAGAAAAGTATCGGCGCGGTCGGGCAACCCGGCGGTCATGCCGAGCAAGTGGCCCAAGGTGACAGTGCGCGTGGCTGTGGCATCCGCGAGTCTGAATTCGTCCCAACACCGGCGCGCCGGGGCTCCGAGGTCGAGTTGGTTTTGCGCTGCCAGCCGGGCAAGGAGCAGCGAATTGACCGCCGCCGTGGCGGGACCGAGGGCGAAGCGCGTGTCGGCGGTGACGGAGGCGTCCAAGGCGGCGGAGCGTTTGCCGAAGCCATCCAGCAGAAGGATTTGGCCCGGCTGAACGAGCGCCACGGCCAGGCCCGGCAGGCCCGCTTCGAGTCGTGATTTTTCCACCGAGTAGCGAAACGCGGCAATTTGTTCAGTACTTAATTTGACTACCGCGGGGGCGGGTTCCGGCGGAAAGGCGGGCGCGGTGGGCGCCGATTCCGCCGCCGACAGACGCAGGGCCAGAATCAGGTAAGCCGCCGGAACGGTGAGGGAATAAATTCGTTTCATGGCGGCTGAGCGCGCAGAAGGGAGAATCGGCGCCACCGGCATTAGTAGGACCGCAGGGGAATTATCGGCAGGGTGGTGGGGGAGGCGCCGCCAAAGCTTTCCTTCTCCGGTACCGGCAAGTCCTTTAGCTCTACGCCTGATTTGGAAAACACCTTGGCGACTTTCTTGGTCTCGGTGCCAAAGACAAACACCAGAGTTTCCACCTCCGGTTTGTCCCACCAAGCGGCACCGGGCAACTGCACGGTGTCCGGCGCGTCAGATTTGGTGGGCATGACGGCGGAGGTCAAGGCGGCCGAACCCTGGCCGTATAGATTCAAAATGAACATGCCGTCTTTGCGGTCAGCCTGGGCATAGGGAGGAGTGTCTTCGGCGTGAGGGAGGAGCTTTTGGTCCTTGTCGAAGGCATACCAGCGGGCGGAGAGGGCGGAGGCGGGAAACGGCTGGTCAATGCGCAGGGTAAGACGGAAGTAATCGCGCTCGGGGGTGCGGTCGCCGGCATTCGCCTGCCAGCGGGTCACATTGAGGATGTCGAAGAGCTCACTGGGCTTGTTGCGTGCATACAGTTCCTGGCCGGAGTAATCGGCATACTTGTCATTAGTCAGGAGTGGGCGCTCTGGGAAATCAAAATCGCGCCAGGAACCATTGGGAAAAACCGTGATGGCATTTTGCGGCCCGTTGCCGGCAATGACCACTGCGTACGCGGCCATGCGCGCCGCCGGATCGCGAATGGGAATGAGAACCATGTACGTCTGGCCGGCGGCGAGGGCAGCCGGCTTGACAAAAGCGGTGGTTTTGCCGTCCTGAATCATGAGTGGGCTGCCGCGGGGAATATTGGGGAATGGTGGCTGGATGCGCTTGTGCTGATCGTCGTAGAAATAGACATTGACGTAGTCCAACACGCCATTGCGGTTATTACGCACGGTCAGGGGGATGCCCAGATAGGCGCTGAGGTAGCCGTGGTCCTGCAAGGGCCGCAGGCGCAGCACGCGCGGCTCATCCAAGACGAAGGACCGGCCATAGGGCGAAAGCATCTGCGTGGGCGGGGGTTCGCCACCAGCGCCATCGGGCTGGTTCAGCAGCCACGAACGCACAGCCTCACGGTCGTTGGGTACCAAATCATTGAGGGCGAGGGTGAAGGTCCGCCCGTCTATGTGCCGGAAGGTGACGAGTTCCTTTTCCTCATAGAAACTGACAATGGTGGCGTCGTAGCGATGACCGTCCAAATCTGTCCAATACTTGCTTTGAGCGTAGGCCGCCGCGGGGTGGACGAGCAGGAGAGCTAGCACCAACCGGCACAGGAACGGCCTTGGCCCGCGCCACAATGGGCTCATCCACGAATGATCACGAAGGTTCACAGCGCTAAGGGTTCATGCGGATTCGTGGATAAAAACTCTGGGCGCTTTTCTTCCCGGAGATGCGCCTCTGGATGGGAAACACCTGACGGCCTTGCCGAGTGACCGCGCCCCGTCCGGTGCATGGCTGACCCTCCCTACAACTTCTCCACGGGCGGGGGAGGGTTGGACTGCGCGGGCGGCGGCAGCGTCGGAGTGCTGGGGGGCGGCGGCGGGCTGGCCTTCTTGCGCTCTTCCTCGCGCACGGCCGAGTGGAAGTTCTCCTCGACGTCATTCGCGGCCTTTTTGAACTCGCGAACAGACTGGCCCATCGCTTTGGCCAAGTCCGGCAGCTTCTTCGATCCGAAGAAGAGCAGGCAGAGGAACATGATGAAGAACATCTCTCCACCGTTCATGCTGAGGAAACCCACGGCTGGCGTTAACGTGTTCATCGTTTGTCACCTTCGTCACTGGAGGCTTTTTTAAACTCCTTGATGGACTGGCCCATGGCCTTGGCCAAATCGGGCAGCTTCTTCGACCCGAAGAACAGCAGGCAGAGGAACATAATGAAGAACATCTCCCCGCCGTTCATGCTGAGGAAGGCCACCACAGGTGTAGGAACATTCATGATGTTCAATATGCGCCCGATTCCTTCGTTTGTAAACCCCTAAATCAAGGGGTGGTTCCTCGAAGAGTGAAGAGTGAAGGGCGAAGAGTGAAGGGATGCGACACGAGGTTCGGACCGCCGGACCCACCCGGGAGGTGCTTTCCAACCCCAGAAGGCAGGACTAATTCGGAAAATGCGCCGTTGAATGCGGGCGCAGCCCAAATCACCGATCCAGCTCCGGTGGCCGGGGAGCAGGAGGCCGCGGAGCGGCTTTGGGCGTTGGGCGGGCCGCCGGCGTGGAAAAACCAAGGCCGGGTGGGGGTCCGGGTGGGCCGCGACGGTTGTTGATCCAAAATCCAAGGAACAGAAAACCCAGAAACATAACGAAGAACATCTCCCCTCCGTTCATCGTGAGAAACGCCAACACTGGGATGGGACTATTCATGGCGATAATTTGCGCCCGATTCCGTCAACTGTAAACCCCTGAATCAGGGGTTGGGATTCAACGAAACATGACCGGCGGGTGCAGCACCCGGGCGGCCTTGGCGGGTTTGGCTGGCGGGCCGGCCGCTGGCGTCGAGAAACCCATTCCGGGTGGCCCACCCGGCGGCGGCCTTGGGGGCCCCCGGAGGTTGTCCTTAAAATTGCGCTCCACGTCGTTCGCTGCTTTTTTGAATTCCCGCACGGACTGGCCGAGGGCCCTGGCCAGGGGAGGCAGTAATTTGGATAGAATCCGCGGGACCATGCCAGCCAGGAAAAGCAGGAACAAAAACATCACAAGAAACGGCTCCCCGCCGTTGCTGCTCTCGAAAGCGAGCACTGTTGATAATCCGCACATAAGCCCAATATGGGCCGTACCCCCTCCGTTGCCAACTGCCTTTTCAAGAAAAGGCTTTCGGTTCGGTGCTCAATTTTGAACCCCCGCCCGTCCGCCCGGGGTTGATAAACGTGGTGGCAACGAGCAAACGCCGGCTTCAACGATGCCCGTGCCGCAAGTTAGCCAACTCAAAACTCGAAACTCAAAACAAGAAACTCCCACCCGCTGCCTGCGGACTTGCAGCGGGGCGGACGAAGCGATAGGCTTTCTACAAGACTGCCGACATCCATGAGCACTATACCCGCCAAGCCCATCATTCCCGCGCCGCGCGTCCGCGAGACGTTGCAGCGCATCAAGGAAAACATCGGCCGCGTCATCCTCGGCAAGGACGAGGTGATTGACCAGGTGCTGACGACCCTCGTCGCCGGTGGGCATCTCCTGCTCGAAGACTTGCCCGGCTTGGGGAAGACGACGCTCGCCTATTGCCTGGCGCGGTCGGTGGACTGCCAGTTTTCCCGCATCCAATTCACCAGCGACCTGCTGCCGAGCGACGTGCTCGGCGTTTCGATTTACGACGACAAGCTCAAGGAATTCATCTTCAAGAAGGGCCCACTGTTTGCCAACATCGTGCTGGCCGATGAAATCAACCGCACCACGCCCAAGACGCAGTCGTCCCTGCTCGAAGTCATGGATCGGGGCAAGGTCTCGATGGACGGCCAGGCGTACGCGGTCGGCCAGCCGTTCATGGTATTCGCGACGCAAAACCCGGTGGATTACGAGGGCACATTTCCGCTGCCGGAAAGCCAGATGGACCGGTTTTTCATGCGCCTGCAAATGGGTTATCCGTCGGCGGCCGCCGAAATGAGCATCCTGCAGAACGCGACGGTGCGGCGCAATTATGACCTGCTGGATTTGACGCCCGTGGCCACCCGCGAGGAAATTGTCGAAATCCAGCAATACGCGCCGCAGGTGTTTGTGGAGGATACCGTGCTGGAGTATATTTTGAAAATCGTCGCGGCCACGCGCACCGAGGCGGAGTTCCAGGCGGGCATCTCGACGCGCGGCACGCTGGCGATCAAGCTCGCGGCGCAGGCGGCGGCACTGTGCGACGGGCGCGCGTTCGTCATCCCATCCGACGTGCAGCAAATCATCAAGCCGGTGTGCGTGCATCGGCTCGGGTTGAAGCGGGCCACGGCGGATTCGCTCGAGGAGCGCCGGATCGTCGAGGGTATGTTGACGCAGATTTTGGACAAAATTGCAGTGCCGGTCTGATCAACCCTGCGATGGAAAAAGGAAGATGGAAAACGGAAAAACAAGCGCGGTTTAGCTCTCATTTTTCCATCTTCCATTTTCCATCTTCCATTCTCCTTCATGAATCCACCAACCACTGTCAGCCCAATGATGGGCGCGTCGTCCCCCGGCACCTGGTTTGACGTCGGCACCACGTCCGCGCGGCGGGACTGGCCGGCGGCCGCCTGGTGGATGTTGTGGCAGGTGCTGCTGCCGGGGGACACCCAGCGCACCCGGCCAACGCGTGCGGGCACGATCCTCATGGTGGTTTCGCTCGGCATCGGGCTGGCGGCGTATAACAACGCCAACAACGTCTTGTTCATGGCGCTGTCACTGATGTTGTCGAGCCTGGTGCTCAGCGGGTTGCTGTCGTGGGTTAATTTTCGCGGGGTGCGGTGGCGGTTACTGCTGCCGGCGCACTGGCGCGCAGGCGAACCCGGGCCAGTGCGGCTTGAGCTGATGAACACGAAGAAAATCACGCCGACCTACAATCTTTTGTTTCACGCCCGGGCGCGGCGTTTGGGCCCCGTCCCCCCGCAACACCTGCCCGACCGGCTCGACGCTGGCGGCAACATGGCGGTCGAGTGGATTTTTCTGCCCACCGCCCGCGGTCGCGAAACGGTGGAGGTGCTCGGCGCTGAATCGCAATTCCCGTTTGGGTTTCTGCGAAAAATGACCGGTGGTCGCTTGGCGCAGGAGATTCTGGTGTGGCCGGCGCGGATTCAATATGAGTTCCGCCCGCCCAACAGCCGTCAGCCGCGGCAGGCGGGGGATGTGCAGCGCCGGCCCGGACCGGGCGCCGATTTGCTGGGCCTGCGGCCCTACGCCTTGGGCGATGCGCCCCGCCTGGTGCACTGGAAAGCCAGTGCCCGCCTGCGCGAACTGGTCGTGCGTCAGACTGGTGAAGAGCAGAAGTCCGGCTACCATTTGGTCGTCGAACCGACCACGGCGCTCTGGTCCGAGCCGGCCCAGTTCGAAAAGCTGTGTGCTTTTGCCGCCAGTTTGGCGGAGGATTTATTCACCGCAGGCTCGTTGCGGGCGGCAACCGTGCAGGGCGGGCCCACCCAGAAGATGACGCGTCTCGCCGATTTGCATTCCTTCTTCAACGAGCTCGCCCGGCTCGAACCGGTCGAGCACCTCGCCAGCCGGGCCCCCGGCGGGAGCGATGTCTTAACTTTCCAGCCGGATTCCCGGCACCAAGTCCATGTCTATCTCGGCGGCCAACTCTCGGGTGCGGCTTAGCCGCGACGAATTACACCAGCTTCGCTGGCTTCTCGGCCTGGTGCTAGTGCTCCTGGCCTTTTGGACGTTGTTCGGCCTGGACTTCGGCGGCACGGGCTGGCGCCTGTTGTTCCTGGTGACGGCGGCGTCGGCGCTGGCGTTTCCGGCGTGGCCTGGCCGGATTCCGGCGTGGATCCGGCGGTGGTCGCTGATTTTTGGCGGCGCCGCCCTGTTCACGCAATTTATCGCGACGCAGTTCGACATCATGTCGGGGCTGGTGTTGCTGGTGTCGCTGCTCGCAGTGTCGCGCGCGCTCGAGTACCGCCGCGTGCGTGAAGACTGGCAGCTCATCCTGTTGTGCCTGTTCATTATTGTGCTCTCGGGCGTGTTGACGCTCTCGCTGCTGTTCGGTTTGCAAATTTTGATTTTCACCGTGGTGACGATGGCGCTGCTGTTCGTGATGAATCTGCTGCAACGCGACGCCGGCCGGGCGCTACGGCCGGAGGACTGGAAAAATTTTCACTGGCCCAGGTTTTTGCGCCATGTGCGGCAGGCGGTGGATCTGCGGCAATTGCTGTTATCCGGCGCGCTGTTCGCCGGGTTGGTGGCGGTAAGCACCGTGATCTTTATTTCGATTCCGCGGTATCAGTTCGAGCAATCGTTTAGTTTTGCGGGCGTCAAGGGCGTGGCGGGATTTCATGACGACATCCACTACAATGCCGCCAACGGCATCGCCTCGGACAATTCCATTGTCCTGCGGGTGGACGTGCCGGGCCACGTCAATTTCATCTCGCCACCCTATTGGCGGATGATTGTGCTCGACGAATACAAGGATAACGGCTTCCACCTTTCGAGCCTCTTGCAACGCAATGAATTTCCCAAGGCCATCCGCTATCCGTCCAATGCGCACCATCAGGAAAGCGACGCGGAACTGGCCCGGTCCCAATTCGAGCCGGGCACTTGGAAGTTTTACCTCGAAGGCAATGTCAGCGAATACCTGCCGGTGCTTGGGGCGTTTGACACCCTCACGTTCAGCACCTCGCAGTCCTTTTGGCCGAATGAAGAGGTGAAAATCTTCCGCACCGAGCTGCCGTCGTCCAAAGCCATGGGTTACGAAGTGCAGGAGATGGATTTTGGCAAATTCATCCCTGCCGCCCGCAATGAACTGGGGTTAAGTGACGAGGTGTGGTCACTGGCCGCGGTGGACGAACGCCGCCGCCAGAAAGTCACCGTGGCCTATCCCTTCACCTGTTTCGGCCTGCCTTACGACCCGAAGAATCCTGGCGAGAAAACCCGCGACCGGGAGACGATTGACAATCTCAAAGACCAAATTCTCGGTTCCGTCGCCCAAGCCCGGGGCATCAGCCCCGGCGCCGTGCCCCGCGACGACTATCTTGCGGCGGTGGTGAAGCATCTGGCGGAGAACCACATGGCCTCAATGGACATGGATTTGACCGGCAAGGAAAAGAACGGCGACGACGTACTGGTGCGCTGGCTGAATACGCCCCACAGCGCCGGCTGGTGTGAATTTTACGCCGGGTCGTTTGTGCTGCTGGCCCGTGCCGCCGGGTACCCGGCGCGGGTGGTCGCCGGCTACAAGGGCGCGTCCCTCAATACCAGCGCGAGCCAGCCGTATTATTTGGTGCGGCAAAATTTTGCCCACGCCTGGGCGGAGGTTTTCGATCGCGAGAAAAGCGCGTGGGAGCGCTGGGATCCGTCCCCGGGCGCGGAGTTCACCCTGGCGGATTTGGGGCCCGGTGTGGCCAATGCGGGCATCGTGCAGGAGAGCGGGTGGAGCGCATTTTTGGACAATCTGCGCATGATTTGGTACCGCCGGGTGATTAATTTCGACCAAACCGATCAGGAGGAATTGGCGCAACAAGTCGGCGATTACGGCCGGAGTTTTGCGACGACCTTTGGGCAATGGCTCAAGAATGGCTGGGATGAATTCAAGGGCTGGTTTACCGGGCCGGCGACCACCTTGCGTTACGTGACCTTGTCGTCCGCGCTGCTGGCGCTTTTGCTGGCATGGTGGCGGCGGACGCAATTGCGCAATGCCTGGTTGCGCCTCAGCGGGTGGTTGCTGCCGGGGCGGGGTCGCCGGCTCGCGCCCGTGCGGGTGGATGCCGGGCGCTGGTTGCGGCGGTTTCTGCCCGCGTGGCAGGCGCTTGCAGCCGAGCTCCCGGGAGCGGAACGCGCGCAATGGGAGATCGTGCGCCAGAATCTGCTCGCGCTGCGTTACGGGCCGCTGGGCACGCCCATCAACCCGGCGGAAACTTTTCAACGAACGAAGGCATTGTTGCGCGGGCACAAGAAAGGCAAATAACTCCATGAAAATGACGGAGCCCAAGGCCGCATGGCGAATTGCCTTGCCGTTTCATCATTCATAATGCGAATTGCATAAATTACCTCATGCCCACCCTCGTCTCCTGGAACGTCAACGGCCTCCGCTCCGTGCTCGGCAAGGGGTTGCTGGACTTTATTGATCGGCGCGCGCCGGACGTTTTGTGTTTGCAGGAGATAAAATTGTCGGAGGCGCATGTGCCCGCGCTGGCGCTGCCCTTTGAGCATCAATTCTGGCATCACGCCGTCAAGCCAGGTTATTCGGGCACGGCGATTTTGTCCCGGGTGAAGCCCAAGCGGGTGCTGCGCGATTTTCCCGGCAAGCAGACTCATCCCCTCGAGGGCAGGATCCTGGCGGCGGAGTTTGCCGATTACTGGCTGGTGAACGTCTATGTGCCCAATTCGCAGCGCGAATTATTGCGCCTGCCCTACCGCCAAAAGGAATGGGACCCGGCGTTCCGAAAATTTCTCACTGACTTGGCGCGCGAAAAACCAGTGGTGGTTTGCGGCGATTTCAACTGCGCGCACGAGGAAATTGATTTGGCCAATCCGGCGTCCAACCGCCGCAACGCGGGCTTCACCGACGAGGAGCGCGCGGGCTTTACGGATTTATTAAATGCCGGCTTCGTGGATGTCTTCCGCCAAAAACATCCGGGGGAAAAAGGCCATTATTCGTGGTGGACGTACCGAATGGGCGCCCGCGCCCGGAACATTGGGTGGCGTATTGATTACTTCCTCGTTTCGACGCCTCTGGCCAAGCAGGTGAGCAAGGCCGTAATCTGGCCGGAGGTCATGGGCTCCGACCATTGCCCGGTGGCGATTGAGTTGAGCGCGAAATTGTAGGCAGCCTGGAGGGGGTGGAGGCAAATCGGCAACGGGAGGAATGGGGCGAAAAAGAGATGGGCGAACCGTGGAAATAGTGGTGGCTCCTTTACAGCTTTTCCAGTTCGCGGACGGCCAGCGCGGCGCCGTTTTCGGCGCGGATGAGAGTGGCGCATTCCACGGCGCGGCGCGGCAGGGTGATGTCGCGCAAGACTTCAGCGATGGCGGCGGGCAGGGCGGCCGCCCAGCCCGCCCCAGGCAAGATTTTGGTCACGCCAAGCTTTTCCGTGGCACGCGCCCAGTGGAATTGATCGGTTCGTTGCGGAATAATAATTTGCGGCCGGCCGGCATGCAGGGCCGCCGCCGTGGCACCCGGTCCGCCGTCATGGATCACCACGGTCGCAAGGGAGAACAATAATTCGCGGGGCACCTCGTGGACGAACAGGATTTCCGGTCGCTGTGGATCGGCGACGACGCCGGCGTCAGGGGCGAGTACCACGAGTGGCGCCGCCCGCGGCCAAATCGCCAGCAAGCCCGGGAGATCTTCCTTCAGCGATTCCAAGGCGATTACGGGCAGCGGTTGACCGGTCTGCTCGGACTTCACCACCGGCGCCAGATCGGCGGTGTGTTCGTCCACCGGTGCGTCCCAGCGCAAGAAACCGGTGCCGGCATATTTTTTTGGCCAGGGTCCAAGTGGTGGAAACAATGCGGACGAAATGGCCACCAAGGCGCGGTCCGCCGGATTGAAAAGGAACCCGGCGAACGGTTCCAGCCCCAGAGATTTCAGGGTGGACGCAGTGGCATGGTTTACCACTTCATCCAGAGAATTTTGTTCCGCCATCCAGGAACGGGTATTGCGGTGATGGCGGTAGAATTTTGGCGCCCAGGCTGGCACCGGGGGCGAATGTTCGGGCCCTTTTTCAACTGACGGCACCGTTCCCGGGCAAAAAACCAGCGCGGCGCTTTTGCGGCCGGCCTGCCTGGCGGCGCCATGCAAAAACGGGAACACGCGCGAATACACCAGCACATCATGCTCCGGCAGGCGGGCCAGGGTGGTGCGGAGGAATTCCCCCAGGCAGGGTGCCAATTGGCGGTAAAGCATTTCCAGCTCTTGCACCTCATCGGTTGCGGTCGTTGTGCCATGGGCACCTGGGCCAATTTCGGAATTAGGCAACGACGCGAAGGCCAATTGCGCCTGGGCGGCGACGGTTTGGTGCCGTGATTCGGCGACCAAAGTGGCGCCATGACCCGCGGCGCGCAGCGCGGTCCCCAGCGCCAGAAACGGCTCAATGTCGCCGAAGGGCGTGACCAGGAGGAAGTTCATTGAAGAAGACGACTGAGGCGACTGAGGCGATTGAGGCGATCGAGGCGACTGAGGCGACTGAGGCGATTGAGACTTTAAGTGGACCGCAATATGTCAATGCAACAATACTCAAAAAACACAAAAGGTAATGCGGAACCCGGAAATCAGCCCCCAGCATTTTGCAAACCCTCTGTCACCTTCATCGCCTCAATCGCTTCAATCGCCTTCCCTTTACAAAAACACTGCCACGGCCGTCAGATTGTCTGGCCCGCCGCGTTCGTTGCCGAGCTTGATCAGGCGCATGACCAACTTCTCCGGACTTTCGGCGATGGTGGCTTCGTAATTTAATTCTTCTTCATGGAAAACTTTCGTAACGCCGTCCGTATACAGGAGCAGGCGGTCACCCTTGTGGACGGGTTCGGTGAAGGTATCCACTTCGATTTCGCCGGACTGCCCAATGCAGCGCGTCAGGGTGTGGGTATAGTAATCGGGGATATACATGTTGTCGCCGGGGCGGAGACGGGCGCGCATTTCCTCGGCCATGGTGTGGTCGGTGGTGAGCCGTTTGAGCGGCTGGCCTGGCCGGAAAAGGTAGAGACCGCTGTCGCCGACATGCCCAACTTCAATCTGCCCGCGACCGAGGCGGAAGGCGGTGAGCGTCGTGCCGATGCCGATGTCGCTGCTCACCAGCCGACCTTCGTCGTGCACGCGCTGGTTCGCGAGATTAAAGAGGTTTTTCAGATCGAGCCGGCCGTTTCGGCCCGGGGCCTCGAACCATTTGTGCAGGCATTCGACGGCAAGAGTGCTGGCCAGCCCACCTTCAGGCAGGCCGCCGAGGCCGTCAGCCACGGCAAAAAAGGCATGGCGCGGCAGCGTGAGGAAGGCATCCTCGTTGTGCTCGCGCATCAGGCCGCAATCGGTTTGTCCAAAGGCCTGGAAGG
>CAZLPS010000118.1:0-12065 GCA_964561455.1 uncultured Opitutales bacterium
GCGTCATCACGGCGGGAGTGCCGCGTCAACGCTGCTCTTGCATGTTACCTGACCCATTTTTGACCCCTTCTGGCTGGACTCCAACGGTACTGACTCGCTTACTGAATCGGTCGGGTTAGTATTCATCAGGCGGTCAACGTGCAGGTCTCGTGCCTGCCGTTGGCCGCCCCATGTCATCTACCAGTTTAAGATCATATGGATACCAACTCATTTGAATTTGGCCACCTTGAGGGCGTAAAATTACTCAAGCTATTGGAAAGGCTGTGCAAGAAATGGCCAGATCCATCACCTTACACTTCCAACATCTTCGGTTGCGCGTCCGAAAAGTTTGGGCCACTTTGGGAGCAATTTAAGGGCTTCCCGGATCGTCCGGAAATTACCGGATTTCTTTCGGCAGTTACTCCTGTTCGAGAACTTGATATGGGTATTTTGACCCTCATGCCCCTCCAGACGCTAAATGAGTTTCAATGGAATTGTGCACCTTTATGCACAATTCCAAAATCGTTCGGATTTTTGGGTATTGCGAGTTGGTGCGGCCAATCGGATGGCGATGCTTGGGCTGTAAATCTTCGCACCGGAGTCCTTCTCAGCATTGATCTGGGATCCGGATCGTCTGATTTGGAAGAGATCACCCAACGCAGCTACGCCCATAGCCCGAATCTTGCTCATTGGCGCCACGGGCGGATGGCCGATGCAGTCAGACGGGGCTGGATTCTTTCGACTGAAATTGAAGACTTAGTTTAACCCCCTCCTCCAATCCAAGGCACACCCGAAAAAACAATTTCCTTTCAGTAAAAGCAATTTCTTTTCAGTAAAGTCCGCCTGTCCTGGGACAAGGATTAGGGGCAATTTTATATTGTCCGGTTTTGGGACCAGCGGGGTCTATAACGTAAAACCCACTCATGAGCCCTGATAGCGAATTACTCCGCCAATACGCCGAGCACAGCGACCAGGCTGCCTTTGCCGAGGTTGTTCACCGTCAGGTGGGCTTGGTCTATTCAGTGGCTTTGCGCGTGGTCAACGGTGACACGCATCTGGCCGAGGATGTAACACAGCTCGTTTTTCAAAAACTCGCGCGACATGCGTCCTTACTACAAACCCTTCCGACAATCATCGGTTGGCTGCACACCACGGCTCGTCACACAGCGATCAAAGCCATTCGGAGCGAACAGCGCCGCCGGGTGCGCGAACATGAGGCCTCCATCATGCAAAAATCCAACAACACGGAAGTGAATTGGGAACAATTGCGGCCCTTTCTTGATGAGGCCGTGGGCACGCTTGACGAGCAAGGCCGTAACGCTGTCTTGCTACGCTATTTCCAAAATCTCAGTCATCGAGATGTTGGCGCGGTTCTGGGCTTGAGTGAAGACGCCGCTCGTAAACGTGTTGACCGCTCATTGGACAAATTACGAGTTCATTTTTCACGCCGCGGAGTAGTGGTTTCAGCAACTCTCCTGGCTGAAGCAATGGGGGCCAACTCCGTGCTGGCAGTGCCCATCGGCGTAGCCGATCGAATATCGGACGCTTCCTTGGTGAACTTTACCACGGGAGGGATCGGCGCTCTTTTGTTAAAAATTACCCTTATGAGCACGAAAACAAAAATCATCATGGTTCTCGCCATCGTCCTTGCCATTTTCGCCACAATTATGCTTGGCTTGGAGCGTTCTCGCATATCTTTGGATAGAGCGGCGCCTGTGCCAGTTATTGCAAGCCAGCCAGTCACTTGGACAAGCGTTGAAGCACCCGTTGTCGCCGCTGTTGCTCCCGCTCTCGCTTCCGCCGTGGCAACGCCAGCGCCGGTGGTCACCAAGGTCGGCACCTATAATCACCAAGAAATAAATGCGCTGATCTCGGATACCATTGCTCAAATTCAGGAAGGCAATGTCCTCACCATATTCAATGATTATGTGATGCCCGACAGCAATTCAAAAATGCCAGCTAAGCAAAGAAAGACCCTGGAAGATGCGCTCCAATCCATGCGCGGGACACCTCAACTTAAAATTTGGACTGAAGTTTTGCAGACCATGAAAAACCAAACCCCAACTTACGATAATGGCGGGGATCGAGCTATCTATAAAGTAAGCGATCCAACCGGCGGGGGCGTTAAAATGCAGCCTGTCGTTCTCTGGAGAATCAATGGCCAATGGTATTATACGTCGACCGATGTCTTGCGGGCAGCCACTGGATTTGGATTGCCTATAAACTCGTCGGGCAGCCAATGATGCTAGATTGCAGCGAATCCAATCGTTTAACCCCCACCCCCCGACCCCGGCAACCCCAAAAAAGCAATTTCCTTTCAGCTGGGTTACCTTCTGCCGTCTCTCCGGGACTCGGGCAGCACCACGCCAAGCCACCCAAGGCCGAAAATGAGTCGGGCTGAACCTTTCGACCTTGAAATGAATCGAGGAATTCGGCTCTACCAGCCAGGGCGATGTTAGCAAACTGGCTGCCACCGCCCTCCGGCACCCCCGACCCGATGCCTTTCTCAATAAATCCAGGTCGAAAGGTTTAGCCTAACCCATTTTTGACTCCGTCCCCACCACTCAATCTTACACTCCTACTCGCCGTCGCCGCGCCGGCCTTGTTGATTCTTTTGGGCGTGACGGCATGGCTTTTCGTCCGGAAAAAACGGGCCGAGATTGACCATCCTGGTTGAACAGCAAAATCTCACGCGAAAACCCGAAGTTCAGAAATTCGCAGACTGCGCGAATGCCGTGGAGTTTATTTATTTGAGTTACCCGAGGCATCAGTGGCATAAAGACATTGCAGTTTTGCGCTAATTGGCAGGGATTTGTTTTTCCCATTGTTGCCTGGGTTTTGGGGAGGGGGCAAATACACTGCGCGAGGGGCAGAGAGCTTTACCTCGTTTCCTTGACGAACGCGCGCGAGTGGATTTTTTGTCAGACTTTTGCGTTTCCGGGTATTACCATGGTGATGCCGCATGACCTCCGACCGCGAATTACTCCAACGCTACGCCCAAAGCCGGGACGAAACCGCCTTCACCGAATTGGTGCAGCGCCATCTCCCGGCGGTTTATGCGGCAGCGTTGCGGCTGGGCGGCGGCGACGCCCATCTGGCCCAAGACGTGGCCCAAGCGGCGTTTACCCTCCTGGCCAACCGTGCCTGGACGCTGACCGAACACGCCACCCTGGCGGGATGGTTGCATACGACCACCCGTTATCTGGCGCACAAAGCCCTGCGCGAGGAGCGCCGCCGCCGGAATCGCCAACAGGAGGCTGTCGCCATGCAAGAGCAAGACTCCGCGCCTGAATCGAACTTTGAATCGCTGCGCCCGCTTCTGGATGAGGCCGTAGGCGCGCTGCGCGAAGATGAACGCAATGCCCTGCTGCTGCGTTTCTTCCACGGCAAAAGCCACCAGGAAGTGGCGGCCACGCTGGGTTTGCGCGAAAACACCGCCAACAAGCGGATTGAGCGGGCTTTGGAAAAACTCCGGCGCAATTTTACCCGGCGCGGGATTACGACGACACTGGCCTTGCTGGCGAGCGCCATGGAAACGCAGGCGGCCGGGACGTTGCCTGCGGGGCTGGCCGCCCAAGTGGCCAAGACCTCGCTGGCGGGCACAACTGCCGGAGGCGGAACCTTCCAAATTCTCTGGAAGAGCATTTTTATGAGCACAAAATTCAAAATCATCGCGACCGCCATGGCCGTAGCCATCATCGCCGCCATTCCCGTGGTCATCCAATACCGGCAAATCACGGAGTTGAAAGCCAGCCTTGCCCAAGGGGTCGCCGGAGCGAAAGCAACCGGCAAGCAAAGTGCCGCCACCTTGGGCGACAATCTGGCCCGACTTAAAAACATCCTGGCCATTCGCGACTCGCTGGAGATGATGCAAAGACTGACCGCGTTTGTGGTCAGTCTGGACGCAGGGAGCATCACCCCATTGCTGGATTACCTGGTGCAACCGCAAGCGGGGAACAATCTCGCGGGGAGCGGAAGCAACAGCTCGATCGCCATGTCGCTGATGATCGACCGGCAGGTGCATCTAAGCCCCGCGACCGCATTGAAATGGGCGGCAGCCATTCCCAACCGCCTGGGGCACGATACCTATATCAAAGACGTTTTCGCCGTGTGGGGCGCCATCAACCCTCACGAGGCGCTCGCGCAGGCCAGCCAGATCCAGGACGCGCGGCTGAGGCAGGCGGTCATCGGGCAAATTGCCCGGGCCATCATTGCCAGCAACCCGGCGGAGGCCCTGGCTGCCCTTGCCGAGATGCCTTTAAATAATGCCTACTTTCTCGCCCTTTCGCAGTCGTTCACAGAATGGGCCAGCCAAGATCCGAAAGCCGCGCTGGCCGGCGCCTTGCAATTGCCGGCAAACCGAAACCGCGACATGGCGCTCGAAAGCGTCATCCGGGCCTGGACCGGGAATGACCCGCAGGGGCTGCTCGCCTGGGCGGGCACGCAGGGCGAAGGCGCGACGCGCAACACGGCGATCAAGTCGGCCATCGGCACGCTCTCAAAGGAGGACCCGGTGCAGGCCATGGGCCTCGTGGCGAACCTGACCAATGTCTCCTTGCGCAGCAACCTGACAGTGAGCATCGCGGGTGAGTGGGCGCAGGATGATCCAAAGTCGGCGGCGGATTGGGTGTTGCAAAACACCGGCGGCGATACCTTGAGGAAATCACTTAAGAGCATCATCGACCCGTTGAGTAGCACCGATCCTCAGTCAGCAGTGGCTTTGCTCACCAAAATGCCCGGTGGCGGCGGCACGCAAATTGCTGCCGTCCAGGAAATCGCAAAAAACTGGGCGGAGATTGACCCGCAGGCAGATTTGAACTGGCTGAAGTATTTGAACGACAATACGGGAACCGGCCCGGTCTCGGCCGTCAAAAGCGCCGCCGAAACGAATGTCGTCGCCACGTGGGCCAAGAATGACCCGAACGCCGCGCTGGCTTATGTGGAAAGCCTGGGACAGGACAATCCACTTTATAACGCGATGATTACAGGAATAGCGTCGGCCAGGGCATCCCTTGACCCGGTTTCAGCAGCGGATTGGATTGAGAGCATCCCCAATACCGACGCGCGAAATGCGGCCATCACGAACGTGATGACTCAAATGGTCAGTGCGGAACCGCAATTGGCCGTGGGCCTGGCCAAGACCCTGCCGCCCGGCCCGGCGCAAGACGCTGCTTTCGGCAAAGTCATCAGCACCTGGACCGCGATCGACCCGTCGGCGGCCGCCGATTCCCTTGCCTTGCTGCAACCCGGCCCGGCACTGACAAGCGCAACGCAAACTGTGGCGGCAAATTGGATTCAGAGCGACCCCGAGGCGGCGGGGAAATGGATCAACAGCCTCCCCCAAGGCGATCCCCGGGACGTGGCGGCGCGGGAGGAATCAAAAGCGCTGACGGGCGTCGATTTTTCCGCGGCCTTCAATTGGGCGACGAGCATCACGGACGTGCAGATGCGGGCGCAACAAGGTCGCGCCGTCGCCGTATCCTGGGCCCGGACCGACCCGGTGGCCGCAGCGGCGGCGGTCCAGGGATCAAATCTGACGGATTTGGGCAAGAGCCGGATTCTGGCGGTAATCCAGCGAAGTGGCCCGGCCCAGGAAACCTCGGCGCCGCAGCCGGGTGACGCGGGAAACTAGGCCTGCCGGAAAATAATTGATCCGTAGAATTTGCGCTAGATCGTTGATCGCTTGCGCAACGCCACCCATCCCCCAACCACCAGCAACCCGCTCAACCCCACGAACCAATCGCCGAAGCGGACGTAGAAAGTCTCTTTGCCGTCGAATTGCGGATTGGTGTAGGCATAAAGCGCGCCGGCACCGCGGAAATAGGTCGTGCCCTTGGCGCGGAGTATCCAGCCGGTGGTGAAGGTTTTCCCCATTTTCTCCACGGGGAAGGCGTCGCCGTCCTGGTCAATGAATCCGCTCCAGCCGTCATTGCCGCAACGGATGACAGGCCGGCGGGTTTCAATGGCCCGCAGGACGGAATGTGCGGCGTGCTGCAGGGCGCCGCCGCCGGTGCCGTACCAGCCATCGTTGGTCACCACCACGATAAAGTCCGCCCCGGCCTTTACCTGGTCCCGCGCAAGGTAACCGAAAACGTCCTCATAGCACACCAGCGGGCCGGCCTGAATCGTGCGGCCACCCGCGAGGGTCAGCGGAATGGTTCGGGCGCGGTCACCGGGTATCGTGTCAAAAGGAATGACTTTGCCCAAGAATGGCAGCCAACTGCGCAAGGCAGCGGGAACGTATTCGCCGAAGGGGACTAGGTGACGTTTGGCATAAGTCTCTTCGGCAAACCCCGCACCCGGCCGCACAAAGAAAACACCGTCCAAATACCCGGGCGACGCTTTTCCTCCGGGGCGCGGATAGGCATCGCCCACCCCGCCCAGCATCAGCGGTACCCCCACGGCCGTGACCAATTGATTCAGCGCCTGGCGATAGGGCCCGGCCTTGGGACCTTGAATGGGATCCGCCATGGCGGCTTCCGGCCAGAGCACCAATTCCACATTGTTCTTGCTGCCCTGGCGGTACGCGAAAGGCGCAGTAAGCGAGCGCAAGACGGCCCAATTTTCTTCATCCGCCTTGGAGTTGTTTTCATCCCATTTGTAGGGCGTCCAAGGCTGCACAATGCCGACGCGCAGAAGCCGCTGGGCCGAGCGCTGCTTGCTGCCCATCAAGACCAGGGCCAGAAACACCGCACCCGTAAACAGCGCGACCGGCAAAAGCATTTCCAGCCCGATGCGTGCCGGCCAGAAAATCTTCCGGGGCTTGCCCGCTGGCGGACCGGCTACGACCGCCTCCGGACCGGTGCCGCACACCAGGCCGAGGTTGAACAAAACTATCATGAACGTGATGCCCCATTGGCCGGTCCAGGCCGCGATCTGAAGGAGCATGGGAAATTCCCAAAACGCCGCCGCCAATGGCAGCCAGGGGAAGCCGCTGAACAGCCAGCCGCGCACCCAGTCAAGCACGATCCAAAATCCGGCCAGGGCCAGCAGGCCTACGATGCGCCGCGCCCGCGAAGCCTGCTGCAGCCGCGGCGCGGCCCAGCGCAGGGCGGCGAGCCAGGCCAGAGGATACAAGGCCAGGTAGGCGCTCAAAATGGTCAGCCCCACCCAACCCCATGGCGGATAGATATGCCGCAACCAGATAAGAATGATAAACCACGAAGCCCAACCCGCGCCAAACGCGGTCAAGAGATAGGCTCGCCAGCGCGGGGCGGAAAAGGCCCATTTCACAAACGGCACCAAAAAAATCACCACTCCCCAAGCCTGGCCGAACGGCGGAAAGGAAATGACCAGGGCCACCACGTAGCCGAGGGCGACCATCAAAGGCACCCCGCGGCGCCAGAATGTTGAGTGCTGAGTGCTGAGTGCTGATGCGGGCATGGAAACGAGGGCGATGGGTCGGGTCCAAGGGGTGAAACGCCGGACGCCGCCCGCAGGATTCAGCAATGCCAGACCTTTGACAATCTTCATCCTCCGGGCCGGCCGTCATTATCCATCCCATCAGCTTTGCTACCAACCGCCTCCGCTGCCTTGACCATTCCTGTATTTTCAGTATATTCTGAAAGTTCAATAACTCAACGCATTTGACCCGATGAAACTATCCGATCTTTGGAATGGGCGCGGCGAAATCAACCGCCGGGATTACCTCCGCTGGGGCCTGTTGCTGATGGGGGTAAAACTCGTTTTCGACTATTTCCTGGCCTATGTCGTGTTTGAGCAACCGTGGAGTCCGATCTATTACTTCTATCCGCCGACCATCGACCAGCGCGATCCCCGGGCCGAAACCAACTTCCTGTTCTGGATGGTCGTGCTGGGGCTGCCTTTTGCCTGTTCGGGCATCATGCTGACCTTGCGCCGGTTGCGCGCCGCCGGATGGTCGCGCCTGCTCTGCCTGCTGTTCTTCGTGCCAGTGTTGAACGTGTTATTCTTCATCTTGCTCTGTGTGGCACCAGAACGACCCACTTCGGGCGCAAGCACCGTTCCGCCCATGCCCGGCCGCCTGCGGGCGTGGATGCCGGAGAATCCGTGGTTAAGCGCCTTGCTGAGCGTCATCATTACCACGGTCCTCGGTGTGGGTTTGACATTTCTAGGCGAGGAGATTCTCCAGCAATACGCCCTGAGCCTGTTCGTACTTTCACCGTTTGCGTTAGGGTTGGTGGCGTCGCTGGTCCATGGGGCAAGGCGCCCGCGAAGTTTTGGCGCCTGTGTCTCGGTGACCCTGATGTCCGTCCTGCTTATTGGCGTGGCCTTATTACTTGTCGCTTTCGAAGGGATTATTTGCCTCCTCATGGCGTTGCCGTTGGCGCTACCCCTGGCGCTGCTGGGATGCACAGTTGGCTACCTCATTCAGCGCGACGAAGGCAATCAACCGGGCATTCCCCCGACCGTTTCGACCATGGCGCTGGCGTTGCCGCTCTTGATGCTTTTTGACCACGCCGGGAACCCAACGCCCACCCTGTTCGCCGTCAGCTCCACCGTGGAAATTGCGGCACCGCCGGAAGTCGTGTGGCGCAATGTCATTGAATTCCGCGAGCTGCCGCCGCCTACGGAGCGCCTTTTCCACACGGGGATTGCCTATCCCATTCGCGCCATCATCCACGGACACGGCGTGGGCGCCATCCGCTACTGCCTCTTTACCACCGGCCCATTTGTCGAGCCGATCGAAGTTTGGGATGAGCCCCATTTGTTGCGCTTTGGCGTGACCGTTAATCCGGCGCCGATGGACGAATGGTCGCCCTACACCCACCTCCGGCCGCCGCATCTGGACGGATACTTCGTTTCTGAACACGGCCAGTTTAAACTCACTTTGTTGCCCAATGGCCACACCCGGCTGGAAGGCACCACCTGGTACCGCGACCATTTGTGGCCCGAAGCCTATTGGCGGCCCTGGTCCGACTACATCATCCACCGCATTCACCTGCGCGTCCTCAACTTCATCAAAAGCGAAAGCGAAGAGCAGGCGAAACCAGGCGGTGCGCCTCCGCTATCGTAGCGTCGGCAGCTGATTCACTCTTCATCCCTCAGTCTTCAACCTTCAACGTTAAAGCTTCTCCGGCACAATCACCCAGCCTTCTTTCAACATCTGCTCGGCTTTCTTAAATTTCACGGTCTGAGTCTCCGCGCCCCGGCGGATCTTCACCATGTCGTTGCGACCATAATTGAGTGACGGGGCCGCGCGCGGCGCGACCTTGGGCAATTTGGGCTCCTGGGTTCCGCTCGTGGCCGAAGTCGCGCTGGGCGGCGGCGGGAGGCTCGCGCGCGTCGCGGTCCCGCTCGTCGGCTGGGGCGGAGGCGAAGGCTGGGCGGTGGGCTGCATTGGGTCGGTCGGGCCCGTGGCGCGGGCGCGCTGCATCAGTTGCAGGAGGCTTTGGAACGATTGTAAATTCGTGGCCGAGGTGAACAGGCCGCCACACACGTCCTCGCGGATGCGGCCCATCATCTGCTCGAAAAAGGTGAACGCCTCCGACTTGTATTCGTTGAGCGGGTCGCGCTGGCCATAGCCGCGCAGGCCGACGCTCTTGCGCAGGTCTTCAATCTCCGTGAGGTGGTCCTGCCAGTTGCGATCAATCGCGCGGATGACGATGTAGCGCTCGATGGCGGCCATGGCCTCCGGCGTTTCAAACTCAAGGCGCTGGTCATAGGCTTTGCGCAATTTTTCCATGATCCACGCGACCATTTGCAGAGCCGTCTTGCCTTTGGCCTCTTCGGGTTTGAGTGAAAGGGGAAAGCGCAGATTAATCCAGTTGAGAAAAGTATTGAGTGGCTCGATTTCCGGGGCGCGGCCGTCTGGGGAAAGGGCCTCGGCCCGCAAGCGCAATTCCTCTTCGACGACCTCAAAAACGGTGGCGCGCGGGTCGGTGCCGCGGATGGCGTCATTGCGCAGGCCGTAGACCACCTCGCGCTGGCGGTTGAGCACGTCGTCATACTGCAACAGGCGCTTGCGCACCGTGTAGTCCTGCGCCTCGACCTTTTTCTGCGCCTGCTGAATGCTGTAATTGAGGAGACCATGCTCGAGCGGCTCGCCCTCCACCATGGATTTGTCCAGCATCTTCGAAAGCGGCCCCGCGTTCGCAAAGAGGCGCATCAACTGGTCTTCCATCGAAATATAGAAACGGGACAAGCCCGGGTCGCCCTGGCGCGCGCAGCGGCCGCGCAACTGGCGGTCCACGCGGCGGGAATTGTGGCGCTCGGTGCCGAGCACATAGAGGCCGCCCACTTCGGCCACGCCCTCGCCGAGTTTGATGTCCGTGCCGCGGCCCGCCATGTTGGTGGCGATGGTCACCGCGCCGCGCTGGCCCGCGCGGGCGACAATTTCCGCCTCCTGCTGGTGGTACTTCGCATTCAAGACGCTGTGGATGATGTTCATCCGCTTCAGCATTTTGCCCAGCACCTCCGAGTCGTCTACCGAGGTGGTGCCGACGAGCACGGGTTGGCCCTTGTCGTGCGCCTGCTTGATGTCCTCAACGACGGCGTTGTATTTTTCGCGCCGGGTTTTGTAAACGATGTCGTGTTCGTCAATCCGAATGCACTTCTTGTGCGTCGGGATTTGCATGACGGTCAGGCGGTAAATGTCATTGAACTCGGCGGCCTCAGTTTCGGCCGTGCCGGTCATGCCGGAGAGTTTTTCGTAAAGACGGAAATAATTCTGGATGGTGATGGTCGCGTAGGTTTTGGTCTCCTTTTCGATGGCGACGCCCTCCTTCGCCTCGACCGCCTGGTGCAGCCCCTCGCTCCAGCGGCGGCCGGACATCAACCGGCCGGTGTTTTCGTCCACGATGTGAACCTTGCCGTCGAGCACGACGTATTCCTTGTCCTTCTCATACAGCGTGTAGGCGATGAGCAATTGCGCCAGCCCGTGGATTTCCTCGGAGACCTGGCCAAAGCGCTTTTCCTCCGCCTGCTTGAGCTGGTGCTTCTCCTCGGCGGTGAGGTCCTCGCGGCGGTCCGTGGCGGTGATGAAGCTGGGTAAATCGGGCAGCACAAACGCCTCGGGGTTCTCGGGCCGCAACACACGCCGGCCGTTTTCCGTCAGGTCGGAAGTGCGCTGGCGTTCGTCCACCGTGAACAAAAGCTCTTCTTTCAATTTGTAGCGCTCGGCCCGAACGAAATCACCGCTCATGTCCAAGTCAAACTTGTCGAGCGCCTTGCGAATCGCGCCGTCTTCCATGAGCTTCAACAACTGCCGGTGCTTCGGCATGCCCATTTTTACCTGGAGCAGCTTGCGAATCGCCCCGGCCTGATCGCCGTTTGGTTTTTCGAATTCGTCCTTGGCTTCCTGCGCGAGGCGGTTACACAGGCGCATCTGCTGACTGTAAAGATGTTCGACACCCGGCCTGAGTGCCATGTACGGCCCTTCGGCATCATCGGCGGACGGCCCCGAAATAATCAGCGGCGTGCGCGCCTCGTCCACGAGAATGGAGTCCACTTCGTCCACGATACAGTAGTAATGCTCGCGCTGGACTTGGTCGGCCACGCGGGTGGCCATGCCATTGTCGCGCAAATAGTCGAAACCGAATTCCGAGGCGGTGCCATAGGTGATGTCGCTGCCATAGGCGGCGCGGCGCTCGTCGGGTGGCTGCTGTTGCTGAATGCAGCCAACGGTTAGCCCGAGGAATTTGTAGAGATAACCCATCCATTCGGAGTCGCGGCGGGCCAGGTAGTCGTTAACTGTGACCAAGTGGCAATTCCGGCCGGAAAGGGCATTGAGGTAGAGCGGCAGGGTGGCGACAAGGGTCTTGCCTTCGCCCGTGGCCATTTCCGCGATTTTGCGTTCGTGCAGCGCCATGCCGCCGATGAGCTGCTCATCAAAGTGCACCATGTTCCAGGTCAGCGGCTGGCCGCAGACCTGCAGTTCCTGGCCAGCCAAGCGGCGGGCGGCATTCTTGCCGGCGGCAAAGGCCTCGGGCAAAAGTTGTTCGAGTTTCTCGCCCTTCGCAAAGCGCTCGCGGAATTCGACCGTCTTGGCGCGCAATTGCTCGTCGGTCAGGCCCTGGTACTGCTTTTCAATCTCGTTGATTTTGGCCACGACGGGCAGGCAGCGGCGCACGAACTGCTTGTAATGGCGTCCGGAGAAGTAACTGATG
>CAZLPS010000119.1:0-1792 GCA_964561455.1 uncultured Opitutales bacterium
GAATTTGGAATTTGGAATTTGGAATTTGGAATTTGGAATTTGGAATTTGGAATGATGGGCGGGTTGGGATTTTGCCGGGGAAGTCGACCAAAATAGGTTGTGGTCAAGAGCGGCTACTACCATGGAGGCGCTAGCTGGGACCAAGAGGTGGGGGGCGAGATAATTCGCGCCATTCCGAATGAGGCGGTGGTTGCACATGCCCGGCGTATTGGTGCGGGCAAACTCAACCGGCCAAAGATATTCAGAGTGCGGGAGGTGTGCGCCGGGCGAAGAGGAGGGCGCAGACAAACAGCACGAGGAAGATCAAAAAGAGGATCTTCGCGATGAGGGCGGCGAGGCCGGAGATGCCCCAAAAGCCGAGGATGCCAGCGATGATGGCAATCAACAAGAATGCGAGTGTGTAGCGTAACATGGCAATAAGGGGGTTGAGGTTGGTGTTGGTTTTGGCCGGTGATAGAATCTACCCGCTTTCGGAAAAAAAGCCTGTCAGGCGGTGAAACTTTACAGTTCTTTTACCTTGTCTTATCGCCGTTTGGGGGGAAGGCTTCATGGAATTAAGAAGTAAGAATTAAGAATTAAGAAAACGGGAGACAGGAGGCAGGCGGGATTTTTGGAAAGCTGCGAGATGATTGGGGGTGGAGGGGTAGATCTTGAGTTTCGAGTTTTGGGCTTTGGATTATGGGCCATGGATTTTGGGTTGGGAGTTGGGGGCGGAAGGGGCCTGGGGAGGGATGGGTGGAGGGAATGTGGGTGAAATTCTTTTTTTTGCGGGCTTTTCAAACGGCTGCGAAGAGTCTATGGTTCCGGGGATGAAGAACCGGCATATATTGGTGGTGGAAGACGACGCGAACATCCGGCGCGGCGTGGTCGACATTTTGGAGAGCGAGGGCTACGCCGTGACCGATTCGCACAACGGGGCGGAAGGGTTGAGGCTGTTCAAGCAGAACAAGTATGACCTCGTGTTGCTGGATCTGATGATGCCGGAGATGAGCGGCTATGATGTGTGCCGGGAAATTCGCAAGCGGGATGCGCAGATTCCCGTGCTGATTTTGACGGCGAAGAGCCAGGAGATTGACAAAGTGGTGGGGCTGGAGCTGGGCGCGGATGATTACATCACCAAGCCGTTCGGAGTGAAGGAGCTCTTGGCACGCGTGAGCGCGGCACTACGGCGGGCGCACGTGGGGGGCGAGGGCGCGCCCGAGCCGCTGCCGGACGAATTCACTTTTGGGAAGGCGAAGATCAGCACGAAGCAATTTGAGGCGCGCCGGGGCGGGCAGGTGTTTACGTTGACGCCGCGCGAATTGAAGCTGATCGAACTCTTTTTGCACAAACCGGACGAGGCATTGTCGCGGCAGTATCTGCTGGATCAGGCGTGGGGGATTGATTACCTGGGCACGACGCGAACCTTGGACCAGCACATCGCGCAGTTGCGGAAGAAAGTGGACCCGGATGATGAGGGCGAGCCGGTGTTGCTGACAGTCCACGGGGTGGGGTACCGGTATAAGCCGGCTAAGTGAGGGACAGAGGGCGGGGAAGAACGTTTAATGCTTAAAGTTCAATGCTTTATGCTCAAGTTTGGGAGGGGAGGCGGAATTTGCAGTTTGTGATTTGTGAGCGGGAGACGGGAGACAGAATTTGGAATTTGGAATTTGGAATTTTCAGAATTCAGAATTCAGAATTCAGAAATGTGAAAAAAGGAAGGGAAAACAGAGAAGCCAAGAGAAATAATGGACGCAAAAAAACTATTTGGCCGAGGTGGCGGGGGTGCTGAGGGATGGGTATATCATGGAAG
>CAZLPS010000119.1:1892-11865 GCA_964561455.1 uncultured Opitutales bacterium
AAAAACTATTTGGCCGAGGTGGCGGGGGTGCTGAGGGATGGGTATATCATGGAAGCGGGGGCACAAAGGTAGTGCTTCACAAGGGAATGGCTTTTTGATTGAATGGAAAACCCCCTTTGGGCGCCGATTGGAGCATGGTTGGGCCGGCGGCGCCGACGAACCCCATGATTAAATTGCCGCGATGGAAGTGTTTGGGCGTGCTGGCGATGCTGGCAGGGTTTGGGCTGGGCGGTAATTGGGGGCGGGCGGCCGAGACGGCGCCGGTCGTAGCGGCCAGCGGTTCGAACGCGGCGGTGACGCCGGAGAAGCTGGCGAAAGCGGCGGATGAATTTACGCGTGTGATTCTGCCGTTTGTGCAGCAGAATTGCTACGCGTGCCACGGCAACGGGAAGAGCAAGGGCGGATTGAAACTCGATGACTATTTGCAGGTGGACAAAGTTGGCCAGCGTCCGGCGGTGTGGGAAAAGATTCTGGACCGGGTGCGGTCCGGCGAAATGCCGCCAAAGGGTGCGCCAAAGGCGAATCCGGATGAGCAGGAACTGGCGCTGGTCGCAATGGACGACGTACTGACGGCCTATGGGGACGCGGTCAAGGCGCCCACACACATGACGTTGCGGCGGTTGAATCAGGTGGAGTATGCGAACACCGTGCGCGACCTGTTGGGGTTGTCGAACTTCACGCCGGGAGCGGATTTTCCGAAGGACGAAAACGGCTACGGATTCGACAACATTGCAGACCTGCTGACAGTTTCGCCACTGTTGTTCGAGCAATATTTGAAGGCGGCGGACCAGGCGGTGGCGCAATTGCAGAAGGACAAGGCGGCGACGACGGCCCTGATGGTCACCGGCTATCCGGCGGTGACGTTCTACAACCGGGCGGAGTACGCGCACGATGTGCTGGCAGATTTGCTGCCGCGGGCCTGGCGGCGGCCGGTGTCGCAGGAGGAAATTGAGCGCATTTATAAATTTGTGGCATTGTCGTTTGCACAGAACGGGGAAGAGCCGAAGAACGGGTTGAACCTGGCGTTGCGGGCGATCCTGGTATCACCGAATTTTCTGTTTCGCGTGGAACTGGCGGATGGCGGCGCGGGCGACGGATTTCCGGCCCCGAGTGGGGATTACCAACTGGCGAACCGGCTGTCGTATTTTCTCTGGAGCTCGATGCCGGACGATGAATTGTTCAACCTGGCGGACGCGAACCAGCTGCATGAGCCCGGGGTGTTGAAGGCGCAGGTGTTGCGCATGTTGAAGGACCCGAAGGCGCATGCGCTCTCAGTGAATTTTTCCGGGCAGTGGCTGTTGTTGCGCAATCTCGCCCAAGCGAAGCCGGACCCGAAATTATTTCCGCAATTCAGCGAGGAGCTGCGGTCGGCGATGTGGCAGGAGACGGAGTGGTTCTTTGAGACGGTGGTGAACGAAGACCGGAGCATCATGGATTTTATTGACGGGAACTTCACCTTTGTGAACGGGCCGCTGGCAAAATTGTACGGCATTCCGGGCGTGGAAGGGCCGGACTTTCAGCGAGTGGCGCTGACCGGGAGCCAGCGCGGGGGGATCCTGACGCAGGCGAGCGTGCTGACGGTCACCTCCTATGCGACGCGCACGTCGCCGGTGCAGCGGGGAAAATGGATTTTGGAAAACATCCTGAATCAACCTCCGCCCCCGCCGCCGGACAACGTGCCGGCGCTGGATGACGACCACCGGCAGTTGACCGGGACGTTGCGTCAAAAGATGGAGCAGCACCGTACGGATCCGACCTGTGCGTCGTGCCACCAAAAGATGGATCCGCTGGGTTTTGCCCTGGAGAACTATGATCCCATTGGCGCGTGGCGGGACACGGATGGCCGGGACAAGGTGGATGCCTCGGGGACGCTGCCGGACGGAAAAACGTTCGCCGGGGCGCCGGGGCTGAAGGAAATACTGCGGTTGCAGGAGGCGGAATTTCGGCGATGCCTGGTGGAAAAAATGACGATTTACGCCTTGGGGAGGGGGTTGGACTACCATGACCGCCGGGCGGTGGATGCGATGGCCGCCGACGTGGCGAAAGGCGGAGATCATTTTTCGAAATTGATTTTGGCGATTGTCTCGAGTGAATTATTTCAAGGGCCGCCGGGCAAAACGCCGACCGCCCCGCCCCCGGCGGCAACGGACAAAACCGCGACGATGCCTGAGGCGCCGGCCGGTGCCACTCCGGCTTCCGCCGAAAAGGCCAACCCTGGTAAACCAAACACCCCGTCATGAACCTCCTCCTCAGCCGTCCGTTGTCGCGCCGCACTCTGTTAAAAGGCCTGGGGGCGGCGATTGCGCTGCCATATTTGGAGGCGATGGTACCGCGCCCGCTTTATGGGGCGACGGCGGCGCGGGCGTCCACGGCGGCGGCGAAGACCTATCCGACGCGGATGGCGGCGATTTATTTTCCGAATGGATTGACGTTAAAGGATTGGAAGCCGGCCACGGCGGGGGCGGATTATGAAATGACCCGCATACTCAAGCCATTGGAGGCGCATCGGAAGGAGATGCTGGTGATCAGTGGATTGGCGGACAATCATGGGGAGTCCAACGGGGACGGGCCGGGAGACCACGCGCGGGCGATGGCGTCGTATTTTACGGCGGCGCAGCCGTTCAAGACGGCGGGGGAGAACATTCGCGCGGGCATATCGATCGACCAGGTTATGGCGCAAAAGGTTGGCGGGGCGACAATGTTTCCGTCATTGGAGTTGGGCCTGGAATATGGCCACCAGACGGGCAATTGCGATTCGGGATACGCGTGCACGTATGAAAACAATCTGGCCTGGAGTTCGCCGACGACGCCGTGCCAAAAAGCGGTAAATCCGCAGGTGGTGTTTGACCGGTTGTTTGGCGGGGCGGGCGACGTGTCCGAGGCGGCGGGGCAGGAGCAGGTGTTCCGGCAAAGCATTCTGGACTTTGTGCAGGAGGACACGGTGCGGTTGAGCAAGCATTTGGGGGCGATGGACCGCGCCCGGATGGATGAATATTTGACGGCGATTCGCGACGTGGAGCGGAGGCTGCAGCGGCCGGCGCCGAAAATTACCGGGGAGGTCGCGGGGGGGATGGCGCGGCCGGGGGCGATGCCGGAATTATGGAGCGACCATTTTCGACTGATGGCGGATTTGCAGGCGCTGGCGTTGCAGGGGGATTTGACGCGCGTGATAACGATGATCACGGGGGTGGAAGGGAGCCGGCGGGTCTTTAGTGAAATCGGAATAACGGACGAGCACCACGGCATTTCGCACCACAAGAACGACCCCGCAAAGATTGAGCAGATTACCCAAATCAACGTGCTGCAGATGCAGAGCGTGGCCTATTTCGTTGGCAAATTGAAAAGCATCCGCGAGGGCGAAGGGACGCTGCTGGACCACATGATGGTGCTGGCGAGCAACGGGCTCAGCGATGGCAACACGCACCGGCATTCGGATTTGCCGACCTTGATGTTTGGCGGGGCCAACGGGAAATTGAATCCGGGGCGGCATGTGGCCTACGACGCGACGGCCAAGACGCCCATTGCCAACTTGTACCTGAACATGCTGCAAATGATGGGGGCCGAGGCGGAGAGCTTTGGGGACAGCACGGGGCGGTTGGGGGAATTGAATGGGTGAGTGGGCAATGGATAATGGATAATGAACGTGTTGAGCCGGTGAATGGGGAAAAAACAAGCAAGCTGATGAAAAATTTGCGGAAGACTTTGGAAATGAGTGGCCGGGCCCTTTTGGCGGGGTTGGCGCTGGGCGGTTGCGCGGGGTCCGGAGCGGGAGCGGACGCCGGGAATTCGCCAAACGGGCCGTTGTTTTCGGAGGATTTTGAATCGGGGAAGCTGGATCCCGCGATTTGGCGGCCGGCGGTGAACGGGAAAAATGTGGTGGAGGTGCAAAGTGAAAAAGTGGCGCACGGCAAGTATGCCTTGCGGGTGCGGTGCCCGGCGCCGAGCACGTTGACCTGGGCATTCATCATGGCGCAGCATTTGCCAGCGGCGCTGCGGCAGCATTGCTTTGGCCGGGCGTATATGTTCATCACGCCCAAGCCGCCGGCGCGGCACACGATCTTCATCATGGCGGGGACGACGGGGTTTCCGTTCAACAAGTTTGAGGAGGTGGCGACGGCGAACGGCAAATGGCAACTGACGTACGTGGACCTGCATCCAACGGGCAACAACGAGGATTTTCACAGCGGCGGCGCCATTCCGTCGGGCAAATGGGTGTGCCTCGAATGGGAATTCAACGACCATCCGAACCACACGACGATTTGGGTGGACGGGGAAAAGATTTATGAAACGGATTTTGTCTCCAAGGTGACCAAGGCGACGACCGATTTAGTGGGCGGGTTTGACGAATTTGCGTTTGGGTTCCGGCTGTGGGGTGCAGCGCCGGAGGCGTTTGACATATATTACGACGATATTGCGCTGGACACGAAACGGATTGGGGTGGTGGGCGGGAATTGAGAATGGAGAATTTGATAATTAGAACTGGGATGCAGAAGAGGTGTAAGTCAAGGCGCTGCGTGAATAGTGAGCGGCCAGATTTGGCCTTGCGGTCTTTGGTTGGCCGAGGCTACGTTGGGGGATTCCCCCACTTCCCCCAAATTGCCCCATGAAAAACGATCGGCGGCGGTTTCTTTCGCAGATGATGACGTCGGGCGCCATTCTGGCGGCCGGGCGATTTTTGCCAAGCTTGGGATTTGCGCAGGCGGCCGGGCGCGGACCGGCGCGGGCGATCTTGAACCAGGCGCGGTACCGGTCGGAATTGGATCGAAGGATATTGGGCTCGTTTTTGGAGCATTTGGGGCGGGCGGTGTACACGGGGGTGTATGACCCGGGGAACAAACTTTCGGATGAGAAGGGCTTTCGCAAGGATGTGGTGGCGGAGGTGCGGGAGCTGGGGGTGCCGCTGATTCGCTATCCGGGCGGGAATTTTGTCTCAGGATATAATTGGCTCAATGGCGTGGGGCCGAAGGACCAGCGTCCGACGGTGCTGGAGCGGGCGTGGAATTCCATTGAGACGAATCAATTTGGCACGAATGAATTCATGGAATGGTGCAAGCTGGTGAACGCGGAGCCGCTGCTGGGGCTCAACTTGGGCACGGGCACGGCGGAGATGGCGGCGGCGCTGGTGGAGTATTGTAATATTGAGAAAGGCACGAAGTGGAGCGATCTGCGGCGGCAGCATGGGTACCCGCAGCCGCACGGCGTGAAGTACTGGTGCATGGGAAATGAAATGGACGGCCCGTGGCAGATGGGGCGGCTCACGTCGCGCGAATATGGGCGCAAGGCGCGGGACAGCGCGCGGCAGATCCGAGTGGTGGACTCGACGACCAAGCTGATTGCCTGCGGTTCGAGCAACACGATCTTGGACACTTATCTGGTATGGGACCGCGAAGTGCTGGAGGAATGCTACGACCAGGTGGATGGCATATCGCTGCACAATTATTACGGGGACACGCCGGAGTTGACTGGAAACAACAGCGCGCGGTTTCTGGCCATGAATTTGGACATGGAGCGGCAAATCCACGAAATCGCCGCAGTGTGCGATTACGTGCAGGGGATCCAGAAGTCGCCCAAGCGGCTGTGGTTGTCGTTTGACGAATGGAACGTCTGGTATCGCGCGCGGGGCGGGTTGTTCAACGACGGGCAGAAGACGTTTGCGCCGCATTTACTGGAGGAAGTTTACAATCTGGAGGACGCCCTGCTGGTGGGCGGCTTTTTGAACACCCTGCTGCGGCAGTCGGACCGGGTGAAGGTGGCGTGCCTGGCGCAGATCGTGAACGTCATTGCGGCACTGGTGACGAACGCGGACAAGGTTTTGCGGCAGAGCATCTATTATCCCTTTGCGTGGGCCCTGAAGTATGCGCACGGCCGGGTGTTGGACGTGCAGATTGAGAGCGAAACTTATGCAATCAAGGCGGCGGGGCTGCGCGCGGACTTTGCGCGGAATGACGAGGTGCCGTTCCTGGACGTCGTGGCAACGATGGACCCGCAAAACGGGCAGCTGAGTTTGTTCATGTTGAACCGCGATTTGACCGGCGAGCGGGAACTGGTGGTGGAATGGCGGGATCCCGCGCCGGTGAAGGTGCTGGCGTGCGAAACGCTGACAGGACCGGACTTGAAGGCGTTTAACACGTTTGAGGAGCCGTTGCGAGTGAGTCCGAAGAAATTTGACGCACCCGCGGTGGGGGCGAAGATGACATTCAAGCTGCCGGCGCGGTCGTACACGGTGGCGCAGATTGCTACTTAGGAAGTGTTTTAGTTTTTAGTTCTTAGTTTGGGCGACGATGGGAATAATGGGAAGCATGGGATGTATGGGGCGGGAAGGGGATTTGGGACGGAAATGCCGCGAAGGAGCAATTATTTGGTGGCCAGGGTCGAGGGGATGCGGGCAGGATTCCGGGAGCGCGTGGCGCTGCCGCAGTGAACATTCCAAAACCCATTTATATTATTCTGGCCCTGGCGCGGCATGGCGCGATGGGGTTGCACGGAGGTTTGCCGTGGAAACTGCCGGAGGAGTGGAAATATTTTTTGGAGACGACGCGTGGGGGAATTTTGATTCACGGACGGAGCAGCCAGGACCATCATGGGGCGCCGTTGCCGGACCGGGAGGTAATCGTGCTGAGCCGGAGGCCGGACTATATGCCGCCGGCGGGGGCAAAGCTGGCGCGGAGTTTGACGGAGGCGCTGGCGCTGGCGCAGGCGTCGGCGCACGCGGGGCCGATATGGATTGGCGGGGGGCCGGAGATTTACCGGGAGGCGCTGCCGCTGGCGGACCGGGTGTATTTGACGGAGATTCGGGCGGAGTTTGCCGCGGACACGTTTTTTCCGCTGGAAAGTTTTGCGGCGGCAGGATTTACGAAAGTGATTTCGGAAAAAGCAGGGCCGGCGGCGGCGGCGGAGTATGTGTTTCGGGTGTTGGGGAGACAAACGAGTTAACTGTTAGTTTATAGTTGGAGGAATGGAAGATCTGGGAGCAATGTTGAGTGTGCAGGCGGCAGGTAGAGGGGTTTTAGCCGCGGGGGACGGTGGGTGGCGATGGGGTTGGTGGCTTCGTAGTGGTTGGGGGCGACGATGGTGGGGGCTGGGCACTTGGTGTGGTCGCGGGCGCAAGATTGGAGAGATTGCTGTGGGCGTCCACCGTAAAGACACCATTAGGCGCAATCGTGCTGCCGTTTGGGGTGTCAATTGATACCATTGAGCCGGCGGCGGTGTTTAATTGTTTGGCTTCGCCCTGGATGATGCCGGCACGCAAATCTAGCTGCAATGTGGACTTGCTGGGGTCCTGACTGAGACGCAGATAAGTGCCCAGGCGTTGTTCGTCGAATGGCTCCTGCCGATAGGCCGTGATGACGACTTGGGTGTTTTCGAGGAGTTTGAGGGTGGCGCCGTTGGAAAAGACGAGGAGAGCGTTGGCACTCGGTCCAGTTCTGATGAAAGTGCCTTCGGTGAAGACTTCGCCACGAATCAGAGTGTGAGGCTGGGCACCGCCCTTTGGGGTAATTTGCACGTCGCCCGCCACGATATAGGCGGTAATTTTGCCGGCCGTGCCGGAGGTGCCGGAGACCGTTGGTCTTAAAATTGGGGCCAGCTTGATGAATCCTGTGGTGGTGGAACCGAGGGTGATGCTCTCGCCGGGTTTGGCGGCCATGGTGACGATGGTCTTGTCGGCAGTGCCAAGCGAAAAGAATACGGCGACCAATTGGAGGGTTCCGTCAGATTGCAAGATGGGAGTGACGGTGATTTTCGCGCGACTGCTGGTGATTAACTGGACAGGGGTGTTGTCAGAGAATTCGATGAGACCGAAATCGGGAATGGCGGGGGCGGCGGGCGGTGGGGGCAGCGGGGCCTGAGCGTTGGCAACAGTGGTGACCGATGCAACGGTCCACGAAAGGAGGCAAAGCCGAAGAGCGACAAGGAAGGGGGTCTGCTGGCGGGCCATGGCACGATATTATGCGCCCGGGCGGAAGAGGCCGAGATAAAAAAATTGTAAATGATTTTGGGGATAGAGGGACAGAAAAATTTCAAATTTCAGATAAAAGCGATTTCCAATTGTTAATTTCAGATTTCATGGGCGAAGTGCAGAAAATGGGGTAAGGGTCGAGGGCGAAAGGCGAAGTTCAAGCGTAGCTACGCGACGCAATTTCTTTTTCCGGCCGAAACTCGGTGGATTGAAATCCACGGTTATTTTCATTCCTCGCTAGGCGAGGAGGAAGTCGCAGGCAGGGCGAATTCTAATTTTTGCAGGGCGAAGTGGGGGTCGCAGGCCTTGATCGGGAAAAGGACGATGACGGTTTCACTTAGGGAGTGGTGGCGGGCGAGTCGGAACTGGCGGTTGGGGTTGGGGCGGCTTGGGTGGTGCCGCGGGCGCCGCGGAAGCCGGCGGTGCCGCGGAGGCCGAGGGCGGGGGCGCCGCGGGTACCGGGAGCACTGCGAGCGCCCGGGGCGTTGCCGGGGAGCGGGTCGACGGGGGCGGGGATGGATTCGGCGCCGTCGAGGCCGGTGCCGGTGACGTTGACAATGCCGAGGAGGGGGCCGGTGTAACCATCAACTTTGATGTCGCTCAGGTCGGCGCCGATAATGTTCGCGAGAGCGATGCCTTTGGTGCAGGTGCCGGTGATATTATGAAGGGAGAGACCCAGCAGGGGTTTGAGGGCGGAAATTTCGGTGGCGGTCACAAGGATTTTGCACGTGACGCGGATGTTGGAGAAGCGGAGATTTTTGCCGAGGGGATAGCCGACGAGGCCTTCGACGGGGTCGTCGGCGGTGCTGGTATTGCCGCCTTTAACGAGATTAATGCGGAGGAAATTGCCGGCGAGGATGTCGAGGTCGTCGCCGGAGATGTTCACGTTGTCGCCGGCGCGGCCGATGCGGGTTTTGATGTAGATGTTGTCGGAATTGGTGGCGGTGAGTTTGCAATGTTCGATGCGGACATTGCGGACGCCGCCGGAGGTTTCGCTGCCGATGCCGAGGCAGGCAAAAGTGCGGTCGGTCAAATTGCAATTCGTGATGAGAATGTTTTCACAAGGTTTGGCGAGGCGGGCGCCGTCCATGCCGCGGCCGGATTTGAGGCTGATGGAATCGTCGCCGGTGCTGATATTGCAGGAGTCGATGCGGACATTTTTGCAGGAGTCGACGTCGATGCCGTCGCGGTTGCTGGTGACGGCAATGCTCTGAATGAGGAGGTTGGTGCAATAAGTGGGATGTGTAGCCCAATTGCCACCTTGGACGACGGTGAAACCTTCCCAGCGGACATCGGTGCAGGAGATGGGTTCGAGGATGACGGGATTGCGAAGGCCGCCGGCGCCATTGGTGCCGCCGAAGGCGGTGCTGCCTTCAATGCGGCCGGGACCGACAATGCCGGTGTGGTCCACGACGGAGGAGTAAATGAGGGCGCGGTGGCCGGGTTGCCAGCGGCCCTCCCAGCGGATGTCCATCACGGGATAATCGTCAATGTCGGGGCTGCCTTTGAGGACGGCGCCAGTTTCGAGGCGGAGAATGGTTTTGTTGCCGATTTGAATGCTGCCAATTAGGTAGGTGCCTTCGGGGACGAGGACATCGCCGCCGCCGTTGACGGCGCAGGTGTCGAGGGCCTTTTGGAAGGCGGCGGTGTCCTTGGTGGTGCCGTCACCGGTGGCGCCGAGAGTGCGGACGTTGTAGGTGGAGGCGGCTGGGGCGGGAGGGAGGGCGGGGGCGGCATTGGGGACTTCGGCGAGCCAGGCGTCGAGGGCGGAGAGGCTTGAGGGTGCAGTGGCGGCGCTAGCGGGGGAAAGGAGGAGAAAAGCGAGAAGGGGAGCGAAGCGCATGGAATTAAGAAGTAAAAATTAAGAAAGTCGAAAGTCGAAGGGCGATGGGGAAAAGGGGAAACTACAAACAAGAACTTTTAACGCTTAATGTTTAACATTTAACTTTTAAGTTGGGGAAGTTTGGAATTTGGAATTTGGAATTTGGAATTTGGAATTTGGAATTTGGAATTTGG
>CAZLPS010000120.1:0-11678 GCA_964561455.1 uncultured Opitutales bacterium
TGCTGAGTGAATCGGACATCGTCCTGTGCGCGTTATCCGCCGAGGCGCCGGTGATTACACGCGTGCAACTGGCCTCCGCCGCGAGTCGGCGGGCGGGCGTGCCGCTGTTTGTCATTGATCTGGCCGTGCCGCGCAATGTCGAACCGACGGCCACGGAATTGGAGAACATTTTCCTCTACAATATGGATGACCTCGCGGCCATCGCGAATGAAAACCTGAAGACCCGCGAGGCCGCGGTGGACACCTGCCGGGTGACCCTGGCGGACAAGGCGAAGCAAGTGTGGGAGTCGCTGGCGAGCCGGGCGTGATTTAGCCAGAAGTGCTGGAATTGCACAGTTTTTTTGCCCAACGTTGGCGATAAACTATACACATGGTCGCCGACACCAGGGTTATGAACGGCCGCGAAAATTCATAATACGATGGCTGATGGCGCTCGGTGAGCAGGGATTCAAACGTCGTGGTGCGGGCGTTTTCGAGCAGAAAAAAGTGCGCCCAGTTTAGCATGTCCGCCAATGAGCTCAGGGCAAAATACACTCCCAGAAAAACGAAGGCGAAAGCGTAAAGGTCATAAAGTGAAAGTCCGGAAACAGCGACGGTCTCATCCGCCCGGCCCACGATTAGTCGGCTCAACCGCGGAGCGGCGAACCATGACGTCGCTGCAAACACCAGGGTCAATACTGGGCCCAAGTAATAGGCCATAAATTTATCCCCAAAACTCCAACCAGCATTGAAAACGGCAAGCGCGCCGACCAGCGCGATCGACCCTTGCAACACCCAGAGCAAACTTAACAACCGCACCAAAACCTGAACGATGAGACTGACAGGCATCATAAAAATCTAAACCAAGTCAGGTGCAGGTGACAAGCCAATCCAGAAACGGTTCAGCCTCCACCCGGGGCCAATAGATTAAGCCCCAGCATTCATTGTTTCTTTTCAACCACCGGCGCTTTCTTGTCGGGGAAGGCGAATTTGCCTTTGAGTTCTGGATAAACTTGAAAGAATTGGTCCGCGGTCATGGACAGGGAGACGTAGTTCCAATTTTTCCCGTCGTCATCAGACATTCCCAGCATGAAAGTATCGGCTTTGAGTCGGCCGCCGGGTGCCTTCAGGACGATTTGAGCGGGAACGAGGGAGAGGGTCCAGGCTCCGATCTTTTGCGGTGACTGAGGATCGCCGAGGGTGATGGTGTCGTAACCGACTCCTTGGTCACGGAATTTGGCCTCCTGGCCATTTAAACCGGAAACCATCGCAGCTTTGCCGCCACTGAGATCCACGAGGTGTTGTTGGGTAAGGGCCACCGCGCCGGCGAAATCCTTGGTCAGGATGGCCTGGACATATTTATCGGCGCCTTGTTTAACCCGGTCGGCGCTGCTCTGCTGGAAAAGCACAAACCAACCCACCAGAGCGAGCAGGGCCAGCGGAACGATTATGATGAGGGCGGTTTTGAGGCGGTTCATTATTGGCCAGCGTGCAAGTTTCCGGTAGTTTCCGCAAACCTGAAGTCATTAGAATGATGGCGGAATTACCGGGCGAACAACTACGTGGGCTGGCGATGTTCTGTCGCCGGGATAGAATCTCGCGCGCCGCAGCCGTTCGTCGCGCCGTGGGCATCCGGCTGGAACAAGTAAAGTCGGCAAACGACGGGCGGGTCGCGGCTTTCGGGCTGTGGAAAGGGCGGCGCCTGAATGCGCGGTGCCGCGTTGAACAAGTGCGGGATGAATGGCAATGATTCCGGACGTAGTCTGACCCGGCCCCGCGCCTGAGAGGATTATGCGGGCAAGATCCCCCTTGTTTCACCCCAACCTCAAAGAGCCGTAAGATACCTTCTTTTCACTAAAAACCCACTCTTTTGGCTTGCCAAAAAACGCGGCATTCCATTGTAATCTTAAGTATCTGACCCAAGATACCAAACTAAGCAATGGAAGCATTGTCTTTGTTTAGTTCGGGACCAAGTACCAAGCATTCAATCACCAAAACACTCGTCATAAAAATGAACATCTACTCGAGCATCGTTGCCACCGTCGGGAACACGCCTTTGGTGCGCCTAAACAAATTATCCGCCGGGCTGCCCGGCGAAGTCATCGTGAAGTGCGAGTTTTTCAATCCGCTGTCGTCGGTGAAAGACCGCATTGGCCGGGCGATGATTGAAGCGGCCGAGAAGGATGGTCGCTTGAAGCCAGGCATGGTCATCATTGAGCCGACCTCCGGCAATACCGGTATTGCACTGGCATTCGTCGCCGCCGCCAAGGGCTACCGCATTATTTTGACGATGCCGGAAACGATGTCCATGGAGCGGCGCGTATTGCTGCGCATGCTGGGCGCAGAAATCATTTTGACGCCCGGACCTGCGGGAATGCGCGGCGCCATCGAGCGCGCAAACCAGATTCTGGCCGAGCACGGCGCGAAGGGCTTCATGCCCCAGCAGTTTGACAATCCCGCGAATCCGGCGATTCACCGGGCCACAACGGCCGAGGAAATCTGGCGCGACACTGAAGGCCAGGTGGACATTTTCGTTGCCGGCGTGGGTACCGGTGGCACGATCACGGGCGTCAGCGAAGTGATCAAGCAGCGGAAGAAGCTCCTTTCCATCGCGGTCGAACCGACGAACAGCCCGGTGATTTCGGGGGGCAAACCCGGCCCACACAAAATTCAGGGCATCGGCGCCGGCTTCATCCCCAAGAATCTCAACATGTCCATCGTGGACGAAACAGTACAAGTGACGAATGAGGATGCGTTTGCAACCGCGCAGCGTCTCTCTGTGGAGGAAGGCCTTTGTGTCGGAATCTCGAGCGGTGCGACCATTTGGGCGGCGATTGAAGTCGCCAAGCGCCCCAGCTCAGCGGGCAAGAAGATTGTGGTAATCGCCGCCAGTGCGGGCGAACGCTACATCTCGACGGCGCTGGCCGAGAAGGCCCGCACGGAAATGGCTGCCGCGACTGCGAGCTAGGCGAATTTCCGATTGCTCTTCCGCTGCGCCCCTGCATTTTTTTAAATGCGGGGGCGCGGTGTTTTTTGCGACCCGCCTTGGGCTGCCAAGTTGTTCGCAAAAGCTTCCCGCCCCCCCTCTCTCTCCATGAATACCCTCCCCCGCTGTTCAGTCCTGGTCATAATTGCCGGCTTGGCTCTGATGGGTGCCGCTGCACCTGAGGCGGCTTCCCCCGCGCCGGCCCCCGCAGCTGCACCCGCCAATTCAAAAAACACCTACGTCATCGTCCACGGCGCCTGGGGCGGTGGTTTCGCGTTCAAGGCCGTGGATGACCTGCTGACCGCGGATGGCAACAAAGTTTACCGACCCACGCTCACCGGCCAGGGTGAAAAAATTCACCTCGCCACGCCGGACACGGATTTGAACACCCATATTCAGGACATTGTAAATGTCATCCTCTGGGAGAATTTGCACGACGTGGTGCTGGTCGGCCACAGTTATGGCGGCATGGTCATCACCGGCGTCGCCGATCGCATTCCGGACCGCATTAAATGCATTATTTACCTTGATGCCTTCCTGCCGGAAAATGGCGAGAGCCTCAATACCGCCGGCAGCACCGGCGCTCCCGGCAGTGGCGCGCGGTTGAATTTGTCCACGGATGCCGGAGGCTTCATTCTTTACAGCGGATTTAACGTCAACAATCAGGCGATTCCGCGGGACGTACCGATGCCGCCGAAGACGCTGAGCCAGCCCATTGCATTAATGAACCAGGATGCCGTGAAAAAAATTCCGACCAGCTATGCCGCCTTCCACTCGGCCGCGCAGAGTCTGGAACAGGCGCAATTTTATCGTTTCTATCAGCGCGCCCAGGCCCGGGGGTGGAACATGCTGACGCTTGTTAGCGACCATAATGCCCATCGTTCGCATCCGCAGGACGAAGTTAATTTGCTGGAAAAAGCCGTGGCGACAATGGCGGCGGCCACGGCCACACCGTCCGCGCCGAAAAACTAATTAATACCATGACTTCCGAAGAAGATCAAAAAGCGCATCGCTGGTTCGCGGTGGCATGCAACAACCGGGCCTGGGACCTCACCGTCCAGCCGTCGCGTTCGCCTGCGGACGACCGGGAGATGCTGCTCGCAGCCCACGCGGCGGCGTTTCACTGGTCCAAGGTCGGCACGCCCCTCAACGGCATGCGCGCGGAGGTTTTGCTCGCCCACGTGCATGCCTTGCGGGGCCAGGGCGCAGAAGCCTTGCGCTATGCGCGGCAGGTGCTCACGTTTTGCGAGAACAACGCATGCGAGGATTGGGATTTGGCATTTGCCCAGTTGGAATTGGCGCTGGCCATGTCCGTCGCCCAAGATCCGGCTGGCCATCGCCGACATTTTCTGTTGGCCCAAACCCAAGGGGCGGCCATCAAAGATGCCGAAGAACGCGCCGTTTTCTTAACGGAGTTGGCCCGCATTCCCGAGCCCAGGTCGTAAGTAATCACTTTGCGGGCAAGCGAGCCTTCATGCCGTCGGCCATGCGCTTCCCCATCTCCAATTGTCCTGTGGTGCCAATATGGAGGAAGTCGTTGGCAAGGCTGGACGTCATGCCGGCATCCTCCGCGCGGTAGCCAAGGTCATCCGACTTGACGACGAAGGCGCCTTTCACCGCCAGCGGGCTGCCGGAGTTTTGATCGATGTCGTATTCGGCTTTTTGAACGAGGCTCCGTCCGGAGTAACCCGGAACCTTGTCGGACGTAAGCACATAGGCATACGCGAAAAGCAGGTCCGGCGCATGAAACTGCTCGCGGACCCGGGCAATGAAGTGAGTGAGATTCGCGGCATAGTTTTCGGAGGGAGCGCCGCCATTGGCGTCGTTCTCGCCCTGGTGCCAGAGCATGCCGCGGATGACCGGCTCGTAGCCAAGGTCGCGCAATCCTTGGAGCCCCTTTTCAACCGTATCCACGAACGTGGAGAATTGGTCTCCCCAATGGGATTTGTCATTGGCGTCGGCCCCGGGATTCCATTGTGCATAAAGATTGGTGCCGGAATGCGCGTGTTTGATAATCGCGGTTTTGCGTTCGGGGAAAAGTTCCTGGATGCGATTGCCAAAACCCAACTCCGGGCCAAAACGGTCGGGCGATTCGGACGCCTGGCGCAGCGGCAGCCACGTGTTGGGATCAGCGCCACTGTTAAGATGGGGGCGGCCGGAATTAAAAATCAACACGCGGGTATCAATCTTAAAGCCCTCCGGCAAATTCCTCAAATAGCCCTGGCCCGTGGCGTTCGATTGGCCGCCGATCAGGTAGACGTCAATCGTCTTGTCGCCAGAAATTGGAGCTTTGGGGATTGCCGGAGCCGCTGTGCCACTGGTGGCGGGCGGCCTTGGCGCTGCCAGAGACGTAGCCGCCGCTGGCGCAGAATTGGCCGGGGCGGGCGCCGCGCTGGCTGTCGGCGCGGCAGAAACTGCGGTGGCCACCCTGATGCGATCCACAATATCTTGCGAGACTTTGATGATGGAACCATGGGACACGCCCCGGAGGCCGGTCGTTTGAGCCGTGATGTCCTCCCACGTCTTCAAATCATGGGAGCGCCACGCGCCCATGCGGGCGGAACTGCGGAAATGGTCCACAAATACCACGTAGTCTCCGCCGATCTTCATGGGCCAGGGCGCTTCCCATTGGTCGGTGCCGGGAAAGGCGAACATGGTATCGGTGTTTTGATACGGTCCCTGCAATTTGTCCGCCGTTGCGATTTGGATGCCCTGTCCACCATGTTTGTAAAACATCAGGAACTTGCTGTTGTCGTCCGCGAGAATGCTGGCGTCAATCTCGCCGAAACCGGGATCGAAAAAGAGTTTCGCCGGCGTGAAAGTCTTAAAATCCTTGGTGGTCGTGGCATAAGTCCGCTGGCCGGGCGTCGTGCCTACCGTGGAAGACCAATAGATGAGCCACTCCTGGCTTTGCGGATCGAAGCGCATTTCCGGAGCCCAGGACATTTTGGTGGTGGGCTCGCTCGCCATCACCGGCAGTTCCACTTGTTCTGACCAGTGCACCAAGTCTCTGGAATTGGCATACCCAATGGATTTCCCGGTCCACGAATCCGTCCACAGCAAATGAAATGTCCCGTCGGGGCCCTGCTGCAACGTCGGGTCGCGCATCAATTTATCGGCGCTTACTTGCGGCTTGAGAAATGAACGGTCACCGTTCAACGCCTCCCAATGCAAACCATCCGGGCTGGTGGCAAGGTGCAGTCCGTCCTTCTCATTGCGGAAAAAGGCGAAGAGGTAAACATCGGCGGTCTTTGCCGTCGGTTCCACTGGGGAAACAACCGCGGGTGCGGTTGCGGCTACGGCCAAATCCAGGGTAAGCAAAAACGAAAGCAGGGATCGGAGAAAGGAACGCATAAGGGAAAATGGCTGCCCAAAGCAGCCATGGCCTTGTCCTTAGCAATGGAAAAGCGCTTGGGCAAGGCTCACTTAACGCGGACTCCGGCCGTCGCGCGGCGATGGCCCACCACGGGGGTATTTCTGCACCACTTGGGCATGATGAGCTTCCGGCGAGTCATGGAAGTCCATGTGGGCCGAGGGAGCGTGCAGCAATACATCCACCGAAATGCCGCCCGGGCGGGGACCATTTACCCAGTGGCCGCCGTCCATGTACCAGTATACGCGAACGCCGGGATCATAATAGACCTCGTAGTCGGGATAATAGATTAATCCCGTCGTGACCACGAGCGGAGCGCTGGCCACGACGGGCGGACTCACCGGCGCCGACGGGGCGGGTGAATTAACGTAAACGACGGCGGGCTTGGCGGGGCAGCCGGTCAGGGCGCCCAAGAGTGCGGCGGCCAATACGCCGCGAAGCAAGCGGGCAGGAAGGTGAATCAAGGTCTCGGTGTTTTTCATGTCTCCTTATACGCGCAAATGCCGTCATTGGCGATGGGGTGTAACCCGGCGGCACCACCCAACAACAGCAGGAAAAAACGTCCGGGCCGTCAGGATGAAACTTTTCCCGGTCTCCGGTACCAATAAGCGCAAAAACGTTTGCTGCGCATGGTCCAGGGGCAGAGCACCATGATGAGTAGGAATCCGGCCAATTCCGCCGTGGAATACCAGTGGATTTTTCGTGCGGAAGTTTGCACCGGCGGGTTTTCAATGATGCAAAAAACATCGCCCCGCCGCCGTGCCCATTTTTTAAACGCCTGCGAAAAAACCACGTCCTCACTGGCATAATATTTCAGGGAAAAACCACCCACGGCTTCAAACCCCTCACGGGTGCAGTAGAGAAAACTGCCCGACGCCAATTGCAAATGACGTGAGACAAACGTCCAGAGATTCACCATGCGCCGGAAGCGCGCCGGCATCGGTTCGTCCATGACCATCAGGGCGCCGCCGCCGGCAATTTTCCCGGAGCGCAGGTTTTCCAGGGCTCGCACCAGCAGGCCGGGCGGAAGCCGGGTATCAGCATCGAGAAATACCAGCCACTGACCCGAGGCGGCGCGGGCACCAGCATTGCGGGCCCGGGAAATCTGATTCACCGGTTCAAAAATAACCCGCGCCCCCAGTTCCGCAGCGACGGCCGCCGTCCGGTCGGTGGAATTGTTGTCCACCACTACAACTTCCCCCGCCTCCGGCACCAGCCGCATCGCCGCATGAGCCGAGGCCAACGTGGCCGGCAGGTGCGCCTCCTCGTTGTAAGCCGGAATGACGATGGAATAGGCCGGGAGCATGGACTTCTCATTTCCACATGAGGAAAGGATAATTTAGATTAAACTTTTTACGAAAGCTGATGTCGGCCCGCATTGCAGCAAATCATCTTCATTCCACTTTCGAAGCATAAATTCGAATCCAAAATCCTGATTGTCCTCCGTTGGACAAATAAAAATGGCAGCGATAAATCTGGCCGCCCTGGCAAAGAAATCGCAAGGCGTAACCATTGAAAACGTGTCCGCCCATGTAATGATGACCAAATCGAGCCAAAACATTACGAAAAAGTCCAAGGTTGCACTGGGTCATGATTACTTCTTTCGATTTCCGGTCAAGATTCTCCAGTTCCCAAATTATAGTTGCCGGCCCTTGGGCTTTCAAATCCTGTTCCGCCTGTAGAATGCCACCACCGGTTTTAGCCAAGCTTGTGAGTAATGCATCAGCAAGAGCAACGCCATCGAACTTTTCCCCCTCCCTGGGAAAGGTGGTTTCTGGTACGTCGATGGTTTCCATGGGTTAAAATGTCTGATCTTTCTATACCCGAACAGGCCGTTTATACCAGAACGAGCACAGCCGCTTGCTGCGCACCGAAATGGGACAGAGCGTCATCATCACCAGCAGGCCCAGCAACTGCGCTGGTGAATACCACTCCATTTTGCGCGCCGAGGTGAGGACGCGCGGGCTTTCCACGATGCGGAAACTGCGCCCCTGGCGTCGCGCCCATTTCTTGTACGCATGCGAAAAGAAAACTTCCTCGCCAGCGTAAACTTTCAGCGAAAAGCCGCCCACGGCGTCAAAACCCTCCCGCGTACAGTAGACGAAACTGCCCGCCGCCCATTGCAGCTTGCGCGAGACCCACGTCCAGATGTTGACCACGCGCTGGTAGCGCGGCGAAATGGGCGCGTCCATCTCCATGAGCGCGCCCCCGCCGGCAATCTGGCCCGAGCCCAGGTTTGCGATCGCCTGCATCAGCAGGGCCGGCGGCAGGAGGGTGTCGGCGTCGAGAAACACCAGCCACTTTCCGGTCGAGGCGCGCGCCCCGGCATTGCGGGCGCGGGAAATCTGATTAATGGGCTCAAACACCACGCGGGCGCCATATTCCCGGGCCACGGCCGCCGTGCGATCGGTGGAATTGTTGTCCACAACTATAACCTCACCCGGCTCGGGCACCTGCCGCATCGCGACGTGGACCGCCGCCAGCGTTCCCGGCAAATGCGCCTCCTCATTGAAGGCGGGGATGATGATGGAATAAGATAACATGGACTTCTGAATGCTGGGTGCTGAATCAACAAGGCTACTGAAGTAGATTAAGCAATTGGGAAAGAACAGCTCCATACTTCATTTTGGCGAATGCCCATTGAGCGAATGCCATTCATTCAGCAATCAGCATTCAGCAATCAGAAATACTTCACACCCACTCCCGGTGCCGCCAGGAGAGCGCGTGGGCCAATTCGCGCGCAAAGAAGGGCCCGCGATAGACCAAGCCCGTATAAAGCTGGATAAGCGCCGCGCCGTTGTCCATCAGCCGGTGGGCGTCCGCCGGGCCCATAATACCGCCGCATCCGATGATCGGCAGCCTGCCCTTGGTTGCCAGCGAGATGAAGCGAACAATTTCCACCACCCGCGGGTGCAAGGGTCGGCCGCTCAACCCGCCAGCCTCGGTTGGGCCTTCGATGCCCGGCCGGGCAACTGTCGTGTTGGTGGCGATCACACCCTCGATTTCGTGCATTGCCACTGTGGCCAGCACCTCATCAATTTCGGCAAAGGTCAAATCGGGTGCAATTTTCAACAACAGAGGTGTGGACCGCGAACCGAGTTTGCGGGCACGGTCCCGCGCGCATTTGCGCATAAGTTTGAGCAGCCCGGGCAGAAATTCGCTGGTTTGCAGACGGCGCAATTCCGGCGTGTTCGGGCTGGAAACGTTGATGACAAAGTAGTCTGCATGGTCCGCAAGCAGGTTAAAAGACGCCAAATAATCGTTGGCCGCCTGCTCCAGCGGCACCGTCTTGGACTTGCCGAGGTTGATGCCCAGGGGAATTTGACGGGACTTGGCCGGAAAACGCGCCAAGCGCTGCGCCACGGCCTCTGCGCCGTCATTGGGGAACCCCAAGCGGTTGATGAGGGCCTCGTGTTCCGATAGGCGGAACATCCGTGGCCGGGCATTGCCCAACTGCGGGTGCAGGGTGACCGTGCCTATCTCAACGTGCCCAAAGCCCAGGGCCGGGGCTGCCCGCCACGCCACGGCGTTCTTGTCAAATCCCGCCGCCAATCCGACAGCATTGGGAAATTTCAGCCCGAACAGCTCGATGGGCCGCGCGCCCCGCACCCGGTTCGCCCAAGCAAGGAGCGAACATAGCGGCCCGGCCTTCGTGAGGGCATGCATCGCCGTCAGGGCTTGCTCGTGGGACTTCTCCGCGTCCTGGCTGAACAGCCGGGGGCGGACGAGTTTTTCGTAGAATACACCCATGGAAGGAATACTTTACGGGCCTCACCCGGCGCTTGGCAACCCTGTCCTCAAGTTTGCGCCATTAATCGGGAATGGGAGCTTCCGAGCCTTTTTCCGCATCCCATCCCGCAAAATCGCCTTCACCCTCGGAATTGGCCTTTAGGAAATGGTGCAGCGCCACGCCCGCCAGAGCCGAGCCAAGGGGTAGCAAAATGAATAACACATAGGCCAGCCGCCAAAGCCCCGAATCCCCACCCAACCAGGACAGAGCGTACCACGGCAGGATGAAAAATGCTCCGATGCCCATACGGTTTACGCAGGACTCCCCCATGGTCCTTTTGCCCGCCCAAAAACGCGCCCAGTGATGTCGCCACCGCCCAACCAATGCGACGACGGATTGAATCATGGATTTCATGGGGAACTTCGCCTCACCGTGGCTGTTCCTGAATCTGTACGGTTTCTCACCCAGTTCAAGGGCAATCGTCGGGCGGAAAATCACCAAAATCGCGTCTTTTTGCGGCTTTCCGGCTCCCGCTGCCATAAAAATATTTCATTCATCCTATTGACAAAGGCCTCCCGATGGTTTTTTGGGAACAAACAACATATGCCGAAGCCTTTACCAAAACTTGAATGGTGCGTCGTCCGTTTGGGCGACGATCTTAACTGGTGGGTCGCTGAAGTCAGCGACAGCGTGCGCTGGGACATTGATGGCCTGTCCATCATTGACCCACGCCAGCTCGCCCACATCCTCGACCTGCTTGACCCCCTGCGGGACTACGGCTTCCAGCCGGACATCTTTGACGCGGCGTTCATCCCCTTCAGCATCAAGGAGACTCTGCCCGACAACAAGGTGAAGCTCACCCGCGCCCATGAATCGCTGCTGGAGTCCGAGGAGAAGCTCTTCGCCCTGCCCGACCAGGTGGACGAAGAAAAGGGACCCTACGCTGACTTTCTCGATCATGTGACAAAGTTGCGGGTCAAGTTTCTCAACGATGCCATTGAGCTGGAAAAACACCTGACCGTGGAAGACCTCGAGGAGGAAATCCGCGAGGACCACCACAACGCCTTCCTCGAAGGCCGCGCCCTGCATGCTTTTCAGGAAATCACCGATATTCTCGAATATGTGCCGGCCGGCTTTGAAGTGGATGAGGATGCCGAACACAACCGTGATACCGCCGACAAGGCCAGCACCGAGGAAGCCGCCGTCGAGGATTTCCCGGAAGTCGAGGATGAGAAGATTGAAGAAGACGAGACCATGAAGTGGGACGAGGAGGAAAAGGACAAGGAGGAGAAGGAGGAAGGCGCCGAGGAAGGGGAACCCGAAGACCTCGACGCGCTCGAGGACGACGAGGACGAGGACGCCAAGGATAAAGATGACGACGAGGAGGAAGAGGAGGAGGAAGAGGACGAGGACAAGCCCAAGTCATCGAAGCGTCCTGCACCCAAAAAGGGCGGGAAGAAGAAGTGATCCGGGAAAGGGACAAAGCGACCGAGGGACAGAGGGACAAAGGGGAAGTCTAAAATAACTTGTGTTCTTTCGGAATTTTGTTCCGAGGCAATTCCCTCTGTCCCTCTGTCCCTCTGTCCCTCTGTCCCTCTGTCCCTCTGTCC
>CAZLPS010000121.1:0-11667 GCA_964561455.1 uncultured Opitutales bacterium
AGCACGTCGAGCGCGGTTTGCTCGGCTTTTTCGATGCGTTTCGAAATGGCAACTTCCTGCTCGCGCGTCAGCAGCGGCACCTGGCCCATCTGCTTCAGGTACATCCGGACGGGGTCGTCCAGAATGTCGAACTGCGAGGAGCGCATCTGCTCTTCCTCGCTCTTCTCCTGGCGCTGTTTGTAACTTTCGACCTCCTCGGCGTCAAGAATGTCAATTTCCAGATTTTCGAGAATGTTGATGACGTTCTCGATTTCCTCCGGATTGTTGACTTTTTCCGGGAGCGCCTCGTTGATGTTCTGGACGGTGATATAGCCCTGTTCCTTGGACTGGCGGATCAAGTGACGAATCTTTTCGTTGATGCGCAAATTCTTCGGCGAAGTCGGGTCGGCGGTGGCCGCTTCAATCGCGGCGCGGGTGGCTTCCTCCTTGGTGGGCACGGGCGCATTAATTTGCGAATGCACGGCGACCGCGCCATGAGTATGGCCGTGGCCGTTCCCCTGCACGCCAGCGACTGGGGCGTGGAGAGCGACCTTATCGGCGGGGGTGACCTCAGCCTTCGCGGGATGCGGATGGGCCGTGCCCGCTTTGGCCGGCGTCACCGCCGTGGACTTCACCGGGGCGGTTTTGGCGCTGGCCGCGGCTTTGGCCGGGGCGGGCGCTTTCGCGGGCTTGGCTGGCGGGTGTGGATGGCGCGTCGGCTGCTTGGCGGATTTGGATTTGTCGGGCATGGGCCGGGAAAAGAGTTGAAAGGAGGCGTTTAAGTTAGACCGGAAAGTTTAGGAGAAGTAGCGAAAATTCAAGGGGAGGACGGCGGGGAGAGGCGTGGCGGATGTTTCAATATCTTGCGGACTTCGACGATTTGTTGGTGGATGGCGTTTAGATCTGCGGGGTCCCGGGAATTGGCGGCCTGGGTGTTGAGTTCGTTTAACTTAAGGCGAAAATGACATTCAAAAATGGCTTTGAGGCATTCGTTGATTTTTTGCACCGGCTCGTCGGCATCAAATGGGCGGGAGCGCAAGTTGGCGGCGGCATGGCGTTCTTCGTCGGTTTCGAGCAAATCATCAAGATGATCCGCACCCGGCCAGGCGTCCTCGCGATGGGCCGCCAGGACCCGGTCTAGCAGGCGGCCCTCCCAGGTGCTAACTTCAAGCCATTGATGTTCAAGAACATGGGCAACTGAGGGTGCAAGGTCTTCATAATGCAAAACGAGCACTAATAGCTCAAATTCCGCCGTTGTCAACCTATCATTCGCACTTTCAAGTGGTTGCGAACTTGGCGTGACAGCCTTGTTGCCTATTTCATGGGACGTTATGTTTGGCGCGGCACGGCGCGCGCGTTGGTGCAAAAAGCGGGCGAAGTCGCGGTCCACCGCTGTGCGATCCGCGCCGGCGTACCGGCAGGCCTCGGCCAGGTAATCCGCGCGCTGCATCGCCGAGTCCGATTGGGCCAGGATCTCAAACAGGGTTTGCAGGACGTCGGCCTTTTCCCGGGCACTCGGGTTCGGCGCGGTCAACAGGGAGCGCACGGCAAAGGCCATCGCCGATTCCGCCTTCTGGTCCAGCAAGTTCAGGGCGTCGGCGCCTTTTTCCAAAAAAAGCTCGTCGGGATCTTCATCAGCCGCGAGCGGCAAAAACCTGATTTCCATGCCGGCCTTGAGCGCCAGCGGCAGCGCGCGCAACGCGGCCTTTTGTCCCGCCGGGTCGCCATCGAGCAGACAGTCCACCCGCCCGGCGTAGCGCCGCAGGAGCTGAAATTGATTCTCGGTTATCGCGGTTCCCTGGGGGGCAACGACGCTCTTGATGCCCACCGACCAGCACCGCAACGCGTCGAGTTGTCCTTCCACCATGATGAATCGTCCCGCTTCCCGAACGGGAGCGTGCGCGCGGTCGAGGTTGAACAGCACGTCCCCTTTGCGAAACAGCGGGGTCTCCGGGGAATTGACGTACTTGGCCTCGGCCGAGCCGCCATCCGCCGGCGTGCGCTCTGTTTGCCGCGCGGTGAAGGCAATGACGCGGCCCTGCACGTCGCGGATGGGAATCATCAGCCGGCCGCGGAAACGCGGTTTCCCGCGGGCGGGGTCGCGCTCGCCCTCGCGGTAATAGAACAATCCGCAGGCGAGAAAGGTTTCCGGCGCAAACTTTTTGGATTTCACCAGGGCCTCGAGCACGCCGCCACCGTCGGGGGCGGCCCAGCCGATTTTGAATTCCTTGGCGAGCGCGAGGTCGAATTTTCGCGATTCGGTCCAATATTTGCGGATGAAGGCGCCGCCATCGTCATTGCGCAGCAAGGCGGCGTGAAAGTGGGCGGTGGCGGCTTCATGCAGGTCAAACAACTCCTTGCGCAGGGAAACGGCTTCCCGCGGGCGGCCGTCGTCCTCGTATTCGAGGGTGATGCCAAACCGCTGGGCCAGCGCCTCCACCGCTTCCTGGAACCCCAAATTCTCCTTGGTCTGGACGAATTTGAAAATGTCGCCACCCTGCCCGGTGCTGAAGCAGTAATAGAGGTTTTTCCCCGGATCCACATAGAACGAAGGCGTCTTCTCTTGCGCAAACGGACTCAGCCCCTTCCATTTGGCCCCGGACTTCTTGAGCGTCACGTACGGCGACACCACGTCATACAGGTTGACGCGGGCGCGCAAATCGTCAATGGAACTGCGTTTAATTTTCGGCACGGGTGGTTTTGGAGCGGGGAGCAGGGAGCGGGGAGCCGGGAGTAAAAAGGTGGACGAAGGATGATGAGGGCGAAGTCTAAAGAATGAAGGATGAAGGATGAGGGATGAAGACTAAAGGATGAAGGATGAGGGATGAAGGATGAAAGACGCAATGCAAAGGCGGCCGCGGGCGCAATCAGCGGGTTGGGGTGTGGCGGGCGAAATTTGCAGGGTTGCCGGTTGGGAATAGAGCGCTTCTACTCGCAGGCGAACTTATCCACCGATTCGCCCAGCTTCGCTGTGAATGTTATTTCCTCCCTGATTTGGGCCGCCGGGCTGCTCGCCGGAACCATCGTTGCTCCCAGACCGGCATTGGGCCAGGGCACCGGCGCTTCCGTTACGCCAGCCTCGACTGTGACGCTGCCGTCGCTGACCACCCCCTTGGTGCCGGGCTTGACCAAGGGTGCGCCGATGGAGGTTTTCGTGCCGGCCACTTCCGATCCGTGGCTCACAGGCACGCCCGGTGGGAGTATGGCTTCGCGCATTGACATTGCACCCGATCATTCACCGGTATTTGTGGCCCAAGCCAAACCGGGGCAGGTCTTGGCATTCTCGGTCACGGGCAGGGTGGGGAATGTATCCGGCAAGGCCGACCCACCCGACGGCGGTGAAATCGGCACCCATGATCCGGAAAATGGGCTGGCCGGGCTGATCGCGCCGGTGGATTCACTCGTCGGGATTTTTTTGGACGACAATTCGCCGATTACGAACCTCGAGACGGTGGTGTCAGACTACGCGGGCGGTGAGACCGTAATCCATCCCGGTTTGCGCCGGCCTTTTTTCATTGGCGCCGGCCTAACCGGCACGGGCACGGGCGCCGTGCGGCAATTCATCACGCCCGACGGCGCCACCCGATTTTACCTCGGCACCATGGAAAGTTGGGGTTGGGCCAACAAGGTTGGCGGGTTTCACGTGAAAATCGTCGTGCTGCGCGAGCCTCCAAACCCCGGACAAGTCATCGCCATTGGCGCAGCCGGCGTGGCCGCGCTTTTCCTCTTGCTGCTGACCATGCGCAAACGCGGTGCGCGGGGCGACGAGGAGTCCTTTTTTGCGGATAAAAACCGGCCGGAATAAAGCATTTTCGCTTTAGAATGATGCAAAGCGGCACTGCGCAAGCGCAGGCCCTACAAGCAGCCGTTGGCGCTGCTTGTAGGGCTCGCGCTTGCGCGATGCCTTCCTTGTGTCCATCTGAATCGAAAATGCTCTAGCCTGCCAAAGCCTGAATAAGAGCATTTTAAAGAATATCATGGCCGCTCAGAGAAACAGGGCTGAGCGGCGAATTATTGGCGGTCCAGCGCCTCAATTGCGATGCAATCTGTTCCCGCTCGCCCCAACGGGGCGAAGGAGCCAAACCCAGGGCAGCTCCCGCGCCGCGAGAGCTGCCTTGGGAGTAGAACCAAAAAAGTCCTCCGCCCTGAAAGGTGCGGAGGAGCGTTGTCCCATCCGTCGTTCATCGCGATACGGCCACAGAATTCTTTAACATGCTCTAGAGGGGCACGGCTGACCCAGGCCGGGGAGACCCTTAATTTGCGGTGGAATGGCTGGCGATCGCCACGACCACAATGAGAGGGTAGTGGTCCGAGCCCAAATCAGGGCCAATGCGCCGTGCAACGGCCACCAGATCCGGACTCAACAAACAATGGTCAATCGGAATGGCCAGCAAAGGGTAGTTTGCCGGCCAGGAGGTTTGCAGGCCGTAGCCCTGTGCGCTGTTTTGCAAACCGGAGTCCGTGAGCAGCTTTTGAAAATAAGGTGACCAGGGGGTGGTGTTCAAATCGCCGATTACCATGACCGGCGTGCGTTGGGCGCGCACCCATTGGGCGATGCCTGCGAGCTGGTCGTTGCGCATTTGTGCGGTGGCCGGTGAGCCCGGCGGCAGTGGATGCGTGCAAAGAACCGTCACCACCCGCCCCTCCAGCGACAGTTTCACCGAGAGCGATTCGACGATGGCGTGGCCTAAATTCAGTACCTGCGGCTCGGTCCAGGGCACGCGACTGAAGAGGGCAATGCCGAAATTATCGTTACGGGGATGGGTGAGTTGAAAGGGATAAAGCTTGGTGACGGACGCGAGCTCCGCCAGCCACTTGTCATCCACTTCGTCCAACGCCAGCACGTCGGGATTCTCCACCAACACCAGATTCCGCACGGCGGTATAATCCTCGTTTTCGGTGCGCACATTCATCTGCAGGATTTTCAACCGGGGCGCGTCGGCACGAGCGGAGGCCGGGCCGCCAAAATACAACGGTGCGATAACGGCCAGATTCAACACTGAAAACGCGGCGAAAAGGGCGGCGGCACGGAATTTTCGGAAAAAGCCCACGGCGATGGCAGCCAGGGCCAGCGATCCCGCGTATTGCAGGCGAAAATGCGAGGTGAGCTCCGTCATCCATCCGTGCAGGCCAAAGAATCCGGTAATGCTCAAGGCGCACACCACCAGCCCCGGCAATCCGACGATGGCGGGCAGCAGCGAGGATTCCCGCAAAGTCTTAAAGTTTTTGATCATGCCATTCTGACCCATGGTTCCTGCCGCGACCGATTTACCGGTTAAACGTTGGTTTAACCCGGTCAGTTTCGCTTGGATTTCCCGCTTTCGGTAAAAAACCCGTAAATTGAACCCCGTCTAGGGGGTATCCCCTACGCTTAGGCTTTGCCTTTTGCGGGAGTTTCCTCTAGCCTTTGCACGCTCGGTCTATTTGGCCCGAGCCATCCATACCTTCCTTAATATCATTCATTATGAAATATAATTATCAGCGGGAGGGGTTTACCCTGGTGGAAATCATGATCGTGGTCGTCATTATCGGTTTGTTGGCGGCGATGGCCATTCCGACCTTCGCGGTCGTTCGTCAGCAGTCGCGGGTCAAGGCGGTGACAACCAACCTGCGCATTATTAGCGGTTCCGCGCAGCAGTACATGGGGGAAAAAGGCACCACCCAGGCCGGTTATACGGACTTGGTGGGCACCGGCACGGACAACTATGTGCGCAGCGTCGCCCCGGTTGCGGGCGAGGACTACAGTGGAATTGTCATCGTCCAGTCCCAGACCCAGGTCTCCATCTCGTCGCCAACTTTTGGCACTGTTTCTTACAACCTGTAAGCTGAAACCCGCCGCCGGGGCATCCCCCCGCGCTTCCGGTTGATCATTGGCCCGCGCCTGGCTTGGCTGGCGCGGCATTTAATGCTTTTTGCCCATGACTGGTGTAGTCGGGTGACCGGGGGGCCCTCACGCCGGGGGCTGTAGCATGGTTCGGGCCGGGCCGGGTTTCATATCCAGCGGGTTTGAATTGCCTCGAATCTTGGCCCAATCTGCGGTTTCATTTTTTTCTTTTTCGAATCCCGCCCGGCCATGCCCGTTTCCCCCCATTCCTCTCCGCCGCGCGTGGCCGTGACCGGCCTCGGTGGCTATGCCCGGCATCATCACCTGACGCTCCACCGCCTCGAAGCCGCCGGACTTTGCCGCGTCGTGGCCACTTGCGACCCTTCCCTCGACAAATTGCTCCCCGCCAGCGCGGACCTGCAACTCGCGGCGCGCGGCGTAAAGGTTTATCCCAGTTTTGCCGCCATGCTCGAGGGCGTGGCTGGCGCCGCCGAGGCCGTCACCATTCCCACGCCAATTCACGAACATGCGCCCATGCACCGCGCTTGTCTCGAGCGTGGCCACGCGGTCTATTTGGAAAAACCCCCGACGTTGTGGTGGGAGGAATTGGAGGCCATGATTGGCGCCGATGCCCGCGCGCCGCGTGCCACGGAAGTGGGATTCAATTTCATTACTGAACCGGCCCGGGCCGCGCTCAAGGCCCGCTTGCTCGCGGGCGAATTCGGCCAATTACGCGCCGCCGCATTTGTCGGCCTCTGGCCGCGGCCCAGGGCCTATTTCCAGCGCAATAACTGGGCGGGAAAAATTTTCCGCGCCGGCGCAACGGTGCCGCTGCTCGATTCGTGCGTGGGCAACGCCATGGGCCATTATATGCAAAATCTGCTGCATTGGGCTGCTCCCGCCCCCGCGGGATTCGCCACGGTGCTCGATGTTCGCTCCAGTTTGTATCACGCGCATGCCATTGAGGGGCCCGACACCGTCTTCGCCGAAGCCCGCACCCCGGAGGGCGTGGTCTTGCGCATCGGCGCGACCCATGCCTGCCCCCCGGAAAGCGAAGGCCACGCCGAATACCTGTTCTGCGAGCGCGCCCAATTGCGCTACATCACCGACCGCGAATGTGCCATAACCTGGTCCGACGGCCGCCGCGAAACCGTGGACCTGCGCACCCAGGGCGACTGGCAGGAACGCAATTTCCGGCGCTTTTTCGATTACCTTGCGGGAAAACATGCCGCTCCCGTGGTTTCGCTCCGCGATTGCCGCCCCTTCGTCGCTTGGAATGATTTGATCTTCGCCGCCACCCCCGGCATCGCCCCCTTCCCGCCCGCAGTGGTCGAGTGGCAGGCCAAGGATACCATCCCCGCGCCGCGCGGCCTCCCCGCCGCGCTCCGCGACTTTGCCGAAACCGGCCGCTGGCCCAACGAAAATAAGAACCTGCCCTGGGCCCGCGAGTCCGGCCGCGCGCATTTGTCGGATTTGCCGCAGGCGCTGGTGAAGATTCGGGCGCTGACGGGGAAAAGCGGTTGAACGGGCGCGGGTGCATGGCAGTGTCGACGGCCGAACTCTGAATGGCTGTCGCCAGTGGGTTCCAGCCGACGTTGGCGCGCTTTCCCCGGTATCAGGAGTTGCTGGCGTTGGCGGAGGAGGGTGCCCCGTGGAAGGTGGCTTTGGGCTGGTGGTTGCGCTGGCAAACGAGTATATCCAATCAATGGCTTGGCGAACACCTGCACCTCGGCCACCCCTGCGCGTTCAGCCGCCTGCTCCATCAACCTTTAAAGCCCGACCGCCAGCGAGTCACCCAAGTCTTCATGTCAACATGAAAAGCCTGACCCGTTTCTGCTTTTTCGACGAGGGCGAATTCACGGCGTTATATTCCGCCCCGCCGCTGAGGATTCTCTTGCAGCAACTCAAGAACGAATACGGCGCGGCCAATCTCTACGTTTATGCGCACAGCCACGGCAATATTGTCGTGAGCGAGGCCCTGCGGCTGGCCGCCGCCGCCGGCACTGGTCAATTGGTCAACACCTACGTGCCCAGTCAGGCCGCCGTGCCGGTTGAGGCTTACGATCCCAGTTTCACCAGCAATGCCACCTACAAAATGCCGTTCAGCACAACTTATCCATGGATCGAACTCAAGTCCGCCGATGTTTACGGCAACTTCGATGCCCCCAATAGCGACGCCGTGGGAACGAAGGTCAATTTTGAGAACGTCAACGATTACGCGCTGTCGTATTGGGCCTGGCAGTTTGACCAGATGCTTAAGCCCGACCATGGTACCGGCGTTTACACGCCGTTCTCGGCCATCAATACCTCCGGCAACACCTCCATTCCGCAAGTTCGCTGGCCCTATGGTTATTACGGCAATGTCAACGGCACCGTGGACAACACCACGAACTACTTCTACAAATCGCAAAAAACCTACCAGCCGGTGGGCTCGCATGGCGGCCATGCTTGGCTCACGGTCAGCAACCCCCTGCTGTCCACCGCCGGAAAGGACTCCCAAGGCAAGCCACAACTCTACGAAATTTTCTCCTTCGCCGCCCAGCCCAGGACTCTCGCCCTCGGGGACACTTCAGGGAATATTGCGGGGTTTGCGGGCTACCAGGATCTGCCTTCTATTTGGCCAAGCCCTGATATCCTCGGTGGCAACTACGACGAACACCCCTGGCACAGCGGGCAGTTTAGATTTAATAATGTGATGCAGAATCAGTATTGGAAAACATTACTCGGCACTAAGGGCTTTGACCTTCTTCCATGAAAAAACGCCGTCTAGCACTCGTTGTTTTGGTGGTTCTTTTTTCGGGACTAGCCGGGTTGTGGTATTGGGAAATAAAAACCACGCTGTCGGCTGCACCACCCAAGACGCGGCCCTCCGTAGGGGCGAAAACTCCTGCGTCCAATCTTTCTCCAGCGGTCACTTCTACTGTCAATCAGCCGCCTCGGGCTTCGCTGCCACCGCCCGCCTACGGTGCTACGCCAGCCTCTACCGCTCGCGATCCTTTCGTAAATAGCGACCCTGCTGCACTCGCCGCTCTACAAACCACCGTTGCCAATGATCAGAGCAAGGATGAAATCATGCAGGCTGCTTGGACGGTTGCCAATAGCCAAACGCTGGACTTTTACGGCAAAGTCATTGACCAAAGCGGCGATCCGGTTGTTGGAGCGAAGGTGCGGGGCAACGTGCTTTTGATCGGTGGTCTTACTAAGAGTGAAAGCCAAGACAATTACGTCGAGACAGACACCCAAGGCGGATTTAAATTTGTAGGTTTGCACGGAACGAGACTTTTTGTAACTCCCGAAAAGCCCGGATACGAATACGATTCGCGACAACCAACAAACTGGAGTAAAGATTATAAACCTGACCCGATTAGCCCTGTGGTCTTCAAAATGTACAGGCTCCAGGGCGCAGAACCGATAGTGCATGTTAAGTTCGATAGTCGTGTGCCTTACGATGGAACATCAGCGACATTCGATCTTTCCACGGGTAAAAAGAGTATTGTTGGCAATTTAAAAATCACCCTCGTAAGGAATCCTCTTCAAATTAACCGTGGGCAGGAACATTTTGATTGGAATGTTCAAATCGAGGTGGTCAGAGGCGGATTGATGGAAGCCGCAGGCCCTTATTACAATCTTGCTCCTGGAGCGGGCTATCAACCTATCTTTACCTTCTCGATATTCAAGAACGACACCAACTGGACGGCAGACCTAACGCGAACATTTTATTTCCACACTCAGCAAGATCACTACGGACGCATCAATATTGAACTCACTACTGACTCAGTGCGTCCTGACACCGGCATCAGCATAGAAACTTGGATGAATCCCTCCGGCTCGCGTAATTTGGAATACGGCGCAGCTAAGACAATTAAACCAAAATGAAAACACCGCTTGCAACCCAATGAAAAATTGCTGTCTGTGTTTGGTTGTTCTTTCGGCCTTAGCTGTGGGGCTTGTCGGTTGTGAATTCTTGCTTCCGATTGCTGCCAATAGTCAGCCTCTAGATTTATACGGAAAGGTCGTTGACCAAAACGGCGATCCCGTGTCCGACGCAAAAGTGCGCGGCCATGTTCTGCTGGCCTACGGTTACACGAGCGCGAACCAAGATTATTATACCGAAACCGATCATCGAGGCAGATTTAAATTTGTTGATTTACATGGAGTCTCATTATTTGCAACGCCTGAGAAGCCTGGATATGAATACGATTCGAGGTTGCCAACGAATTGGAGCAAGAATTACAAACCCGACCCAGACCACCCGATGATCTTCAATATGTGGAAACTCAGGGGGCCTGAACCAATGCTGCACGCTAAATTTGACAGCCGCGTGCCGTACGATGGAACATCGGTGACGTTTGGCTTGCTCAACGGCAAAAAGGGCGATACGGGCGATTTAGAGGTTACCCTGCTTAGAAATCCTCAGCGGATTATACGCGGACAAGAACGCTACGATTGGAATTTGCAAATCGCCGTGATCGGCGGTGGCCTGTCTGAAGCCACAGGCTTGTATTACAATCTCGCTCCGGAAATGGGATATGAGTCTATATTTACATTTGTACTAACGAAGGATGATGCTCACTGGACGCCAGAACTTGCTCGAACCTTTTACATTCATACCCGAACCGGCACCTACGGGCGGGTAACCATCGACCTGGTTACCTACTCCGAACGTCCCGATACGGGCATTACTATTGAGGCTTACATTAACCCAAACGGTTCCCGCAATTTAGAATTCGATTCCACCAAACAAGTGAAACCGCAATGAAGGTTCGCCAGATTTTTCTGATCATACTAAGTCTGTCGCTTGGACTGATAGGATGCGAGTCCGCAGGTATGACGGCGATCTCACTTGCTGCCAACAGCAAACCACTGCATTTATATGGACAAATCGTAGATCAATACGGCAATCCAATTTGCGGCGTGAAAGTGAATGGGGGAACGCTGCTGGTTGCTGGATTTGACCGCAGTGGTGGCCGGGGATTTCAAACAGAGACCGATGCCCAAGGTCGGTTTGTCATGCATGCGCACGGCGTTGATTTGGGCGTGACGTTTGAAAAAGAGGGATATTTTTGGGATGGTAAACTATCCGCCCAGAGACCGGGCAATTATTACACGACCGATGCAGACCACCCGATAATCTTCCCGAAAAAGCGTTACGGGGTCAGGTAACATGCAAGAGCAGCGTTGACGCGGCCCTCCCGCCGTGATGACGCTTTTCCTGCCATGTTATACACTGCAATTGATTACCATCGCAAGTATTCGGTGGTGCGGACAGAGGATGCCGCGGGTAACCGTGTGCGTTCGGCGCGCATCAACCAAAACGAGCCTGCGGCGTTCGCGGGCTATTTCGCGGGGCTGCCGGAGCCGTCCCGCGTGGTGCTGGAGGCGTGTTGGAACTGGGGTTGGCTCTACGACTTGCTCGGAGAGTGCGACCAGGTAGCTGACCGCGTCCTGTCCCACCCTTATAAAACGCGGCTGATTGCCGACGCCCAAATCAAGACCGATGGGCTGGACACGAAGGCGCTGTGCACACTGCTGCGGGGCAACCTGATTGCGGCGGTCCACGCGCCGAGTCCGGCCACGCGGGCCCGCAAACACGTGATTCGCCAGCGGATGTGCTGGGTGGGTATCCGCACGCGGTTGCGCAACCGCGTGCATGCGCTAATCGCGCGCCAGCGCGGATTGGAACAGCCCCAGTTCAGCGACCTGTTTGGCAAAAAGGGTTTGCACTGGCTGAAAAGCGGCCAAAAGAGTCATGCTTTACATTTGAACCGTGACGGGGCGGTAGGAAGGGGACGGGCTTAAGGGGTCAGACGTGAATGGCGCTAAGTTAAGGGGGTCCATCGTCACTTTTAGAGATCTCGGGAAGA
>CAZLPS010000122.1:0-11261 GCA_964561455.1 uncultured Opitutales bacterium
GGCAATTTGCCATAATTGGCCAAATGCATCCGCGCCCCATACCGGGAGCCAACCATGCCAATGCCAAGTGTTTTCATGGGGGGATTCGTAAAGTGCCGAAAAAATGAATCGAGTCAGGAATCCACCCTGATGGCAACGCCGGAGATGGGCCACACGTAGCGCGGATCCCGCCGTTGGCGGGACCGCGCTTCAGGATGTCACGATAGCCCCGAAGCGCGGGCTTAAACACGGCGCTACCTCAAAGGAGAATTCTTGGAAACTCGACCTTCGAAGGCAGGTCGGGGATATGCCAAACTGAACGGAAAGCAGAAAATTGCTTTTTCGGGGTTGCATGGATTGGGAGGTGGAGGTAACCAGCTAATTGAGGCAAATGGACATTCAAACCTATCTATCCTTTAATGGGTCGTGCGAAGAAGCGATCCGGTTTTACTGCGAGGTGTTTGGCGCCAAAGTGGCGTTCCTGATGCGTTATAAAGAGGCGCCTCCCAACCTGATGCGACCCGGCAGCGAGGAGAAAATCTTCCATGCGACGCTCAAGTTTGGCGAAACGACGCTGAACATGAGCGACGCGCTCTTGGGGGAACATGGTAATCTTGGAGGATTTGCACTGCTGGTACATTTTGCTTCGGTTGAAGACGCTGAGCGGATCTTTCTCGCCCTCGCGCAACGAGGCCAAGTGCACATAGCCCTAGCCAAGAATTTTTGGGCGCGGCGCTACGGAGTTGTCAAAGACCAGTTTGGTCTAACTTGGAAAATTCAAGTCAACGCATGATCTGTCCTTGGGCCTCAGTTCACCAGCCCTGATCCTCGCGGATTTACTAACAGGAACTTGCTATTTCGGGGGTGTCAACCTTGGGGGTGCGACGAGAGGTTAAGCGTACAGGGCGCTACGCTCACCCCGGCAACCGGTCAGCAAGCCCAGCCTCCACCCATCTGGCATGGGCGGGAACCGGCAACCGCTGCAGCAGGCTGGCATATTTGGGCGGAGGTTTTCCCGGCGCCTTTCCCTCCCCTTCAGAGACCGGAATAAAACATTGCGCCAGCAGCCCAAAACTATTTGCCGCTTTGATGAGATTTTCTTTTGTCAGCACTTCCGCCTCGGGCGGATTGGAATTCGGCGCATCGCGGCCCTGCACAATGACGTATTGGCCATTGAACTTTGACCGAGCATCCGCGAGGTAAATGACGTTCCCGTGGACGATGCGGTTGCGCGTGACCGAATAAATCTCGGCTTTCTCAATCAGTTTTTTCAAAAAACCCTTCCGCTCCGGTTCAATCCGGGCATCCTTCATCGCCGCCAGCAGCATTCGAATCCGCGGCTCAAAGCCGGCGGTCGAATAGAAGATGCGCCGCGCCAGTTCCGCGTCCATCTGCGTAACGCGGTGAAAGGATTTTTCAATTTGCGCCTCGACGAGACTCCAGAAGCTGACGCATCGCCCCATCTCCGCGAAAAATTTCTCGCGCTCATCGTCGTCACCTTCCCAGAGGGTTTTCTCTTTGGCCATCCTTAAGCCGTAATCATCGGAGTTGGCCCCGGCAACTGGAAATGGGCCACGTCGGCCGATTTAGTCCGGCCAGCGGATTTTAAGGCGAGAAAGACGGTTGCCTTGTCGCCGGAATGGAGTAAAGAAAATCCACCCCCTTTTACCCCATGCCCCAATCGAGTTTCCGCCCAGTTGCGTCCAGCCTGGTCCTTTTCCCGCTCGGCTTGAGCGCGCTTATGCTGGCGCAAAGCTGCCAGGCGCCCGGCGGCGCGGCTCCGACCCCGGCAGCAAAAGTGGCGGCCAATGCCGCCGAATTCGATTTCGCCGCCTTGAAGTCCGCCGATGCCACGCCCTCGAAGTTAAAGCATTATCTCATCACGGATTACGGTGCCGTGGCCGATGGCACCACGTTGAATACGGCGTCCATCCAAAAGGCCATTGACACCGCCACGGCCGCAGGCGGCGGAGTGCTGGAAATTCCCAAGGGAACCTTCTTGAGCGGTTCCATCTTTCTCAAGCAGGGCGTGGAACTGTATCTCGACGAGGAAGCCGTGCTCCTCGGCTCGCAAAACATTGAGGACTACCCGAAGCAAATGACCCGCATTGAGGGCCATTTTGAGCCGTGGCGCCTCGCCCTGGTCAACGCCTCAAACATGGAGCACGTGCGGATCTGGGGGAAGGGCCAGATCAACGGCAACGGCAAGCCGTTCTGGGATTTGTTCTACGCCCGCCGCGCGGCCAACCCGGCCACGACCAACCTGGATGTCGAACGCGCGCGCCTGATCTTCATTGACCATTGCTCAGATGTACGGGTCGAGGGCCTTTCGCTCCAGGATTCCCAGTTTTGGCATCTGCATTTCTACGATTGCCATGACATTCACGCGGTCGGATTGCGCGTCAACGCCGCTTCGCCCTTGACCGGCGGCCGCAGCCCGAGCACCGACGGCATCACCCTCGACAGTTGCCAGGACGCCGCAATTCAGAATTGTCAAATCTCCAACAACGATGACGACATCGGCATCAAGGGCACGAAGAGCCCCCGCGCAATGGAGGACAAGGACAGCCCGCCGAATGAGAATATTCTCATCGAGGGTTGTACCATTGGCGACGGCAATGGTCTCCTCACCTGTGGCAGCGAGGCCACCATCATTCGCAATGTCATCGTGCGCAACTGCTCCATCACCGGCAACGCCAAGATGCTCAACCTCAAATTGCGTCCCGACACCCCGCAGCATTATTCGAACATTACCGTCGAGAATATCACGCTCAGCGGGACTGGCGTCATGATTGAGGTGCAGCCGTGGACGCAATTTTTCGACCTGCAGGGCTTGCCGGGGCCGACGCGCGCGGTGGATCATGTCACGCTGAGGAACATTACCGGAAAAACCGGCTCCTTCGGCACCCTGCGCCCCAACGTACCCAATCCGGGGCGCGGAACCATGGGTGACACAATTTCAGACATTACCTTTGAGAACATCAACATTACCGCCCGTAACGGCACCTTGAACCGCGGGGAAGTGGCGAATCTCGTATTTAAGAATGTGGTGGTTAATGGGGAGGCGGTGGAGGTGCCACCCGTCGGAGTAGCCGGGACGGGGCGTGGTGGACGGGGTGGGCGGGGTGGGCGCGCAAGCGGGTCCGCGGCACCGGCAGCGTCCACGGCCGCGGTTCCGGCGGCACCCTGATTACTTGGGCCATTTATGGACCTTGCCGTCGTTGAGTGCTTTGGGATAGCGCCGTCCCGCTCGCGGTAGCGGTTATGAGTCCCGCACCAACGCTAAAACCCAAGTGAAAGGTCTTTTTACCGGGTTGCTTGGCAGTTGCCTTTTAAAGGATTGAAGGTAGAAAAAACTTTCCCCCCATGAAGTTTTCCCCTTCCGGTCTCCTCACCCCCGCCATTATTGCTCTCTTGTCGCTCGCCTTGCTGCTGGCGGCGTGCTCCACCATGGAGGTGGCAACCACCGGCGCGGGATCGTCGAATTTCGATTTTACCAGACTAAAGTCTGCCAATCCCGCGCCTTCCACGAAGAAGCATTTCCTTATTACCGACTACGGCGCGGTGGCGGATGAGACCACCATGGACACGGCGGCCATCCAAAAAACCATTGAAGCCGCGGCGGCGGCAGGTGGGGGCGTGGTCGAGATTCCCAAGGGCGGGTTTTTGACCGGCGCGCTTTTTTTCAAGAATGGCGTGGATCTCCATCTGGATGAGGGTGCCATCCTGTGGGGCTCGCAGGACATCAAAGATTTTCCCACCCAACTCACGCGCATCGAGGGCCACTTCACCGAATGGCCCGTGGCCCTGATTAATTTTACCAAAATGGACCACGTGCGCGTGAGCGGCAAGGGCCAGTTGAACGGCGAGGGCCAGCCCTTTTATGCGGCGTTTCGCGGAGCGAGGGGGGAAGGCAGGGACACGTCGAATCTCGGCACGCCCCGGCCGCGTTTAATGCTTATTGACCGCTGCACCGACGTGCGCGTCGAAGGCATTTCCTTTCAGGATTCCGGATTTTGGAATCTGCACCTCTATCATTGCAGCGACGTGACGCTGGAGGGCCTGCACATCAACGCCCCCGGCGGCAGTCCCAGCACCGACGGCATTGACGTGGACAGTTGCCAAGCCCTCGTTATCCGCCGGTGCCAAATTTCCAACAACGACGACGACATTGCGCTCAAGGGCAGCAAGGGCCCCCATGCCGACCTGGACGCCGACAGCCCGCCGGATGAAAATATTTTGATTGAGGACTGCGAAATCGGCAACGGCAACGGCCTCCTCACCTGCGGCAGTGAGGCCACCATCGTGCGCAACGTCCTCGTACGCAATTGCACCATTACGGGCAACGCCAAGATGCTCACCCTCAAGCTGCGGCCCGACACCCCCCAACATTACTCCTACATCACTTTTGACGGCATCAAGCTCAATGGCAACGGCAGCCTGATTGGAGTCGCGCCGTGGACCCAGTATTTCGATTTGGCCGGTGAACCGGCACCCCCCGGACGCAAGATAGACCACATTGTCATCCGCAACGTAATGGGAAGCATTTCCACATTCGGTTCGCTCCGCGGCAATGTGGAAAATGCGCAGAACGGCACCCATGCCGACACCATCAGCGACTTTTCTCTGGAAAACGTGAATGTCACCATGCGCGCGGCTGCTCCGCTCAGCCGCGGCGAAGTTGCGAATTTCACCTACAAAAACGTGAGGGTAAATGACGAACCGGTAGAAGCACCTCCGGCGACGGTTCCCCCCCCGCGCACGGGCCGCGGGGGCGCGCCAGGGGCCGCTGGCGCGAGCGGCGCACGTGGTTCTGGGACAAATCCAAGCCCGATGCCGACTGCGACCCCAGCTGCGACTTCGGCCGCCACCTCCATCTAAGGCAATTGGGAATCACGACTGACGGCTTCTATAATCGAATTGTTGTTGCCATTTCTGCGGCGCGAACCCAGTTTGTCGGAGTTCTTTATATGGGTGTGGCGCGCCCCGCAAGGGCGCATTGCACCTTTCAAGCCTGTCCATCAAACGGAAGTCCGTGCAAATCGGACGCGGTCGCGCCGCTGTAACTGGTCGCGTCCTCTGCAAGAGCCAATGTCCCGCATCTGTGGGATGGGAAGGCGCAGGGGGCAAGGATCGGGAGCCAGAAGACGAGGTGGATGGGATTAACCTGGGATGCTTTCGCGGTTGAACGTCCGGGCAAAGAGGATGTGGTCCTCCGGGTGGCGCGTGCGATTTAATTTGCGGCGGCACCGCTGGGCTGCGTGCTTGGCGCCGGGATGGGAGATAGCGGGGGTGTCCGCGCCAGCCCGCGCGTCACGGGCAGCCATCATCCATGACCTTCCTCTCAAATATCATTCAGTTTAAGTCTCCATTCAACTGTTGCTCCGCTGTATTGCGGAGCCGTGTTTTCATTCTCCTGGCCTTGTCCCTGGCTTTCGCCAGGCCAGCGTTGGGCCAGGTATTTAATACGATCAACCTGCCGGATCTTTCGGCCACGCCGCCGGCGGTGGCCTTTTCTCATTTATCCGATGGACGGCTTGTTTACGGGAATGCCAATTCGCTGTATTTGCAGTCAACGTTTGGGGCATCAGGCTTGACGACTTTTGCCACGCCGCCGGGAGTGGACCCGAGTTTTATTACAGTATTGTCGAATAATGCTGCGCTCGTTGGCGGCGGCGGATTCGGGCCAAGCAGCCCGATTTACCAATTCAACCCCTCAATTCCTGCCACTCCCAATTACACCCGCGTACCGCTGGCGGCCGATTTGCAGAATTTTACCGCCGCGAAGGCCGGTGCTTCGGCCGCGTATGTGGTCGGCTCCAACGGCTCGGGCACGAATGTTTTTGACGGCCCGGCTAGCGCCGTCACGTATGTTACCTTATCCGGTCAGTCGCAACCTCTCGTGGATAACGCGGGCGGCTTCAGCGCAGGCATCGCCGTGGACGGCGGCGGCAACGTCTTCGTAGGCAACGATGACGATAACTCCGTCTACAAGTTTACCTCGGCCCAGGTCGTGAACGCACTCACCAATTCCCATGTGCTTACCTTTGCCGACGGGACCTTGGTTCATACCTTCGCGGTGGATGTCGTCGGCAGCATTGCGGTGGATGCCGAAGGCCGCCTCTGGGCGTCAGGCTTTGGGGCGGACGGGTTGTTTTGGTTTAACCCCACCACCGGCGTTGGCGGGACGCTGACTCCGGAAGCACCTGGCGGCGCCTATAATCTGAGCACATTTTCAGCGGGCGGGATCGATTATGTCAGTTATGTCTGGCAGTCCGGTTTTTCACCCAACAGCACGGTGATTTATGGGTACAATGCCGTCCAGAACGTTCCTGAGCCTGCCACCTCTGCCTTGATTGCCGGCGCAGCCGCCATGGGTGCAGTGACGTGGTGGAAACGCCGCCAACCCCAGCTTCAGCCCGGTAAAAACCGTCCTTTTTGAAATGCCCTTACCCCATATCCGCGTTCGGAATTTCGGGCCGGGGCTGTTAATGGCCCTGACGGGCGCGTGCGCGCTTGCCGGGTCTCCCCTTATGGCCCAAGACGGCTCCTCCGCCAATGACGCGGCAAATAACCTGCTGTGCCTGCCGCCGGGCCCGTACTCGTCGGGGGTGGGGAACGCCACATCGCCCGCGCCGGACGACCCGATACCCGGATTCGTGAATGGTCAGGTAAACCCGAAGATTTTGGGCTGGGCCGCGCAGGTGAAGGATTATTCGCCCGCCAACCCGGCCGCCATTGATTCGTTTTGGATGAACACGGGCAATCTCCTCCAGCCGGTGACGGGAAATGTCTTCGACGTGGTTTCACTGGGTGACTTGTCTGCCGCAGATATTGCCAAGGGCGTGGCGCCTGGAAGTCTGACTTTGTCGTTTGTCCAGCCGGTGGGTGACAGTGACGGCCCGGATTTGGTGATTTTCGGGAACGCCTTTCAATTGGCGCGCTCGACCAAGGTTTTCGCCAAGCTGGCCTTCGTCGAGGTCTCGACGGACGGGGTGGTGTTTGCCCGGTTCCCCTCGGTGGACTCCAACCCCCGCCCTACGGGTACGGGATGGCCCTATGTGGTGTCCGATGCCACTAAGATCTACAATCTTTTCGGCAAGGCGGTGAATGCCTATGGAAGTTCGTGGGGCAATCCGTTTGACCTCCGCGACTTGACCAATCACCCGCTGGTTCTGTCGGGCGCGGTGGACCTGCAAAATATTCGCTATGTTCGGTTGGTGGCCATACCGGGTTCGGGCGCCTATCAGGACTCGCTGGGGCACCCGATTTACTGCCCGTGGCCAACTTATGGTTCGCCGGGCCCCGAAGTTCAGGCGGTGGGGATTTTGCATGTGGGGCATCCGGTGGCCGATGATGCCCAGACGTCAAATGCCCTTGGCCGCGACGGGGCGGGTGGGGCAGGCAGCGCCGCAGGGGTGTCCCGGACGATTGCCGCGCAATCGCGACCCAAGGTTTCAACGAAAGCCATAACCCCCTTGGCCGGTGGCGCCGTCTTTACGGCCATGTCCTCAGGCCCCACTCTTGATTCTGACATTGCTACTAATGCGCAAATCCAAACCGCTTTCGCCGGGAACGGTTTGCCGCCACCTGAGTCCAGCCAATCCGCAGACGCCGCTGTGATGGGAACGGGCACAGTCGCCGCGCGGGAATCAGCTTCCGCGCCGCCCTCGGCCATTTCTGCGCCGTTCGGACCCGGTGTAACCGTGCCGTCGGCATCATTCCCTGACCAAAGTTTGGCGCCGACCGGCCTGCCGGTTCCGGCAGGGACACCCGGCCCGGGCGGGTGGGGCCGGGCCGTGCAACGCATCGCCTACCTGACCGGTTGGGCACCGACGCCGTCAGCGGTTTTTTTTATATTAATTTTTATCGGCGTTGCCTTTTTCTCCACCTTGCGCTTGCGCCGGGCCGGCAGGAAAACCGGCGGCAGGGGGCAGAGTTAATCCATCCTTAAATCGTTGATTTTCTTCGGGCATCCCAATGCTCCGTTATCAGTTGCGGTCTCCCGGACGGCGTTCCATCACCGGCCACTGCAGTTATTCCAAAAAATAGGCAGGCAAGCAGCCTGCGCTGCTTGCCTGCTTGCAAAGGATGGTTGGCAGTCTAAACACCACCCGTTTCTTCCAATCCTTCGCGGTCCTTGATTTAAAGGGCCGACTTGAGAAACGAACCACCGGCGGAGCCGCCGGGGATCCGGTCACACGTTTGCGCCTGAATTAACCAAACCTCTTCGCGCCTTCGGCGGCTTTGACGCCGCGTTCGCCAGAGAGACCTTCGAGGACGGTGGCGATGAAGTTGGAACGGTTGCGGTTTTCCGCGTCCGCCATTTCATCGATTTTGCCGACGAGGCCTTCCGGGAGGCTGATGGAGATTTGCGTCATGCCAGGAGCACGCGCGCGTATTTTACGTTTCTTACCCATGTTGTGTTATGGTTGCTGGTTGGTTTCTTGGGGTCTGACTGTTAGTCTGTTATCGTCCTTAGGAAAAAGACGATGTGCGGAAGCTAATGCGGAAACACCAAAAGCGCAAGCAATATTCCAACGACTGTTCGAATTTAACAAAATTCCCATTCCAAGCATTTTCCCCGCCAAATTTCCATTGGGGGAAAAGAGTAACTAATATGAGCGATTATACCTATGCATGAAATAGTTAAAGGATAATTTTTTCCGTTCTGGAACACTCAACCGCGGTAGCGGGTCAGCAGCGTCCCGGCAATATCCGACGGGGTGGGGGAAATGGCAATCCCCGCATCCTGCAGGGCGGCAATTTTAGCGGCCGCGGAGCCGCTGGAGCCGGAGACGATGGCCCCGGCGTGGCCCATGCGGCGCCCGGCGGGGGCGGTGGCCCCGGCAATGAACGCGGCCACGGGCTTGCGCACATGCGCCTTGATAAACGCCGCGGCTTCCTCTTCGGCGGTGCCCCCGATTTCCCCGATCAAGATGATGGCCTCGGTCTGGGGATCTTCGTTGAACATCCGCACGGCCTCCAGGTGGCTGGTGCCGTTGACCGGGTCGCCGCCGATCCCGATGCAAGTACTCTGGCCGAGCCCACGCGAGGTGATCTGCCACACGGCTTCGTAAGTCAGGGTTCCGGAGCGCGAGACAATCCCGACCTTGCCGGGCCGATGGATGTAGCCCGGCATGATGCCGATCTTGCACTCGCCCGGCGTGATGATGCCGGGGCAATTCGGGCCGATGAGGCGGCTGCCGCTATTGAGCAGGCGCTGTTTGACCGGCAGCATGTCGCGCACCGGGATGCCCTCAGTGATGCAGACAATCAGCGGCAGGCCGGCGTCAATGGCTTCGAGCAGAGAGTCCCCCGCAAAGGCCGGCGGCACAAACACCATCGAGGCATTGGCACCGGTCTGTTCCACCGCTTCGCGCACCGTGTTAAAGATGGGCACCCGGTCGAGAAACTTCTGCCCGCCGCGTCCGGGCGTGACGCCCGCCACCACGTTGGTGCCATATTCCAAGCACTGCTGGGCGTGAAAACTGCCGGCTTTGCCAGTGATGCCCTGCACCAGCAGGCGGGTATTCTTGTTGACGAGGACGCTCATGAGAAATGGATTTAGTTTTTCAGCGCCGCCACAATTTTCTTCGCGGCGTCCGACAGGGAGTCGGCGGGAATGATGGCCAGGCCGCTGGTGGCCAGGATTTCGCGGCCCAATTCCACGTTGGTGCCTTCGAGCCGCACAACCAGCGGAACCTGGATTTGGACGTTGCGGGCCGCGGCGATGACGCCCCGGGCAATGATGTCGCACTTCATGATGCCGCCAAAAATATTTACGAGAATGCCTTTGACCGCCGGGTCGCTCAATATGATTCGGAAGGCCTGGGTGACCTGCTCTTCATTCGCGCCGCCGCCGACGTCGAGGAAGTTGGCCGGTTTGCCGCCGAAGTATTGGATGATGTCCATCGTCGCCATCGCCAGGCCGGCGCCGTTGACCAGGCAGGCAATGTTACCGTCCAGGGCAATGTAGTTAAGATTGAACTTCGAGGCCTCGATTTCCTTTGAATCCTCCTCGTTCAAATCGCGCAGAGCCTGGATTTCAGGGTGCCGGTAGAGCGCGTTGTCATCGAACGACACCTTGGCATCGAGCGCCTCGACTTTGCCGGCCGGGGTCAAAATCAACGGATTGATTTCGACCATCGCGCAGTCTTTTTCCCAATAAAACCTATATAAGCCATCCAGCAGCTTGCTGAACTGCTTGATTTGATCCTCGCTGAAACCGAGGCGATAACCGATTTCCCGTGACTGGAACGGCCGCAGGCCCAGGCCAGGGTCCACATGCCGGCGGAGAATCTTGTCCGGCGTATGCGCAGCCACATGCTCGATGTCCATGCCGCCCTCCGTTGAAGCAATGATGACCGGCTGGGAAGTGGCGCGATCCAGCAGGATGGCCAGGTAAAATTCCTTGGCGATGTCCGTGGCCTCGGTGAAGAAGACGGTCTGCACCTTGCGCCCCACCGGCCCGGTTTGGTGCGTGACCAGCGTGTTGCCGAGCATCCGCCCGGCCAATTCCTTCGCCTTGGCATGGTCTCCGGCGATCTTCACTCCGCCCGCAAAGCCATCGGTAAAGGTCCCCTTGCCGCGCCCGCCGGCGTGGATCTGGCTCTTCACCACGATTTTGCCCGCGGGCAATTGCGCCAGGGCGGCGTCAAATTCAGCGGCCGTCTTCGCGACGGCTCCAAGGGCGACGGGAACACCGTAGTCCCGAAAGAGTTGTTTGGCCTGGTATTCGTGGATGTTCATGCGCGCGGGGCGGGGATGCAAACGGTCAAGCGGTCTTGATTAAAGGTCGCAGCCGCGTTTGACAATTATAAAAGGAGGCGAGTGGGCATTTGGCACGGCCAAAACCGGGCTGGAAACGCCGTATTCAACTGGCGGCCAGGACCCGCTCCTGAATCAGACTGATTTCCCCGGCGCCTTTTCGTGCCAGTGCCACCAGCGCGTTCAATTCCTCGCCCGAAAAGGTCGCCTCCTCGCCGGAGCTTTGGATTTCGACGAATCGCCCTGCTCCCGTGAGCACGATATTGGCATCCACGGCGGCATCCTTGTCCTCGGCGTAATTAAGGTCCAGGATTGGCCGGCCCTCCCAGACCCCCGCGCTGACCGCCGCCACGGAGTCGGTGAAAAAGTCTGTTTTTATTTTGCCGGCGGCCAGCAGTTTCTTCGCCGCCAGCCGAGCCGCCACATAGGCGCCCGATATGGCCGCCGTCCGCGTCCCGCCATCGGCCTGGAGCACGTCGCAGTCCAGCCACAGGGTCATGCCCGGCAGCTTG
>CAZLPS010000123.1:0-11137 GCA_964561455.1 uncultured Opitutales bacterium
ATCCCCGCCTCGCCTGGGACTGCTACCGCCGCTTCATCCAGATGTATGGCGACGTCGTCATGGGCGTCCAAAAAGCCGCCAATGAGGACCATGAACCCTTTGAAACCGTCATCAGCGACCTCAAACAGGAACGCTACAAGGACGGTGAAATCGAAGACACCCGCCTCTCCACCCTCGACCTCAAGGAACTTGTCGTCCGCTTCAAGCGCCTCGTCAAGGAGCGCACCGGCCACGAATTCCCCAACGACCCCTGGAAACAACTCGAAGGCGCCATCGGCGCCGTGTTTGGCTCGTGGATGAATGACCGCGCCATCGTTTACCGCCAGAAATACGGCATCCCGACCGAGTGGGGCACCGCCGTCAATGTTCAGGCCATGGTGTTCGGCAATACCGGCACCGAATCCGGCTCCGGCGTCGCCTTCACCCGCGACCCCGCCTCCGGCGAAAAAGTCTTCTACGGCGAATTCCTCATGAACGCCCAGGGCGAAGACGTCGTCGCCGGCGTGCGCACCCCCCAGCCCGTGCTGGAACTCAAGCAGGTCATGCCCAGCGCCTATCACGAGCTCGACCGCATTCGCGGCGCCCTCGAAAAACATTTCCGCGACATGCAGGACTTCGAGTTCACCATTCAGGACAAGAAAGTCTTCATGCTCCAGACCCGCAATGGCAAGCGCACCGGCGTCGCCGCCGTCCGCATCGCCTGCGAAATGGTCAAGGAAAAGACCATTGACTGGCAGACCGCCGTCATGCGCGTTCCTGCCGAGCAGCTTGACCAGGTGCTCGCCCCGGTGTTTGACCGCACGGCGCTGCAAAATGCCCCGGTCATCGCCACCGGTTTACCCGCCGGCCCCGGCGCCGCCTCCGGTAAGATTTATTTCAACGCCGAACGCTCCGTCGCCGCCGCTGCCAAAGGAGAAAAGGTTCTTCTCGTGCGCACGGAAACGTCGCCGGAAGACCTGCGCGGCATGATTGCCGCCGAAGGCATTCTCACCGCCCGCGGTGGCGTCAGCTCCCACGCCGCGCTCGTCGCCCGCCAGATGGGCAAGGTTTGCGTCTGCGGTGCCAGTGCGCTGCATATTGATTACACCACGCTCACGCTTACGGTCGGATCGAACTCCTACAAGGAAGGCGATTACCTCTCCATTGACGGCACCTCCGGCGCAGTTTACGCCGGCCAGGTCCAGACCGCTCCCTCCGAAGTGATCCAGGGCCTCCTGCACAATGATGCCGCGGCACGCAAGGGTTCGACCTACAAGAACTTCGTTCAGCTCATGGAGTGGTGCGGCAAATCCGCCCGCCTTCAGGTGCGCACCAATGCCGACAGCCCCGAGCAGACGCGCAACGCCGTCTCCTTTGGCGCCACCGGCATCGGCCTGTGCCGCACCGAGCACATGTTCTTCGAAGGCAACCGCATCTACGCCGTCCGCGAGATGATCGTCGCCGAGTCGAACCAGGAACGCAAAGCCGCCCTCAACAAGCTCCTCCCCTTCCAGCGCGAAGACTTCGCCGGCATCTTCACGGCCCTCAAGGGCCTGCCCGCCACCATCCGCCTGCTCGACCCGCCCCTGCACGAATTCCTCCCGCATGACGACGTCACCATCCGCGAGACGGCCGAGAAAATCGGCGTCAAAGCCGAGATGGTTTCCCGCCGCGTGGCCGAACTCCACGAGTTCAACCCGATGCTCGGGTTCCGCGGTTGCCGCCTCGGTGTGACGTATCCGGAGATTTCCGAGATGCAATGTCGCGCGATTTTCGAAGCCGCCGCCCAGGTGCAAAAGAAAGGCATCAAGGTCCGCCCGGAAATTATGATTCCGCTCGTCGGCTTCAAAAAGGAGTTGGATCTTCAGGTCGAAATCGTCCACCGCGTCGCCGCCGAAGTCGCCAAGGAAAAGAAAACCAAGTTCGACTATCTCGTCGGCACGATGATCGAAGTTCCCCGCGGCGCCCTCACCGCCCACGAAATCGCCCATACCGCCCAGTTCTTCTCCTTCGGCACCAACGACCTCACCCAGACGACCCTTGGCATGAGCCGCGACGACTCGGGCTCCTTCCTCCCGAAGTACCAGGAACTGGAAATCATCAAAAAGAATCCCTTCGCCAGCATTGACCAGACGGGCGTCGGCGAACTGATGAAAATCGCCGTCAAAGGCGGCCAGTCCACCAGTCCGAAGATCAAGCTCGGCATCTGCGGCGAACACGGCGGCGACCCCGACTCCGTAAAATTCTGCCACAAAATCGGCCTGACCTACGTGAGCTGCTCGCCCTTCCGCGTCCCCACCGCCCGCCTCGCCGCCGCCCAGGCCGCGATTGCCGACGCCAAGGCCGCCAAAAAGAAGTAAGCCTGCCAGCCAGGTGTTAACATAAAGGGCGCAGAGCAATCTGCGCCCTTTTTGCTGCCCAGATGCGCCCTGCGTGCTTGATTCTTAATCCAACCGTCCGAAATCATTTTCGCGAGTACGATCACGCCGCCCCCAAATTCCAAATCCCAAATTTCCCGCCGCCCCGCTCTACCATTTTGCGTTCATTGCGTTTATTGTGGTTAAATTCTTCAGGGAAACCTATTCTTCCCATCCATGCTCGCCAAAAAAGTCCTTTCCGCCCTTCTCCTACTCGCCCTTGCCGGTTGCACTTCGCCCGCCCCCACCCGCCCACTCGTCGCCTCCGGCCATCCCGACTGGCCGCCCGTCATGTATGTCGATAACGGCCAAATTGACGGCGTCGGCCCAGCCCTCGCCAAATTAATCTTTGCCGACCTCGGCATCACCGCCACCTTCCCCGAAACCGGCGCGTGGGATGTCGTCCAAACCAAAGCCCGCAGCGGTGAGGTAGATGTGCTCGTCGCCGCCTACAAAACCACCGCCCGGCTGGATTACATGGTCTATTGCGACACTTACATCACCGACCCCGTCGTCCTTTTCGTCAAGCAGGGCCACGACTTCGCCTTCGCCAAGAACGAGGACCTCATCGGGAAAAAAGGCGTCGGTACCGTCGGCGACAGCTATGGCCAAAAATTCGACGATTTCATCAAGGCCAATCTCCAACTCCAGCGCGTCGCCGGCGGCAAGGAAGGATTCGACCTGGTTGAAAACGGCCAGGCGGATTATTTCATTTATTCCCTCTACGCTGGCCATGAGGAACTAAAGACCGCCAAGCGCGAGGGCTTTTCCACCCTGCCCCATTACGTCGCCGAAGAACCTTTTTACCTGACGATTTCTAAACAGTCGCCCTACCTGAAATACCAGGCTGACATCAACCGCCTCATCCAAAAATACGTCGCCGACGGCACCGTCGCCAAATTGATTGCCAAATATAAGGCGCAATTTCACCTGGACCAGTAGCCAATCCAGGACCTGCTGTCGGTCAAAAATCCCGCATCCACGTTGGAAAAATCTTAGCGGGAAACGTGCTTAAGCTTCAAAGTAATTGTCTATCAGTATGTTCCGCAGGACATAATTACTATACAAATGTTCACCTATTAAGCTTGACCCGTCGAAAACGCCTCCTTTATCCTCGGAGCCGTTGTGGAAAACCTCATCTACAAACGTATTGTCATCCTCGCCAATTCGGTCAAGCGCAGCCATTGGTGCGTCGCTGGCAAACAGATATTTGCCAGCAATGGCCGCTGGGTCCCCGGCCTGTGGGTCCGCCCGGTCGACCCGTCCACCGAGGGCGGCGCCATCACCCGCGAAAATATGCGTTGTGACAACGGTCGCATTCCGCAGCCTTTTGACATTGTTGACATCCCCATGCTCAAATGTGTCGTCGACCCTCACCACCCCGAGGACTGGATCATCGACTCCTCGCGCAAATGGAAATATATCGGCACCTTCCCGGCCAACGACGCGGACTCCCTGCTCGACTCGCCACCCCACCTTTGGAGCAGCCGCACGGATAAGCGCAAACTGCCCGAAGGCTACATCGCCAAGATGCTCCGCCCGGCCAGCCTCTTCTTCATCAAGCCGGCCACCGACTTCCACATCGCCATCTTCAAGGAGGAAGACCGCCCGCGGCGCCGCCTCAGTTTCCGGTACAAGGACACCGACCACGAATTCGACATCACCGACCCAACGTTCGAGGACCGCTACCTCCACGGACATCGGATCATCCCCGGGCAGAAATTCGAAATGACCCTGCCCCAGGACGGCCGCCTGCACCTGTGCTTGAGCTTGACCCCACCCTTTCACGGCGCACATTACAAAATTGCCGCGACCATCTGGGAAAGGCCACCCGCATGAAACCGCTCTACACCATCGGCCATTCCTCCCACGAGCTCCCGCGCTTCCTCGAGCTGTTGCGCGCGCACGGCATCAACGAAGTCGCCGATGTCCGCTCCCAGCCCTACAGCAAGCACACGCCGTGGTTCAACCGCGATTCCCTTGAGCGCGCCTTGAAAGTCGCCGGCATCCATTACGTCTTCCTTGGCCGCGAACTTGGCGCCCGCCGCGATGAAAGCAACTGCTACGTCGGCGGCAAGGTCAGCTACGACCGTATTGCCAAGGCCGAAGCCTTCCGTGCCGGTCTCACGCGTCTCGAACAGGATGCCGTGTCCTCCACCGTAGCCCTGATGTGCGCCGAAAAGGATCCACTCGACTGCCACCGGACGGTCCTGGTCTCCCGCCACGCCGCCGCCTTCACCAAAATTTTCCACATCCGGGCCGACGGCTCGCTGGAAGCCCACTCCGACCTCGAGCAACGCATGCGCCGAATGTACGGCCTCTTCGACTCCGACCTCTTCATCCCGCCCGAAGCCCAACTCGCCGAGGCCTACACCCGCCGCGGCGACGAAATCGCCTATGTCGAACAGGCACAGACCACTCCAGCCGGAGGTGCGGCCTTTTCGTAGCGCTGATCCCGCTTTAGCGGGACAGCGCAACAAATATTCAAAAAAAACCGCCTTTGCATCCATGCCCCTCCTCGAAATTTTCACCATCGGTTTCACCAAGAAGACCGCCCCGCAGTTTTTCGAAAAACTGCGCGAGGCCGGCGTGCGTCGCATTGTGGACGTCCGCCTCAACAACACCTCCCACCTGGCCGGCTTCAGCAAAATGGGCGATTTGGAATATTTTTTGCAAAATATCCTCCACGCCGGCTACGTCCACCTCCCCATCCTCGCCCCCACCCAGGAGATGCTCGACGCTTACAAGAAAAACGGCGGCGACTGGGCCACCTACGAAAAGGAATTCCTCGCGCTCATGCAGGCCCGCGAAATCGAGAAAAATGTCCCGCGCGAAATCGTGGACCACGGCTGCCTCCTCTGCAGCGAAGACCAACCCCACCACTGCCACCGCCGATTGGTCGCCGAATATTTACAAGGTCAGTGGGGCGGGGTGGAGATTAAGCATTTGGGCGAAAAGGTTGGAACACGGAGCACGCGGAGGCCACGGAGCAAGCGGCTGGCAGCCATTGTTGAAACCGCGGAAATTCTCGCTAATCCGGCGGCGATGAAGGCCATCCGTGAACATCAGGCTGGCAATGCCAAATTTGGACACCTGAGTGATATTACCAAATGAACAAGGTTCCTTCTCCAGTCATTCCCTTTTATTTCTGGCCGCTGCCGACTGGCCCTGATAAACAGAATAGATGGTCCCAACCCCGCCTATCCCAAAGGCTTCGCGATGGCGCCGTACGTTAAAGCGGCTCGCCCTGGCTGCGGTGGTGATTTCAATCCCAGCTATCGCCTTGGCTGTTTGGTATTTTTCGGACTGTGCCCCGCCCGATGATTCCGACCTGATCGTTAAATTTCAGCCGGTTCCCGGCGAGGAGAATGCTTACATACCCCTGGCCAAAGTGGATTTTCTCCCGTTGGATTTTAAGACCTATGCCAAGGCCCACGGACGCAAGGTGGATGAACTCTACCTGATCCAACGCGACCCCAGCCTCGACCCACCCCTGGTCGAGGGATTTTTCCAACAAGCCGAAGCGACCCTGGCGGGCGTGGACGCGGCCCTGCAGAGAAAAATGTTCCAGTTTCCCGATTTCACGGACATCAACCAACATATGGAGGAAAAGGACCTCACGCCGCTGCTGAATTTCAGTGAGACCCACCTGCATTGGGCGCAAATGAACTCCCGCTGGGACCTCGCCCTCCTTGACCTGCGGCGCCTCTTTGACTTGGCGTCAAAAATGCATGCCGCCCAACATTATTTTACCGAGGGCCTGGTCGCCAACGCCCTCGAGGAAATCGCACTGAGGGCTTGCGATGATTTGACCGCTGACCCAAACACACCCCGCCGGGCCATAGACGCCCTGCGGGCACTGCTGCCGGACGCCGGCTCCGAAGCGGCGGCCTTCAAAAGTTCATTGCAAGTCGATTATACGCGGCAGAAGTTGTTGTGGAATTTTATGAGTGACATTTCACAATTTCACCGAAGTCTCCAACGGGTCGGTCAAGGAGAATTTAAGAGTGCCGTGCTGGTCGCGACGACCCAGGTAAACCGCACGCTTTTAAATTTCGCCAACGTTTCCCGCGCCATGGCGGTTTGGGCCGACGCGCCATATTCAATATGGAGGAAACAAGCAGACGACATCGAAAGCTGGTCGCGCTGGCAGCCGTTTCAGCACCGCAATGCCACCGGAAAGCAGGTAATTGTGAGCCTCTGGATTCAAACCCCTGAAGTCCGCATTTCGGAATTACTCCGGCTCAAAACCCTCAGCGGCTTGACGCGGGTGGCCATAGCCGCGCGCCTGTTTTGGGAAGACCACCAGAAACTGCCGCCGACGCTGGCCGACCTCATGCCGCAGTATTTGGAGAAAATTCCGCTCGATCCCTATGACGGCCAGCCGCTGCGCTACGACGCTGCACGTGGGATGATTTGGTCCGTCGGCAAAATCATCCAAGACCTCGGCGGTGGCAAATCCGCCAGCATGATCATCAATACTCCGGCGGGCAAAACTTCCACCACCGAGGAGGAGCCGACCCTTGCCCTGACCTTTGCGTTGCCGGCGATGAAAAAATAAGGGCGGCTGGCTGCGGCGACCCTTGAGCCTTTGCTGACTTTTGAAAACTCGGTTGTGGGAATTGTTAATGTAGATTGACAGCCCAGCCAAGCCTTCCTACCCCCTACGTATGTCTGCCGAAGCAATTACGCCCCCGCCGCTCAACGCCAAAACTCGGCGTAGCCGCTGGCGCCTGTTTTTGAAGCTCTTCCTAGCATTTCTGGTGGTGTTCGCCCTCTGGGCGTGCTGGTTCTTCCACGACGGACCCCTGCCCGACGATGCTGATTTAATGTACACCTACAAACCCGTGCCCGAAGCCCAAAACGCCTGGCCGCTGCTGGCACAATTGGGTCTCAGGGCGGACCAGTTCTACGATCTCGCCCCCCGTGGCGCTGAATACGATGTCACTCTTGATTTGCCGCTCGTCGAAAAATATTTGGATGCCCAAAAGGAGGTGTTTGCCCAAGCCACAGAAATATTGCGTGCACGTCAACTGCCGGAGTCAAACCCTGCAAGTCAAACTTCCGAGGTCAATGAAGCGCCGTTGGACTTTGTCGCGGAATATTTGGTGTTGCAAGGGCAGGATTTTTTAATTCGTCATCAATGGGATTCATCGCTGAGCTCAGCTGCGCAGTTATTTGAACTCGCGGGAAAATCGATCAGGGCGGACATTCCGTTGGCCATGAAAATCGAAATGCGCGGGCTCTTCCTTCTTTCCAAAATACTAAACGATCCGCAGACACCCCACGACATCATCGCGAAGGCTCTTTTGGCAATTCCTGCATCCGGATGGGCGTTCGGCATTATTCCCGAAATGGGCTCGGAATACACGAGGTTCAAAATCGCCTTAATCGATCGCGGTGTTTCCCCCAAGGGATTTTTCGATAATCCCGCAATGTTTATCACCTCCGATGGCTGGCGTTTTCTCCTGACTTACATCGAAATCTTGCCGCATCGTACGGTTATATTGTTTGGTGACGATATTCGCGCGATTGAAAAATTTCGGGAATTGCCCTATTCGCAACTGGCCCAGTATTTTTCGCTGAAGAATTCCAGCGAATTGCGCTTCCGCCAGGAAAAAGTAAGAAACGGCTGGTCGGTACTCTTTCAACGTAATGGCGGTGGCGTCGCGCTGGAGCAAAGCCGGTTCCTGGGAATGCTCGAAAATGTGCAGACGGCCTATCAAATAGAAGCGGTAACCCAGGTGGTGCGGGTGGCCCTGGCGGTACGGCTCAATTGGGATGATACCGGCAAGCTCCCGGAAACGCTGTCCACCCTGACACCGAAATACCTGCCGGTGTCGCCCGTCGATCCTTTTGACGGAAAGCCCATGCGCTACTCAGCCCAAAAAAGCGCGGTTTACTCCGTGAGCATGAATTTCTGGAACGATTTGGTCCCCTCCACCTACGCAGACGTTTTCACATGGCGCTATGGAATGAGCAACATCCTGCAACCAATGCTTGCGCTGACTTTTGCCCAAACTGCTTCATCACCGGGGGCAAAGCAATAATGACACGCCTATTCGATGCCCGCCGGGAGGGTCGAAACTAACAAATGCACGAGCCCCATTCAGCCTTTGAGGTGCCGGCATCCTGTCACAATCAACGACCCACACTCGCCTTCCCCCTTTCTTCCACGGCGGCAGGCCTCCCGCCAACCAGTTAGCACTTGCGCCCATTTCGTCTTCCAAGCAACTATACCGGCCTCGGTCAGGTCGGATGGGGACACCCACCCCTCCGCCGCCAGGCCTCCCCTTTTTTCTTAATGTCAACGGTCTTAATCACGGGCGTCGCCGGGTTCATTGGCAGCCACACTGCCGACCATTTGCTGGCGGCGGGCCACCGGGTCGTCGGCGTGGATAATTTTCGCACCGGCAAACGGGCCAATATCGCACTTGCCCTGAAAAGTTCCCGCTTTAAGTTCCACCGGCTGGACGTGACCAACGCCGCGGCCCTCGATGCGTTGATTGCCAAAACCCATCCGGACACCATCATCCACCTCGCGGCGCTGGTCAGCGTGCAGGAAAGCATCTCCCATCCTGCCCTCAATTTTGAATTGAATGTGGCTGCCACCCAAAATGTGGCGGAATCGGCGCGGCGTCGGGGGGTGCGGCGCATCGTGTTTGCCTCGTCGGCCGCCGTCTACGGTAATTCACCCCGGACGGTCCATGAGTCCTCGCCCACCCGCCCGCTCAGTCCCTATGGCGCGGCCAAGCGGGCATCCGAGGAGATATTGCTCGGGTATGCCGCGACCTTTGGGCTCATTGTCCGCTGCCAGCGCTATTTCAACGTTTATGGGCCGCGGCAGGATCCGCATTCCCCCTATTCCGGCGTGCTTTCAGTCTTCCTCGACCGGTTGCGGGCCGGAAAGACGCCGGAAATTTTTGGCGACGGCGGGCAGACACGCGATTTCATTGCGGTGGGCGATGTGGCCCGGGCCAATGTTCTCGCCGCCACCCGCCGCGGAATCTCCAGCGGCATCGCCAACATTTGCACCGGCCGCTCCACCAGCATCAACCAGCTCACAAACCTGCTGGCCCGACAATTTAAAGCCACGCCCCCTCCCCGGCATACGGCGGCGCGAGCGGGTGATATCCGTTTTTCCCGCGGCAATCCGGAAAAAGCACGGGCGGATTTCGGGTTTTCCGCCCGGATTAAAATCCGTGACGGATTGGCCGCATTGTCCTCGTGAACGGCGACTCCCATCAGCCAGGCGAGATCGGCGCCCGCCGGGGCGTCAGCGTCATCATTCCCTGTTACAAACAAGCGCATCTCCTGCCGCAGGCCATTGACAGTGTTCTAGCTCAAGCCTTCGAGGAACTCGAAATCATCGTCGTCAATGACGGTTCGCCCGACAATACCGCGGCGGTCGCGGCCCGCTACGGAAACCGCATTCGCTATATTGAGCAATCCAACCAGGGCCTTTCCGCCGCCCGCAATGCCGGACTTCGCCTGGCCACGGGCGAATTCGTCCACTTTCTCGATTCCGATGACTTTGTTCGCCCCCGCTTTTACGAAAAACTTTCCTCGCTCCTCGGTGAGCGCACGGATGTCGTTGCCGCGTATTCTGGATTTCAGTGGATGGACCCGGCCAGCCAATTCGTCGGCGAGCAGCCCCCGGTGGCGGAGGAGGCTGACTGGTTTCACCGTTTACTCCAAGGCAACCCATGGCCGTGCCATTCGCTGCTGGTTCGTGCCTCCGCCCTCGCCGCCGCCGGCCCATTTGATCCGAAATTAAAATCCTGCGAGGACTGGGACCTCTGGCTCCGCCTCGCCGCCGTCGGCGGAAAATTCGCCCCGGTGGCCGGTTTTATCGGCGTCTGTTACCGCCGATCCCCGGAATCCATGTCCGGCAACCCGTGGCGCATGCTCGAAACCGGGTTTAGAGTTATGGAACGGAACGCCAAAATCCATGGGAACTGTGCCAAGTGCCGAACCTCGCTAGCCCTGGGACTCGCCCGCCACCGCGACCAGTGTTTCGACGAAAAGTTGATTCCCCGCCTCGGCTGGCAACTCGAGCATGGCGGTCTTTGGCGCCACCTTGGAGCCTGTCTCCGCGCCTTCACTTATGACCGGCCATCCGCCTGGCGTGGCCTCAAACTCCTCCGGCACCAGAAGCGCCGCATTCTTGCCGGCCTCCTTCACCCCAAGGGCCCGGAAACCGCCCCGTCCGACAGTCGGGCCTCCTGACCCCCGAAAATAAAAGACCCCGGTCATCCTTGCGGACGACCGGGGTCATTATACTGGCAACAACCTACTCTCGCACCACATGCGTGATACTACCATTGGCGGTTGAGGGCTTAACGAGCGTGTTCGGGATGGGAACGTGTGTTTCCCCTCACCTATGATCACCAGAGTGGCTCCGGCCGCTGCCTGTTTGGACGGGCGGTGATCAACGCGCGCTGGCCTGGATGGGCAGCGGCTCTATGGAAAGATGACGTTTAATGCATTGGGGAGGCAACTGATTGGCCTCGTAAGACCTGACAGTCGACGTACGTTGATTGTCATACACTGTTACATGATTCCAACCACGCCGTCTTGTTGTATTAAGCATACAAAATGGCGTGGTGATCAAACCTCACGGGTCATTAGTACCGGTAAGCTCAACACATTGCTGTGCTTACACCGCCGGCCTATCTACCAGGTGGTCTACCTGGACCCTTTAGCCGTCTTGCGACGGAGGGAGAGCTTATCTTGGGAGG
>CAZLPS010000124.1:0-10973 GCA_964561455.1 uncultured Opitutales bacterium
CTGGGATCATGCCTATTTGCTCCGATTACTCGGAAGTTAGATGCGTCTGCCCTGGCAGTTGTACCTTGACGACAAGCTCGCGATGCAATTGGATGAGATGGCCCCAAAAGGCACCACCGACTTTTGGATGGCAAACCTCACGAGCGATCAGGGCTTCATCGCCACCAGCGCGGGCAGCAAGCATGTGGCGTTCGCGGGCCGGCGCGGCGGCAAATGGCGAATTTATGTGGATGGAACCCCGGGTCCGGAGTTTGATGGCTTGGCATCCGGACCGCTGGTTTGCGCGGACGGGCACCTCGAGTATCTCGTCATTCAAAAAGACGGCGCGAAGGAGAATTTGGTGCGGGTGGAAATCCCCGGGTTTGGTGCGGTGAAGAAGAGGTGACAGAGCCGTTAAGTTGATTATGGATCAAAATCGGGGCATGCTTTTCCTGGCCACATAGGAGCGCACCTGACGGATTATGAGGGAATCCTTTCCCCATGAAAATCCTGATGCTTTTCGTCATCCAGGTTTATAACTGACAAACAATAGGAAGTTTTGAGTCGGGTCTTGCAATGCCCCAAAAGCAGACGCAACCGAAGGGGTCCGGTCATTCACGTTAACATCACATCGCGGCGCTGCAAGTATCTTGGGGGCTACCCCCCCATCCAAGGCCAACCCGAAAAAGCAATTTTCCACCAGTTTATCGCCGCCAAGTTGGCGCGCCCGGCGGCATTATCCCAGTCTTTTGCTGATTGCCCACCTCCCGAAACGGTACTATTACGCAAGATAACCCATCCATTCTTAGAGTTGCCTCACCCCCAGCGATTATGAACCCCAAATTAACGCTGTTTTCGCTCCTCACGGTTTTACTCGTTCCCGCATTCGGCGCCGACGCCTGGCCCCAAGCCGCCGGCCCCAACGGTTCCTGGATGGTCACCGCCCCCGATGTTCCCCTGCATTGGAGTGTCGCCCTCAACCAGAACATCGTCTGGCGCACCACCCTGCCCGAGGAAGGCCAAAGTGGCATCACCCTCTGGGGCGACCGCCTCTTCCTGACGACGATGAAACCGCTGCCCGCCGACGCCAAGAAAAAGGAGTGCCACGAAGTTGTGGGCTACTGCCTCGACGCCGCCACCGGCAAAATCCTCTGGACCGTTGATTTGCCTGGTTCGGTGGACAGCACCTACGCTTACGGCTTCAGTGATTCCACCACCCCCAGCCCCGTCACCGACGGCCAGCACGTCTGGTTCTTCAATTCCAGCGGCTCGGTTGGCTGCTGGGATTTCACCGGTCACCAAATTTGGCTCCGCGAATGGCGCCCCACGGAGAAGCGCCCGTTCAACAAACAGTTCGAACCCTTTCTCTCTGGCGACGCCCTGGTCAATATGGAACCCCGCGATGTCGGGGACCCGAAGCGCGAAGCCGATCCCTGGAATTATTTGCGTGGGCTCGACAAACTCACCGGAAAAACACTTTGGGTCGCTGACGATGGACTGACCCATTATAATACCCCCATGTTTGGTGCGTTGCCTGACGGCACCCCCTGCGTTCTCGAAGGCCGCGGCGGTCACCACGATGTCCCGGAGGCGCCCATTGGCCTCAGTTTGGTCAGCCTCGCCCCCGGCCATGCCGGCCAGAGTATTTGGCATTTCGAAACCACGGGCAAGGCCCTCTACACGATGCAGTGGGACCACCGCTACGCCTACTGGTTCACCGAGGAAGGCGGCGAACATCAAGTTCTCGATGTCCTGACGGGCAAGCTCCTCCGCACCCAGTCGCTCACCGATAAAGTGGACTGGCGCCGGTACGATGCGGTCAAAGGTGATTACGTCCTGCAATCCGACATCAATCTGAAGCTGCAGAACCCGCCGCTCGGCGTTTATCCCGCTTGGTTTACCAACATCGTCGTGGATGGCTGGCACTATTTCCTCTGCTTCACCGATGCCGCCACCAAGGTCGGCCCGCCGCATTGCGTCGGGCGCGTCAATATCGAAACTGGCAAGGTCGAATATCTGGAACTCCCCGTATCCGTGGCGCGCCAGGCTGGCGCCCCCGACCGCCTGATCTGGGGCACCGCGCAAAACTCCTCGACGGTGGATTCCCGCGGCGTGGATGTGGCCGGGGATGTCCGCTCGAAGCGCGACGGCTGGTATTGGTGTTTCCTTGGCCATCCCACCGCCGTGAATGGAAATATTTTCTTCACCACCATGCAAGGCGTCACGTATGTCATTGACGGCCACGCCAAGGTTCTCGACCGCGCGGCTCTCCTCGCCGTCAACGACCTCGGTCCCCCGTCGGAGACTTGGAGCCTCAATTCCATCACCTACGCCAACGGCCGCCTTTACCACCGCAGCATGAAGGAAATTGTCTGCATCGGGACAAAATAGCAGTGGGTGAAGGGCGAAGGGTTCCAAAAAGATGACATGAGGCGGTCGACGTCAGGGCTCGGACCTGTACGCTGACCGTTGTTATGAATACACTACCGACGAATATCCCTACGATAGAAACGCCGTTGGTGTCCAGTGAGAAGCGCGCGAAGCGCATCAAGCTGGGCGTTGACGTTCACGCGGACCACTATGTGGTGGTTCGGCAGATAGATGAAGCGGCGGCACAGCCGCCGCAGAAGTTCACCCCGGAGCTATTTTTGGTGTTTGCGCGCAAGCAGTTGGCGCTGGCCGAAGAGGTGCACTGTTGCTACGAAGCCGGGCCGTTCGGTTACGTGCTGCACCGGCGCTTGACGGCGATGGGGGTGCACAACCTCGTGGTGCGACCACGCAATTGGAGCACCTATGGGGAGGCGGTGAAGACGGATGGCCGGGACGCGGGGGCGTTGTGCTCGTGTCTGGACCGGTATCTGGCGGGCAACCGCGGGGCGCTGGCGCCGGTGTGGGTGCCCAGCGAAGAGCAGGAACAGTTGCGCGCGGTGGGCCGACAGCGGCAAAGCTTGCTGCGGGAAAGAGTGCGGCTAACGCTGCAAGGCAAGAGTGCAGCGGTGTTATGCGGCCTGCGTTTACCCAAGGAGTGGTGGGAGCCCAAGCGGTTTGCGGCCCTGGTGGGTGAGTTGCCTGTGCCGCTGGCGACGCAATTGCACTGCTGGCAACGGGTATTGGTGTGCATCGATACAGAGCTGGCCGTACTCACGACGCAACTGGAACAACGGCAAACTGCGGCGCGCCCGCTGGGAGTGGGCGCGTTGACCCTGGAACTGCTCTCGCGGGAGGTGGGCGACTGGCACCGCTTCAAAAACCGTCGGCAAGTGGCCAGTTACACCGGGCTGTGTCCCAGTGAACACTCCTCGGGGGCCACCCGCCGCCAGGGAGCGATCACCAAGCATGGCAATCCGCGGCTGCGCCACCTCCTGGTCGAAGCGGTGTGGCGGCTGTTCAAGTTCCAGCCCCACTACCGCGCCCTGGTCAAATGGCACGGGGAATTACTGGATCCGAAGCTAACCCGATCCCGCAAAAAAAAGATTATTGTCGCGGTGGCCCGGCAACTGGCGGTGGATTTGTGGCGTCTGGCCACGGGCCGCACGGACGCCGCCACGCTCGGCCTGAAACTGAACACCTAAACTTTGGAGCGGCGGGTCGTCCGTACTGAGTCTTGGGCGTGGCGACCACGCCCGTTTTAAAAAGATCGGGCGACCCGTTTGCTCCTGTGCGTCCCACTTGGATACATCATTGTGCGCTGACTCCGCCCCGGCGGATTCATGCGCGGATAGCAGGTTAAGGTTCGGTCGCTGACCGCACCGTTCGCACCGGAGACGTTCCACGACTTCCCCCATCCCCCATGAAAACTACCGCGCGCAGTCCCCCCGAACCAAAAACAGTCAAAAAATAGCACTTGACGTTTTCATCCTCATAGCAGTACTCAGGTTCCAATTAATGTAATTGATGCTATAGTGGAGCAGTTGTGGGAGCTTGCTTGCTCAGCCATTGCAACACACAAATTGGAACCTGAGTACTTTTTGGACCTCCTAGACATATCCGTCACGTTTCGCGAAAATGTCGGCTAAGGACACCGTATATAAGTTCTCTTGGCTGAGAATGTAAAGCCGTTCGCCTCGGCCGATTGTTCGTTTTGGTATCACAATTTCGCCGTTTTCGGAAAGTAGTTCGAATTGATCGGTCAGAGTCGCTTTACCCTCTGAATCCAGTTGTACAAGTTGGAGAGCGCTTCTGTTGTCGTAGCCACCCATGAACAATATGTGACGGTTAGCCACCGCGAAAGCATGACTGCCTCGGACTGGTGATTGCCAGGTTGAGACGATTTTCTTTTTGTGCAAGTGAACGATCGGGAACTCTGTGTAGTAATAGCACCAAACATCGTCGTCAGTTGCCACGTTTAACGCATAGCAATCGGAGATGGTATCCATTGAACCAGCCGGCTCGAACTCATATTTCTTTTCGCCCAAATCACTCCACGCAATTAAGCCGGCAGCGCCAACCGGGTTGCGCCATCCAAAATTCCCAAAGATTCCCTCATCAAAGTAAGAAACCCAAATCTCTCCACGGCGCGTGGCTTGAATGGACTCTATTCCATCGCCCAGTAGCAGCCCTCTGAGGAAAGTTCCGTCGCGATTGTAGATCCGACCATTGAGATCGAAATCGCATGAGCTGCGATACACTGAACGCAAACAGGCCAAAAGAATTTCGTTCCCCACCGGCTGGATGTCATGAATGTTGAAACGTTCATGTTCAATGACTACATCAAGCTCCACTTTGCCGGCATTGAGGGCGAGGACGCGATATTTCTGGGGCGTTGACGGAATTGTCTTTGCAAATGTGGCTGAAGAAGCGCCAGTTGTGCGATAGTCCAACGGCTTCAATGCCATTACAATGTAAACCTCGCCACCAGGACCCACGTTGAAGCCAACCACGTCACGCTGTCCGATAATCTCCGCGATTGAGTATGTCGAAGACGGGTGAAGCGGGGTCTTCATATGGTTAACGCTGCGAATGACATGTCATATAGATTTCTTGCGAATGTAGGCGGAGATTATTCCCCCTTCGGCTAAGCCCGCAACCCCCAAAAGGAAAACTTCATTGGGGTCTTTCTATTTGACCCGTGGCTTTTATTGACATTGCCACGGTTGCGAGCGCTGCGTTCAATTATCGCCGATCGAATTTCTAGAGAAAGCCAAAAATATTTTTGGCCTTTGAAATGAAAACATATTCCGTTATGCACTTCGCTTCACGATCAGTCGTTTTCGCCATGCTGTTGATTGGCAGCGGATGTGTCCTAAGTACGGATAGTGATTTGGATTCAAAGTACGCCACTACTCGTGGCATTCAGACGGAATTTGATCGCCGGATGAATGTCCTTGTGGATAATGCGCGCCAGAATGGAAATCCGAGTTTTAACGCATCATCGATTAGTTATTATGAGGCGGAAGGCCGAACGATGCAAAAATTGCTTGATGAAGCGGGAGAGGCAGTATGCCAAAGAGAACTTAAGCGATTGTCGAATGAGCACGTGGACTTTAAACTGCCGAGCTTTGATAAGAGGCTTTTAGGCCAATTAATCGATCGGTATTGTGCTCGAGGTGATTTTTCCACGCTACGAGTTCTATTGGCTGCAAATTGCCCGCCGGATTCCGGCATTCTCGCCGATTTGGCGGGTATGAAGGAACCGGAGGGAATGCTTGTGTTGGTAAGTGCCTATTATGCAGCAGAAAGGGCTACTGCGCACACGATTGTCGCGCAACTGCGGCTCGCTTTTGATTCCTGGCAAAAACCCGGGGACTCAGACAGTGAATTCGTTCATTTGATTGATGTGTCTTGGCGGGAGAATTATCTAAAATATGAAATTGATCCCAATTCTCCACTTTACACCCAGAGCGAGTATCGCTTTTCTCAAACGAAATCTGATTTATTTAAGCTTAAAGTAGAGCCTCCGCGCCAACCATAGAGTGAACCCACGCACCAACTGTAGCAGGCGCTTGCCTCGATCCGGGAATCGCGGCTATTAATTAAATATGGCGCATTGGTCGGCATCTCAGCTATGTGGAGTGATGAAAAAACACAAAGCCGGCCCGGGCACGAGACCCGGACCGGCTCGGATTGGAAAACAACTTGCTTGCGCAACAACGTTGGCCATTGCGCTGGGTCTTCGCGGTCACCTGAGTTGGCGCCGCGAGGAATCCTAAGCAGCTGTTGGATTAGTACTGGTCGCCGCCGCCTTCACCACCGCCGCGGTCATAACCACCACCGCCGCCGCCACCACGATCATAGCCGCCGCCACCGCCGCCGCTGCCACGGTCAAACGAGCGACGACGATCAAACGACTTCCGTTGACCGCCACCACCACCGTAACCGCCGCCGCCGCCGTGACCGCCACCATGGCCGCCACGTTGACCGCCGCCGTAACCGCCGCCACCGCCACCACCACCGTAGGGGGCGCGTTCTTCTTTGGGACGGGCAATGTTAACCTTGATCGGACGGCCCATGAACTCCTGGTTCTCCAGTTGCCGGATGGCTTCCTGGGCTTCCTCGGCCGTTGACATCGTCACAAACGCGAAACCGCGCGCACGACCCGTAAAACGGTCACGCATGACGGCTACTTCAGTGACAGTGCCCGCTTTGCTGAACAGCTGTTGCAGATCATCTTCCACGGCATCCCACGAGAGATTGCCGACGAACATCTTGTTTTCCATAGACTTCTGAGCTTTTTTGGGGGGAGGCGGCCTGACCTTGTTTCCGTTATCGGATTTCAAACTGTCCCTGACTTGTTGCATCAACTGACAATTTACCAATGGTTAGAGCCAATTATCCTCCTTCTTCCGAGAGGTGATTTTGGCAGGCCCCCTGAAATTGGCAATATCAAAAATATGCCCAAAAAGGCGGTCGGCCAACGCCTTAACTCCGGTTGCCTCCGGCGATGCTTAATCTTTGCCAACCATGTAATATTCCTTAACTTGGAGGGTGTCCCAAGCCATGTTGAACCGTTATTCAAGTTGTTCGATTTCGGCCCGTCTGGCACTGTTTGCCCTGGCGGTCTCTTCTTCGGCGTTTGGGCAACAAGCGGTGAATGCGCCTGAGCCGCGAATGGACTGGCTGGCCGATTGGACTTGGCGCAATCCGCTGCCCCAAGGTTCAGACCTCACCGCGGTCGCGTCCAACGGCGAGATAACGGTGGCGGTGGCCTTCAACGGCATGGTCGTGACCTCCCCTGATGGCGTGAATTGGACGGCGCGCAAAACCGGCTCCAGTTCCCCGCTCCGTGGAATTACCTGGAATGGTCACCTCTTTGCCGCCGTGGGCGACCAGGGCACGATTCTGACTTCACCCAACGGAGTAACCTGGACCAGCCGTGACAGCGGCTCTTCCACCCCATTGACGGGGGTGGCCTGGAGTGGCGGAAATTTCGTTGCCGTCGGTCGAGGTCGCGCCGCCTTGACGTCGCCAGACGGGGCGACGTGGACCGCCGAACCATTCAGTTCGAACACAAATCTTGCCGCCATTACCTGGGGCGAAAATAAATTCGTCGCCGTCGGCGCGGAGGGCGGTGACGGGCTGGTCTTGACGTCCGCCACCGGCGAGACCTGGGCGACGCAAAGCGTGCCGACGACCAAGCCGCTCTTCGGTGTCGCGTGGAATGGCCATTTCTATGCCGCCGTGGGCGCGGACGGCACGGGTCTGACCTCAACGGATGGGGTGCAATGGTACCACCAAGACATGGGTGCCTGGTTAAACGGTATCACAGCTGTCGGAAGACAATTCGTAGCGGTTGGATTAAACGGGGCGGTCACCAACTCAGCCAATGGCGCCATCTGGCAGTCTTCCCGACCTGGTCCGCTAAATCGCCTTTTTGGCGCGGGCTGGGACGGCAATCAGTTTATCGCCGTAGGCCAACACGGCCTTATTTTGACTTCGCCCAACGGATTGCAATGGAACCAACGCACGAGCGCGTCCGGCGGCAGCCTCACGGAAGTGGCATGGGATGGCCACCAATTCGTCGCCGTGGGCGGCGGCGGTTTTACCCTCACTTCGCCCGACGGTATTGCCTGGACCAAAAACAATATGTTAAGGGACGGGACCAATCTTGCCGATGATGGCCTCACGATTCTCGGTCTGGCCTCCAACGGCCATACCCTGGTTGCCGTCGGGCAGGAATTGGTCATTTACACTTCGACCGACGGCCGAACTTGGAGCCCGCGTGATTCCGGTATAGCGCGCGTTTCCCATGACGACCTGATGGCGGTCACTTGGGGCGGCGGGCAATTCGTGGCGGTGAGTGATCGCGGGCGGGTTTTGTCGTCGCCCGATGGCATGGCCTGGTCAGCACGATCTGTCGGCCTCGCCCGCAACCTGCATGCCGTGGCTTGGGGCGCAAATTGCTTTGTCATCGCTGGCGATGGCGATGAAGTGCAGGTCTCAACGGATGGCGTGGACTGGCGCACTATAGGCCTCAACTGTTCGGACCCCGAGCAGCACTATTCCATCCAGAGCATGGCGTCTAACGGACGGCAGTTTGTCGCCGTGGGCTATTTGGGTTCCGGAGACGGGAGGCGCCCCCAATCGCCCAGCGTGACCCTTACATCCATGGATGGACAGACGTGGAAAACCTCGGTGGCTGATCCGGCACAAACGGCTGATCGCGTTGTCTGGGCAGGTGACCAGTTTGTCGCCCATGGCATTGATGGCGAAATTTTTACGTCGCCCGATGGCGCGGAGTGGACACCGCACCCCGGCGCGCGCCTGCCGGGATTTGAAATATCCGGCCTGGCTTGGAACGGCCGCCGTTTAGTGGCCGTGGGTGCGGGGTATACAATACTCACGGCCGACGCGCCGCCTGTCGGCCCGGCCTCACGGCTTCAAAACAAATGAGTCTTTGGGAACAAACGGCACGGGTGCCTGCCCTTGGGGCCACTCCGGCTATTTCGCCGCATCCAGCGCCTTCAATTTGACCAGCAGCGCCGTGCGCGCATCCTGCTCCTGCCAATATTGTTCCGTAATTTTGGCGAGAGCCGGTAAAGCCATGGAAAGGATGTAGCGACCGCCCATGTTTTTGACCGGGTTCCACCCACTCCATTCCAATTCCACCTTCGCCGCGAGCGACTTCATACCGGCAAAATCGCGCCGCGCCCCCAAGTCCGCCATTTCGCCATAATATGCCCCAGCCAGATTGACCGTGGCGCGCGGATTCATTAATACCTGCGTCAGCCCATCCAGGGGATACTCCCAAAGGCTGCTTCGCGAACCGAAGTCGCCGTAAAGCAAATCACCCAATTTCTGGTCGAGCAGCAAGGGAACCATGACCGTGACGTATTCAATCATGAGCATCCGGCGCACACCCCCCTCACCGCGCACCCCGGCCGCCAAGGTGGCGGCAAACTTTGCCCGTGCGGCCGGCGTGGTTGCAGCATGGTTCAGCACATATCCGGCACGGCCCATGGCCGACTTGCTGATGATGACCCCGATCATCCCGCGAACCAGCGTGCGGGTCGTGGCGGAAAGTTTTTGCCCAACATCCACAATCTGACCCAGCAGTGCCAGCGCATCGTCACCGTGCCCGTCGAGCGCCAACAATTGGGCGTGCGCGCTGGCCAGGCGGGTGTAGGTGCGAATGGGGACAAAGGACGGCAGGGGGTCATCCAGTTTTCGCAACAGGTCACCCAGGCGCGGCTGGGCCGCCATGTCCGCAAACCATTCCCGTAACTCCGTAATTTGGTTCCAGCCTGCTTCAATAACATCATGATTCGCGCGCAACACCGCAGTGTCGGTTTCATTGCCGCTCAATTGGGCGGTGGACAAAGTCAACCGGTCGTCGGCTTTCACGTCTGGTTTGGTATGGGAAAAACGCGAAACGATCTGGTAACTCGCCGCGTCACCGGGCCGGACTGGGGCGAATTCATCGAGGTCGGCCGGCAGATTCACGACCGGCTCGTCCTGGCCCAAATAAATCATGGTGCCGATGACCAGAGCCCACGCTGCGCCCACCACCCGCCAGGTCAGCCAGCGGTGACGATACCCATAAACCAGCACGGTAAGAGGCAGGATAAATATTACGAGCAAGGCAAACCAGGTGAAAGCAATGCCCCAGCCATTGTCCGGTTCGCGAATGGCGAAAATCACGTCCCGCATCATCCCCACCTTGGCCAGCAAAACGATCGTCAGCAGGATGCTTAACGCGAACGATAAAAGAGCCGTGGCAAGCAGGTGAAACGCCCGCTGCCCCATCGGCGCAGATGGCGGAATAAGTTTGATCGTGGCATCCGGATTCGGCGGAGGTGGGGCTTGCATGAGGTTGGTCCGGTTAATTGCCGCCAAAAATCCGGGGAAGGATGCCACGCACAGTGTCCAGACTCACTCAAACTTTCAAGCCCGCAATGTAATTATGTTCTAACGGCAATTGGCCCAACCATGGGCAAATCACCGTTGACGATGCCATAAAATTTCTGCACCAGGTTGGAAATGAAGAAAACCAGCAATCCCGTGCGAACCGATTGGGTTCCAACGCCGCGCCTGCAACGTCGGTTGCGCGAGGTGGAGGCTGGGCGCAATTTAGTTCATCACAAATCATTCGCGGATTTTATGGCCTGCTCCCGAGAGGTTTATGCGACAGCCCATAAGAAGCAAAAAGTTTGAGGCCGACCTCGCCCAGGCGCTGGCGCATGGACTTGATGCGGGCGACTGGGAACATTGCGTCCTCCTATTGCTGACCGAGGAAATTCTGCCGCCGGAATATGAAGAACATTTGCTGCACGGTCGTTGGAAGGGTTAGGGGGAATGCCATTTGCCGGGTGATTTGCTGGTAATTTACCGCCGCACCCCCGCCAGCCCCTTGAGCAATTTCGCATAGGTATTCGCCGCCACCGCCGCCATCACTATGGGGCGCGCGCTCTTCCTTCGGGCGGGCAATATTAACTTTCAGGGGACGGCCCATGAACTCCTGGTTTTCCATAGACTTCTGAGCTTTTTTGGGGGGAGGCGGCCCGACCTTGTTTCCGTTATCGGATTTCAAACTGTCCCTGACTTTTTGCATCAACTGA
>CAZLPS010000125.1:0-10715 GCA_964561455.1 uncultured Opitutales bacterium
CCATTTCAGCATTCGTTATTCATTATTCAAGATTTTGGGTTCCAGCTTCCAACTTGATCATTAATCGCTAACCTTTAAGTTTTGAATGTTCGACGTTCAGCCTTCGACGTTCGACGTTCGGCGTTCGGCGTTCGGCGTTCAGCGTTCAGCGTTCGACATTCGACATTCCCCACCCGACGCCCCCTCCTGTCTCCTGTATTCCAGCTTCTAACTTCTAGCTTCTAGCTCCTAAATTCTAAATTCTAGCTCCTAACTTCCCTCTCCACTCTTCCCCCATGTCCCCGTTCCGCCCCATCGGCCACTCCCACTCCGGGCTGACCCGCCGCCAAGTTTTAAAGATGATGACCGCCACTGGCGTCGCCTTTTCCAGTTGGCGCCTCGGCGCCTTCGCCCAAGTCGCCCCGGCCACGTCGGCAACTCCCGCCCCCGCCGCCGGCCCCGAGGGCAAAATCCAGCGCGCCGTCGCCGCAAACGTCACCGCCTTTCCCCTCGCCAATGTCCGCCTGCTCGACGGCCCGTTTCTCCATGCCCAGCAGCTCGACGAGAAATACCTCCGGCAACTCGAGCCGGACCGCCTGCTGCACAATTTCCGCGTGAACGCCGGACTCGAGCCCAAGGCCCCCGTGTACGGCGGCTGGGAATCCGTCCAACCCTGGATCGACATCCGCTGCCATGGCCATACTCTCGGCCATTACCTCTCCGCCGTCGCCATGATGCATGCCTCCACCGGCAATCCGGTGTACCGGGAGCGCGCCAATTATATCATCACCGAACTTCAGGCCTGCCAGGCCGCGAGCCCGGATGGCTTCATCAGCGCCTTTCCCGACGGCCAAACCCAATTCGACAACTTCGTCGCCGGCCGCCGCGTCACCGGCGTGCCCTGGTACACCTTGCACAAAATCCTCGCCGGCCTCCGCGATACCCACCTCTTCTGCGACCACGCCGCCGCCCTCGACGTCTTGGCCAAACTCTGCGACTGGGCGGAAGCCAAGACCGCCGCGATGACCGACGCCCAATTTCAGCGCATGCTCGGCACGGAACACGGCGGCATGAATGAAGTGCTGGCCGACACCTATGTCCTCACCGGCCATCCCAAATACCTGGCGCTCGCGGAACGCTTTGTCCACCACGCCGTGTTCGACCCGTTGGCCCAGTCCAAAGACACACTGGACAAGCTGCACGCGAATACCCAAATCCCGAAATTCATCGGCTTCCAGCGCCTCTACGAACTCACCGGCAAGCCGGAGTATAAAACGGCGGCGGAGTTTTTCTGGAAGACGGTGGTGGAGACGCGTTCGTACGTCACCGGCGGCCATGGCGAGCAGGAGCATTTTTTCCCGACGACCGATTTTGCGAAAACGCTGACCTCCGCCAAGACCATCGAAACCTGCTGCGAGCATAACCTGCTCAAGCTCACGCGCGCGCTCTTTGCCCAAAATCCCACCGCCGCCTACGCCGATTTCTACGAACTCGCCCTCTACAATTGCATCCTCGCGTCGCAGGACCCGGACAATGGCATGATGACGTATTTCCAGCCCATCCGGCCGGGCTATCCAAAACTTTATTGCTCGCCCTTCGATTCCTTCTGGTGCTGCACCGGCACGGGCATTGAAAACCACGCCAAATACGGCGACTCCATTTATTTCCACCACGGACAAGATGAACTGTACGTCAACCTCTTCATCCCCTCGACCCTCACGTGGCAGGAGAAAAATTTGACCCTCACGCAAACCACCCCATTCCCGGAGGTGGCCAAAACGAGTTTGAAGATTAAGACCACCGCGCCCGCCGCGATGGCCATGAACATTCGCCACCCGGCCTGGTGCGCCAAGGCGACGGTGACGGTCAACGGCCAGCCCTTCGCCACCACCAGCCAGCCGGGCAGTTTTGTAAAACTCCATCGCACCTGGCAGGATGGCGACGTCGTCGAGGTGGATTTGCCGATGACGCTGCGTCAAGTCATGCTCCCGGGAACGACGGATACCGTCGCCTTCATGTACGGCCCCATCGTCCTCGCGGGAAAATTGGGCACCCAGGGCATGACGCCCGGGTCCGACACCATCATCAACGAGCGCAACTATGGCCAGCCCTTGAACGAAAAAATTGCCGTCCCAGTCCTCGTCGGTGACGCCGGCAGCCTCTTGTCAAAAATCAAGGCGGTACCCGATGCCCCGTTGACCTTTGTGACCGCGGATTTGGGAAAACCCCAGGAGGTGACGTTCATCCCCTACTGGAAGATAGCGCACGAGCGGTATAGTATTTATTGGAAGCTCGCGCAGGCATGAAGAAGCCTGAAGGTAGAAGTTGGGAGACAGAAGTCAGGAGTCAGGAGACGGAATTCCAAACCCTGAGATTTTAACCACGGAGAGCACTGAGGACACGGAGGCTGATTTTCTTGACAGAATTATCAAAATTTTGGAATTTTTTAGGGAGAAACAAATCACCCGTTAATTCTGTTGGAAATTCCGTCAATTCCGTCAAAAAAAACCTTTCGTTGCCTTCGTGGATAACAATCCCCCCTCCGTGCTCTCCGTGTTTCAATATTCTTAATCCCGCCCTTTCGCCAATTTTGTCTTGCGTCAAAATATCGGCTGATCGATCCGATCGAGGCAATCATGCCCCGGTCCGCCCAACACAAGGAAGCTGGAAGCTCGAAGTTGGAAGCTGGAATTCCGGCCCGCCTCCCCTCTCAAATCCCAAATCTCAAATTTCAAATCCCGGGCGTCCCCGTCCTGCCTCCTGTCTCCTGACTCCTGACTCCCCGCTCCCTGCTCCCCGCTCCCTGCTTCCTGACTCATCCTTCATCCCTCATCCTTCATCCTTTTCTGAATCCGGCCCCTCTGTCCCTTCGTCCCCCGGTCCCTCTGTCCCTTCGTCCACGAACTCCCCGCTCCCCGCTACGACGAAGAAGCTGGAAGCTCGAAGTTGGAAGCTGGAATCCAGCCTTTCGAAGGAAGCTAGAAGCTTGAAGTTGGGGGCAGGGAGTCAGGAGACAGGAGTCAGGAGACGGGAGGCACACCCCGCCGGGGTAAAGAAGCTGGAATCTGGTAGTTGGAATCTGGAATCCCGGCCATCCCCGAAATCTGCCGGGCCTGACTCATCCTTCATCCCTCATCCTTCATCCTTTTCTGAATCCGGCCCCTCTGTCACTTCGGCCTCCCCCCTTCACTCTTCACCCTTCACTCCTCACTCTTTCCAGTCCCCGCTCGACGGCCTCATTCTCCATGAAGGTCCGCCTCCTGATTCCCTTCGTCCTGAGGAAGCTAGAAGCTCGAAGTTGGAAGCTGGAATTTCGACCCGCCTCCCCTCTCAAATCCCAAATCTCAAATTTCAAATCCCGGGCGTCCCCGTCCTGCCTCCTGTCTCCTGACTCCTGACTCCCCGCTCCCTGCTCCCCGCTCCCTGCTTCCTGCGCCCGGATTCATCCCTCATCCTTCATCCTTCATCCTTCTCTGTCCCCCGGTCCCTCTGTCCCTTCGTCCACGAACTCCCCGCTCCCTGCTCCCAGCTCCCAGCGTCCGAATTCATCCTTCATCCTTTTCTGAATCCGGCCCCCACAGTTTCAAAAAGTTCTTGCCTCCGCCAATCCCCTGATCGATCCGATCGGGCATGTCACGGTCCGCTCAACCCAAAGAAGCTGGAAGCGCGAAGTTGGAAGCTGGAATGCCGAACGCCCCGCTCCCTGCTCCCCGCTCCAAGCTCCATCCCACCCCCAAGCCCGCTCCCGCCAAACGCCGGAGAGACGGCTCCACCCCCTATGCCCCGTTTCCGGACTCCCACCTCGTCGGTCACCGCTCTGAGGGCGATCCTCTTGCCGGCTTGAAACTCAACGACGGCCCTTCACCAGGATCCCCCAGTAACTCCATCACAAATCACAAATTACAAATCACCAATCCCAGCGTTCCCCCTCCTGACTCCCCGCTCCCCGCTACGACGAAGAAGCTGGAAGCTCGAAGTTGGAAGCTGGAATCCAGCCATTCGAAGGAAGCTAGAAGCTTGAAGTTAGAAGCTGGAATGCCGAACTCCCCGCTCCCTGCTCCCCGCTCCAAGCGCCATCCCCCCAAGCCCGCTCCCGCCAAACGCCGGAGAGACGGCTCCACCCCCTATGCCCCGTTTCCGGACTCCCACCTCGTCGGTCACCGCTCTGAGGGCGATCCTCTTGCCGGCTTGAAACTCAACGACGGCCCTTCACCAGGATCCCCCAGTAACTCCATCACAAATCACAAATTACAAATCACCAATCCCAGCGTTCCCCCTCCTGACTCCCCGCTCCCCGCTACGACGAAGAAGCTGGAAGCTGGAAGTTGGAAGCTGGAATCCAGCCTTTCGAAGGAAGCTAGAAGCTTGAAGTTAGAAGCTGGAATGCCGAACACCCCGCTCCCCGCTCCCCGCTCCAAGCGCCCGGATTCATCCTTCATCCCTCATCCTTCATCCTTTTCTGAATCCGGCCCCTCTGTCCCTTCGTCCCCCGGTCCCTCTGTCCCTTCGTCCACGAACTCCCCGCTCCCTGCTCCCCGCTCCCAGCGCCCTGACTCATCCTTCATCCCTCATCCTTCATCCTTCTCTGCCTCCGGCCCCTCTGTCCCTTTGTCCCTTAGTCCCTCTGTCCCTCTCAAGTTAATCCACCGCGACGACTCCGCCGGCCTCTGGCTCTACCTGCGTCCTTACCCGCCCCCACGCGGTCTTGCGGCAAAATCTACGCCACCGTTACAGTTGTTGTAGTCATCCCGGCAATCTGCCATACATATCATGCCTACGATAGAAGGTGCTTCGCGTGACGCTTACGGATGGCCGAGCAAATAGCCGGCTTACCACGGCGCAATGTCACTTGCCAGTTGGCACTTGCAACCATTTCCTAATTCCACTAACTCTAATTCACAAAGATCGGTCCAGGGGCGCGGCTTCGCCGCTCACCCGATTCATAACTTACCCCCCCCCAAAAAAAACCGTCCAATGGACGGGATCCACCCCGGTTACAACCCTGCCTCATCGATTTCAGCGTCGCCGGGCATCTTGGGTTGTCCAAAAATCACACTGAAAAAGGCTCAATTCATGCGAGCAAAAGCAAATTCATGAAATTCCTGAGTATAAATTTACCCGCAATACCCGACTTGAATCTTGGTGCCATTCGAATGGAGAAGCTTGGCAAAGTGGTCATAATCGCAGGTAAAAATGGGGCGGGAAAATCTCGATTGCTAAATGAATTAATTAAACTTTCGGGTCAATATGAGACCGACGAGGAGATTGCGAAACAGTTGAATGTTAGAATGCTCCATGTTAGTCAAATGCGCTCGATCAGTCAAAAAACAGCGATATCTCAGAATGAAGCTTCAATAGAAATTCTAAAGAAGAAACTTGAACTTAATCAGGGCATTAAACTTAGCGAGAAGCGAAAGCCCGTGATTGTTCCATTTGTTCCCAACAGGTTGGAACTTGTCGATCCGAGCTCCATGGCAAGAACGGACATCCTCGCAACCTCCAAAGGCGTTGAAAATATAGGCGTGAGCAACTTGCCAAATGGATCTTTCGCATTAATTCAATCTGTCCAAGACAATTGGCGAGAGGCCACCCATCCTGAATCTGGTTCAAGGCGTCCTGATGCTGACGAAGCGACGCGTGCATATGTGAATCTTCAGGAAATCATTCGGAAGTTCTTGGAGACTGAAATTACGCGATCTAAATCCGGAGAGGCAGAGCTCTTCGGATTACCTCTCGGCAAAACCGCACTTTCAAACGGCCAAAAAGTTATCTTGCAGCTGTGCGTCGCGATTTTCGCTCAAGGGGCAAAATTAGGTGACTCAATTCTATTTATGGATGAACCAGAAAACCATCTTCATCCGTCGGTATTGCTTGATCTTGTAGATAAGATTCAGGATCAGATCGGAAATGGGCAGTTGTGGATTGCAACCCATTCAATCCCGCTTTTGGCAGAGGTAGATGCTTCATCCATTTGGTGGATGGAGAACAACGGGATCAGTAAATCTGGAAATAATCCAGAAAAGGTTCTAAGCGGTTTACTTGGGAGCGCGGAACGTCGGGAGAAATTGGCCAGCTTTCTGGATCTCCCTTTTGGGCTGGCAAGTAATCGATTCGCGGCGGAATGCATACTACCTCCGGAAGTTGTGCCGCCTATCCCCGATGACCCGCAGACAAGGCAAATTCGAGATGTTGTGGAGGCGTATCGACAGAAAACAAACCGGCTGAGGGTCTTGGATTTTGGGGCAGGGAAAGGGCGTCTGGCGTGTGAATTCGCTAATGCGTGGCCCAAAGGTCAATTGAGTAATTTCGAGTATATTGCCTATGACTCGTCGAAAAAAGATTCGGACGATTGCCTTGCTGCAATTTCCGGCCTTTATAGCAGCGCTGAGGGGCGATATTTCAATGATCTCACTGAATTGCGAGGTAAATACGACGACGGCAGTTTTGATCTCGTGGTAATGTGCAATGTATTACACGAACTTATTCCTTCGGAATGGGGAGACCTTTTTGGACCGGAGGGGAAAATCACCCATCTGCTTAAGGACAATGGATTCTTGCTTGTCGTGGAGGTTCAACAATTGCCCTACGGCGAACAGGCACACCGATACGGGTTTTTGATTTTGGACACTGCACAGCTTCGTAAGCTATTTGCCAAAACCGAAAGCGATTCTGCTATCTTTAAAGAAGATAAGAAGAAAGACGGTTGGCTAAAAGCGCATCTGATAGCCAGATCATTAATAACTCGTTACACTTCTGCGACTAAGGATGCCGCGATAAGGGATTTGTCGTCGACCGCAAGAGACAAAATTAAAGAACTGCGCGATAAAAAACTGCGCGATGGAGGAAATGATTATTTGGCGGGCCGTTGGCACGGCTTTTGGGTGGAACAGTTTGCGAATGCTGAACTTGCGATTAGAGGATCTGAGTAAGGAGGGCCGAAATGTTCGTTCAATATGCTCAATTCATCGAATTCCCGCCGGGAATGGGATTGCCCGAAATTCGTTGTTCGTCGTTGATTTTAAGCGGCTTATAAAATTCATTTTTCCTTTGTGTTTCTGGCCCCGACTAAAAGCGAATTTCGCAAAGCCAAGCAAAAAATCTCGAATTCCAGGGCGAATATATACCTTAACTCATTGAATGAAAACGACTAAACGAATATGCAATTAAGAACGAATTGCGCACGATTCTTGCTTTGGGTTTGGGGGTATGTTCAATGACCGCAAACTGCAAAAAAAGAGAAGAAAAGACTCGCCTTCTCCCTGCGCGGTTTCATACTTTGGTATTGGCATTCCTTCATCTCGGCTGAGCATGGGGGCGTGCCGCCTAGAACCATTACCACAAACTGAATTAATATGAACAAAACTCTCCTCGTTTCCGTTATTGCTTTGTCGCTGAATCTCGGCGCACACGGGCAAACTGCGGTTATTTCTTCCAACCTCAACCCAATACGCTCATGAATTACGACGCTATGTATAGCGCGGGCCGTGAGCTGCTCAAGGACGCGCATAAGGATCTCCTCTCGCAACCGGACTTCGCCAAAATTACTTGGGAAGATCTGGCTGGTGAAACATGTTGCGACGCAGAACATCTGCACAAATTTCTAGGCACAAGCGACGGGATTGCACTTTCCGGTCGCGAGTGGGATAACTTGACCACCTACTTTGGGATTGACACTGAAGCCTGGGTGGAGCGGTCTGGCGCCAGTGCCAATCCAATATTTCTGCCCACGCCGCTGGCCGGATGTGGAGAAATGCCTCGCGCAATGGATCAAAAAATCAAAAATCTACTGGCGATTCTAGATGAGTTTTATACGACCGCCACTAAAAATTCATTGACACCAGTCGAGACAACATAATAGTTGGTCTTGATGAATACCCCAAGACCATCTGATATTGCCGCGAAGGCGATACAATTAATATTAACAATTTGCGGCAAGCATGGTGTGCGAGATCATGCTGATTTGGTCGCTGCCTCTAGGCTGGGCGGGATCAGTCCTCGGGTGCATATGTTTGCCAACTATGTCGTAGCTGGTGAATTGGGTAATTATGTCGATCCCGAAGTAGCAGACCAAACCCTCTATTTCACCAGCAAAAATCTGCACGCCCTGCCAGGGGGAGAACCGCCGCAGAAGGGGTTCATTTCTTGGCTATATAGGCTGCATTCTGGTGGTTACGTGGCGGTTTTCAATGAGGTCACTATCCGCGCCATCATGGAGTCGAACGATGTGCCGGCCACATATTTGCAATTGAGTCGAGTTAAAACTCGCTTGTTTTACCACGAGTTGTCTCATTTTGTTCTCCACGGCGATTTCTTGATCAACCGCGCCGTAGCCAGTAAGGGTTATGCCATGCCTGCGCAGCCACTTCAGGAAGAAGAGGCATGGTTGATGGCAAGTGTGTTCCTCGGTGCTGGGGTTGGGGGATATGCCCATAACCTTAAGCAACAGCGGGCGCAAGATTTTCAAGACCATGCCGTTCAGCGAGACGATTCCTCAATGCGTTTTTAACAAACCTGTGGAATTTTCCAAAATTGAACTGTCAGGGGTCCGCTGCCGGGTGCAGGGCCGCCAGAGGGTCAGGCTCGAATTCGTGTAATAACGTTTGCGGGCGGCGGAAGAGGACATGCTACGGAGATTGATATTCCCCTGAGCCCGGACGGTGGGCTTGCCGGCACCGACAAACCCAAATCCCGGGACATCGAGCCAGACGCGGTCCCCAGGGCTCAGGAGCTGCGTCGTCTTGCCATACCACACCCCACCTCCGGCGCAAATGTACCCACACTCCAGCGAATCGGTCCAAGACCGCTCGACGCCATTGGGCGGGTAGGGGCGCTTGCCTGCGGGCCTGGCAAAAGTGGCACCGGGGGTGGGCCCAGCAGCCCGCCAGGATTCCCTGGGTCCAAGTCTTGGCAAAACTGGCGCAGTCGGGCAATCTCAGCGCGCTTGGCGGCAATCCTTTCCCCCATCGCCGCGTTCCTTTTCCGCTGGGCAACGACCTTTGCCCGCAGCGCCGCCTCCTCGGCGGTGAGCCGGGCGACTTTGTCCAAAAGTTGTTCGACGTTCGGCATGGCGGCTGCCCTTGGAAAAAGCAAACTCCATGCCATAATCTTAGCCAGGCTTTGACAGCGCAAAGGCCGCGAACGTCGAACATTGAATGGCGGAGAGATCGGTTTACGGTTTGGGGGAGGAAGGTGTTCTGGTTCTTAGTGCTTGGTTCTTAGTTTTGGGGGGGCCGGAGGCGCTGAGTCAGGAAGGGGCGCTGAACATTGGACGTCGAATTCTGAAATCGCCCGAAATTTGTCAATTCTGTGAAAAGCCTCGAAGGCAGTCTTCGGAGTTTTACCACGGATGGCACGGATGACGCGGATAATAACCTGGAGACAGGAAGGCTGAGAAAGGGTGAAGGGGGGCATCCAACCTTGAACATCGAACGTTGAACGGCGAACATTGAATTCTGCTTGCCGTTTCCTGAACTTCAGGGTCTCTGGCGAAGTTGGCTATTCGACGTTGAATGTTGGACGTTCAATGTTCGATGTTGGTTAAGATTCTCCGCGCCTCTGCGTCTCTGCGCGAGCATTCCTTCTTCGTGTTCATTCGTGGATGGAGCAACCGTAAACTGAAAACCGTAAACCGTAAACTGCCTTCTTCCAGCTGCTCCTCCTCGACTCGTATCCAGTTGTGACGTGAAAGTTGGCCACCATCGATCAGGATATGGGGGTGCGCGTGGTGATTGATACGAACGTGCTGGTGGCCGCGCTCCGGTCTCGTCACGGAGCGTCGTTTCAACTTTTGCAGCGGTTGGGCTCCGGTCCGTTTCAGCCGGTGGTTTCTTCGCCTCTTTGTTTGGAATATGAGGACGTGCTCCACCGGCCCGGCCTTGTGCCAGGATATGCCAGGGAGGACATCGAGGATTTCCTCGACTACGTCCTGGCGGAGAGTATCGAATGCCAGGTGCATTTTCTCTGGCGGCCATTTCTGCCCGATGCCAAAGACGACTTGGTGCTGGAGGCGGCGGTGGCCGGCGGGGCTTCGTTTATCATTACTTTTAATCTCAAGGACTTTAAAGGGATTGGCGCCTTGGGAATTCAAGCCGTGACACCGGGGAACTTTTTTACTAATATTATTCCGTTATGAGTACATTGAATGCCGCCATTCCCGGTTCGCTCCGGCGTCGCGCCCAGGCCTTGGCCCGCGTCGACGGCATACCGTTTGCCCAATTTGTCGCTTCCGCAGTGGCGGAGAAGGTGGCGGTGTTGGATGCCGACAGTTATATCCGCAAGCGCGCGGCCCGCGGTGACCGGAAGAAATTTGACCGGGTGATGGCGAAAGTTCCCGACCAAGAGCCGGAGAAACGGGACCGGCTGCCGCCGCGCAGCGGAAAGTAGTCTCTATCCCTCCGCCCCTTCGTGGGGATGCGGTTCCACCGATCATCGAACATCGAACCTTGAACATCGATCATCGAACCTTGAACATCGAACATCGAACTTTGAAATTCCAGACCGGAAATCGCCCAAGTTTCTGTCAATTCTGTCGAAGAGATAGAAGCTGGAAGCTGGAAGTTAGAAGCTGGAAGGCTGAGAAAGAGTGAAGGGGGCATCCAACCTTGAACATCGAACGTTGAACGGCGAACATTGAATTCTGCTTGCAGTTTCCTGAACTTCAGGGTCTCTGGCGAAGTCGGCTATGGTATGAACCGGCGAGATAGGTAACACTTAATCCAGGGAGATAGGTTACAGTT
>CAZLPS010000126.1:0-10083 GCA_964561455.1 uncultured Opitutales bacterium
AAGCGGCCTTTGGCACTACCTTGCTTTTCCTCATAGCGTTGGACATACAAGACGCAAAGGAATGGTCCAATGCGCTCCGATCGCGCATGGCGGTAAACACCCCCATGTCGGAATTTCAGTCCCCGGTGTAAGTTGGGGTGAATTCCCGCATATTAAACTCAATCGGGAGATTACCATGATATTTCTCATTGCTGTTGTTGCCGTGGCCGTAATTATTGCCTCCACCACCGTGATTGTCGTGCGTTAGGGATGGGAAGAAGAACGGGCACTGTCGGACAATCTCAGGCGCAATTCGAGCCAGAGCGCCAGGCGGGGCCTCCGGACCCGCCTAGCCGTCGTCACGTTGCCTATGATTGTCGGCCAACCCTATAGGACCTGAACCACGGACGCTATTGAACTCCCCGCGCCTTGCAGCTAAATTCGCGGCTCATGAAAGGCATGGCGTCGAAAAAACTGGTATTCCTCACCGGATCGGGCATCAGTGCCGAAAGCGGATTGAAAACTTTTCGCGACGCTGATGGCCTGTGGGAAGGCTACAATGTTTACGATGTCGCCACGCCTGAAGCCTGGGAGCGCGATCCGGCCATGGTCCTCGAGTTTTACAATCTCCGGCGCAAGGGTCTGTTGGCGGCCCAGCCGAACGAGGCCCATCTGGCGCTGGCGCGTCTGGAGGAGAAATATGGCGTTTCGATTGTCACCCAAAACATTGATGACCTGCATGAGCGGGCGGGTTCGTCAAAGATCGTCCATTTGCATGGAGAGTTGCGGAAGGCGCGCAGCAGTGTGGACTCTTCGTTGGTTTATCCCATTGCGGGCTGGGAGTTGAATCTCGGGCAGAAATGCGAATTGGGCAGCCAATTGCGGCCCGACGTTGTCTGGTTTGGGGAGGCGGTCCCATTAATGGACTTGGCGGAGGAATTGGTCCAAGCGGCGGATATCCTGGTGGTGATTGGCACGAGCCTGCAAGTTCGGCCGGCGGCCAACCTGGCGCATATCTTTGACCGGCAAAAGCCGCTGTTCGTCATCGATCCGGGCGAGCTGCCCCTGGCCAGGGCCCCCAATACCACGTTTATCAAAGAGAAGGCGGTCAGCGGCGTGGCGAAGTTGATTGAAAAGTATTTGTGAGGACTGGGATTAGCCGGCAGAAGAAAGAATCGCTCGCGCAAAGCAGCGGAGGCGCAAAGGATTGGTGTACAGAATTGAAAGATAGAACGAGGAATCGGACCGGTTTTGCGCGAGAACCGTGTCTTCCCGCCCGCAAGATGGCGGTTAAAATACTCAGTACCCGCCCCTATTAACGTCCCCTGATATTTAAAGTCCCGCAGGGACGTAAGAAGGTAACCCAGCTTTTTAATGCTGGGCGCCGCTGAACAAAGCGACTCGAGTCCCGGAGGGACGAAAGAAATGGACCGGTTCTTTCGTCCCTCCGGGACTCGCGCCAGGCACCTCGACCGAGGTAAGACCACCACATCCGTCTCGCCAAACCCTTCGCGCTTTCGCGCCTTTGCTTAAGCCGATCGTAGCGCAATTTCAATTATTTGGTATGGCATGAATCGAATCCAGACTCAAAACCCCTTCCCATCCGCTCTGGTTCCGCACAGCGCCACTTCCAGCCCTAACTCACTCGCTAGCGCCGCCTTGGTATACATCGCCAAATCGGCTTCTGCTGCTGTATTCGCATAGGCGACCTGGATGTGGTTTGCCTTGTGCCTCGCCATCATCTGGTCCCTCGTTACGCCATAGGTCACCGCGTGCATGATGGGCCATTGGACCGTCGTCGCCTTCCAGCGGCGGTCGGTTTCTTCCTTGGGCAGCGTGATGACCTTGGCGCGGCCGAGGTCCATTTTGAGTTTTCCTTTTTCGACAAAGATGCGGCTCCAGATGATTTCGCCGGGGCGGGCGATGCCGCGGACCGTGCCGCCGCCGAGGCGGAAATACATGGGGGGCTGGCGCAGGGAATCCGTGCCGGCGTAGCCGTTGACGTGATGCGCCGGGGGGGCGCTGCCGGAGATGAGGAAGACCCAGACGTAGTCGCCCGTCGTGTTGCTTTGATCCCAATCGCCCCAGCGGAGATCATGGAGTGTATTCTCGACGGGCTGCCCGAGGGCGGTGTGGACGCGATTGGTGAACAGGCCATCCAAGCCCGCGCATTCGTCCACTTCATTGAAATGGGTGAGGGGCTGGCCGGGGCGGATGATTTTGCCGGCGGCATTCGTCACCGGCGGGCGGTCGCCGTTATTCAGGATGCCTTCGACGAGGTCGGAAGCCGGGAGAAGATCTTTCAATCCCTGCTGGTATTGAATTCCCACCAGTTCGCAGCCGAATTCATCGGCGATGCGCAACGTCGCAACGTACATCTTGCACTGGAGGAGGATTTGCTTCTCGGTCAATTCCGTAGCCTCATTCGTCCCGAGGTGGAACTTCATGCCCTTGGCGCGAAGCCATTCATAAACGGCGCGGGCCTCGGCATCGGTGACTTGCGTCGTGCCGTAATACAGCGCGGATTGCGAGAGACGTTCCTTATAGACTCCGGTTGGGAAGAGGAGTTCGTCGGGAATGATGGCGTTGAACATACCCATGCAACCTTCGTCAAAGATGCCCATGATGGCTTTTTTGCGGAGGAGATCGGCGGCGATTTTTTTGGCGACGGCGCGGGCGCCGGCGGGGACTTTGCATTTGGCAAGCGGCTTGACGTGGGCGGTCGGGTGTTTCACGACGCCGGTCTTGAGCCAGGCCGCGAGGTTTTTCAAAAACGCTTCGTCCGTGAAATCCTCGCTCCAGAGGGTCGAATATTTAACTCCCGCCTTCGTAAGCGAGCCATTGAGGTTCAACATGCCGACGAGCCCCGGCCAGGTGCCGCTCCAATTGGCCACAGTCAAAATCGGCGCGCGGTGGGATATCAGGCCGTGGAGCAAATGGTGCGAATACTGCCATACCGCCTCAGCGACGATGAGTGGGGTTTTCGGGTCCACATTGGCAAAGACCTCCATGCCCTCCTTTTGGGACTGGATAAAGCCGTGTTTGCGGGCGGGGTTATAGGGGTGGGCGCGGACAAGGGTGAAGCCGAGTTTGGCGAGGGCGGCCGTCAGGGCCGTTTCCATGGCCTGCTGGGCGGGCCAGCAGACTTCATTGGCGGATTGGCGTTGGTCGCCGTTGGCGACGAGCAGAATCTTTTTTAGGGGCTTGGGCATGGGGGAATTAAGAAGGAAGAATTAAGAATTAAGAAGTAAAAAATTGGGGAATGCGCCAGGAGCGCCGAACAGGGAGCCGCGTGGCGAACACAAGGACAGGGAACGGAGGGGGATTTGAGACCACCTGTGCTCTTCACCATCATACTTTTTATCAACCGCGCCGGCCGCGGCCTTGGGCGGGGAGCGGCACGGGCGGGACATATTTTTCCGCGGCGGCGGGGTTTGGGCGGATTCTGGCGGGGTCGGTGTTGTATTCGACGACGAAGCCGAGGAGTAGAACACTGCCCTGGGAAACATCCCAAGTGGGACCAGGTTGCGCGATGGACATACCGCGGGGGCCAAAGCCCATGCCGCGCGGGGGCGGCCCTTGCGCGCGGCCACCGGGCGTCTGGCCGTTGGCGGCGGCCGAGAAACCTTCCGTGTAGAAATGCAGCCCGTAAAGGAATTTCGCGGTGGGCCGTTCTTCGGGTTCCGTGGGATACCAGTCATTATAACCGATGGGGCCCTCGTTGTTCACCCGCTGCCAGACATCATTTTGATTGCAGGCGCCGAACCAAGGGCCGGAATACTGACCGGGCACCGTAAACCGCCAAAACTTCGGGTCTTTCACGAGATTGAAGACAAAGGTGTTTTCTCCCGGGGAGGAAATCGTGGCGAGGTACCCGCCATGCGCGAGCGCGTATTTTTGGGCATCCAACCAATTGATGCCTTCCGGAGTGTAGATGGCTTCATAGTAGTGGCCGTTGCCGCCGCCACCGTCGCTCCATCGTTTGGCGCCACCCCCGCCAATGCCGGAGACCGGGCCCCGAGATGGACTCTGGGCCACGCCCGAGCCGGCCGGTGGCGCACTGGGCAAAGGCGTCGGCAAAACTGGTGCTGGGGGCGGCGGCGGGGTTTCGGCCACGGGAGTCTCGGGTACCGGGGCTGGCGGGGTGAATTCGGGAGCAATTTCCGCAACCGGAGGCGGCAGATCATCCACGCGCGGGCCTGGCGTGGGATTGCCGGGTGGTTCGGCGGGGCCGGCGTTGGTGGAGGAATCAGCGGCGAGCGAGACTTCGACGTAGTGCTTTTCGTTAACCGGAGGCGGCGGCCTGGTGGCAAGGAACAAGAAACCATACAAGACGAGCAAATGCAGCAAAATCGCGACAAGAAAATACACCCGGCGGTTCCCGAGCGATAACACTCGTATTTTGGTGGGGGCGGCGATGATGGGCTGGCGGATCATGGTTTAACCGGTGCTACGGTTCAATCTCCGGCGGCCCATCTTCCCATTCCACAATATACCCGGCATGCTTGATCATGCCCGATTGGTCATCCCACAGCGGCTGAAAATCCGGGAGGGGATTGGAGTAGAAGCATAACTTGTCCTGCACACCGTTGGAATTGTCTGGTTCTCCGTCATCCCAGTTTGTGTATTCGAAGAGACCCTCACCATTTTCCCACACCCACTGCGCGGCGCCCGCTTTGCTGCCCCCAAGCCAGGGGCCGGAAATGCGGTCCACTGAAAGTACGAGCCAGAATTTTGGGTCTTGCACGAGGCCGAACACAAAAACATTTTCCTCCGCTGAAGTGATGGTGACGAGATGGCCGCCGCGCACCAGGGCAGCCACTCGCGCGGCGTCCCAGGTAATGCCCTCGGGAACGTAGACGGCTTCGTAATAGTGTCCGTTGCGCTGGGAAACGCGCGGTGATTTCTGGGCGTCGGCGACCACCACCGGTTTTTCTGCCTTGCCGCCGCGCCCGCCCTGATCGGTTCCACCACCGCCGTGTCCCTGGCCGGAGATTTGATCGCTGGAGGAGCCGGTGCCTTGGCCCGGTACGGGAGGAGGCACGGCGTCTGGCACAGGGGGGCCCATGGGAAACAATGATGAATTCGGCACGGTTGTCGGCAGGGTGGGCAGCGGGCTGGACGGTGCCGCAGTTGATGCCATGTCGGGCGGCGACGAGTCCGGCGGCGACGAATCGGCGTCTTTTCTCTCGAAGGAAAGTTCAGAAACCTGCCTGGGCCCATCATCCACCAACGGGCCGGCGGCCGGGGAACCGGAAAAATCGCCGCCCGCCCCGGAATCGCCGCGGGGCCCAGAATTGCGAACCATCTGCCGGGTGGTAACGAGCGGCTCGGCCGGTGGCACAAGCGGCACCGGCGCCGGATTGGCCAAAAGGGTGACTTCGAGGTTGGACATTTTCACCTTCGAAGATAACGCCCGCCCGGCCAGGGGCCAAAGAATAAAGAGCGCCAGCAGGTGCAGCAAAATGGCGGCGAAATAATAATTCCATCGGTTCATGACAAATCCTGCTGTGCGGCAACGATAATGGTGATTTTATTTTTGCGCAAGGAGACAAATGGATTTTTCTGCCGGGCGGATGGGCCGTCCGGCCCGATAAGCAGCGATTAAATACCGGGAGATTGTTCATCCCATTCCACAATGTAGCCGGAGTGTTTAATTTTTCCGCTTTGGTCATCCCAAGTGGGCCGGAAATTGGGGCCGGGGAAGGTGTAGTAGCATAACTTGTCCTGGACACCCCCGGAATTGTCGGGCTCATCCCCGGCCCAGCAAGTGAACTCGAAAGTGCCTTCGTTATTCTCCCACTGCCACAGCCCCGAAATGGACCGGCTCCCGCCGACTTTGTGTCCGCCAAGCCAGGGCCCGGAAATGCGGTTTGGCGAAAGCACGAGCCAGAATTTGGGGTCTTGCACGAGGCGGAAAACGAAATTATTTTCCTCCGCCGAGGTGAGGGTGACCAAATATCCGCCGCGCGCAAGTGCCGCCGCTTGGGCTTCGTCCCAAGTGATCCCCTCAGCGACAAACACGGCTTCGTAAAAGTGACCATTGCCGCCGGAGTCTGTCAGCCAATGGGCGAGGCCGGTAATCGGAACATAGCCGCTGCCCTGCCCTCCCCGACCGCCCCGCCCGTTGCCGGCGCCGCCGGAGCCGGAGAAAGGCGCGGAGGACGGCCCGAGGCCATTCCCGGCGTCCGGCGGGCGATTTACATTGATCGTGGGCAGGCCAACTGGCTGGGCGAGGGATTCGGGAGCCGGCGTCGGCAACGTGGGCGGCGCGAAAGAGAATGGTGCCGCGGGATCGGGTTCAACCGGAGACGGGGGCGGCGGATTTACGTCGGGAGAGATTTCGGCGACTGGTGGCGGACTGTCATCCACCGGAGGCCCGGCCGCCGGAGACCCTGGCTCGCCGGGGTCGTCCAGGGCGCCGCCCGGAGAATCGGGCGCGGGTAGAGTGAAGCGAGCCGGGGCCTGTGCAGCGGGTTTGGCCGAAAGGGAGACTTCGACATATTGCTTTTCAACCGGTGCCGGAAAAGCTGGGCGGGCGGCGGGCGTAAACATGACGAGCACCAACAGATGCGCCAGGATTGCGGCCAAATAATAGCGGTAGCGGTTCACGGGTTGGTTTTGGTCCTGAGAGAATTCGCCCGAGCATGGTGGCTCGAATTAATTATCTGCGTTTTCGCCGGGTTCATGATCGAATTCGATGATGAAACCATTTAATTGCAGCGTCGCAAAAGTGTCGTCCCAAGTCGGGGCCATTTGGGGAGCCTTCCAGGTGTAATAGCACAACCAGACCTGGTTGCCGCCGGTGTTGTCGGGTTCCCGCGGAGCCCAGTTTTGGAAACCAAGTGGTCCTTCGTTGTTTACCCATTGCCAGCGGCCGGATTGGTCCTTGAAGCCGCCGAGCCAGGGTCCGGTGTTTTCGCCTTGGGGCATGCGTTTCCAAAACTTCGCATCGTTGATCAGGCTGAATACAAAATTGTTTTCCTCCTTCGAGGTGATGGTCGCGAGATAGCCGCCATGCACGAGGGCGTATTTTTGCGCGTTATTCCAAGTAATGCCATTGGGCGTGTAAACCGCCATGTAGTAATGACCGCTGGGGCCTGCCAGCGGTTCCATGGCCACCATGCCGCCGAGGCTGTCGCCATTGCCCCGGCCGCCACGCCCGGTACCATTGCCGCCTCCGCGGCCCCGGCCGGATACCGGCGCACTGGAGGGGCCACGACCGACGCCCGTGGTAGGCGATGGGTTGACGTTCGGCGTCGGAGGCCCAACCGGCTGCACTGGCGCGGCGGCCGCCGTGGGCGTGGGCAGCGTTGGAGGAGCGAAGGACGCCGGGGAATCCGGCGCGGGTTCCTCGGGGGAAGGTGGCGGAGACGAAACGTCCGGCGAGATAACCGAGACCGGGGGCGGAATATCGTCCACCAATGGCCCCGGGGCGGCGGAGGATCTCGGGGCGTCGTCCACGATGCCGGGGTCCGTGACCGTCGCGTCGGGCGTCGGGGTGAGCAGGAGCTCGGGATCGGACGCAGGCGGAGGCGCGACCATGGCAAGGGTCACCAAAACATATTGTTCCTCCTCGACCGCTGCGGACGGCACTTGGCTGGCCCGCAGCGCAAAAATCGCGAGTGCCACGAGATGGAGCAGAATTGCAGCAGAATAATAACCGTAGCGGTTCATGGAATGGCCGACCCTACTGCTCATTGAGATCTGGCGCCTTGGCGGCGTTCAGCACCATGGTGCCAGGGTCGCTATCAAATTCGATAATGAAACCAAGGTGATGGGCATCGCTTTGGGAATCGTCCCACGTGGCGGCCCGTTGGGGGTAGATATTGGTGTAGTAGCAAAGCCGGTCCTGCTGGCCACCGCGATTGTCAGGTTCACCTGGAGCCCAAGCGGCGAAATCGAGCTCGCCTTCACCATTCTCCCAGGACCATTTGCCGGAATCCCAGTCTTTTGTCCCGCCGATCCAAGGGCCGGAATTCTCCGGCACGGCATCGCCCTCGCCGCAGCGCAACCAAAACATGGGGTCCTTAATCAAATTGTAGACAAACTGATTTTCCGCATAGGAGGTGATGGTGACGAGGTAGCCGCGACGGGCGAGGGCATAGCTCTGGGCGTCCTCCCACTTAATGCCTGCAGCCACATAAACGGCCAGGTAGAAGTGGCCGTTCGTGTAGGGAACGGGCGGAAATTCCAGGGTTTCCGCCACCGAACTGACCACCACCGGTTTCTCGGGTTTGCCACTGCGCCCGCCTTGGTCCGTACCATTACCGCCACGTTCGGTGCCGGAGACCGGTGCACCCGAAGGATTGGGTCCGAGATCGGCCACCGGCCCGGGTATTACTGCTGTAACCGGCGGAGTGACGGGGGGCGTTGGCGATTCCGGCCCTGACGTCGGCAAAGTCAGCAGAGATTCGACGGACGACTCCCTGGGCTCGGGTTCCGGCGGTTCCACCGGGGGCGTTTTCTCAAGGGAGATCTCAAAAGCCGGAACTGGCGCGGTATCCGCTTCGGAACCCGCGGCGGAAGAACCGGAATCACCGACGGGCCCGGAGTCACGGGTGGGCGGAATGGGCGGGGCGACCACCACCGAATCCACCTTTAACTCAACCGGATTGAGATTGTTGGGAACCGGCAAGGGATTGCGCAATAGCGTGACTTCAAGATAGGCACGCTTCACCGACAACGACGACGCGGAGCGGGTGTAGCTCCCAAGATACAAGAGCATCAGCAGATGCAGAAAAATTGCGGTGAAATAATAACCGTAGCGGTTCATGGTAAAAATCAGCCAAACAAAAATTTAATTGCCGGCCGGCGGATCCGACGTGGCGGGCCGGTGGTCAAATTCGACAATGTAACTTCGTTGAATGGTCCGGTCCTCGGTGTCGTCCCAAGTTGGCTCCCGGTCGCCGGGGACCGAAGAATAGAAGTGCCGGCTGTTCTGCGCGGCGGTTTTTCCGTCGGGTTCCGTGGGATCCCAGTTAAAATAAGTGATGGGTTCACCAACACCCCATTGCCAGACGTTGTCCGTTTTAATACCGCCAATCCAGGGGCCCATTTCGTAGCCGCCTCCCGAACTCGACCGCCAATACGCCGGATCGTCAATCAAACCGAACACAAATATATTTTCGGCGGCAGACGTGATGGTGACAAGATACCCACCGCGGGCGACGGCGTCCTTTTCCGCATTGGGTCGCGTAATGCCGCTCGGCGCGGTGAACGCCTGATAATAGTGTCCGTTGCCACCGTTTTCGACCGGCCATTGCGTCAGGGCGGTGTTCCTAGGTGCAACTGTTGATGCCGGAGCCGCCGCGCGCCCCTGCCGGCCGGCCCGGGTGGTCGCCGGGGCACCAACGGCTGAAGACGCAGGACCCGTCGCACTCGCACCGGGCGGGGAAAGTGCCGGGGCGGAATTTGATGGCCCAGATTGGCCGGCGGGATTAGCTCCCGCTGGAATATCGAATCGGGCAGTGGACTGCGCCGACGCAATGGCTGGCGGCAATTGGCCGGACGATACCGAACCAGCATCCGCTTTGGTTTTTGCCGGCGCCGAGCCCGAGGAAGGCATCTTCATATTTTGGAGCGACACCACCTTCGGGTTCGGGCCTCCAACCTCGGTGGGTGAACTGAACATGATCCACAACGATGCCACCAACCCGCCAACCAGTAGCACGCCCGCCGCATAAGAATAAACTGAAAGTTTCATGGCTTAATCTGCGTGTCAATGGCCACTTTCGAAATATCGGCCTTGCGCAATTCATCGAGGACCGCGACGGCCGCGCCAAAGTTGGCCTTGTCATCGCCGTTGAGGTAAACCTTGGGATCCGGGTTGACCGCCTTCAGTTGCCGCAGGCGGGCGGGCAATTGCTCGAGGGTCAGGGATTCCTTGTTAAAAAAGAGGGTGCCCTTGGCCGTGACGGTGATGACGGTGTCGTTGGCGGGGTTCTGCTTGGCGCTAGTCGAAGCGGCGGGCAGGTTGACGGGGATGCCGCGGCTTTTAACCATGGAGAGTGAGACCATGATAAACGTGGCCAGCAGGAAGAAAATGACGTCAATCAACGGGATGATTTCAATGCGCGCCCGTTTTTGCGCGCGGGGGGAGGG
>CAZLPS010000127.1:0-9979 GCA_964561455.1 uncultured Opitutales bacterium
TCTTCCCGAGATCTCTAAAAGTGACGATGGACCCCCTTAACTTAGCGCCATTCGGCCCTGGCCCCATCTTTGAGCCACGAGGAGCACATCCAGTTCCGGAAGTTGGGCCTGGGTATAAACTTCCTGAACGAGACGAATGACCGCGGCGGACTGGTCACTGGTCAATGGGGGATGGCCGTTGTTGTCCAAATATTCCACGGCACCGCGACCCAGTGCTTCATCGCGCACTTTTTGGAAGGCCGAAAATTCAGCGTCATTGGCAAACAGGGCCCGGGCCTCCGTATCGGTGGCATGATCAAGGTCAATTACTTGTTGACTAAAGGCGGCGGCGTTTTCCAGCGAAGGGTTGTTGTTGAGTTCGAACTGCATCTGCAAGAGTCGAATCCGGGTGTCGCGACCACCCATGATTTCCAGCAGCCGGTTTTGCCGGTCGGCGGGCCAGTTGGATTGCTGGAGAAAGTCCTTGTAGTCGAGTTTGGCGGTGGCCCGGCCGAGATTGGCCATCTGGGTCATGAATTCCGGGTTGGCGATAAAATCGTCGAAACTTAACTGTTTTAGTTCGCCATTGATATCCGCCAGCAAGGTGACGGTGCCCCTGTGGAGATGGACCACCAAATTGGGCGGCAACGTGGTTTTGACGGAAATGACAGTGCCATCGGCCAGAGTGAGGGGATGCCCGGGGTCGGCGAACTCCTCAGGTGTGTCAATGACGCCGGGCTCCCCCGCAGGCGGATGAGCTCTGGCGGCCGGTTGTGTCCGACCGCCCGATCGGGCCCTTCCCTTGACCAAGATGGCGTCTTGCAAATCGGCGGTCCGGCTTAGTTGCCAAATCTCGACAGCCAAGGCCAGCAACCCGGCGAGGACGAGAAACAGGGTGGCTTTGGATGAGGGTAGCGCCCGGGGTCTCATTGGGCCGGCGAAAGCAATTTGCTGGAATAGGAAAAATTGGGGCCGCTGCTGGCACCATTCTGCATGGGCGAAATGAGGACCAATTCGGCCGTGGTCGCCGCCGGCCCCATCCCTCTGGGTAAGATCGATAGGTCGTGATCGAGCCTAAACAAAGTCGGTGTCACCATAAATTGCGTGGATAGGTGAACGCGCTGCTGAAAAACCAGCAACTGCTCCGGGGTGAGAATGCTCGCGGCACGCTCAGCCAAGCGAGATTCCAAGGTCTGCTTTTGGGCGTCAAACAGGGAGAAGGAGCCCGTTACCTCCGCCAGCAAATATTCGTAGTTGCCGGACAAGTCGGGCTGGTTGCGTTCATCCGCCAGCATCTTCACCATGGCGGCGCGCTGTTCGGCCGTCAGGTCCAAGGTTCCGCTGGGATCCGCCTTGGCTAACAAACCCGCAAAGAAATTTATTTCGTGCTCCGAATACTGTTGGTCCTGCGCGGTCTGGTATTGCGCATAGAGCGCGCGCGCTTCGTCCGTCGAAGCCAGAGCCATGATCTTTGCGTCAGCGGCCTCAAACAGCGCGAGACGTCGCTTGGTGAATTCGGCCATTTCCCCGGCCGTCAATTGCGCATGAGCGCTTTGCAGGATGAGTAATTCGGTCCTCATTTCGCGGTCTTTAAGAATTTTCTCAAAGGAGCTCCGGTCCGCCTGGTTCGAAAACATCTTTTGCAACAGCGTCAACAAGGCAGGTTCATTCCCGCTGCTCCGAATATGGCTGGCGAATTGCGCTAGTAACACGGGATCCCGTTCCATTTCATCCAGGGTTATCGGATAAAATCTCGCGCCGACTTTGCGCAGGATGGTCGGCACGCCCGGCTGGCGAACAAGGGAAAGCGACAATTGCGCGTCGCCGACTTCCTCCGTAATAACCACCTTGGGCGGCGCTGGCTTGGCGATTAAGACAGGTTTGGGCTTTACGGGTGTCGCCAATTCGACGGCGAGTTTAGCGTTTAACTGACTTTGGTATACATTGAGCGCCACGGCGAGCAGGAGGACGGCGGCGGCGGCGAGGTTGGTTTTATTGTGCACGTGGAAGGCGGTGGTTAAGGTTTTCACCAGGCCGGAGCCAGTGGCTGCGCTCCCGGCGCCAGCAAAAGAAGCCGCAGCGACTTTGGCGGCGAGGCCGATCGGGGCGGCGTGGGTGGAATGGGCGGTGAGGCTGGCGGCGAGCGTGGCTGAGGCCACGGTGACTCCGCGGCGGTGGAAAAGGCTGCGGAGTTTTTCTAGGGCGCGGTCCACGCGCATGCGGGCGGCGTTTTCGGAGAGACCGAGGACGGCGCCGATTTCGCCGTGGGTTTTACCCTCGAAGAAGCGGAGGAGGACGGCGTTGCGGTCGTCGGGCTTGAGGCTGTTGACGAGGCCGTCGAGTTCGGCGCAGAGTTCCTGCCAGTGAATTTCCGGTTGGGCGGCGGTGTCTTGCATGGCGGAAGCCTCGTGTTCATGGGTGACCAGACGCATTTCGCCGCGGCGGGCCTTGTGCGCAGTGAAATGGGTGGCGGTGTGCAGCCAGCCGGCGAGCGTGGGGTGGCCGAGAAGCGAAGGCGCCTGGCGGGCGAGGGCGGTGAATACGGTTTGCGTTACGTCTTCGGCGAGGGGTCGGTTGCCGCCGACGAGGCGCAGGGCGGCGGAGTAAACCATGTCCAGATGCCGGCGCATGAGTTCGGCAAAAGCGGCTTCGGAGCCGACTTTGACATACTGGCGGAGCAATTCGCGGTCGGGGACCATGGGTTTACCCAAGTTATACCCGTTCGGGGAAAAAACCGCACAAAAAAGATCGGAGCGGGGAGCTGGGAGCGGGGAGTCAGGAAAACGGCGAATGTCCAACATCGAACATCGAGCGTTCAACGTTTAACGCACAAATTGGAGCATTTTCGATTTTCATGGACACTTCGGAACGGCATCGTGCAAGCGCGAGCCCTGCAAGGCTGCCCTGGCGGCGAGGTCAAGGACGGGCAGGAGGTGAAGTTTGGGGTGGACGCGAAGAAGGATGGGTTGACGATGGAGGTGGGGGCGGCGGCGGCGGAGAAGAGTGAAGGGGGAAGGGGGAAGAGTGAAGAGTGAAGTTGGGCGGGCGAAGGGACATAGGGACAAAGGGATATAGGGACAGGGGGGGTGGGAGCAAAGAATCAAAGGAGCAGAGGATCAAAGGAGTTCAGCCCTGGGTGAATCGGCGTTCGTGAAGTCCTGCCAATACGTAGCAACATAGAGATTTGTCGCGCGAGGGTTCGGATTCCTAAAGTTGGGAGCCAGCAGCATTAGCCGGCAATGGAGCTCGAGTGAAGATGGGGCGCGGGGTTTCATCAAAGGCCTGCCACTCGGGTTGCATATACCAATCGGAGAATGAGCGGCAGCCGGGCAGGAACTTTGGTGCGGATTCCAGGAGTTTCGCGAATCCAGCAGTGTCCTCTTTTATTTCCACGGATTTTGCGTCAGCCACGAGGAAGGAAACGGCGATAATGTCGAAAGTGAAACAGTCTAGTTTATACACCACCACTTGTTTAACGTCCACCCAGGCAATTTGGATGGGCAGGGAGTCAAAGCCCTGCCATCGGGGCTTGACGACAAAATCATCCGCAGGATCTTTGGCAAAAAATGTCTTCTTTGGCTGCGGGCGGAGAATTACCTCAAAGCCGAGGTCGTTGAATTTGACTTCGTAGGGCTGGTGGGTTTCCTTGGCCGCGGCTTCCTTCTGCAATTCGCCAGATGCCCGTTGGCGTTCGATTTCGGCCATCAATTTTGCCATCCCGCGCTTGGCCTGCCACCGGCTGAACTTCGATTCAAATTTACCGAAGGCCCACAGCAGCAGCAACAATACTGCGGGTACGGCAACGATCCAATGCCAGGCATCACCCATGGCGAAAAATTAAGGAATGATTTGGCGGACGGCGAGGCAAAACAGAGTGGATAGGGGTGAGGAAATTCTTACGCATCCCGCAGCCAGACGATGGAGCGGCCGCCGCGGTTGAGGCGGAGGTAATTCGGAATGGCGATTAACGGACTTTCGTCGGTGAACTGGCCTTTGACGACTTGGGCGCCGCCGAGGAGATCGGGGCTCCACGTCGAGGTCAGCGGCGAATTGGGGTCGAGGATGCGATCCAAGCTGCCGTCCACGCTTTCGAGATTGTAAACGAGGGGGCCGTAGCGCAGGGCGACGCGGTTTTTGTCGGCGGCGACATGGGTATCGGCTTTGACGCGCTGGACTTCGAGGGGGACGGCAAGGTCAATTTTGTCGCCGGCGCGCCAGGTGCGGGTGATGACCGCGTAGCCGTTTTTGATGTCGGGCTTGATGGTCGAGCCGTTGACGGCAACGGACGTGAGACCGCTGACGGCGGGGGTAGAGGAATAGAGGGTGCTGACGCCGCGGTTGGGGACGCGGATGCGGAGGGTGAATTCTTTGGCGGCGGCGGGGTTGATGGTCAGCGAGACGGCGCCCTTCAAGGGATATTCGGTTTTCTGAATGACCTGCACATCGGTGCCGGCGACGCCGGAGATGTTGACGGTGCTGCCGACGAATAAATTCACAACGAGGCCATCGGGGCTCTTGGCGTAGGTCCACGTGGGGGCCATGAGAAGGACGCGGGGGAAATTGCCGACACAGCAGGGGCAAGTGTGCCAGGCGTAGCGGGCATTGCCGCGGCCGGGCATGGCGCCGTTGCCGCCCTGGTCGTCAAGCGGGTTGGTATAATTGTAGTATTGGCCGGAGAGGTCGAAGTCGCCGAGGATGGCGTTGTAGTAAGTATCTTCGATGAGGTCGGCAAATTTGCCGTCTTGGTAGGTCAGATTCATTTTGTGCTGGAGGAACAGCACGCCGCAATTCGAGCAGGATTCGCAATAGGCGGCGTTGCGGAGGGAATAGTCCTTGCCAAAGCCCTCAGAAGTTTCGCCACTGCCGATGCCGCCGGTGACGTAGTATTTCCGGTTGACCATGTCGTCCCAGAGGGAGAGGACGGCGCTTTGATAATCGGGGTCGTGCGTTTCGAGGGCGATATCGGCCATGCCTGAATAGAGATACGTCGCGCGGACGGCGTGGCCGACGGCTTCGTATTGTTGGATGACGGGCAAGTGCGATTGGTCATATTCGGTGCCGCCGCCGCGGCAATCGAGCAGCCACTGCGCGAGCTTGATGTAATTGTCGCCCTTGCCGGCGCCTTCGTGGTCGTTGACAAAGCGTCCGAAGCGGACGAGAGCCTGTTCCATTTCCTGGTGGCCGTCATACCATGCCTTTTTCGGTGCCGGGCCGAGATTGGCGGCCCAACAATCGGCGAGACGCTTGGCGGCGTCGTAAAAGCGGGAATCTTTTTTGCCTGTCATCTGAAAGTGCGCGAGGGCGGCTTCAAGGAAATAACCAGCTGTGTAGCCTTCGTGTTCGGTTCGCGTACGCGGGTCCCAGTGAGTGCCGCCGTTGAGGGTGAAGCGGGTTTGGAGATAGCCGTCGGACTCTTGAGCCGCGAGGATAAGAGGGATCCAGTCGTCGAGCTTGACGCGCATGGCGGCCTGGGCCGCGAGAATTTCGGCATCGCCTTGCGCATCGGCCAAGAGCGCGACGCACATGGACTCAACGGCGTTGTGGACGTAGGCGTTGGCAAACGGATAGCCGACGTGGCGGGAGGCCGCCTGCCCAGCGAGTTTGTTGCCGGCTTGGATGAAATTATTGATGCCGCCCTCGCGCAGATTGAGGTCGGAAAGTTTGTCAACGATGTGGGGAATCCAAGCGGTGATGAGAGTCTTGAGGCGGCTGTTCAGGACGGGGCTGTCGATCTTGTAGGATTGTAAATAAACGGGCTCCCACCGAACGGCGGGGGGTGGCTCGACGACGCGGACATGGAGTTTGTCGGCAGACGTCATGCTGCCAGCGCTGGCTTGCAATTGGAGAACGTAATCGCCGGCGGTGGCAAATTTCGCGGTGGTGACGGGGGCATGTTCGTCGGCGAACGTGACCGCGCCCGGGCCGGAGAGTTTGCTCCAGGCGAGGGCGCCGGCCGGGGCGGCACTGCTGGCGAGCGCTTTGACTTTGCCTGAGAGATATGTCTTGCCGCCGATGACGACGCTGCGGTCAATGCCGGCGACGACCGTGGGCGGGAAGGCGGGGGATTTGCCGGAGTCAATCACGCGGTATTCGATGATGCCGGTGGAGATGCCGGTGCCGGTGGATCGGCCGCTGGCATCAATTTCGAGGCGGAGGCGGGTGGTGGTGACCTCGTCGAAAGTGGTGATGTTAAATTGATTGCCCTCGAGGCCGAGGCCCGAAGCGTTGGCGACGGGAACGAATTGTTTGCCGTCCCAATAGGAAAGGCGGCAGGCGCTGGGGAAGCCGATGCCCGCGCCGTCGTTCCACCAATAGATTTCGACCTGGTTGGTGCTGATGGGCTGGGTCCAGGTATAATCAATCCATTGAGTGCCGGTGCGGTTCCAATTGCCGTAAGTACCGTGGGAGGTGTCGCGGGAAGTGCGCGGAGCAAAGCCGTCGTTGAGGGCGGCAAGGGAGGTGTCGCCGGAAGTGTAGGAGCTGGAGGGCGTGGCGACAAGGGCGAGGTTGGCGCGGGCGTCGGGGGCGGTGGCGGCAGCGAGGCGCATCCAGCGGGACGAAAGGAGAGCGGCGGCACTGGCGGCGGCGGCGCCTTTGAGCATCTGGCGGCGGGTGGGGCGGTAGGTGGTCATTGGGATAAAGGGATCGAGGGACCGAGGGACCAAGGGACCAAGGGACTAAGGGGCGAACGAAAGGTGTGGGGGATAAGGACAATTATTCACTGGGGGCTGGCAACGCTCAACGCTTAAAGTTTAACGTTTAACTTTTAAGGCAGGTAAAGAATGGAAGATGGCGGAAGCTGGGAGCTGGGAGCAGGGAGCACGGAGTCAGGCGGGCGGAAAACGCTTAAAGTTTAATGTTTAAGGCAGCAAATAAATGGAGGATGGAAAATGGAAGTTGGGGGAAAGCGGGGAGCGAGGAGCCGGGAGTCGGGAGGGTCGAACAGGTCTGACAAGTCGGACGAGTCGGACTTGTCAGACGTTTTTCGGAAAGCAGCAGGAAAATACGATACCTCAAACTCTGAGGCTTGACATACCTCATGGTTGGATGTATGGTAGACGGCATGACGACCAAACCTGCCAAAACAAATCCGAATTTCCTAAATGGCGTGCCGGAGTTGCTGGTGCTGCGGCTGCTGGCGCGGCGCGCGATGTATGGCTACGAGATCGTGAAGGAGATTCAACTGCAAACGCGGGATGCCCTGACCTTCGGCGAGGGCTGCATTTACCCCTATCTGCATTATTTGGAGGCCGAAAAGCAGCTGCGCAGCAAGCGTCGGGAAGTCGAGGGCCGACGCCGGAATTATTATGAACTCACGGTGCGGGGAAAGAAGCGCCTGGCGGCGCTGGAAAGTGAATGGAGCCGGGTAACGGAGGCCGTGGCGGCAGTACGGGGAGGGCAACATGCGTGAGACAAATCCCATCGAGAAACTGCAGCGGCGCCTGATTGAACTCGGGTGCCCGGCGAGAGCCGTGCGCAAGATTGTGTGGGAGACGGCGGAGCATTGGGAGGATTTGAAGAAGGCGGCAGCGATGTCAGGGGTGACAGAGGAGGAAGCAGCAATGCGGGCGGCGGAGCAGTTGGGGGAGCCGGGGGAGTTGGCGGAACGGCATGTGGAAGCGCTAAGGAAGTCGTCTTGGTGGGGGCGGCATCCGTGGCTGGGATTTGGTGTGGTGCCCTTGTTCACGGCGCCGATCACGTTATTTTTGTCGCTGGTGCTTGGGTTTGCCGTGGGCTTTGTGGCGATTGGCGCGCACCTTTCGGGAACGCCGGTTGAAAGCCAATTGATTTTGGCCAATCAGCCAACGCTGTTTGTGTTTGGATTCGGCGGGTTGTGGACGGGCACGGCGGTGATGACGATCATGATGGTCCGCAAGGGAAGGCAAGCCGTCCTCGCAAGCCGGTGGTGGTTGATGGCCTGCGGCATCATATCGATATATGCGCTCTTCTTTTTCGTCCTTCTGGAGAGTTCTCGTGACCCACAACACACAATTATCGGAGTGTCATTCTTTGCCCGACCTGACCGTTTGAGTGTGGCCGATGCGCTGATTCCCTGGATGGTGATTGCCCTGTTCCAGGTCCGGAATCACCGTGAACGGAGCCGCATGCTGCGGATGCCGGAGTCAGGCGGCGAAAGGCTGGTCGCGAGCACCGATTCAAAGCATAATGGCTGAAATTACCCCCATCGAAAAATTGCACCGGCGCCTGATTGAACTTGGGTGCCCAGTGAAAGCCATGCGCAAAATTGTGCGGGAGACGGCGGAGCATTGGGAGGATTTGAAAAGGGCGGAGGTCGCATCGGGGGTGACGGAGGAGGAGGCAGCGGTGCGGGCGGCGGAACAATTGGGGGAGTCAGGGAAATTGGCCGAGCGGCACGTCGAAGCATTGCGCGCCGCGTCGGTTTGGGGGCGATTGCCGGTGGTTTATTTTGGAATCGTGCCCCTGTTGGCGGCGGTACTGCTCGGAGTCGGGTATGTAAGTATGAATGACGGATGGCTGCCGGCGTGGGCAGTCTCTGGTCTGGCCAAACTTAACCAGCCTTGGATATTTATTTATCTGGCAAGGGGCGCCGGTCTTTTTGCGGCTGGTCTTTTTGCGTTTATCACTTATTTATTTTGCCGCAGGGCGCGTAATTTGATCCTGGGCTGGCGGACAATATGGTTGACCGGAGGCGTGCTGGCCGCGCACGGACTGTTGCTGCACGTGGAGCCATCGGAGGAACGAGCGATGTTTTTGAGACATACGGTTTCTGTGCGGGAAAGCATGGCGGATTACCAAGCTCATAGCCATCCGGTGTTTAGTCCAGAACGATTGGACGAAATGGAGCGACATTCGGTTCAACAAGATTCAAGGCTTACCGCCAAAGAAAAACAGGAAAAGTGGGAGAATTTGCGCCAGGCGAGAAAACACGAGAAGTTGTCATTCGACGATCCTTCACCGTTCAGCCCAAATTTGCAAATAATTGGACTGGACAGGGTTGAAGAAGGTGGGGAGGGCACGAGATTCTTCCCAGCCACTTTGCGTTCCGCAAGCCAAGCGCCTTATGAATGGGTGGAGGTTACTCAGAGCCACGAGGTTTCCTGTCCGATGCCGTTGGTATATTATGCATGGCCGACGCTGGAGGAATTTTCCAATAATTTATCGATTTGGTTGAATGTGGGTGGGCCGTTGCTGTTGGCCTGGTGGATGGCGAGGGGGTTGGGGCGGGCGAAGATTTCGGTGGAAGATGGGGACGATAGGACGGCGGCGGTGGCGTGAGGGGGGGTGGAAATTTGGGATTTGGAAGGGGCTGAGGAGGGGGATTTAAGATTTGGAATTTGGGCATGGCGAGTCGAGCATTGTGGTCATGTTTGGGCCAATCCGCCTTTCGCCGTAATGAATTGTCAAATGGGGAATCTCCATTATCCATGGAGCCACCTTCCATGCGCAACGAATCCCTGCCTGTCCCCACGCCTGGAGGCCAGTTCCTCGTCTATCCGGCGGAAGACGGGGAGCTGAAGATTGAGGTGCGATTTCAAGGGGATACCGTCTGGCTGTCGCTCAATCAATTGGCCGAATTGTTCCAGCGGGACAAGTCGGTGATCTCCCGCCACATCAAAAACGTGTTTGACGAGGGGGAACTGCGACCAGAGGGAACTGTTGCAAAATCTGCAACAGTTCAAATCGAGGGGGGGAAGCAGGTTACCCGGGAAATCGAATTCTACAATCTGGACGTCATTATTTCCGTCGGTTACCGGGTGAAAAGCTCCGTGGCTACGCGCTTCCGCATCTGGGCCACCCAGCGTCTGCGGGAATACATTGTCAAAGGATTCGTCCTGGATGACGAGCGGCTGAAGAACCCCGACCTCCCGTTCGACTATTTTGAGGAACTGACGAGGCGGGTACAGGACATCCGCACTTCCGAGCGGCGCTTTTACCAGAAGATCACGGATATTTACGCCACGAGCATTGATTACGACCCCACCCAGGAGGTCAGCATTCAATTCTTCAAAACGGTCCA
>CAZLPS010000128.1:0-9964 GCA_964561455.1 uncultured Opitutales bacterium
TCCAAATTCCAAATTCCAAATTCCAAATTCTTAATTCTTAATTCTTAATTCTTAACTCTAAATTCTTAATTTCCCCATGATCCGCTCCGCCCGCGCCGCCTTCATCGCCCAAAAGCTGGCCGCACTCTACCCCAACCCAACCATCCCCCTCCTCCACCGCGACCCGTTCACCCTCCTCGTCGCCGTTATCCTCTCTGCCCAGTGCACCGACGTCCGCGTCAACCAAGTCACCCCAAAACTCTTCGCCCTCGCGGACAACCCAGCGAACATGGCCGCCCTCACCGTCGCCCAGATTGACACCGTCGTCCGCCCATGCGGCCTATCGCCCATGAAGGCGAAAAATATTCGGGAAATGTCACGCCTGCTCCTCGAGCGCCACGCCGGCCAGGTCCCGCGCACCTTCGAAGAACTTGAAGCCCTCCCCGGCGTCGGCCACAAGACCGCCTCCGTGCTCATGGTCCAGGCCTTTAATCATCCGGCCTTCCCCGTGGACACCCATATCCATCGCCTCGCGCTGCGCTGGAAACTCTCCCGCGGCCCCAACGTCGTCCAAGTTGAACGCGACCTCAAGAAACTCTTCCCGCCGGAAAGCTGGCACGACCTCCACCTTCGCATCATCTACTACGGCCGCGAACATTGCACCGCCCGCGGCTGCAACGGCCACACCTGCGAAATTTGCCAAGCCGTGAATGGGCGCTCTTAAAGAGCGCCGGAACTAACGGCCCCGCCGTTATTCCCCACCGGGCACTTCCGCTTGACCAATCTCCTGGGCCGGTACGGCGCGGCCGCCCTTTTCATCCGGTTGCCCATCCCCCTCAGCACCTGCCACCTTCGGACGGAGGCACCGCAACAGCAGGAATCCGCCAATCGCCATCAGCAGCGCCAGCCCGGCCTTCAACAACGGCCACCCGAGCGCACTAAAAGTCACCCCGCCGAACGTCTCACCCGGCCACACATCGGTCATCGCCCATATGATCGAACCGAGAAAACAAAACAGCCCCAGTATCGCACATAGCATTGAACCTGAAAAAAACAGCAATTCCAGGGCAAACAACCCGATCCCGATGCCAAACAGTAACACCGGCCCACCGCCCGTGAGCCCCGCCGCGTACTGCCCGACGAAAAAAATCAGCAATACTCCGATCCCCGCCAGCCCCGGCAGCCCGAAGCCCGGCGATCTGAATTCCATCAACAGCAACAAAATTCCCGCACCCAACAACAGCGGCGCAATCGCGTTTATCCCCCGGGCCACGGTCTCCGGCCACGTCCGTTCAAAATTTTTCAGCGCGTAGTTGCCTTCGCCCAACAGTTGCCTGGCGAGGGCGTCCGCGTCCGGCGCCAGCCCGGCGCCCAGCAGTTTCTGCCGGGGATAACCAAACGGCCGGCACGCCTCCTCACCCGTGAGGGCCAACCGTTTTCCCTTCGGCTTGATGACTTCATTGTCCACTTTCAGTTCCAGGTCGGAGTCCATCATTGCCTGGAGCACCGGCCCGCGGTACCGCTCACCCTTCGCCAGTTCGCGCACCGCCCCGCCAAAAAATCCGCTCAACGCCCGTCGCGTGGCCGCATCCAGTTCTGCGCCACCGGGCGCTTCCGCCGCCGCTTCTCCAATTCGCGCCGTGCCGGGCTTGAAATAGATCTCCGTCGCGGCCATCGCGATAAATGACCCCGCCGCCATCGCCTGGTCGTTTACCAAGGCATAGGTGCTGCGGGACTCGACGGAAAATTTGGCGATGGCCTCCATCATTTCCAGCGCCACATCCATGCGCCCTCCGCTCGAATTCAAGTCCAGTATCACCGTGTCCACTTTGTTCTCCACCGCCTCCTTCAGCGCACGGCGCAGAAGGTACAACTGGGACGCGTCAATTTCGCCTTTAATCGGCACCACATAAACCTTGGGCAGCGGCTGGCCCGGCGGTATGGAATGAGGCGGCATGGCCGGCCCGGCCATGACATTGATCCGCATCGGCCCAGTGCCCAAAACCGGCGCAGCACCTGCCACCGTTCCGGACCCGGAATTTGCCGCCGGTGCTGGTGTCGCCCCCGCCCCCGGCGCCGTCACTTCCGGCCCGGCCGGTGATTCACCAACCACGGGCTGCGCCTGTGCCCGTGCCCAAACCATCCCGCCCGCCAAAAGTCCACTGATCGCGGCCATTTTCGCGAACGTCGCCCACCGCCTCGGATCGGGATTGAATCCGAAATGCTCCATGCCGCAAAGTTTGCCGCCCGGAAACGGAAAAGGCAAGACCTCTGGTTCCACCTTCGCCCTTGCGCCGCGCTGGGACGGCTTTTAGGCTCCGCCCTGTTGAAAATCTCCCTCAAAGTGGAATATGCCTGCCGCGTGCTCGCCCAATTGGCCCGCGGCTACGGCAAGCCGCACCTCGCCCACATCGAAGCGCTGGCCAAAATTGAAGCCGTCCCCGCCAACTACCTCGTCCAGATTTTGAACGAACTCCGCAACGGCGGTCTCATCTCCAGCCGCCGCGGCAAGCAGGGCGGCTATGCCCTTGCTCGCGCTCCCGCCGAAATTACCCTCTATGACATCGTTCGCGTCGTGGACTCCGAAATGCTTGAGCCCACCACCGCCACGGCCGGTCAGTCCGGCGCCCGCGTCGCCGCCGTCTGGCGGGACATCGGCGCGGCTTTTGAACAAACGCTGAAGGCGCGCAATGTCGAAAATTTGATTTCCCGCGACGCCGCCGAAATGTGGCACATCTAATGCCACGGTGGCGGAAGAGGAACTATGACTGCCTTTGTTTCGAGTTTTGCGGTTCGCGTTGAGCGCTTGACTTCAACATTCGCAATTGTCTCCTGTCTCCTGCTTCCTTAATTCTTAATTTCGCCCCCCTATCTTCCTGCGCCCCGCTCCCCCGAGTGGGTATTTCAACCCATGGGAGTCGGTCGGTTTTTCGGGTAAAGTATTGGGTAAATTATCCCCCGGGCCTTGCCGCCCCGGAAAACAGGGATAAATTTACTCATGAATTCAGCCACCTTAATCGGAAAGTTCATCCTGTGGTCCGCCCTCGCGGGTGGCTTCGGGGCCGCTGCCATGTTGTTGGTTCTCTGGCTCTTTACCGTGAGCGGCCTCGCGAAGGTGCGCTTGGTGATTGCCGTCGGCAGCCTCCTCACGCGCAGCTACGAAAAGGCCGCCTTGGTTGGCGGGTGCGTCCATGTGACGCTGGCCGTTTTCTTCGGGCAGATTTATACTTGGGTTCTGATCGCCATTGGCCATCCCGGCATCGGTGCCAGCATGCTCTGGGGCGCGACGCTCGGCATGTTTCAGGGTTTGGTCATGTCGCTCATCTTGATTGCCGCCGTCGCGGAGGCCCACCCGCTGGAGGAATTTCAGCAGCGTAGTTTCGCGATCGCACTCTCGAACTGGGTCGCGCACGTCTTTTATGGGCTCGTGGTCGGCGCCGTCATCGGCGCCTCCGGCTTGATTGTCGCCCAGTAGCAGGGGTATCTTGTTGCCCAGGCTTGTCTGAAATTCCATGGGCCGGATGCCCGTGGCACCCATTTCTCACGGCCGCCGCAGTGTCAGCACGCGCTTCGATTCCTCGGGCGCGGCGAAATCCACCTGCCACGTCCCCGCCGGCAGGTGGCTCCCCAGTTTCTCCGGCCATTCCACCGCGAGGCACCAGGGCGTCTTCAACAATTCATCGATCAGGAGCGAATCAAAATCCCCCGGCCGCACCAGCCGGTAGGCATCCAGGTGCGCCAGTTGCCGCGTTCCCTCATATAATAACACATAATTAAACGTGGGACTCACGACCGGCCCCGCCACTCCCCACGCCCGCGCCAGCCCCCGCACAAACGTCGTCTTGCCCGCCCCCAGGTCCCCATGCAACGCCAGTACGGTGTCCGGTGGCATTACCCCTGCCAACGCCCCAGCCGCCGCCTCCGTCTCTTCCGGCCCGCCCGTCGCCCAGCCGGCGGCAAAACGGGCCAATATCGCCGCCGCAGCGGCGCCGGTGAGGGTTTGGTTCATATCCAGTGGAGCGAGGAGTTGACAGCCGGCCAACGGCTTGGTTAGCCTCGCCCCATGCTTCGGATTCTGCGCCCTTTATTCAATCACGAAAAGGCCCCTGCCGCCGATGGCCTGACCCAGGCCCAGCGCGAAGCATTAATTGATTTGCTCGTGCTCGCCGAGTTTGAAGACCATAAAATCGCCGGGGCCGAAGTTGACTTCATCACCAGGGAGGCCGCCTCCCATCCGTGGCAGTCCACGTTGACTCTCGAAAATTTTTACGACGCCTCGGTTACCCGCACTCGCAGCGCTGGCGTTTCCGTGGATGCCCACGATGATTATTTCGCGGACATCGTCCGCCGGCTGCAAACCCCCGCCGCCCGCAAGCGCGCTTACGACTTGTGCCGCCAACTCATGGGCGTGGACGGGCAATGCAACGAGGACGAACGGAAATTTCTCCTGCAGGTCTGGACCCGGTTGCAAGGCGCGTGAATTTCATCCCGTCGCGCCACCCCTGGCCGCGCTTACTTCTTGCCCGATCGCGAGACCACCACCGCACTGCGAACGGGTGCCGCTGGCGCCTCCTCCGGCGCTGGGCCCGGTATTGGCGTCTCCTCGTGGTCGTAAATATAGCCCACCCCGTGAATCGTGCGGAACGCGTTGAGATTGCCGCCGTGCCGCCCAAAGGCTTCGCGAATGCGCACGATGTACTGATCCAGCGACCGGCTGCGCACGTCCGCATGCACCCCCCAAACCGCGTGAATCAGACTCTGGCGCGTCAGCACGACATGCGGGTTCCCCGCAATATGCACGAGAATACCCAATTCCTTGCGCCCTATCTTTTCCGATTTCCCGTCCGGAAATACCAGCTCCATCCGCTGGGGGTTGATTTCCGCACCGCAGAAGGGAAACGGCTTCTCATCCAGCCGCGCGTTGCGGGTGATGTTCGCGTCCTTCAGCGTCTCACTCCGCCGCAACACCGCGTTGATCCGCGCAATTAATTCCGGAAAACTGAACGGCTTCGTGACGTAATCATCGCCCCCCACTTCAAATCCCTTGATTTTGATGGACTCCGTGGTGTTCGCCGTCAGGAAAATTGTCGGGACACTGACGTTTGCCTTTTGCAGCTCGTCAATCAACTCGAACCCCGTCCCGTCCGGCAGATTGATGTCCAGCAGAATTAGATTCGCAAAGTTCTTGGTCAGGAAGCGCACCGCCGGCTGCACCCGGTGAAACATCTGCGTCATCATGCCGTGCACCTCCAACTGCTCCGCGATGAGGGCAGCCAGCTCTTTCTCATCTTCGACGATGACAATCAATGGTTTGGTCTTGGCCATATGCGATTGGAACAAGCGATACCTGAGCGACTAACGCAATTATTGACCAATTACGCACCCGTTGACAACCAGCATTTTTTACAATTGAAGCAGGCATCCCCGTAGCCTGTAACCCGCCTGTAACACCAATTTCCCGGGTGCGCCTTTGCACTTCCGCCAAAACCGCTGCGTCGGGTCCTAAAAGTCCATTCATTCCATTTCGTCCATTTGCGCCCGCGCCGGGGCCGAAACCACCCATTTTCCAGTTGCGCCAAACGCCCCCGGCTGGCTTGATTGACCGCTCGCGCCGGGCCCCTTTGGCCCGGCCCATCACCATGTCCGCTGTGAAACCCACCTCCCCTCTTTTAATGCTCGGGCTGCCCAAAGGCAGCCTGGAGTCCGCCACGCTTGCGCTCTTCGCCAAGGCCGGCTGGAAAATCACCCAGAACTCCCGTTCCTACAAGCCGTCCATTGATGACCCCGAGCTCGACGGCCGCTTCGTTCGCGCCCAGGAAATCTCCCGCTACGTCGAACACGGCTTCTTCGACTGCGGCCTCACCGGCTCCGATTGGACCCTCGAAAATCAGTCCGACGTCCTGCCCGTCTGCGATTTAATCTACAGTAAAGCCTCTTCGGCCAAAAGCCGCTGGGTGCTCGCCGTGCCCGACGATTCCCCCATCCGTTCCGTCAAGGACCTGGCGGGTAAACGCATCGCCACCGAACTTGTCCGCGTCACCGGCGAATATTTCAAGAAAAGCGGCGTTGCCGCCGATATCGAATTCTCCTGGGGCGCCACCGAGGTCAAAGTTCCGGACATGGTGGACGCCATTGTGGACATCACCGAAACCGGCTCCTCCCTCAAGGCCAACAAACTCCGTATTGTGGACACCATTCTGGAAACCACCACCCAGCTCATCGCCAACAAAGCCAGTTGGGCCAACCCCGCCAAGCGCGCGAAAATCGAAACGATTGCGCTGATGCTCCAAGGCGCATTGAACGCCGCCAGCAAGGTCGGCCTAAAATTCAATCTCCCCAAGGCCAAGCTCCAGGAAGTCGTCACCACCCTCCCGTCCCTGCGCAACCCCACTGTCTCGCCCCTCTCCGACCCCGCCTGGATCGCCCTCGAAACCATCATTGATGAAGCTGTCGTCCGCACCATCATCCCCACCCTCAAGTCCCACGGCGCCGAAGGCATCATCGAGTATCCGCTGAATAAAGTAGTCTACTGAGGAGGAAGCTAGAAGCTGGGAGCTAGAAGTTAGAATCCAGCAGAAATCCACCGGTACCTTCTTGCATTTCCCGCTACTCCTCTCGCCGCCATTCCAAATTCCAAATTCCTGATTCCCGATTGCATTTTTCTGAAATCTGAAATCTGGAATTTCCGCCTCTCTTGTCTCCCCGCTCCCCGCTCCCCGCTCCGCGCTTCCAGTCCAGTTTCAAAATTCACAATTCGCAGTTCAAAAATTTTGCGTTTTCCACCACTCGGGTAATTTCGGGTTGATCCACTTCCAGCCCACCCCGTGGTAGGACGGCTTCCGCATTTCCACGGCGACACAAATGATCGTTGCGCCAAAAATCACGCTCAAGGCCACGGGCCAATTGGGAAAGTGATATTGAATGGCCCCCACGGTAAGCGGAATAAAAACCGCCGTCCAGATGAGCTCCAGCTTTCGGGCGATGCGAAAGACATTGCAGAATAAAAAGAAGTGCCCCACCACCAGCCCAACTACCAGCCCCGCCCACCCAGCAAGGTTCGCGAGGCCAACCGTTCCGGCCACCCCCGCCACTAATACCACTGCATCCAGCAGTGACAGCCGAAACCCAGGCGCAAATTTGGACCGATCTGTCTGTGAAATCATCGAAGAAAATTGGCTATTGGGGCCAATGGAGAAACTTTGCAGCCAATCCGCCATCTAAACAAGGGCATTTTCCTACCCCTGATCGAAGGCTATTGCCTGCTCCTTCGCTCGTCCGCGAACTAGTCTTTACTTCCTAATTCCACCTCCTAGATTCTTATCGTCCATTTTCCATTTTCTATTTTCCATTTTCCATTTTCCATTTTCCATTTTCCATTTTCCATTTCCTGCCTCCTGCCTCCTGCCTCCTGTCTCCTATCCCCTTTCTCCCCGCTCCCCGCTCCCCGCTTCTAACTTCTAGCTTCCACCCATGCGTCTCGCCCTCCTCCAGCTTCGCGATTACGGCTCCCCCGCCAAAAACCGCGCGCAGACGATTAAGAAAATCGCCGAAGCCGCCAAACACGGCGCGGACATCGTCTGCACCCAGGAGCTCTTCACCACCCCCTATTTCTGCGTAACGCAAGACCCCGCCAAATTCGACCTCGCCGAAACCATCCCCGGCCCCACCACCAAGGCCCTCTGCGCCGCCGCCAAGAAAAACAAAATCGTCGTCATTGGCTCCCTCTTCGAAAACCGCGGCAGCGAAGTCTATCACAACACCGCCGTCATCATTGACGCCGACGGCACCCTCCTCGGCAAATACCGCAAGAACCACATCCCCCAGGACCCCGCCTTCGAGGAAAAATTCTACTTCACCCCCGGCGACCTCGGCTACCGCTCCTGGAAAACCAAGGCTGGCCGCATCGGCGTTCTCATCTGCTGGGACCAATGGTATCCCGAAGCGGCCCGTCTCACCGCCCTCCGCGGCGCCGACATTATTTTCTACCCAACCGCCATCGGCTGGCTCCCCTCCGAGAAAAAAGCCCTCGGCGCCGCCCAACACAACGCCTGGGAAACGGTCCAGCGCGGCCACGCCGTCGCCAACGGCTGCTACGTCGCCGCCGTCAACCGCGTCGGCCGCGAAGGCGACACCGAATTCTGGGGCCAGTCCTTCGTCGCCGACCCCTATGGCCGCCTCGTCGCCAAAGCCTCCGAGAAAAACGAGGAAATCCTCTACGCCGACGTGGACCTCAAACTCCAGTCCGAATTCCGCCGCATCTGGCCCTTCTTCCGCGACCGCCGCATAGATACCTACGGCGATTTAATCAAGCGGTTGTCAGACACGTAAAGCAGCTACGATCACGACCCCTCTCGTCGGCCAACTTTGCAAACGGCCCGGTGGTTATCAGGATCAATCTCCACAGTCAAAGTTTGATGCGGATCGCTGCGGTGCAATTCGCCCTCCACCTTGATGTCGGTAATGTAGATTACCTCCGAATCGCTGGTCGCCCCATAGGGGAAATAGGCTATCTTCGTAGGGTACGGAACGTTGGTTTTGAAAAAGCCCATAGTGCGGCTCATTTTGGGATAAAACCCTCCAACATCAACCGTCCGGTCGCCAAAATAAAGGCTTACGCCAGCAATTTTCAATGTCCCAACGTCCGTGGTTGTCAGATCATACAGAAAAGGTGAATTGTCTCCCTTGACTTCGGCATCCGTGGCAGAATTGACGGCACAACTTTGACCGATTAGGCCAAAAAGAAACATCAATAGAAAGGTGCGAATTTTCATGTGATTTGGAAACCGCATCGAACAACAAAGGCAAGCATCAGATTTCCCCTTGGTTGATCTGTTCCAGTAGGAATTCCTTCGGCGTACCGATATTGACGCTGTAGACCTTTCTCCCTAATTTGGCGTGGAAGTCAGCTTTGTCAAAGGTGATTAGCCAGTTACAGTCCGCAGCCAGCGCCGAGATGACCACTGGACGATCCTTGGTCTTGGAAAACCAGAGCGGCTTGTTTAACACCAGGCGCACCGGCAAAACCTCGGTCCTCGGCAGGACAATCGTTTCCCAAATATGGAGCGACAAAGTCGACGGCTGACGCAACTTCGGCCAATTGCGCCTCGCTTCCTCAACACAGTAATCGGCAGTGACGAGTTTCCAGCCGTTTACCTCCGACTCTTCTATAATGAATCTTGCCGCCCCTTGGTCCGAACCAATGGCGGCAATCAGGACACTGGTGTCCAAAAACAGCCTCACGGCCTTTGTTTCTTCAGCAATGCGCGGACTTCCTTCATATCCGCCTTGTCTTGGGCGAGCCATTGCTGGATTTTGGCGGCGGGAATGTCGCGTACCGGCAGGGCAGCGGCGGCCTGGAGAAACAAACCGCCGTCGCGTTCCTCCACGAGGAGGAGCGGATTTCGCAACTTGTCGAGGCCGAGCTTGCGGCGCATCGCCGGCGGCAGGGTGAGTCCGCCGCGTTTCGTCATGGTCAGGGTTGCCGTCATGCGGCAATACTGCATTGCGGTTAAGTGGAAGGCAACGCTAAATGGACCAATGGCTAGGCTGGTCCGGAGGCCCAGCCCTACCAATCTTCGTGCCCTTTCGTGGATAAATACTTCACTCTTCACTCTTTACCCTTTACTCTTTCCTCCCATGTCCCCCTCTCCCGCCGAACTTGGCTTCCGCCTCCCGCCCGAATGGTCTCCGCAAGCAGCCATGTGGCTTTCCTGGCCCAGCAACCCCGCCCTCTGGCCCGGCCGTTTTGACCGCATTCCTACCTTCTTCGCCAACTTCGCTGCCGTCCTCAGCCGCTTTGTTCCCGTCCGCATCAACGCCGCCGCCCAACAGCACGCTGAGATTCAAGAACTCCTCAACACGGCCCACGCCGACGTTTCCGCCGTCCAACTTTTCGACCACCCCGTCAATGACGTCTGGTGCCGCGACCACGGCCCCCTCTTCCTCCGCAATTCTCAATCCGGCGAAGTCGCCGTCAGCGACTGGC
>CAZLPS010000129.1:0-9716 GCA_964561455.1 uncultured Opitutales bacterium
TGCCAAATTCCAGGATGATGCCGGCGACCTGCGCGCCGATGTCCACCGAGTCAATCGGCTCGAGCGTGCCGGTGGCCGGAATCAAATCGAGCACATCGCCACGTTCGACCTTGGCGGTCTGGTAAGATGTGTCAGAGGTGGACGAATGGTGTGTCCACCAATAGCGTCCGGCAGCCGCGGCGACGGCCAGGGCAAGGATAAGAATGATCCAAAAACGTTTCATGGCGGGTTAATCCAATTGATCGGAGGTTTTGACCGCCAAGGCGGTCAGATGGAAGTGCAGACGTACCAAACAGGAGAAGAACGAGGATCGTAAACAGACACTAATCATGGGGCTAAACGGAAAACAATATCCTTGAGGCACCAAACATCAACTAAGAAATGGAGTTTCACGGCTTGGTTCCCCAACTGTTACAAAGTGTTCTAATTGAGAACATTAACGCCGGTAATCCGCCGTCGAACGCGCCCGCTTAACATGGGCATGGTTATCGGCGAAAAGGCGGTGCTGACCGCGCTATTTTCGGAGATTTGCGGGCTGGGGGGAGGCGTCGCCGGGCCGACCCAAATCCCGTCACTTGAAAAGGTCCAAGTTAATGGAATCTGCGATTAACTTGTACCCCGCTGAATTGGGGTGGACATGGTCGCGGGTGAGGTCCGCGCGAATGCTCAGCGGTTCTGCTGGATCCTGCACCGCCTTTTCGAAATCCAGGACGGCGTCAAATTCGCCCGCGGTGCGAATCCACTGGTTGACCGCGGCGCGGGTCGCCTCATTTTCATCCGACCATTTGGTGGAATGCAAAATGGGCAGGAGCGTGGCGCCATAGATTTTGAGGCCTTTCGCGTGCGCCTTCGCGATGAGCTGCTTATCCGCGCCGATGAGTTGGGCCGCGGTGGCGTGTTCGTAACTGATGTCGTTGATGCCTTCGAAGACAATCACATGGGTAACATTCGTGCGGGACAGGACATCATCGTCGAACCGCTTGACCCCCGCCGGCCCCGCCGCGTCGGCGGATACGATACGGTTCGAACCAATGCCCATGTTTATGACGGAAACCGGTGTGCCGTCCGCCAAGGCGGGCAGGCGTTTGGACAACAAGTCCGGCCAGGAGGTGTCGGTATCAATGTTTGAGGCGGCGCCGTCCGTGATGGAATCGCCGAAGGTTATAATGACATGGGTGCGGGCGGGCGCCATGACTTGGAGGCCGGAGACAAAATACAATGCATTGGTGGTCGTCGGGCCGCGGACGGGCTTATTCATGGATTCCGCCGCCGTTATGTCCCCGGGGCCCGAGAGATACATGGTTTTCAAGCCCGTGGGATGAAACGTGGTGGGTTTGATGGTCTGGTTAATATAGACACTAATGGCCACGTCCGTGTGCTGGCCGATGTCAATGGTGGCGGGATCGCTCCATTTTTCTTCGCCAGGCGCCAGGGTGACGGACGGCGAGCCGCCGAAGGTCAGCGGCTTGTCCGACGCTGGCACGATAGCCGGGCCGTTTGCCCGCATGGCAATATGGGCGGCGCCAATTTGCAGGGGTTCGGCGCCAAACTTGTTGGTGAACTTTACGCGCGCCTGGGAGCCGGCCAGTTTGGCAAAAACATTTAACCGGAAGGTCTGGTGGTCAAAAGTCAGCGCGCCCTGGCCCACGTTGCCGTTGATGGTGGTGGGAAGGAAACTGGTGCCCCAGGCGTCCACCCATTGGGTTTGCGACCGTGCGGCGGCAGATTCCGAACTGGCGAGACCGGCGCAACCGGACAGCACCAGCGAAGTAAGAACGGCCAACAGTCCAGACCGGAGGGATTGGGCGCGGCGAATATTTTGGCGCGGGAATGGGGAGGTGGGGTGGGGTGCCATGACCGCATAAGTTGCGATGAACCGGGGTAATTGTCGAGCCTCCAATGGGCGGCGGCGACCGCGTTGCGGTCAAAAAAAAGACCGTCGGGGGACGGCCTTGTCGAATGAAAACCTTGGCGTGAGCCATTAGGTCTTCATGATATTTTTGCCGGACGGCCGGTTTTTGACCGGGCCTTTGCCGCCTTTGGATTTGGCGGCGCGGGCTTTGGCGGCAGTCATGCGACCGCCTCTGCTGATCTTGGCCATGGGAATTCCTGGGTTGAAGGTTGGGCTGGGTTTACCCCTGCAGCATGCCATGTTGAACGCGTGGAGAACATGGGGCGTAACCCTACCACCCGGAAAATTCGCGCAAAAAAAAGGACCGTCTTGCGACGGCCTTCGTAAAGAGCAAATACGGTTTGACCCGGATCTACTTCTTGCTTTTCTTCTTCGCGACTTTCTTGGCGACTTTTTTCTTAGCCATGGTAAATTCCTGGGTTGAGGGTTGTTGATTTTGGATTACGCCTTTATAGTGACGCAGCTGTAACCTTATTGCAATGGTTATAAACCCGGTTTCAAAAATTTCTGCAGCGGCGGAATTGGCTGGAAAAATTCAGATGCAGATTGCTCGGATGAGGTGACCGATCGGGGTTTGTGTCAATCTGTGTCATGCTGCGGCTGTTTTTACTTCGCCAGCCAGGCCTCTTCAAATCGTTCCGCCTTGGCCGTCATCCCACTGGCGGCGTCAATTTCCACGACGCACCCGCACAGGCGCACATCACCCTCGGCCACTTCGCTCTTGCGCGGCATGCCGTCCAGAAATCGGGCGATCCCCGCCTGCACGTTGCGCCCGATGACCGACGCATACGGCCCGCTCATGCCCAAATCGGATTGGTAGGCCGTGCCGCGCGGGCGCAGGACCAGGTCCGCCGTCGGAATATGCGTATGCGAGCCGAACACGGCGGCGCAGCGCCCATCAAGATACCAGCCGAGCGCCACCTTTTCCGACGTCGCCTCCATGTGCGCCTCGACGATCCAGGCGTTGGCCTCTTTGCTGTGCTCGCGCAACATTTTATCCGCACAGGCAAACGGGCACTCCGCCTTCATGTTCATGAAGGTGCGGCCGAGCACGGTAAATACACCCAGCCGAAATCCGTTGGTGGCCGTGACGACCAAATACGTCCGCCCCGGACATTGCGGCGGCAGATTCGCCGGCCGGCACACGCGCTCCAGGCTTACAATTTCCGCGTCAAAATTGCGCTGGTCCCACACATGGTCGCCGAGTGTCAGCGCATCAAGGCCGGCGTCGAGCAATTCGCCCGCGATGACGCCCGTCAACCCCGCGCCGGCGGCGGCGTTTTCGGCATTGGCGATGACGAGGTCGAGACCCAGCTCAACGCGCAAAGCCTTCGCCCGCGCCCGGACGGCATCGCGCCCGGGGCGGCCGACGATGTCACCTAAGAATAAAACTTTGGGCATAAGGAACAGAGTGTTCTGGTGCTTAGTGCTTTAGTGCTTAGTTCTTTCAAGGCAACTGCAAAGGTCGGCATTTATCCACAGTGGCTCCCCACTAAGCACTAAAATGCCGAGCACTAGAATACTCGTTTTTGAAATGACTAAGGCACCGGTTCCGCCACAACGCGTAAAAAAACTGAACCATCGGTGGGGAGGATGGCACTGGCCTGGTAGCGGGCGGTGTAAAGGTCGTCGTCGGTGAGTTGGGTGATGTTGCCTGCGTCCACGTTGGTCCAAGTCACCAAATCCGGCGAATACTGCGGCACCAACTGATAATCGGTCATGCCTTTGCGTATCCGGTATTGGATCGTCAGGAAATTGGTGCCGGCGTTGGTTTGAGTTGAAAGGGTGGGCGCGCCGCCGGGCGATGACGAGGTGTCCAGATTCATGGCATACCGAATAACATTGGGCGCACCGCCAAACGGTTTGGCGGCGGCGAGCGCGTCATTGCCGGAGAGATTGTTGGCGGCCGCCCACTGGCTCAAGTTTGCCGTTTGGACGGCAATGTCACCGGTGGTATAGAGTTGCGTGGTGTTCCATCTGAGATTGGCATTTAAGGCGGGCAAGAGCACGCTGGTGAAAGTTCCAGAGAGGCTGCCGGCCACTTGAAATAAATCAAAGGTCATGCCCCAGGTGGGGGCGAAGCTATTGATCAAGCTGACGGCCAGCGTGCCGCCCAGGCTGAGGTTGCTGCCGACGGTAATTGCACTGTAGAGCGACCCGCGCGTATTGCCGGCGAACAGAACGTTAAGCGCGGCATTGGCGTTCAACGTTAAATTTTGCGCGAACGACAATAGGCCCACGGTGCCCGGCGAACCCGGCGAAAGGGTGCCATTGATGATCGTGTTGGCGGCGACGCCGCCGTTTCCGATTAGGGCCGCGCCCGGCACCACGGTCATTACGCCGCTGCCACTGGCGGAGGCCGCGCCCAAATTGGAAACAACCAAATTGCCGGCGGAAACCGTCGTATTGCCTGTGTACAGGTTGTTGCCTGACAGGGTCAGATTGCCAGTCCCGGTTTTGGTCAAGTTGCCAGAACCGTTGAGATTCCCACTAAACAGGGTGTCTTGATTGTTTCCCCCCACCGTCAAGGCCAGGGCTGCCGAGCTGCCATTGGCGAGGGTTACATTCTGGTTGCCCGCCAATCCCCCCAAGGTCGCAAAATCCAAATTACTAAAGGTCAGGGAGCCGCCGACAAGATTTACCGTGGAATTCTGCACCGCCTGCGCCTGACCCAGCGCCAGCGTGCCATTCGCCACATTGAGGTTCCCCGTGAAAGTATTGGCTCCGGACAAGGTGAACACGCCGCTGCCCGCTTTGGTCAAGTTGCCTGAACCACTTAAAATTCCCGACCAGGTCGCATTCACCCCATTGGCGTCCAGGGTCGAGTTGGTGCCACTTCCCAGGGTTGCATTGAATGAAGCGGCCAGGCTGGAATTGGAAGCGCGCAGGACGCCGCCATTCCAATTAAAGGCCAGATTTCCGGAGGAGGTTGAAAACCCGCCGTTTTGTCCCAGAATTTCCAAAACCCCATCGCCATTCAAGTTGAGCACCGTGCCATGGCGAACCACAATCTGGGGCGCCACCACGTGGCCACCATTGGCAATGGTCAACGAGTCGGTGCCACCGTTACCGTTGAAGGAAATCTGGTTCGCGGCAGCAAGTTGGGAGCCGGCGCCATCAACCGTGACGGTGCCAACTTGACTGAGGTTGCCAATGGTGATCGTGCTGGCGGAAACCACGGCTCCGTTGGCAACCGCCAGCGTGCCGCTGAACCCGCCGGACCCGCCGCCGTCGCCCACCGTGACGTCGCCCAAATTCCAATGGGTACCTGGGCCCGAAGCCGTGGCGCTTGATTGGAGGAAAATGTCAAAGGTGCTGGTCGTTATTTGCCCGCCTTGATTCAGGTTTAGGGTGCCGTTGATTAAATGAATATTTTCAGCGGACAGGGTCGAGTTCGCTCCGGCCATGGTCAGGGTACCATGGAGCCCCAAATAGAAATCATTGGCTCCGACCACACTGCCGCCGTTGGCGATGGTCAGGCTGCTGGTGCCGCTATAGGTTCCCAAATAGACCCGGGTTGAATTGAACGACCAGGTGGAACCGGCGTCCGTAACCAGGACTGACCCTTGGGCCCCTGCATTCTTGCCGATGATGGTCCCGCTATCTGCGAGAGTGGAATTGGCATAGACCACGGCGCCGTTGGCGATGGTCAGGCTGCCGGTGCCATTCGAACCCAACTCGAGATTACGGTAATTGAGCACGGAATTGGCGCCGGTAACCGTGATATTGCCACTGCCGGTGGCTGTGCCTCCGACTGTGGTAACGCCCAGCGTGGCCGTCCCACCATTGGCGATCGTCAATGAACCTGCCCCCGCCTGCCCGACCACCGTGGTCGGCCCGCCCAGAGTACCCGGCCGGCCCAGAGTCGAACCGGGGTCGGTCACCAAAACGGAGCCATTCGAGCCCGTCGCATTGCCAATATAACTTTTTACCATGTAGAATTTCGCCCCATTCGTGATGGTCAAATTCGCTGTTCCTGTGTCGGCCACAATCGTTTGCGCCGCCGGAAACGTATTGCTGGCGGTGGGTTGATTGAGGGCCAAATTGCCGGCCAAAACACTCAGGTTACCCGCAAAATTGGTGAGGTCACCGATCGCCAGCGTATTGGCGCCAATTTTGGTCACGTTGCCGTTGCCGGAAAGAATGCCACTAAGGGTGACGTTATTCACCGACGGGAAAATCAAGGTGGTGTTGACGTTGATGTTGCTGGCGAGGTTGATGGAATTGTCGGTCAGCGTTACACTTCCACCCGGTGTGCTGGAGATCAGGTTCACATTGCCAGTACCCAAGGGTGAGGCCAGAGTTACGGCCAGGCCGTTTACATCAAGCGTGCCGTCGTCCGCGCCGAGCGTGGTGAACGCGGACACGTCGAGCGGTGTGGCCATGGTGCTGTTCCACTGCAGACCGCCTCCGTTCAAAATTACTTGCGGGCTGCCGCCAAGATTACTGGTCGAACTGAAGTTGATTAAACCCTTGTTCACGATGGTCGCGCCCGCAAACGTATTGGCACCCTGCAGCGTCAGCGTGCCATTCCCCACTTTGGTAAGTGAGCCGGGCCCCGTGAGATTGCCGCTGTAGGTGGTGTTTTGACTATTGGCGCCGACAAAAAGATTGATGGCGACCGACCCGTCGTTGGCCAGGGCCAGATTCTTCGTCCCGCCAAGTCCGCCCAAAGTCGCATTGGTAAGGCTGCGAAAGATGAGGTCACCGCCACCGTTGGCATAGATGAGCGTGCTGTTTTGCAAGGCATTGGCATCACCCAGGTAAAGTGATCCGGCCCCAATGCTGGTGTTGCCGCTAAACGTATTGGCGGCGGCCAGCGTTAAGGTGCCCGAACCAGTTTTGGAGAAATTCCCGGGACCGCTCAGAATTCCCGACCAGGTGGCGTTAAGATTTTGCGAATCAAAGATGGTGGTATTGGCTGACAGAGTGGCTGCGAGGGACTCAACTAAACCGGTATTCGCCACTTGGATGGTCCCGGCGTCGAGATTTAGGTCGTAGTTGCTGTTGGCGCTGCTGAGACCGTTGGCGCCCCCGATTTGCAAGGTGCCATTGCCAAGGAGATTGATCGTGCTGTTCTCTCCCGCACCGGTTGCCAGCACCAGGCTGTTGCCGGCTTGAACGGTGCCACCATCAATGGTCAAATTCGCCCCGGGCGCCAGCGAGATGGCGCCACGGATCAATCCGCCGTTGGAAACCGTCAAATTGGCGCCCGTAGCCACAGTTATCTGACTGGTGCCGGTGAGCGCAGCGTTGGTGCCATTCACGATTAAATTGCCGGCCAAAACTTGGGTGGTGCCGGTATAATTGCTGTTGCTCCACAAGGTTAACTTGGAATTGACGGATTTGGTCAAGGTGCCATTGCCGGAAAGGCTGCCCAAGAGGTCGCTATCATCGAACGTGGCAACGACCAGGGAGGAGTTATTGATAATATTGCCGCTCAGTGACAAAGTTAAGCCGTTAAACGTCAGGGTGCCGGCGCTCACCGTGGTGGTTCCTTGATAGGAGCTGGTTCCGGACAGGGCGACATTGCCAGAGCCCGTCACCGCCACGTTCCCAGTGCCGGAAATCGTTTTGGTGAAATTTACCGCGGCGCCAAAATTCAGCACGACGGAGGCGTTGTCAGTAATATTTCCGGCGAGGAGACCGGAGGAACCGCCGGCACCCAATTGCAGGGAGCCGCTGGCAACGGTGGTGGTACCGGTGTAGGTCTGGTCGGCGGAGAAAATCAGGCTGCCCAGGCCAAGTTTGGTGAGATTGCCCGTTCCGGATAGCTGGCCCGCCCAGGTCCCATTGAGAGAATTGGTGTTCAGGGTCGTCGTGTTGCCGGTCAAATTTGCTTTTACCGACGTCGACAAATCGGCGCCGGCGACCAGAAGGTTGGCGGCATTCAAATTTATGACATAATTCGCATTCGACGCACTGAGGCCATTGGTTCCACCCAGCATTAAAGTCCCATTGCTCAGGACGTTTAACGTGCTGTTGGCGCCAGGGGAGGACGCGAGCACCAGATTGCCGCCGGAAGAAACCGTGCCATTATTGCTAATCGTCAAATTGGCCCCAGCCGCCAGCATCACCCCGCCGCCTCCGCTGATCGCCGCCCCGGAGCCATTAACGACGAGTGTCCCGGCGGAAACCGTGGTGCTGCCCGCATAGGTGTTGTTTCCGGAAAAAGTCAGCGTGTTACTATTGAGCTTAATCAGTGCGCCGGTGCCGGAAATAATTTTGCTGAAATTATTGGTGCTTGTTTGATTAAGGACGAGGGTGCCGTTATCGCTGAAATTGCCACCCAGGGCGGCGGTGCTGGCGGTGATGGTTAGAATTCCGCCACTGATTGTTGTGTCCCCGACATAGGAATTTGCGCCGGTCAAAGTCACATTACCGGAACCCGCCTTAACGAGGGAACCGCCTCCCGAAATCACCCCGCTGAAGGTATTGTCCTGACTATTATTTCCGACGGTCAACGCCACGGCGCCAGCCGAATTATTGGTCAGGGTCAGGTTTTGTGAGCCAATCAGAGCGCCGAGTGTAGCGGCGGCTAGATTACCGAAAGTGAGCACTCCTCCGCCAGTGTTGTAATTAAGCGTGCTGTTTTGCAGCGCCAGTGGGTCGCCCAGGTTGAGTGTGCCATTGCTGATGGTGGTGGTGCCGGTAAATGTATTGTTGCCGGAAAGCGTCAGCGTTAAATTGCCCGATTTGGTTAAACTTCCGTTCCCCGACAAAGTGCCGGACCAGGTGGCGTTGGCACTGGCGGTGTTGAAGGTTGACGTGGTATTGTTGGCTAAAGTGGCGTTGAGCGAGGTGCTAAAATCACTGCCGGTCGTGGTCAACGTGCCACCGCCAAAGTTAACGGCATATTGCCCGTTGCCAGCCGCCAGGCCGTTCGGTCCGCCAATGGCCAAATTGCCGCCGGAGTTGAGATTGACAGTACCATTGGAGCCCGCGCCGGCCGCCAAGAGAACATGGCTGGTGCTGTTCGCGCCCACGGACACGTTGGCGCCATTGGCGATGGTCAGAGTGCCGTTGCCCAGATTGCCGACCACGAGGCTGCCGCCGGTCAAATTCCAGGTGGAATTCGCATCGGTAACCAAGACGCTGCCCTGCGACCCGGCCGATGCGCCAAGGGACGCGGCGATGCCGTTAAGGGCTGCGCCGGAATTGTTGACGCGGGCGCCATTGGCAATGGTCAGGCTGGCATTGCCAGCGCTGCCCACCACCAGTCCGCCCACTAACGTCGTTTGATTGCCAATATTCCAAGTGGCCGTGTTGCCGGTGAGGAGAGCGGTGGCATTGCCAGTGAGGTTGGTGGCGCCATTCACGCCCAAATTCACGCTGACGTTGTTGCTGTCCGCGCCAAGGCTGTTAAGCGAACCGCCGGTCACGTTCAGGGCGTTGTTGTAATTTGCCGCGACGCTGGTGGCGCCTTGCACGGTCAATTGGGAAGTGGAACCGGAAACGGAGATCGTCGTCACGTTATAACCGCTTTCCAACAACAGTCCGCTGACGGTGACATTGCCGCCGTTGGAAACCGAGAAATCGCCGCCGCCGGTCAGATTGCCGGAAATGGCGAGGCGCGAGCCGGCGCCGTCCACAGTTACCACGCCATTTTGGGCCGCTGGGCTGGAATTTGTGGCGAGCTGGCCATAAATCAAATCGGTGGCGCTGACATTGCCGCCGTTCGTAATTGACAGGCTGCCATTTCCTCCTTGACCCGAATAAGGCAAGACGGCGGAACCAACCGCACCGACGGCCAAAGTGCCGGAATTGATCCAAGATGAATTGGCCCCGGTGACGACCACAGTGC
>CAZLPS010000130.1:0-9676 GCA_964561455.1 uncultured Opitutales bacterium
ACTTGGGGCTGTATTGACCAATGCCCCGGAGCTTGCTCCGGGGATTTTTACTACCAATGGAAGGCAAACGAACAAAGAGTGGTCATTTACGCCGTGATGCATTTAAGTCGTCGACCCGGTTATTGGCGGGGTCGGCTGGAATCCTAATCGGGGGTATTTAATGTCCTCACCACAATCACCATCCAAGCGCGGCCTGCGCATCGGCCTCACCGGCGGCATGGGCTGCGGGAAGAGCACGGTCGCGGGAATTTTTCGCGAACTCGGTTTTGGCGTCCTCGAGAGCGACGTACTGGTGCGGGAGCTGTGGGAATCGGACGAGGAATTGAAGGCGGCGGCGGTGAAGAGGTGGGGGACACGAATAGTTGAGCCGGGAGCGGGGAGCGAGGAGCGGGGAGTCGCAAACTCCACACTCCACACCGCCCACTCCACACTTGCCGTACCTGGCTCCCCGCTTCCGGCTTCCGGCTCGCCGCTGCAAATTTCCCGGCGCAAGGTCGCCGAGGTGGTTTTTGGTGACGCGACGGAACTGGAGTGGCTGGAGAACCTGCTGCACCCGAAAGTGCGCGCGCGGTGGCAAGCAGCGGTGGAAACTGAGCCGCACCGGGATTGGGTGGTGGAAATCCCGCTACTTTTTGAAAAAAACCTTGCCTCCGAGTTCGATTTAACACTTTGTATAGCTTCCAGCCCCGAACTGCAGGCCGCCCGCCTGGCAAAACGAGGGCTGACCCCGGCGGAGGTCGCCGCGCGGCAAGCCCGCCAATGGCCCCTGCGGGAAAAGATAGAGCGGGCGGACTGGGTGGTGCTTAACGATGGCTCGCTCGATTTTTTGCACCGCCAACTGGTCCAGTTCATTGCCGGAATGCGTGTTTCCCCAACCTAAACTCCTCCTCATCCCCCAACCTGCGGCGCGGGCGGGTTATTAATTTTTCCAATTCGTCCCGGATTGACGATAAATTTCCCGCCGCCTTTTCGTTGGCGGGCGGTTCAGTTTTCGCCGGTGCTCCAACTGCCGGCCCAATTCCCCCCACACTTTTTCCACCTATGAGTAATTCGGATGATAAATTTTTTGCCCCCGAGCCCAAAAGGCGCGGACGCCGTTCCAAACCCGCCAGTCTGAGCAAGGCTTCCACGCCAGTCGCGGAGGAGTCCGAAACGTCATCTGTGGCGGCGGCCAAACCCGTGAAACGGGGGCGGCGGACCAAGGGGGGTGCGGCGGCAACCCCGGAGAGCCCGGGAGGGCGCCATATTGGATTTGGCCGTGAACCGGCCGCCCCGCCGCCTCCGGCCATTCAAGAGAAACCAGCTCCGGAAACTTTCAACACCTCCACCCCGACCACGCGGGAGGAGCCGGTGCGCCAGGAAGAACGAGATCAAAACAATGCCGGGGCGCCGGAATCCCGCCCGCCCGCCCGCGAACCTTCGGCCGAAACACGGCCCGAAGGTGACAACCTAGCCCCGCGTTTCAATGGTCCGCCGCCGCAAGGATATCGAGGCGACCGGGGCTATAATCAAGGTGGGGGACGACCATGGGAAAACAAGCCGTGGAAACAGCAGGGTAAATTTAACCGCGATTTCAAAAAGGGAAAATTCGGCAAACAATACCCGGCGCCGCAGAGTGGGGGAGGGGGCGGGGCCGGGGGATTCAACCCGCCGCACAAGCCCGCGCCGCAGCCGCAATTCAAACCCAAATCTTACGGCACCCCGCGCCGACCCTACGACAGCGACGCGGGCAGCCTGCAATTGGGCGAATTGCCCATGTGGGAAAGCCTCCGGCAGTTGGAGGAGATTGACCGGATGGCAAAAGAAGCAACGGGTGGCGGCGCCAGCCCCCTCGATTTCAACGAACTCTATTCGTTCGGCCTGATGGAATTGGAAGCCCTGGCCCAAAAAGCCGAATTGACGATTCCCCCGGTGCCGCTGCGCCGGCAGCTCATTCGCGATTTACTCAAACATGCGCGCGCCAAAGAGCAACCCATCAAAATTACCGGCATTCTCGACACCTTCGACGAGGAGAATGGCATATTGACGTACGCGGTGGACAATTACCGGCTGCGCGGACTGAGTTGCTTCATGCCGCAGCGTCTGATCGAGCGGTGGGGGCTGCGTCGCGGGCACGAGGTGGAAGTTTGGGCGCATCCGCCGCGCGACGGCGAGAGCTGCCCCTTTGCGCTGAAGATTATCCGCGTCAACGGCCGACCGCCCGAGGACGTCGCGCACATCGTACCGTTCACGGAATTGACGCCCTATTATCCGACGGACCGGTTTCTGATGGAAACCAAGTCGGATGCGAAATGGGACAATAATTCCATGCGCATTGTGGATTTGCTCACCCCCGTCGGGCTGGGCCAGCGCGGGTTGATCGTCGCCGCGCCGCGCACGGGCAAGACCGTGCTTATGCAGGGCATCGCCAACGCCATTCGCGAGAATCGTCCCGATGTTTACATGATTATATTGCTCGTGGACGAGCGGCCGGAGGAAGTCACCGATTTTCGGCGCACCGTACAGGGCGCGGAGGTGATTTCCTCGACATTTGACGAGCCGGCGGAGAGCCATGTCCACGCCGCCGAGATGGTGATTGAAAAGGCGCGGCGGATGATTGAATACGGCCACCACGTCATCATTCTGCTCGACTCGATTACGCGACTGGCGCGGGCGTACAACACCATGATGCCGAGCAGCGGCAAGATCCTGTCGGGCGGCGTCGAGGCGAATGCGCTGCAAAAGCCGAAGCGTTTCTTTGGTTCGGCGCGCAACATTGAGGGCGCGGGGAGCCTCACGATTCTGGGCACGGCGCTGGTGGAGACCGGCAGCAAGATGGACGAAGTCATCTTCGAGGAGTTCAAGGGTACCGGCAACATGGAACTCCATCTGGACCGCGCGCTGTCCGACAAACGCATTTTCCCGGCGCTTAATTTTGAGAAGAGCGGAACCCGCAAAGAAGAGCTGCTCTACCACAAAGACGAGCTGCAAAAAATTTATTCGTTGCGTCGCGCCATGAAAGGTATACCTTCAACCGAAGCGATGGAGATGCTGATCACCCGCGTGAAGAAGACCAAGACCAACGCGGAGTTTCTGGTCGGCCTCAACCGCTAAAACCCCCACTCCTTCGAACCCCCCAACCGGCCCATAGCGGCATTTACCGGCGTGACCTCAGCTGACGACTTCGTACTCCAACTGCTCCAAGATAAGGGCATCGTGAACGCGCGGGCTGTGGCCTCCGCTCGCAGCCAGCTCAAGCCGGGCACCCCGGCGGACCAGGAGCCGACGGCAATATTGGATGCCCTCGTGGCGGCCAATAACATCTCGACGAGCCAGGTTTTCGAGACCCTGGCGCTGGAGTTTAGCATGGAGCTGGCCCGGCTGTCGGAAAACACGCCAACGAGCGAGGTCTTGGAGCTGGTGAAGCGGGACATGGCGGTGCGCTACAAAGTTTTTCCGATGCGGCTTGAGGGCAAGCAGCTGGATCTGGCGGTGTGCGATCCGTTGAACATGGACGCGGTGGACAGCCTGAGCAAATTGCTGAATGTCTCGATCACCACCCATTTGGCCAGCCCGAAGGAAATTGATGACGCGATCGCGCAATATTACGAGGTGGCGGCGGGTTCGCAATATGGCGACATGTTCAAGGGGGAAATGGAAGCCGAGAAGGAGGCCAAGATCGAGAACGTCGGCAAAATTGAAAAAGAATCCGACGCCCCGATCGTCAAGTATGTCACTTTGCTCATCACGGAGGCGATCAAGCGCCGCGCGTCTGACATTCACCTGGAACCGCTGGAAAAGCGTTTCCGGGTCCGCTACCGCATTGACGGCGTGCTGCTGGAAATTGAGAATCCGCCCAAGCGGCTCCAGGCGCCCATCACCTCGCGCCTCAAGCTGATGGCCAACGTCAGCCTGTCCGAAAAGCGAATACCGCAGGACGGACGCATTCAAGTGCATGTCGGGAAGAAGGAAATTGACTTGCGCGTCTCGGTACTGCCCACGGTTTACGGTGAAAGTATTGTCATGCGAATTCTGGACAAGGAGGGCCTGAAGCTGGGTCTGCCGGAATTGGGTTTCTTTTCGGACGATCAGACCACGTTTGAAAAGATTGTCGGCATGCCTGACGGCATCTTCCTCGTCACCGGCCCGACCGGGTCCGGCAAGTCCACGACGTTGTATTCGGCGCTCAATTACATCAACCATCCGGACCGCAAAATCATCACGGTCGAGGACCCGGTGGAATACCAGATGAACGGCATCAACCAGGTACAGGTGCGCCGCGAGGTGGAAATGACTTTTGCCCGCGCCCTGCGCGCGATGCTGCGCCAAGCCCCGAATATCATCATGATCGGGGAAATTCGCGACTTTGAAACGGCGGAGATCGCCATTAACGCGTCGCTGACGGGTCACATGGTGTTCTCGACGTTGCACACCAATGACGCCCCGGCGGCGGTCACCCGCCTGGTGGACATTGGAGTCAAGCCGTTCCTGGTCTCGGCGTCCCTGCGGGCGGCGATGGCCCAACGCCTCGTGCGGCGAGTTTGCCAGGGTTGCAAGAAGCCCTATTTGCCGGAACAAAGCGAATTGTTCAGTATTGGTTTGACGGAAACGCAGGCGGCCCAGGCCACCTTCATGAAGGGCGAAGGCTGCCAGCGCTGTCTCGGCACCGGCTTCCGCGGTCGCATGGGGCTGTTCGAAATCTTCGTCGTCAACCAGGAGGTGCAAAGCATGATTTACGAGAATGCCAACCTCGTGCAGCTTCGCCAGAAGACCCGGGAACTGGGCATGCGCAACATGCGTGAGGACGGCATCCGGAAAATCACCAGCGGGCAGACAACCGTCGAGGAAGTGGTCTCGGCGACGATGGCCTAATCTAACGAGTGTTTTAGTTCTTAGTGTTCTAGTTCTTAGTTATTGCCAACACGAAGACTGCAATTCCACTAAACGATTTAATCAACGACCTGCTTAAAGACGAAAACGGCGAAGCCAACGCACTCAGCACTAGAGCACCAAGCACTAAAACACTTCTCAGTTTTCCCCCATGAGCTACGAAATGAATGACCTCCTGAACCTGATGGTGGACGAGGGTGCCTCGGACCTCCACTTGCAGGTTGGCCAGGCTCCGACGTTGCGCATGTCGGGTGGAATGTCACCGGTGGACGGACCCAAGCTGACGCCGGAAGATACCGAGCAACTGATGCGCTCGATCGCGTCCGACCACCACCAGCAAAAGGCCAAACAGGTGGGCGGGGCGGACTTCGCGTTTGCGTTCATGGACAAGGCGCGTTTCCGCGTGTCCGTGTTAAAGGCCAAGGGAAATTACGGCATGGTGCTGCGCCAGATTCCCTACAAAATGTTCGCGATGCGCGACCTGGGACTGCCCGACCGCATCAAGGATTTGCTGGTGCGTCCGCGCGGTCTCATCCTGGTCACCGGGCCGACGGGCTCGGGCAAGTCCACGACGCTGGCCTCCATGATCAACTGGATCAATGAAAACGAGGAAGGGCATATCATTACGATCGAAGACCCCATTGAGTATTACCACAACCACAAAAAATGCATCGTGACGCAGCGCGAGGTGGGAGTGGATGTGCCGAGTTTCTCCGACGCCATTCGCGGCGCCTTGCGCCAGGATCCGGACATCATTCTTGTCGGGGAAATGCGCGACCTGGCGACCATCGAGGCCGCGGTCAGCGCGGCGGAAACCGGGCACCTGGTCTTCGGCACCCTGCACACGACGGGCGCAGCCCGCACGGTGGACCGCATCGTGGACGCCTTTCCGGCCAGCACGAAGGACCAGATTCGGACGCAGTTGGCCTCCTCGGTCATAGCGGTTATTTCGCAGGCGTTGTGCAAGAAAGTGGGCGGCGGGCGCATTGCCAGCTACGAGATCATGATCACGACGGACTCGATTGCCGCCCTCATTCGCGACAACAAGACCTATCGCATAACTTCGGACATTCAAACCGGGGGCGCGCTGGGCATGATCACCCTCGACGCCCACCTGATGAGCCTTTACGCCCGCGGGCTGATCACGGGTGAAACCGCCATTGAGAAGTCGGCGATGCCCGATGAAATGCGCAAAAAAGTGCGTGAAACCACCCCCGGGAAGGCTTAAGTTTTCCCATCTTCCCCCCCTGCTTTTTTAAAATCCGCGGCGCCAGCCCCAAACACTCCCCAATATGTTCGAAGACCACAACAGTACCATCATCGAAGTCCTGCAAAAAAGCGGCCAGGTCAACGGAGCCGACGTCGGCCAGTTGCAACAAACGGCCGAGACGACCGGCAAGAGCATCGCGGATTGCGCGGTGGATTCCAACCTGCTCGAGCGCCCGGTGTTTCTGAAGATGGTCGCCGACTTTCTGGGCATCGAGTATCTCCCGGAAGTGCCCCAATCCATTGACGATGCGGTGGCAAAGATGATCAAGCCGCAGGTGGCGCGCATGTACGGCATCGTGCCGTTTCGCATGGATGACAGCACCATCTCCGTCCTGGCCAAGGACCCGTTTAATCACCGCATTGTGGATGACCTGACGTTTTCGCTGAACAAGGAAGTCCAACTGGTGGTCATAGATCCCGACATCATTGACGGATTATTGACCGCCACGTACGGTGAGGAAGATGCCTCGATCGACTCCCTGTTGGACGAGATCAAGAGCGCGAATGTCGGCGCCAACGCCAATGCCGACATGAAGGACAAGGATTTGGAGAATCTCGCGAACGAGACGCCCATCATCCGGTTTGTGAATCTGGTCATGCAGCAGGCGATTCGGGACAAGGCGTCCGACATTCACTTTGAGCCTTTTGAAGACCAGTTCCGCATCCGTTATCGCATTGACGGGGCGCTTTACGAAATGGCGCCGCCGCCGAAGAGCCTCGCCATACCCGTCATCTCCCGCATCAAGGTGCTGGCCAACTTGAACATCGCCGAACGGCGCATTCCGCAGGACGGCCGCATTAAAATGACCATCGCCGGCCGCCCGGTGGACTTGCGCGTCTCGACCCTGCCGACTTCGTTTGGCGAAAGCGTGGTTTTGCGCATTCTCGATAAATCGGTGGTCAATCTTGACCTGGCGAATCTTTCGATGGCGCCGGACATCATGGAAAGCATTCGCAACCTGGTTAACCTGCCCAACGGCATTTTCATTGTCACGGGGCCCACGGGTTCGGGCAAAACCACGACCTTGTACAGCGCCTTGCGCGAGGTGAACAAGCCCGACATTAAAATTCTAACGGCCGAAGACCCGGTTGAATATGAAATTGACGGCATCATGCAAGTCGCGGTCAACCACCAAGTTGGTCTGGACTTCGCCAAGTGCCTGCGGTCGTTTCTCCGCCAAGACCCGGACAAGATCATGGTCGGCGAGATTCGCGATTTGGAAACCGCCCAGATTGCGGTGCAGTCGTCGCTCACCGGCCACGTGGTGCTGGCGACCCTGCACACCAATGACGCCCCCGGCGGCGTCACCCGCCTGGTGGACATGGGGCTGGAACCGTTTCTGATATCGGCCTCTTTGGAGGGCATTCTCGGCCAGCGGTTGGTGCGGAAAATCTGCAAGACCTGCAAGACGGCATTTGAGCCGGACCATGAGATGATCGAACTCCTCGGGGTGGACGCCCTGGAAATCGCGGACAAGCAGTTCTTCTTTGGGAAGGGCTGCCCCGAGTGCAGCCAGACCGGGTACCGCGGCCGCCAGGGTTTGTTCGAGCTGATGATGATTACCGACGCCCAGCGCGAGCTAATCACGAAGAAGGCTCCGACCCTTGTCCTCAAGCAAAAGGCGGTGGAGCAGGGGATGCGGACGCTCCGGGATGACGGCATGCGCGCCATTTTCGACGGACTGACAACAATTGACGAAGTTTTGAAATACACGTGATAATAGGGGATGTGCACCCCTGCATGGGTCACCGGGCGGAGAGGCGATTCGCAAAATATTCTCGCCAACGCCGCCCGGCTCGCCAGCATATCCCAACCCCCCAAACCCAGCCCGCTCTCCGCTCCCCTCCATGCCCACCTTCCTTTATAGCGCCATCGACGCCACTGGCGCCAAGAAATCCGGCAAAATTGAAGCCTCCTCGCCAGACGAGGCCAATGCCAAACTCTCGCAAATGGGACTGATGGTCGCCAATATGGCGGCTGAGGGCGCCAAACCGGCCAAAGGCGGGGCGGCTGGCGGCGCCGCCAAAAAGGCCGGTGGCGGCTTGAAATTCGGACGGGTCATTTCCCAGGAAAACCTGGCGATTTTCACCCGTCAGGTCGCCACGCTGCTGCAGGCCGGTCTGCCGCTGCTCCGCAGCCTCGAAGTGATGATCCGGCAGGAAAAGAACCTTCGTTTCAAGGAGGTTATCACCAGCCTGGCCGACAACGTGCGCTCCGGCAATAATTTCTCCGACGGCCTGATGCAGCACCCCAAAGTCTTTGACCGCTTGTTCGTCAACATGGTCAAGGCCGGTGAAGCTGGCGGCGTGCTGGATGTGGTTCTTTCGCGCTTGGCGAAGTTCATGGAAAAGACGGTGAAAACGAACAAGAAGATCAAGTCGGCCATGATGTATCCGACGGTCGTGGTGTGCGTGGCTTGCGGCATCGTCTTTTTGCTGATGAGTTTTGTGGTGCCCAAGTTTGAGCAAATCTTCAATGACATGCTGAAAGGCAAAGCGCTGCCGGGGCTTACGCTCGCCGTGATCAAGGTCAGCAAAATAATTACGCCGTCTTCCCTCACCAGTGGCCTGATTGACGTGGCGATCATCGTTGGAACCTTTGTGGGCATTCGGATGTTCCTGCGCACCAAGTTTGGGAGCAACCTCATGGACATCGTCATTCTGCGCACCCCGAAAGTGGGCGACTTTGCCCGCAAGGCCAACATTTCGCGCTTCACCCGCACATTTGGCACCCTGATGTCCTCTGGCGTGCCCATTTTGCAGGCGCTCACAATTACCCGCGACATCATTCAAAACAGCGTAATTGCCAAGGCCTTGGACAAAGTGCATGACCGGGTGCGCGACGGTGAGCCGTTGGCGGCACCGCTCGAACAGCAGAAGGTGTTTCCCACCATGGTGACCTCCATGATTGACGTGGGCGAGGAAACCGGCCAGCTCCCGGAAATGCTTAACCGCATTGCTGACAATTACGACGAAGACCTCGACAATGCCGTGGCCAGCCTCACGTCCATCATCGAGCCCGTTATGATCGTATTCCTGGCCGTGGTCGTCGGCACCATCGTTATCGCACTCTTTCTGCCGATCATCGCCATCATCAAGGATCTCTCTTCCGGCCACAGTGGTTGAGAGCACAGCACGGGAGGTTTCGCCTCTCTGGGGCCTATTTTCTAATGGCGGTGAGGATGGTTCTTTGCTGCGCTGCCGTGATGGGCGCGGCATTTACTGCGGCTTGGGCGGCCGCCGGATCTTTCTTGGTCCAGGCCATGGCACTTGTGGCAATCAGGTTGTACCGGACTGCGGCGTCGCCCACGCTGGAAGCCAGTTTAAAGGCCGCGGCCGGGTCGGAGGCCGCCTGTGACGCAATATAAGGTGCTATGGCCGCATCACGTTCCGGCCCCTCTGGGAGGCTCTGCATCCAGGTGGCGAACTCCGCGGGGTCCTGCTGCACCCAGCTTGTGGCTACGGCAGTGATGGAGTTAATCCGGGTGCCGCTGGTGCTGATGTTCAACGCCGCTTGCGCGGCGCTGGCCGGATCCGT
>CAZLPS010000131.1:0-7334 GCA_964561455.1 uncultured Opitutales bacterium
CAGGCCCGCGTGGCGACGTCGCTGGCGCTGCTGGCGGAAAGTGTCCGTCTGGTCGCCGTCACCCTGACCCCGGTTACCCCGGGGATCTCGGCCAAAATTCTTTCGCTGCTGGGCCAGCCGCCCGTGGAGAAATGGGACGGCCAGTTGGAATGGGGCAATCGCCTCGCCGGCGCGCAGGTGGGTGAGAAAGTCATTCTCTTTCCCAAACCGGAAGCAGAGAAGGTAAAAGTTTAGACAGAATGGATGGAATTAATTCCCGCAATTCGGTTAATTCTGTCAAAAAAAGGACACCATGCTCCGCGTGCCGGAAGAGCGTTTCCCCCGCCGCGACCCGGCCGCCCTGGCCGGGTTTATGGCGTTTTGCCGGGACGAAGCGCGGCGCGACGGCCGCCCCCGGTTGGGCAGCATCTCGCTCGAGGTGCCGCATATAGACCCATTGGCAGTGCTCCAATCCATTTACGCGCCCGACGAGCTGCATTTTTATCTGGAAAAACCTTCCGTCGGCGAAGCCATTGCCGGCGCCGACGCCGTGGAATCGGGCACCTTTGCCGGCGCTCAGCGCTTCTCCGCCGTGCGGGATTGGGCAAGTGAAGTCCAGTCGCGCCTGATTGCCATCGGTGATTTGGACACGCCGCGGGCCGGGCCGCATTTTTTCGTCGGGTTTGCCTTCGCCGATGAACCGGGGCCGGGCGGGGTGTTCGCCCCGGCGACGGTGTTTCTCCCGCGCTGGCAGGTTGCGGCCAGCCAGGGGCGCTATGTGGCGGTGGCCAATGTTCGCGTCACCCCGGATACGGATGTGGACGCCCTGGCCGCGCGCGTGCGGGCGGCCCACGCCAAATTCTCCGCCTTCCCCTATGCCGCAACGGCGGCGACAGCGGAATCCGCCACCCCCACCGCCATTGCCGAAACCGGCGGCACGGGATGGTTCGAAGCCGCGGTTACAGACGCCCTGGCCAGAATTCGCGCCGGCGCCTACCGCAAAATTGTTCTCGCCCGCGCTTTGGATCTGACCCATGCGACGCCGTTTCTACCCCTCGATGCCCTGAATCATTTGCGGGAGCGCTTCCCGGCCTGTTTCGGTTTCTCCCTGGCCAACGGCCGCGGCCAAAGTTTTATTGGCGCCACCCCCGAGCTGTTGGCGCGGTTGCAGGGCCGCAATTTGTTGACCGAGGCCCTCGCCGGTTCCGCGCCCCGCGGCGCCACCGCCTCCGCCGACGCCCAATTGGGCCGGGCGCTGTTAAGTCGTACGAAAGACATGCATGAGCATCAAGTGGTGCTCGAAGCCATCGTCCGGCGCCTGAATAATCTCGGGCTGACAGACGTTACCGCCGAACACGCCCGGTTGCTGTTGCTGCCCAACGTGCAGCACCTGTGGTCGCCCGTCAGCGCGACTTTGCCGCCCAGCCTGCATTTGCTCGACGTGTTGGCGACCCTGCACCCAACTCCGGCCGTCGGTGGCCAGCCCCGCCAGGCCGCCCGGCCCGATATCGCGCGCCTCGAACGCTTCGACCGCGGTCTCTACGCCGGCACGGTGGGCTGGTTTGATCATCGAGGCGACGGCGAATTTGTCGTCGCCATCCGCTCGGCGCTCATGGACGGCCCGCGCGCCCGCTTGTTCGCCGGCGCCGGCATCGTCGAAGGCTCAGTCCCGGCCGACGAGAAAGCAGAGACCGACTTGAAGTTGGCGGCGCTCCTGGAGGCATTGCGTTGAGTTGAATAATGCACCAACCCAAAACCTGGGTCGAAAGGTTCACGCGAAGGCGCGAAAGCGCGAAGGAATGGTGAGATCGGATTGGACAATGGAGTGCAGCGAAAATCCTTCGTGGCTTCGCGGCTTCGCGTGAGCCCACCCACCTATTGCTGCAGCTGCGTTGTGAGGCTGGACAAAGCTGGCCGGGCCTGTCATCGTCAGCCCTTTATCTTTTATGAAAGTCTACATCAACGGCAAGTTTTACGACCAGGCGGACGCCAAGCTCTCGGTATTTGACCACGGCTTCCTCTATGGCGACGGCATTTTTGAGGGCATCCGCCTCTATGACGGCTGCATTTTCCGCCTGGACGAGCATCTCGAGCGCCTCGAATACTCCGCCAAGGCGTTGTTGTTGAGCCTGCCGTGGACGCGCAAGCAGATTGCCGACGCCACTTGCGAAGCCTGCCGGGTCAATGGCCTGAAAAGTGGCTACATCCGCCTTGTGATTACGCGCGGCGTGGGCAGCCTGGGGCTTTCGCCCAAGACCTGCTCGGACCCGCAATTGATCATCATTGCGGACAAGATTCAGCTTTATCCGCCCGAATTCTACGAGAAGGGACTCAAGATCATCACCGTGCCCACGCGCCGGTGCAATCCGGCCGCGCTGCCGCCGACGATCAAGTCGCTCAATTACCTCAATAACATTCTGGCGAAGATTGAGGCCCAGAACCTTGGCTTTCATGAAGCGGTGATGCTCAACGACCAGGGCTACATCGCCGAATGCACAGGCGACAATCTATTCCTGGTCCACAAAGGCAAGCTGCTGACCCCGCCGTTCTCCGCTGGGGCGCTCGCGGGCATCACCCGTGGCGCGGTGTTTGACCTCGCCAAGAAGCTAAAGTTGTCCGTGGAGGAGAAGAATCTCACCCGTTATGATGCCTGGATCGCGGACGAATGTTTTATCACGGGTACGGCGGCGGAAGTGGTGGCCATCGTGGAAATGGACGGTCGCGTCATCGGCGACGGCAAACCCGGCAAGTGGACGCAAAAGATCACGCAGGCCTTCAAGAAGATTGTCCGCAAAGAAGGCACGCGAATCTGAGAACATTGAATGTTGGACATCGGCGCGCGGTGAGCTGGCCCATGCATGGAGTCGTCCGTCAACATTTTCAGGGAAGGGCAAAGCATTGGGCCGGCATTCCAACTTCCAGCTTCTAACTTCCATCTTCTTCGGTTAGGTTCATCGTTTAATCATGAAAAAAGCCGGTACCCAGGCCAAGTCCGCTTCCCGTTTCGACGTTGCCGCCGTGCGGGAGGATTTTCCCATTCTGGATACGCAGGTGGGCGGGCATCCGCTGGTCTATCTGGACAATGCCGCGACCGCGCAGAAGCCGCAGGCGGTCATTGACGCCGTCAGCCATTACTATTCGGCCACGAACGCGAACATCCATCGGGGGGTGCATTATCTGAGCGCCGAGGCGACCGATGCGTTTGACCGCGCCCGGATAACTGTCGCCTCCTTTCTCAATGCCGCCGAGCCGCGGGAATGTGTCTTTGTGCGCGGCGCGACGGAGGGCATTAACCTCGTCGCTTCGAGTTGGGGCCGCACCAATTTGCGCCAGGGCGACGAGATTCTCCTCACTGGCATGGAACATCATGCCAATATCGTTCCCTGGCAAATGGCGGCGGAGGCGACGGGCGCGGTCATCAAGGTGATTCCCGTCACTGACCGTGGCGAACTCGATTTGAACGGGATCGACAAGCTCCTGACGCCGCGAGTGAAGCTGCTGGCGGTGACGCACGTGTCCAATGCCCTGGGAACGGTCAATCCGGTGCGGTTCTTGATTCAACGCGCCCATGCGGTCGGGGCGCTGGCATTGGTGGACGGGGCGCAATCGGCGGCTCACCTGCAAGTGGATGTGCGTTCGCTCGATTGCGACTTTTTTGCGTTTTCCGGCCACAAGGTCTTTGGGCCGACGGGGATCGGCGTGCTTTATGGCAAAGCAGCGGTGCTGGACAAAATGCCTCCGTATCAAGGCGGCGGCGATATGATTGAACGGGTGTCGTTCGAGAAGACGACTTATCGGGGCCTGCCGGAGCGTTTTGAGGCGGGCACTCCCGACATCAGCGGTGCCATCGGCCTGGCCGCCGCCATTCATTACCTGGCCAAATTGGGCCATGCCGCGGTCGCAGCGCACGAGAGCGATTTGCTGGCCTATGCCACCGAGGCCGTGGGAAGTGTGCAGGGCATTCGCATTATCGGCGAAGCGCCGGAAAAAGTGGGCGTCCTGTCGTTTGTGATGGAAAACGTGCATCCGCATGACATCGGGACCGTCCTCGATAACGAGGGCATTGCCATCCGTGCCGGGCACCATTGCTGTATGCCCCTGATGAAGCGCCTCGGCCTGCCGGGCACGGCCCGAGCCTCCTTTGCCTTTTACAACACCCGCGCGGAAGCCGACCGGCTAACCGCTGCCTTGGTAAAAGTAAGGAAACTATTCGGATAAAAGGATGAAGGCTGAGGGATGAAGGATGAACCGCACCCCGCCGAAACCCTGCAAACCCATTCGATCCAGCCCCCCTTTCATCCTTCCTCTTTTTTTCCCTGCCATGTCCGACGAACTCGACGACCTTTACCAGGACATCATCCTGGACCACCATCGCCGCCCGCGCAATCGCGGGACGATGGAGCATCCGTCGGCCCAGAGCGAAGGGTTCAACCCGCTGTGCGGCGATGAATTGACGGTTTTCTTGAAAATGGATGGCGACAAAATCGCGGACATAAAATTCACCGGCCAAGGCTGCGCCATTTCCCAGGCCTCGGCGTCACTGATGACTGTGCGCATCAAGGGCAAAACCGTGGCGGAGGCCCGCAGCGAAATTGCGGACATCAAAGCGCTGTTGGTTGCCGGAGACGAACCCTTGATTGCCGTGCAAGAGCGCGTTGGCGACGCGATTGCGCTGAAGGGCGTTCGCAAATTCCCTGCCCGAGTCAAATGCGCCACGCTGTCTTGGCATGCGCTCGAATCGGCGCTGGCGGGGTCGGGGAAGGCGACGACGGAATAAATTGTTTCGCGTTTCGCGTTTCGCGTTTTGAGTTTCGGGTTGATACACGCAGAAATTTTGACACTCTGACTTCAACATGAGTACCTTGGAACGCTTTGAGGATATTGAAGGCTGGCGCAAGGCGCGTGAGTTGGTGGGATTGGTTTATCCGCTGACGCGCCGGGGCGCGTTCGCACGGGATTTTGCACTGCGTGACCAATTACTGCGGGCGTTAATTTCGGTGCCGGGCAATATCGCAGAGGGGTTCGAGCGCGAGGGCAACAAGGAGTTCATCAATTTCCTTACCATTGCCAAAGCGTCGCTGGCCGAGGCCAGAACGTACCTTTATTTGGCCGCGGATCAGAACTATATTACGAAGCACGAATTTGAACAAATCGCCGGCCTGGCGACCGACACGGCCAAATTAATTGGCGGCTTCATTCGCTATTTGCAAGCGGCTGAAATTTCCGGAAGGAAGTTTCAGCGCTTCAACCGATCCCGAAGCACCGGTGGGACCGAAACTCGAAACTCGAAACTTCAAACTCAAAACTAACAGATGCTTTCCATCCGCGTCATTCCCTGCCTCGATGTCAATGCCGGCAGGGTGGTAAAAGGGATCAATTTTATTAATCTCATTGATGCCGGAGATCCTGTGGAATCGGCCAAGAAGTATGAAGACCAGGGGGCCGATGAACTGGTGTTTCTCGACATTACGGCGTCCAGCGACGAGCGCGCAATTATGCGCGATGTGGTCGAGCGAACCGCGGGGGAGTGCTTCATGCCGCTGACGGTCGGCGGTGGGCTGCGCAGCCTGGAGGATATTCGACTCATGCTTAACGCGGGGGCGGACAAGGTGAGCCTCAATACCGCGGCCATCTTGGACCCCGATCTGGTGCTGCGTTCCAGCGGGAAATTTGGCAACCAATGCATCGTCGTGGCGATTGACGCCAAACGCGAGCCGAATGGTAAGCATTGGCGCGTTTACACCCATGGTGGGCGCAAGCCCACGGAGCTTGATGCCGTGGCGTGGGCCAGGGAGGTCGTGGCGAGAGGGGCCGGGGAGATTCTGCTCACCAGCATGGACTGCGACGGGACTAAAGCCGGATACGACATCGAATTGACCCGGGCGGTTAGTGACGCTGTGGAGGTGCCCATCATTGCCTCCGGCGGAGCGGGCCAACTTAGCGATTTTGCGGAGGTGGTGAAGCGGGGTGGGGCGAGTGCCGTGCTGGCGGCGTCGCTGTTCCATTTTGGAACGTTAACCATTGGCCAGGTCAAGGACGCCTTGCGGGCCGCAGGCTTGCCGGTGAGAGATGCGGCCATCACGACGTCATGACTGGCGCCGACGCCTGGCCCGGGGTGGTTTCGGGTCGAAAATAATAACTGGCAAGCGCCACGATCAGCGCCCCATACATGGCGGCGATGACTCGCGGGTTAAACCACGGCCACTGGTAGCTGATCAACGCCAAATGCCGGAAGACCGATTCCAAATTGAACGCAAAGGCGGTGAGCATCAGCACCAACCAGGCATACCGTCGCGTCCGAAAGGCATAGGCGGCAACGAAGTAGATGGCGGGGTGGGAATACCGCTCATGCATCTCCGTGTTGAAAAAGAAAAAGCCTAGCGGAATGAGGGCAAAGAGCAGAATCACCTTGTCTTCAGGGATGGCGGGCAATCTTCCGGATCGCCAGGCGGCGCCTAGTCGAAGGAGAAACGGCCCCAATAGGGCGAGGGAATATGCGCAGAACAGGAGCAGCCCCAGCTGCTTGGCCGTCAAACCGGCGGCGAGGCTCACATTGTCAGTCATCCCATACGCTGCGGAACCATAAAGCAGGTACCAAAAGTTGTCGGCGTGCATGGAAACCACTTGGTAAAAGCCGAGGGAATGCCCGATGACCGCCGCCATTTGACCAATTTGGCCCACCAGGATAAACGGCAGCAGAATCGCCAATTGGAGGAGTGCGGCATAACCCGCCGCCCGGATATAATCCGCGGAACGCCAGGGATTGCGGTATTTCCACAAGCCAACCAGCGCCAACGGGGGCAGGAACACCACGGCCTGAATTTTAAAATTAATGGCGAGCAAGTAAAGGAGGGCGGCAACCACGGGACGATCCTTCAGCGAAGCCACCAGACTGAAGAAAACCAGACCACTCGACACGGCGTCCACCTGGCCCCAATAATATGAATCGTAAAGAAAGAGGGGATTGGCTGCCAGGAGCATAAAACCCGCCATTTCCCAGCGGCGATCACCGGCCCATCGCACGATGGCCACCGCCGCCGCGAAATCGAACGCCAGCGGAAAGAGCTTAAAAAAATGAAAGGAATGGTCGAGGGCGGCATCGCTGGCAAAGCTTTTTCCCCAGAGCCAAAGCGGGTAGGCAATCAACGGCGGATAATTGTAGGTCGCCAATTGATAAGCCGAACCAACTCCATGCGCGGCCAGGTGTTGGGCCCAGGTTAAAAAACAATGGCGATCGCTTGGAAAATAGTCGGCGGGGGTCAACACCGCCTCCCCGAGGAAAAGCGCGACCACCACCAGCCAGAATTGCCGGGGTCTGAGGTAGTTGAGCAGTTTCACGGCAAATCGGATGGTTC
>CAZLPS010000131.1:7434-9424 GCA_964561455.1 uncultured Opitutales bacterium
CAGAATTGCCGGGGTCTGAGGTAGTTGAGCAGTTTCACGGCAAATCGGATGGTTCGTCAAGGAGTGACGATGCGGATGGTTTGGCGTTGGAAGCGGCGGTAAACGCTAAAATCCTTCTTGTCCGTGGTGATTACCGGCAAGTCGGGATAGTCCTCGCTCAAGCAAATGAGGCACAAATCAGCCAAATCCGGCTCGCGATCATGGTAGCGTCCGGCCAGTGCCTCCAATCGGGCCAGATTATTGGCTACGGAAAAAACCGGGGAGACCAAACCGTCACGGATCAAGGACAGGGCAAACGTTGCATTACGCAAGTTGAACGCCGTTTCGGCCATCACGGCGTCGCAGGTTAACAACGGCTCCGTCAATTCACTCGCGATCGCCAGGGCCCAATCATGGTGCTGGTCGTGCCGGTTGCCGAACGCCACTAAAAAACCGGTGTCAGCAATCCCTTTCACCGTGAAAATCCTTTGCGAGTGGACAAATCACGTGGCGCGGAAATAGCACCGGCCAGGCGCATAAAACGCGGCGCCTTGGATTGGCGGGCGCACTCAATTTGATCGCGGACAATCCGTCCCTGGGCGACGCCCGTCTTTTGGGAGGTGCTCTTCAGCCAGGTGGCTTGATCAGGAGTCAGCCGGATGGTCAGTGTACGACTCATTTGCCAGAAGTGTGTTCGCCGGGGCGGATTTTGTCAAACCGGATTTACGAATCGCCCCTCGCAAACCGGCAAGGATCGCCGGCCGACAAAACTTCACTCGTCCGCCATGACGATATGCGGTTGGAACTGGAGGGTCAGCCGGTATTGCTGGCCGGGGCGCATGACGAAGGGGTGGTCGCGGTGGAGCAACTGGAGGTAGTTCAGGCTGCCCCAGTAAGTCTGGTAGTTCGGCTTGCTCGTCACTGTCTCGGTGGGTGCCCAAGTGGCGCCAAAGTCATCTTTTATAACTTCGCAGCGCAGGCTTTCGGGCCCGAGGGTCAGAGTGGTGCCAATGCGGTAATGCGAATGGGGCGCGCTAATGGCCATCACGTAACGCAGTTTGTCGAGCGTCACTTGATTTTTCACGGTGAAGATGAATTCGCTGGTGATCTTGCTGCCCAGGAACGTCCACTGCACCTTGCAGGAGCCGAGGCCATTGGCAAACACCTCGTCCTTGGTCACGAGTTCAGGTTGTTCGTATTTGAAGAAGAACGCATTGCGCAAACCCATGCCCGTGGTGCAGCGCTTGCCGTAGAACGAGGGAATGATGACCTTGTCGCCAAAAGTCAGCTCCGGCAGCATGATGGGCAGGTACATGCCCACCGGCCAGTCGAACACGCCGGGCGAGTGGGGGAAGGCCAGGGAATCGCTGTTCTTGTGTGCGCCGCCGCTGACGAGCGGAATGGTGACATGCAAACCGCTGTCCGAATCCTGGTAAATAAACAGCCCCTGTTCCTTGCGGTGCGACTGGTCGAAAATGATCCAGCGGCTGGTGGTCTTTTGCCCGGTGAACTTCGGATTCATCTGGCCGCCAATGGTTTTGGCCAGACGCGCCCATTGGCAGAGATAACGGGCGGCGTCGAAATTGGCCATGCGCGTCGGATGATTGGTGCCCGTGGAGCGCTCGCCATCGCGAATAACCAAATAACCGTGCTCTTGGTCAAGGTAGGTGGCAAAGAAGAAATGGAACAATCGGCGCAGGATGTCGAAATACTGTGGCTTTTGGTCCTCGGTAATCCAGCCGTCGCGCATGGCCTGCAGGATGAGGCTGATGCAATGCATCTGGCCGTAGGCACCGATGCCGCGTCCGTAATTCCAGCCGAGCCCGTCCTGCCGCACCATGTCCGGCAACAGGCGCAGGTACTTCTCCGCATGCGTGCGAAGACTGGGAAGCTTGCGTTCGCGCAGGTGGACATTCGCGTGCAATTGCAGCGCCTGGCGGATGAAGACAAAGCAGAGGACGCCGTAAATGTCGAAGCAGCCGCCAAAGCCCGTGGGATGGTCGTCAAAATA